>JAWUXS010000091.1:0-90387 GCA_034111185.1 Paracoccaceae bacterium | reverse complement strand
CGGCGTGCTTCGCCTGCAAATACCAATGGTGGATAACCAGACAGACGGCTTTCGACCGCATTCAAAGCAGCCTCATCCGTATAGGTTGGCATCTGGATCCGAGGCTTGTTGCGCCAATCCGTTTTTTGCCAATTTGTCATTGGTTTCGCTCCATCTAGAAAAAAGGGTTACCTGTAAGCAGGTCGTTGGTCGGACGTCGTTTATACTGCGGCTTTAAAGAAGGTCCAACGCGAAATTGCCTAAACTGATGCTATAAGCCCTGTGAACATACGAATTTGTCTTGATATCGCACCATAAACCTGTTGAGGGTAAAACATATCAGCTTTCACGAGCCCCAAATGAATACCAACGCCCCCTCAGTAGATGTGTCCCAACCCGCGAAGCCACGGCGCTTTGTCTTTGTGTTGATGGATGAATTCACCATGCTCTGTTTTGCTTGTGCGGTTGAATGCCTGCGCATTGCGAACCGTACGTCCGGTAAGACCTTGTATGAATGGTCTGTCGTTGGTGAAGGCGGCGATTTTAAAACCTGTTCGAATGGCACATCCTTTAAGCTTGATTCCGATCTATCCGAGCTTGTGCGTGACGATACAATCATGCTGTGTGGCGGCGTAAACATACAACAAGCCACGACAAAGCGGATTTTGAATTGGATCAGACGCGAAGCACGTCGTGGCGTAACAATGGCAGGCCTGTGTACCTCAGCACACACTTTGGCAAAAGCCGGATTGCTTGACGGAAAAAAGGCGACGATCCACTGGGAAAACCAAGACAGCTTTACCGAAGAATTCGAAGAAGTTGAGCTGACGAAGTCTGTGTTTGTCGTCGACGGAAACCGTATCACGACTGCGGGTGGCACGGCATCCATCGACCTTATGCTGAAAATCATCGCGGACGAGCATGGTGAAGAGCTTGCCAACGCCGTTGCCGATACATTGATCTATTCATCAATCCGCACTGACCAAGACACGCAACGCCTTTCGATCCCTACGCGAATTGGTGTGCGCCACCCTAAGTTGTCGCGCGTGATTCAGATGATGGAAACCAACATCGAAGAGCCGATTAGCCCTGCGGTGCTTGCAAAAGAAGTTGGCATGTCAACACGCCAGCTTGAGCGCCTATTTCGTCGGTATTTGTCGCGCAGCCCAAAGCGTTATTATATGGAACTGCGCCTGCAAAAGGCGCGAAACCTGCTGATGCAGACAGATATGACCGTGATTAACGTCGCTTTGGCATGTGGTTTTGCGTCACCTTCGCATTTTTCAAAATGCTACAGGTCGCATTACGACACGACACCATATCGCGAGCGCGGCAGCCACGCCGCTAGGCTATCTTTCTAAATGTCTCCGCCGCACAAATCCATTTTTCATTGTGCGGCAGCAACTTAAAAAACCTTCTTCTCAGCCTAATTTTTGCAGCCATTCTTGTCACAGGTGATACGTTTTGACGTATTACTCCAGTGATCCGGATTTGTTCGGGTGTTCTCACCGCATCCAGTTAACCCACCCTTCATGCCGCTATGGACTTCTCCGCCCCGTTCTGTGTTCTCAACAGCCATGACCTATCCCCTTTTATTGAGTCCGATACGCAGTCGATTTGCGCAGTTGTTCGACTAAGATCGATAAGCTTTAGTACCGCGGCCAAGTCGGAGGTTTCTTGGGTAAGGATTCTACGGTTGAACAACTAATACTCGTTATCTCCTGAATTGCCGTTGACAATACGGCACAACCATAAGGTGTGAAAATTCGGCTCGTCAACTAATTAGATGGATTCCGAACCAACCTTGAAGGGTTTTGCGCAAGAGTTGGTATCTTCCAAAATCAAAATCATAAAACCTGCGATTCCCCAATTTTGCACACAATAACATAGGATTGGCGCATCGCTGTACATATCCGACAAGCAGGAAAGGTTCAGATCGGTGAAATAGCCTCAAAAACAATTGGGATCAGGCTTATTGCCTTAGTGTTCCGACTTTCCTTTTGGAAACTGCATAGCTAGTCTCTTTTGCAGGATAAAAATCCGATAGGGAGACTACACATGAAAAAACTACTTATGGCGACAACAGCCATCGCATTGTCATCAGGCGCAGCATTCGCCGAAGACGTGAAAATCGGCGTAATCTTGGGCTTCACTGGTCCGCTTGAATCCATCACACCTGCTATGGGTGCTGGTGCGGAACTGGCGATGGCTGAAGTTACAGAATCTGGCGCTTTGCTTGATGGTTCAACTGTAACGTCTGTACGTGGCGATTCGACTTGTATCGATGCCGGTGCTGCGACAACTGCTGCTGAGCGTCTTGTGACATCAGACGGCGTAAACGCAATCATGGGCGCTGACTGTTCAGGCGTAACTGGCGCGATCCTCGCGAACGTTGCACGTGCAAACGGCGTTGTTATGATTTCACCATCAGCAACATCACCAGGCCTTTCAACTGCAGAAGACGACGGCCTGTTCTTCCGCACAGCACCTTCAGATGCGCGCCAAGGCGTGATCATCACCAACATCCTACAGGATCGCGGCGTGAACGAAGTTGCTTTGACATATACAAACAACGACTACGGCAAGGGGCTTGCTGACGCATTCCAAGCGTCTTTCGAAGCAGCTGGCGGCACCGTCACAATCTCTGCGTCACACGAAGACGGCAAAGCAGACTACTCTGCTGAAGTTGGTGCTCTTGCATCAGCTGGCGGCGACGTTCTGGTTGTAGCTGGTTACGTTGACCAAGGTGGTTCAGGCGTTATCCGTTCTGCTCTCGATGCAGGCGCATTCGACACATTCTACGTGCCAGATGGCATGGTCGGCGCAAAGCTGAACGAAAACTTTGGTGCAGAGCTTAACGGTTCATACGGCGCCTACCCTGGCACTGATAGCGCTGGCGCAGCAACATTTGTTGGTCTTGCCGAAGCTGCTGGTTTCGATGGCACATCTGCTTTCGCACCAGAGTCATATGACGCAGCTGCGTTGATCATGCTGGCCATGCAAGCTGCTGGTTCTTCAGCTTCTGCTGACTTCAAAGATCACGTCATGGACGTTGCAAACGCACCAGGCGTTGAAATCTTCCCAGGCGAGCTGGCAAAAGGCCTCGCGCTTTTGGCTGCTGGTACAGACATCGACTATGTCGGTGCTTCTGCGGTTGAGCTGATCGGCCCAGGCGAGTCAGCTGGTAACTACCAGGAAATCGAATTCGCTGATGGCGTTTATTCGACAATTGGTTACCGCTAAACTGGTCCACTAATAGAGACGGCGCAGGGGATTTCCCTGCGCCGTTTCAACACCATAAGACACGTATATAACGTGCGAAGGGTTGGAAGATGATTGTCGTAGAAAATCTAGTGAAGACCTTTGGTGGTTTTCACGCTGTTGATGGTGCCTCTCTCTCGATTGAGAAAGGAACAATCACGGGGCTGATCGGACCAAATGGAGCGGGTAAAACCACGCTGTTTAACGTGATTGCGGGTGTCCTGCCCCCAACTGCTGGCACGGTCACAATGGCTGGGGAAGATATCACCGGATTACAGCCACACACGTTATTCCACAAAGGGTTGCTGCGGACCTTCCAAATCGCACATGAATTTTCATCGATGACGTGCCGCGAGAACCTGATGATGGTTCCGGGTGGTCAATCGGGTGAAGCGCTCTGGAACACATGGTTCGGACGCAAACGGATCGCGAATGAAGAGCGCGCATTAAAAGCGAAAGCCGACGAAGTGTTGGACTTTTTGACAGTCGATCACCTCGCTGATCAGAAAGCGGGCGAAATTTCTGGTGGCCAGAAAAAGCTGCTCGAGCTTGGTCGCACGATGATGGTTGATGCCCGCATCGTATTTCTGGATGAAGTTGGCGCCGGCGTGAACCGAACACTGCTTAATACTATCGGCGATGCGATCATTCGGTTGAACAAAGAGCGCGGCTATACGTTCGTGGTCATTGAGCACGACATGGATTTCATCGGTCGCCTCTGCGATCCTGTTATCTGTATGGCCGAGGGAAAGGTTTTAGCCCAGGGCACGTTGGCAGAGATAAAAGCCAATGAGCAGGTCATCGAAGCCTATCTTGGGACAGGTCTCAAAAACAAAGATCAGGTGGCGACAGTTTGATGGCAAAGAATTTGAGTATTTTCACCAAAGCGAGCCCGAGGAGTGCGCATGTCTGAACCGTTTCTGATTGGGGATGCGATGACCGGCGGCTACGGTAAGGGCCCCGATATTCTGCACGAATGTACAATTGCTGTCGAAAAAGGCGAAATTGCTGTGATTGTCGGCCCGAATGGCGCTGGTAAGTCGACTGCGATGAAGGCTGTGTTTGGCATGCTAAACGTGAATTCTGGTGCCGTGCGCTTGGACGGAGAGGATATCACAAAGTTGACGCCGCAAGAACGTGTGGTGAAGGGCATGGGGTTTGTGCCGCAGACTTCGAACATCTTTACGACGATGACTGTGGAAGAGAACCTTGAAATGGGTGCGTTCATTCGCCGTGACGATTTCGCGGATACGATGACCCAAATCTATGACCTGTTTCCGATTTTGAAAGAAAAGCGCCATCAGGCCGCGGGTGAGTTGTCAGGCGGCCAGCGCCAGCAAGTCGCCGTTGGTCGTGCTTTGATGACTCAGCCGAAAGTTCTGATGCTTGATGAGCCGACAGCTGGCGTATCGCCGATTGTCATGGATGAGTTGTTCGACCGGATCATTGAGGTTGCTCGCACGGGCATTCCAATTTTGATGGTTGAACAGAACGCCCGACAAGCGCTTGAAATCGCAGACAAAGCTTATGTTCTTGTCCAAGGCCGCAATGCGCACACTGGAACCGGCAAAGAGCTACTGGCTGATGAGCAAGTTCGCCGGAGCTTCTTGGGCGGATGATGCAGGGCGTTGCTATCATAGCAATTTGGGCTGCGTCAGTTTCGCAGGGGCAAGCTGAAGGTGCGGTCAATGTGATCACGTGCGACACGGCCACGTCGTGTGATGCGGCTGGCGGATGTGCACAAGTAAGCGGCGGTATTACTTTTCGTATTGCGCCAATTAACGTGGGCCCTGATGGTGCTGGCACGTTCACGATATCTTACGACGAGACGTCTTCTCAAATGTCCTCAATAGGTGACAAAGGCCCGTTCTTATGGGCCCAGGGCGCGTCTGATGCGCAAAGCCTTATCGTCACTGGTTCTCATTCCTTGGTGTGGGTCCGTAATGACCAGCTATCACACACCGCCGAAACACTGTTTTTAACCTGCAAGGATCCTGCCTGATGGATTTTCTAAATGCGATTGTGGCCTTGGCCAACTTTGTGATCGTGCCCGGTCTGGCTTATGGCGCGCAATTAGCGATTGGCGCATTGGGCGTCACGTTGATTTACGGGATCTTGCGGTTCTCGAATTTTGCCCACGGCGATACGATGGCCTTTGGAACGATGGCCACGATCATCGCGACTTGGGGGTTGCAGTCTATGGGTGTCAGCTTTGGTCCGCTGCCAACCGCCCTTCTTGCATTGCCGATTGGTATTGCGGCGACATCGCTGCTGCTGCTTGGCACTGACCGCGTCGTTTACAAATTCTACCGTGATCAAAAGGCCAAGCCTGTGATCCTTGTGATCGTATCAATGGGTGTGATGTTCATTATGAACGGCGTCGTGCGTTTTATCATTGGTGTACGTGATATCCGGTTTGCGGATGGTGAGCGTTTTATCATTTCTGCCCGCGATTTCAAAGAGATGACAGGCCTTAAGGAAGGTCTGGCAATCAAAACCACGCAGGCGATTACAGTTGTTGTTGCCTTTGCGGTTGTCGCAGCCTTGTTCTATTTCCTAAATAAAACACGCACCGGCAAATCGATGCGCGCGTTTTCGGATAACGAAGATTTGGCACTGCTGTCAGGTATCAACCCAGAACGCGTGGTCCGTGTAACATGGTTGATCGTCGCCGCGTTGGCCACGATTGCTGGTGTTCTGTACGGTCTCGATAAGTCGTTCAAAGCCTTCACATACTTCCAACTGTTGTTACCGATCTTTGCCAGCGCCGTTGTTGGCGGTCTAGGTAACCCATTGGGCGCTATCGGCGGTGGTTTTGTGATCGCGTTTAGCGAGGTTACAATTACCTACGCATGGAAGAAGGTGGCGGTTTACGTGCTACCCGAAAGCCTTGAGCCATCAAGCCTCGTGCAACTTCTATCCACTGATTACAAATTCGCAGTAAGCTTTACGATCCTCGTGATTGTACTGCTGATCAAGCCGACCGGTCTATTCAAAGGGCAATCGCTATGAGTGATACTGTCAAAACACCGCTTTATTTTGCATTCGTTGCATTGCTGATTATCGGCACAGGTTTTGTTCAGGGTTGGAACTCTGCCCTGCTGATCCTGAATATGGGACTGATATCAGCGATCATGGCATTGGGCGTGAACCTGCAATGGGGCTTTGCTGGCCTGTTTAACATCGGGATCATGGGTTTTGTCGCACTTGGCGGACTTGCAGCTGTATTGGCGTCTGTTCCACCCGTTGCCGAAGCTTGGTCGGCTGGTGGTCTGAAAGTACTTGGTGCTTTGGCAATCGGTATTGCAGCTATCTTTGCCGCTGTTTGGTCTATGAAACATCTAAAAGGCAGACGCCGTACTTGGGTGACGCTTGCGATCATCGTCGCGGGCTTTTTCATCTTTCGGTTTGTGTTTGATGCAGGTGTTGATGCGATTGAATCCGTCAATCCAGCCTCAACAGGGTATCTTGGTGGTCTAGGGCTACCAATTATCATGGGATGGCCGTTGGGTGGCCTGCTTGCCGCTGGTGCTGCTTGGATCATCGGCAAAGCAGCCCTTGGCTTGCGGTCTGACTACCTTGCTATTGCCACGCTTGGCATTGCGGAAATCGTCATCAATATCATGAAGAACGAAGACTGGCTGACACGCGGCGTGAAAAACGTCATTGGCCTGCCGCGTCCTGTCCCTTTAGAGGTCGATCTGCAAGCAGACCCAGCCTTTGTAGAACGCGCCGCAAGCTTTGGTCTTGATCCGGTTCTTGCATCCACTCTTTCAGTGAAACTGTCGTACGGAGTGTTGTTCACAATCGTTCTGCTGATCCTGCTTTGGTTGTCACAAAAAGCATTGAACAGCCCATGGGGTCGCATGATGCGCGCGATCCGCGACAACGAAGAAGCAGCCCGCGCTATGGGCAAGGATGTTACAGCACGGCATTTGCAAATCTTCATTCTGGGGTCCGCCATCTGCGGTATCGCAGGTGCGATGATGACGACGCTGGACGGTCAATTGACGCCGACATCTTATCAGCCGCTGCGCTTTACCTTCCTTATATGGGTCATGGTGATCGTTGGTGGATCGGGCAACAATCTTGGCGCTGTCTTAGGTGGATTTGTGATCTGGTGGCTTTGGGTTCAGGTGGAGCCGATGGGTCTTGCACTGATGAACCTGATCACGTCTGGCATGACGGATGGCTCGTTCCTTAAGCAACATTTGCTGGATTCAGCTGCTCACATGCGTCTGCTGACGATGGGCACGATCCTATTGCTTGTCTTGCGGTTTAGCCCACGTGGATTGCTACCTGAAAAGTAGCATTTCGCGCGGCCGCCTAGATGCCTACATTTCCTCGTAGCGCTAGGCGTCTTGCAGCGCTAAAAGGGCTGCGGGATTAATAGGCAGGCAAAGTTATGGCATTCGTTTTTCGTTGGTTGATGCGGCTCGCAACTGCTTTGGTTGTCTTAGGTGTCGCAAGCTTTGCGTTGACCTATTATTTCGCGTCACGTTCGCTTCCTGACTATGACTTGCAGACAACGGCCCGCGGTATCAGCGCACCTGTTGAAATCGTGCGTGATAACGCAAACGTTCCACATATCTTTGGCGAGACAGACTCTGACGTTTATTTCGCATTGGGGTACGCCCACGCCCAAGACCGCCTTTGGCAGATGACGATGTTGCGCCGAACAGCACAGGGCCGACTGTCCGAACTGTTTGGTGAACGGACATTGGCCATCGACAGTGTGCTGCGTCGATTTGATATCTATGGACTGGCGGTATCATCCGTTGCTGCCCAAGACGATGAAACGACAATGGCTCTGGATTCCTATGCCGCAGGCGTGAACGCGTGGCTCGCAGAAGTGAACAAGGGCGCATTGGGTCGCGGCGCACCCGAGATGTGGCTGTTCAACCACCCTGTTTCGCCTTGGCAACCTGCCGATAGCCTCGCGATCCTCAAGCTTATGGCGCTGCAGCTTTCATCGCATCTTGAAGCAGAAGTTTTGCGCGCGCGTACGTCTTTGATGATCGACAACGAACGCTTGGCTGACATCCTGCCTGACGTTCCAGGTGCTGGTACTGCTGAACTACCCGACTACGCATCACTTGTTCCAAATACGCCGCGTTATGCTGCCAACATGCGGATGCCGTTTGATCCGCTTTCACCGATCAAACCAATTGAGCTTGCGGGTGCATCGAATGCATGGGCTGCGGCACCTGCCCGTTCAACCGCTGGTGCAACATTGCTTGCCAATGATCCCCATCTTGGCCTGACCGCACCGACTGTTTGGTATCTCGCACGACTTGAACTGTCGTCTGGCGGTGTCATTGGCGGTACCTTGCCCGGCATGCCAGTCGTCCTTACAGGGCGCAGTGCGGATCTGGGCTGGGGCATTACCTCTGCCTATGTCGATGACCAAGATATCTTCATCGAAGAGCTAAACCCCCAAAACCCGAACCAATACCGCACAGTCGACGGTTGGGCAGATTTCAAGACACGCGACAGCATTATTACTGTAAAAGATGGAACCGCTGTGACCCTGCGTTTACGCTGGACAGGCAATGGCCCCGTGCTGCCCCCAGATCAGTTTGACCTTGGGACCATCACACCACCAGGCCATGTCACAAGCATCGCTTGGACCGCGTTGTCACCCAATGACACAACGCTATCGTCCGCTATGGCGGTTTCGCGTGCGCGCACCGTTGATGCGGCCGTAGCAGCTGCAAAAGGCTATATTGCGCCAGCACAGAACATGACACTGGCTGATCGAAATCGGATCGCGATGAAAACTATTGGCGCGCTTCCTGCACGGGATGCGGCACATCAAAGCCAAGGTCGCCTCCCTAGTTTTGGCTACACGGCGACGAACCAATGGCAAGGCATCCAGCCCTATGCGAACAACCCCGAATTCATTGACCCTGTCGGTGGCATCCTTGGGAACACAAACAACAAGACCGTTGATCGGCCGTTCCCCGATCACGTGTCGTTTCGTTGGGGTGACACACAACGTGTGAACCGCTGGAACCGCCTAATGCAAACCCGCCGTGTCCACACACGCGAAAGCTTTATTGAGGCGCAACTTGATACCGTCAGCGAAACCGCACGCAGCCTGCTGCCCCTTATCGGTGCAGAGCTGTGGTTTACAGGCGATGCGGCTACCGAAGGGACGCCACAACGCCAGCGTCAAAAGGCGCTTGAGCTGCTTGCCGCTTGGAACGGTGAAATGAACGAACATTTGCCAGAGCCGCTGATCTACGCGGCTTGGCTGCGTGAACTACAAAAACGGTTGATCCGTGATGAGTTGGGCCTGCTTGCGACCGAATACACCCACACGAATCCGCTGTTTATCGAACGCGTGTTCCGCGATGTCTCAGGGGCATCCGCATGGTGTGACGTGCTGCAATCCGCCCCGACCGAGACATGTGCAGACATTTCCCGACAGGCTTTGGATGATGCGCTGCTTTGGATAGCCGAGAACCACGGCACCGCGATCGAAGCACTACGCTGGGGCGACGCACATCAAGCGACACACGATCACCCTGTCCTAGGCGACGCACCAGTTCTGAATTGGTTCGTGAACATCCGCCAATCAACAAGCGGCGGCGATAACACCCTGCAACGTGGCCGAACATCGGGTACCGGCCCCGCACCGTTCCAGAACGTGCATGCTGCAGGCTACCGTGGTGTGTATGATTTTGCCGACCCTGACAGCTCTGTGTTCATCACGGCAACAGGCCAGTCAGGCCATCCATTGTCGCGCTATTACGACAACCTGGGCGAGTTGTGGCGCCGTGGCGAATACATCCCGATGTCTCTTGATCCAGCGTTAGCGCGGGCTGCGGCAGTTGGTGTTACGGTTTTGACCCCAGCCCAATAACACTACATCCGTGCAAAGCGGTCTTTTTGCAGTGACGTCCAAAAGACGGTCATCTCAAAACCTGTGTCGGTTTGCTTGTCATCAGTGACGATGCCTTCGTCAAACAACCATGCGCGTTTGCGCCCTTGGGCGAAATCAAGCGTCAGTTTCGCCTCGCTGCGCGGGTCTTTCAATTTGCTTGGCAACGCAGCCAGCAACGCATCAAGGCCTTCACCAGTTATAGATGAAACAGCAAACAGGTCTTCGGTTCGGTCAGCCTGCGTCACCAGCGCCGCGCGATCGTCGTCAGACATCAGGTCAATCTTGTTCCAGATTTCTACCAACGGCGCACCGTCGGCAACACCAAGACTGGACAGAATATCGTTCACGTCTTGTGATTGCTCTGCTGACTGCTCGTGGCTGATATCGCGCACGTGCAAAATCAAATCAGCATCAAGCACTTCTTCCAATGTCGCACGGAATGCAGCGACAAGTTCGGTTGGCAAGTCACTGATAAAGCCCACAGTATCCGACATAATGACTTCGTCACCCGAAGGTAAAACGACCTTGCGCATTGTAGGATCAAGGGTGGCGAACAGCATGTCTTTTGCAAAGACCTCAGCACCAGTCAGATGGTTGAACAACGTTGACTTACCCGCGTTCGTATACCCAACAAGGGCAACAATCGGATAAGGCACCTTGGCGCGACCAGCGCGGTGAAGCGTGCGTGTTTTCACAACTTTTTCAAGTTGCCGCTTAAGTGACTGCAGCTGTAAATCAATGGCGCGACGGTCGGCCTCAATCTGTGTTTCACCCGGCCCACCAACGAAACCAAGTCCGCCACGCTGACGCTCTAGGTGGGTCCACGCGCGAACAAGTCGGGTCCGTTGGTAAGATAGCGCTGCCATCTCGACCTGTAGGACACCCTCGGCAGTGCGCGCACGGTCACTAAAAATCTCAAGGATAAGACCAGTGCGGTCAAGGATCTTGACCCCCCAATCCTTTTCCAGATTGCGTTGCTGGACAGGAGTAAGCGATCCGTCGATTAGAACCAGCTCAACGTCGTTATCTTCCAGCCGCCGATGCAGTTCTTCGATCTTACCTTTGCCAAGCAGTTTGCCAGCGTGCCGTTTCGGCAGCCGCACAATTTCTGATCCAACAATCTCAAGGTTTGGAAGCGCTGCGGCCAAAGCCACGCCTTCTTCTAGCGCGGCACTGGCGTTCCGTCGCGTATGCAGGTTCTTTATTTCTGGGTGTATAACCCAAGCCCGCGTTACGGGCTTATCGTGCTCGAGCAATGCTACTCTTCGCCTTCATAAAGGCTGATGGGCTGCGCAGGCATGATTGTAGAAATCGCGCTCTTGTACACCAGCTGTGATTGACCATCGCGACGCAAAAGCACACAGAAGCTGTCAAACCAGGTAATTACACCTTGCAGTTTCACACCATTCACTAAGAAAATTGTGACCGGAACTTTAACTTTACGAACATGATTAAGAAACGCGTCTTGCAAATTTGCTTTGTCGGAGGCCATGGCTCTCACCCTTTTTTTGTTTTTGTGGCCGCACTTTGGGCGTCCCGTCGTTGGAGCCTAGTATGTATTGGCAATTAGCGATTTTCCAGCCCTAAAAGCACCGAACATAAATACGTCTAATTTCGCCAAATTTCTGGATTAAACAGCGCGATAATGGCTAAAGTTTCTAAACGTCCTAGCACCATCGCGAATGCCAAAATCACCTTTGCCAAATCGGGTAAGCCTGCAAACGAAATGGAAGTTTCTGCCGCAACTTCGGCCAATGGTCCTGTTGTAGAAAGTGCAGATACCGCCAAAACCATTGCAGTTTCAAACTGAACACCAGTGAGGGATAGCAGCACCATCACACCTGCAATGCTGATTGCAAAAAGCATAAAGAAAACCCACGAAATATAAGCGCCTTTACGCCTAATCCGCCGTGCTTCGCGCCCACCACCACCAATTGATGATGGGTGCACCAGTCGCTCGACCTCGCGCTCTCCGTGACGCGCAAGCGCATAGACACGCAGCAATTTCACGCCACCAGCGGTCGTGGCGACACCGCCACCGATCAAAGCCAGTCCAACAAGGATAAGACCCGGCGCATCAAGGCCCGACCAATCTACGGTTTCTTGCCAAAAGTACGATTCAAACCCTGTCGTTGTTAGGAACGATGTGACCGTGAAAAGTGCGCCCCAAAGTGCGGCAAGCTGTGACAGCCAATTCACCGGCGCGACTTCATCAATAGCAAGAACCCAGTGGCGCAAGAATAGTGCCAAAGTAGCAACTAAGATCAAAGCCCCCGCAATTAGAAATTCGGGGTCTTTGCGGATGCCTGCGGCGTCCTCGCCGATCAATCCTTTTGAAAACATCAAACGCGAAAGCGCGAAAGCAAAGAAAGCGAATACAAACACCTCACCCCAGAACCCACTGGCTGCGTAGTAATAGCCACCGATTGGTGTAATTCCCGACGTCGAAAGAACCGACATCGCGTGGACCAGCGCCACATAAGGTACCTCGCCCAACACAACGAGGCCGAACCAAAGGATCGCCGTGAGCGAAAGATAGATCGGTGCCAATTCAAACGTATATCGCGCAAGGCGTTCAGATGGATCGGGGATGCGCGCAATCTGTGTCAATTGATTGCTAGGACCGGACCCAACAGCTGAAGTTGCCCGCACTTCAAACCCGCCAAGGTTCATGGGTGCAAAGATTGAAATCGCCGTCACCCAAACCAACAATCCGCCCAGCCAACCGATCAGGCCGCGCCAAACGTGTAACGATGGCGTCAAGCGGCCTGATGTATCGTATACCGTCGCACCAGTCGTCGTGAAGCTTGAGACCATCTCAAACCAAGCATTCAAGAAGGTCGTATTTCCAATGGCCACATAAAACGGAATCGCAAACATCAGCGGCAGCACGGTAAATGCGGCAAATAACGCGATCAACTGACTGCGCGCGACACTGTCTGGCGTGTAATCAAACGTCGCCAGTCCAATGACCAGCGTAAGCATGCCGAACAGGATCATTCCGTAAAAGAAGACCCGCATCGTGTTGAAATCGCCTAAGAAATACCCGTGCACGGCAGGTACGATCATCGCAGCCGACGCAATCCCCATCAGGATCACGAAAAACGGTAACGCTAAGAGACGCGACATCATTAGAAAAAGTCGATCGAAACCTGCAGGAGGCGTTCAACTTCGGGAACATCCACCGCAAGCGCAAATATGGTAATCACGTCACCTTCGTCGATACGTGTATTCCCTGCTGGTTTCACGATCTTGTTGTCCTGCATCACGGCACCAACCAACGTGCCCTCGGGGAATGCGATGTCTTTGATCAACTTGCCCGAAATTGGCGACGTTCCCAGAACTTGTGCCTCAATCACTTCGGCCTCTGCATCACCGATTGAATAAACACCCCGCACACGTCCATGTCGGATATGGCGCAGGATAGAAGAAACCGTTGTCGCACGCGGGTTAATATAAGCATCGATATCCAGCGGGCCCATTAATGGGATCAGGGTTGGATCATTGATCAATGCAATCGCCATCGGGCAGCCAAGTTCTTTTGCACGAACGGACGCAAGCAAATTGGTTTTATCGTCGTCAGTCACGGCAAGTACGGCGTCCGCCGTGGCAATCTGCGCTTCCTCAAGTAGGCTGGTATCCAAACCATCACCGTGCAGAACGATTGTGCGGTCCAGCGCATCAGCAGCAGATTCAGCAATCTCGCGTGACTTCTCAATCACTTTTACGCGGACACGTTCGGTTCTGGCCTCAAGTTTCTTCGCAACACCAAGACCGACATTTCCACCTCCAATAATGACGATACGCTCTTGCTTTTCTTGCGTTTTTCCAAAAATCTCAAGCGTTCTTGTCATATCATCAGTGTTAGTAAAGACGTAACATTCATCACCTGGAAACAACTGATCGCCAGGTGACGGGACAAACAATGACCCTTCGCGGCGAATACCAACAACAATTGCCCGCAACGTCGAGAAAAGGTCAGTCAGCTGACGCAATGGCGTGTTGATAACCGGACAGTCTTCACCGATTGCGATGCCCAGCAACTGCGCCTTGCCGTCAAGAAAACTCTCAGCGTCAAAGGTTGCGGGTGCCGCAAGGCGCTGCAAAGCCGCCTCTGCTACTTCCTTTTCAGGGCTGATGACCACGTCAATTGGCAGATGATCACGGCGATAAAGATCTGAATAGATCGCATCCAAGTAACTTTGCGCACGCAAACGCGCAATTTTGCGGTTAATTCCGAACACCGAATGCGCGACCTGACAGGTGACCATATTGACCTCGTCAGAATGGGTCGCAGCGATGATCATATCAGCGTCTTTTGCCCCCGCCCGTTCTAGCACGTCTGGATAGCTCGCAAAGCCAGAAATACCTTGAACATCAAGGGTATCCGTGGCGCGTCGCACCAATTCGGGGTTGTTGTCTACGACAGTTACATCGTTGCGTTCGCCCGACAGATGTCGCGCAATTTGCCAGCCCACTTGGCCAGCTCCGCAGATAATTACTTTCATCGTGCGTCCCTCACGTTGCGCTTAACGGATGGCAGAGCTGCGCGCCGCGGTCAATCACGCCTCGCTTTCGACATAGGCCACACGACCACCTGCCTTACTCGTTGTCGCAACGCCCAGCGATTTCAGCTTACGGTGCAGCGCAGAACGCTCCATCCCGACAAAGGATGCAGTGCGACTGATATTTCCGCCAAAGCGATTGATCTGCGTCAACAGATACTCACGCTCGAACAGCTCGCGCGCTTCACGCAGTGGTAGCGTCGCAAGACCACCCGAAAGAACAACGCGTCCTTCTTCTGCAGGTGTTTCCTCAGCTGATGGCAGCTCCTTGGCAGAGATGTCGTTAGTACCCTCGCCCAAGATCAGAACCCGTTCGATTACGTTCTTAAGCTGACGCACATTGCCCGGCCACAACATCGTTTGCAGTAACGCTCGGGCATCTTCCCCTAATTTGCGCAACGGAAGGCCCTGCACCTTGTTGAAACCTTCAATGAAATGCTCGGCCAACAGCGGAATATCTTCGCGGCGTTCCTCAAGGCTAGGTACTGCGATCGGGACGACGTTCAAGCGGTGGTACAATTCCTCGCGGAATGTCCCGTTCTCAATCTCGACAGCGAGGTCCTTGTTCGTTGAAGATATGACCCGCAGATCGACCTGAACCTTGTCCCCGCCGCCAACACGTTGGAACGTTTGATCAACAAGAACGCGCAGTATTTTAGACTGCGTTCCTAATGGCATATCCGCGATTTCGTCGAAATAGATCACGCCACCACTGGCTTCTTCCAGCAAGCCCTTTTCAATGCCACGCGTCTCAGACTCGCGGCCAAACAGAACTTCTTCCATGCGATCAGGTTCAACCGAGGCCGAACTGACCGTGACAAAAGGCGCCTGTGCGCGGTTGGAATTGGTATGAATGAACCGCGCTGCGATTTCTTTCCCTGCACCCGCGGGGCCAGTCAGCATCACGCGACCATTGGATTTAGTCACCTTATCAAGCGACGATTTCAGTGCGCGGAACACAGCGCTTTCGCCCAACATCTCAGAGCCACCACTGTCGCCCCGCTTTAGTTCTACATTCTCGCGTCGAAGACGGGCAGTCTCCATCGCGCGTCGGATCACAACCAAAAGCTGGTCAATATTGAACGGCTTCTCGATGAAGTCGTAGGCACCTTGCTTGATCGCTGCGACCGCAATTTCGATATTGCCGTGGCCTGAAATGATCACAACAGGGATGCCAGGATGGTCGCGCTTGACCGTCTTAAGGATGTCGATCCCGTCCATGTTGCTATCTTTGAGCCAGATATCAAGGATCATCAGCGCTGGCGGCTCTTTCTCAATCTCGGCCATACATTCGTCCGAGGTTCCCGCCAGACGCGTGTTATACCCTTCGTCTTTCAAGATATCCGAGATTAGTTCTCTGATGTCTCTCTCGTCGTCAGTGATCAGAATATCGCCCATTTTTTCTTCTCCTCGATCTTATGTCGAAATTTCAGCGGCCTGCTTCCCAGCGGAAGCAAGCGGCAATGTGATGACGGCTGCAGCGCCGTAATGTGTGCTGCCGTCGAAAGTTTCTGCATCGGTCAAAACAAGGGTTCCGCCGTGCTCTTCGATAATCTTTTTGACAATTGGTAGACCAAGGCCCGTGCCCTGATCGCGTGTCGTGACATAGGGTTCAAACAACCTTGCCCGATCCACCGGAAGACCGATCCCGTTATCCATAATCGTGATTGTCGCGGTTTCACCGACGGTCTTCATTGATATCCGAATTTCCGCCTGAAGGTCTTTGACGTTCCGCTTTTCCGCAAGGGTTTCAATAGCTTCACCCGCGTTCTTGATTAAATTCGTTAAAGCCTGCGAGATCATCGTGCCGTCGATGTCTGCAAGATGGGCCTTCTTTGGCAGGTCTGATACGATCTTAACATCCGGTTGCCCCGCTTCTTGCAAGGTCACAGCATCTCTGACCAGTTTTCCAAGGTCAGCCTGCTTCAGCTCAGGTTCTGGCATCCGTGCAAACTTGGAAAACTCATCGACAATCCGGCGCAAGTCGTTGGTTTGACGGACAATCACGTCTGTCATCTGATCCAACTGCTCACTATCCTCACCTACCTTGCTGCTAAACTTGCGCTTAATCCGTTCCGCCGAAAGTTGGATTGGCGTTAGTGGGTTCTTGATCTCGTGGGCAATGCGCCGTGCAACATCGCCCCACGCTGCCATGCGCTGCGCGCTGACCAGATCGGTCACGTCATCAAATGCAACCACGTACCCCTCAAGCTCTCCGTCGGTATTCATCCGCGGCGACATACGCACCAAAAGGCTTTCCTGCTTGCCATCGCGCACAAGGTTCACTTGGTCTTGCAACACCCGCTTGCCCGCGGCGCGCATCTTAACGAACAAAGGTCCGAACTCGGGCACCGCCACAGATAGCGCGCTGTCTTCTTGGTCGTCCCCCACAGATAACAACCGCTGGGCCGCACTGTTCACAAAGGTCACCTTGCCCGTCGCATCAAGCCCAACAACACCCGAGGTCACCGAAGACAAAACAGAATCGAACAAGCGGCGGCGGGTCTCAATCCCTTGGCTAGTCTCAACCAACTCATCCCGTTGCCCCTTAAGCTGCGAGGTCATCTGATTAAAGTAATGACCCAACTGTGCAATCTCATCGTCGCCATCGTCTTCGATTACGCGGACATTAAGGTCACCAGCACCAACACGCTGAGAAGCCGAGACAAGCCGTCCAACAGGGCGCGAAAGCCGCTCAGCAAACCAAAGCCCTAACCAAATGGCTGCAAGGATCAGGATGACCGCAAAGCCAAGGTAGATCAGACCAAACTCAAAAAGCCGTCGTCCGCGCTCATTCTCAAGCTGGTCATAAAGCGCATAGGTTTCTTTGGTTTCATCCAAAAGCGAGAGAACGGCACCATCCACAGGACGAGAAACGAAAAGGAAATGATCAAGGAAAGCATCAAGCGGTATGAGCGCACGAAACTCATCATTGGCCGGATCTTCGATAACCAAAATGCCATATTCCCGCGCTTCATCAAATGCCGAAGCCTCGGGGCGTTCATAGCCAAACTCATAAGACCGCGCACCACGGGCAATGATTTCGCCGGCGCTATCAATGACAAACACTTCTGTTAGGCCAGCTTCGATCTGGTTTTGCACGACGGCCAATGACTGCCGGATTTCACCCGCATCCATAAACAAAGTCTGCAAGCGCTCTGTGTTCAGATAGGCGGCCAACCCTTTGCCATCGCGTGTCAGCTCATTGCGGTGCTCAAGTTCGTACGCCTGCGCTGTTGATAGCGATGTGCTGACAACATTCCGCACGCGGTCCGAAAACCAGCTCTCGAGTCCTAGATTGATGATCAGCATTGCAAAGACGGCGACAAGCACAGTTGGGATCAAGGCAAGCAGCGTGAACACGCCAGTAAGACGCAAATGAAGCCGTGATCCGGCTGATTTTGCCCGCCGTGCTGCGATCATCTGCGCCACGCGGTTCAGCACAAGCGCTGCAATCATCAAAACGTAAATAAGGTCGGTCAAAAGGATCAGGCGCAACGCCGGTGACGAATCGCTTTGATCCAATGGGCCAAAGAACGAGAACGTCAGGACAGCCAAAATCGGGCCAAGAACCACGAGGCTCAGCGTCAATGCGTTCTGCACGTGTCTTTGCCGCCACCAGCGACTTAAACGTACGAAATTAGTGCCCAATAGGGTACGCTGCACGCGCATTGCCCTGCTAATTGTGGTGGGGCAAACCCCACGTTACCGCCATATTATGTGGTCCTGCCAAAACGCTATTGCGACTCTGGGGCCACGGTTATGTTGCGGTTTTACATCAATTTGCGACGGCGTGTCACGTGGATATCAAGCTCGGTGATCTTTTTACGCAATGTATTTCGGTTAATCCCGAGTAAATCAGCACATTTCGCCTGATTTCCTGCCGTTGCATCAAGCGCAATTTCAATCAGCGGCCCCTCAACTTCGCGCAAAATGCGATTGTAGAGCCCTGGAGGCGGCAATTCTCCGCCGTGCAAATCGAAATATCGGCGCAAATGCGTGGCGACAGAGCCAGATAAACGGTCCCTGTCTGCACCCGCTCGCATCGGTTCGGTGGCTGGCTGATTTCCCAAGACCAACTCGACCTCGGACAGGTTCACCTCTTCTTCGGAACCGGTAAACACTAACCGCCTGATTGCATTTTCAAGCTGACGCACGTTGCCAGGCCATGAATAAGCGCGGACCAAATCTGACCCCTTTTCACCCAACCGGCGCAGCGGGCCACCATCGCGCGCAGCACGCGCAAGAAAATGTTCAGCAAGAAGTGGAATATCTTCGACCCGCGACCGCAGCGGCGGCACGGATATAGTCACACCGCCCAATCTGTAGAAGAGGTCTTCGCGGAATTTGCCCTGCTCCATCAGCTCAGTCAGATCAGACTGCGACGTTGCCATAATCCGTGGCGCCGTATCCCCCAATGAATCGAGCATCCGAACAATCCGTCCTTGCGTACTGTCATCTAGGTCACTGACCTCGTCGAACAACAGCGATCCACCCTTAGCGCGGGCCAAAACAGTCGCGGGCCCCTCCATTC
This sequence comes from Paracoccaceae bacterium, assembly GCA_034111185.1. Classification (GTDB taxonomy): domain Bacteria; phylum Pseudomonadota; class Alphaproteobacteria; order Rhodobacterales; family Rhodobacteraceae; genus Yoonia. Next base: position 71,159 of record JAWUXS010000091.1, on the reverse strand, counting down.
CCTGAAGATCAGCAGAGGTCGCCACGACAAACGGCAGGCTTCGGCGATCTGAGAAGTCATGGATAGCGCGGGCAATCAGTGATTTTCCTGTACCGCTCTCGCCAGTCAGCAGAACTGGCATCGGTGTGTTCATAACCCGTGCGACAAGCCGGTAAAGGTTTTGCATTGCAGCGGTGCGGCCAACAAGCGGCAGATCAGTTGCCTCGCTCATTGCTGCGTCTGGCTTGCGCATACCCGGCGCGCGGCGCTTGATCTCAAGCGCTTTTGAAGCGCGTTTCATCAAGTCAGGCAAATCAAATGGCTTTGGCAGGTAGTCATAAGCGTCAGCTTCGGTCGCTTGGATTGCCGTCATGATGGTGTTCTGCGCCGAAATCACAATCACGGGCAAACCGGGGCGTGCGGCCGAGATCGCAGGCAACTGTTCAATCCCGTTACCGTCTGGCATCACGACATCCGTAATCACCAGATCGCCCTTACCTTCTTCGACCCACCGCATAAGCGTCACCAACGATGATGTCGCGTGAACCTTACATCCCGCACGCGTCAGCGCTTGGGTTAATACTGTGCGAATAGTGCGATCATCATCCGCAACAAGAACCGTACCGTCCATCAAGTCTCTCCAGCTATATCAGTTGTTTTAGGCGCCAATGGCAACGACACACGGAACACAGTGCGGCCAGGTATTGAATCAACAGAAATCCAGCCCCCCACTTCGCCAACAAGTTTCGAAACAAGCGCGAGCCCAAGACCAGTGCCATTTTCACGGCCAGATACAAAAGGTTCGAAAATGTCGTTTGCAATCTCGGGCGGCAAGCCCGGCCCATCGTCGATAATCTCAATCTGCAAGGGTAGTCTCGCGGGTGCACCATCCGCGCGGCGTACGCGCAGTGACGGGTCGTAAAATGTATGCAGCGTGATCTTGCCCGAAGGCTGCCCAGCTTGGGCTGCGTTCTTCAGCAAGTTCAAGCAAACTTGGAGCAGTTGATCACCGTCAACCAAGGCCTGAGGCAGCGATGGATCGTAATCCTCGATGAACAACATATGGGCCGCAAAACCGACAGCCGCTGATTGCTTGGCACGGTCAAGCACGTCGTGGATGTTGACCGATTTCAATGCGGGCGGGCGTAGGTTTCCAAATTGCTCAACCTGCTCAAGGAGCTTCACAATCCTGCGGCTTTCCTCAACAATCAGATCCGTTAGTTCCTGATCTTCGGGTGTAAGGTTCATCGACAAAAGCTGCGCCGCACCCGTGATACCAGCCAGCGGGTTCTTAATCTCGTGGGCCAGCATCTCGGCCATACCGATCGCAGATTTCGCGGCTTTGCCCGAGTTTTGGTTCTGCACCATGCGGCTCGCGATTTCGCGGGGGCTGATCATCATGATCATGGCGTCATCATTGTTCTGCAGCGGTGCAAACTGAATGTTGCACTGCATCGGCGCACGCATGCCTGATCCGACATCTACATCATTCACAAACAGCGAAGTCCGATTTTTTCGCGCCCTTGCAAATGCCCCTTCAAGCGGTGCATCAACCATGACTTTGTCCCAAAGACTTGCCCCAGCAAGTGACCGCGACGACAGGTTAAGAAAGCTTTCAGCGGCTGGATTTGTCTCAAGTATCGTATCGTCCGCGTCCAAAAGGATCGCAGGAACAGGCAGCGACTGCCAAAGTGATGCATCACGGATCATGCGGCGACCTCCCCTTGGTCAGACAGCGCATCTGGCAACATGCGCAACACATCGGCAGGTGTTTTAGTTGTTAAGACAGACCTGCGTAAATCGGCCCCTGTGCCCACTTCGTCCATATACCAACCCAAGTGTTTGCGGCTGACTTTGCGGCCCAGCTCTTCACCATAAAACGATAACATCGCCTCGTAATGCTCTGACACCATGTTCACAAAATCATCCCCTGTTGGGACAATAGGCATTGCCCCACCGTTGATCTGCGCATCAACCTGCGCCAATACCCAAGGCCGCCCCTGCGCACCACGACCAATCATGACACCGTCGGCATGCGACAGCTTTAATGCGGTCCGTGCTGAATGGACGTCGATGATATCGCCGTTGGCAATCACTGGGATCTGCACGGCATCCTTAATCTGTTGGATCGCAGCCCAATCAGCAGCACCTTTATAGAACTGGCAGCGCGTACGTCCGTGGATGGTCACAAGCTGAATACCTGCTGCCTCGGCACGGTTTGCCACATCAGCCGCATTCAGCGTCGCGTCGTCCCATCCCAGCCGCGTCTTAAGCGTGACTGGTACATCAACCGCGTTCACAACTGCCTCGATCAGTGACAGCGCGTGGTCAGGGTCACGCAGCAACGCGGAACCGGAATAACCGTTTGTGACCTTTTTCGCAGGACACCCCATGTTGATATCAATGACTGCAGCGCCGTTATCTGCACACATCTTGGCAGCTTCAGCCATCCAATAGGCATCACGACCCGCGATCTGCACGGCAGTGCCCGCCTGATCATACCCAAGCTCGGCACGTTCACGCACGCCCGGCTTGGCTTGCACCATTTCTTGGCTCGCGACCATCTCGCTTACAACCCAACCTGCACCAAACGACGCGACAAGCTGCCGAAACGGCAAGTCGGTAATCCCCGCCAATGGCGCAAGCACAACTGGCGTAGTGTTCTGAAGATTAAGAGAAAACAGCGATGACACGGGCGGTTACTAAAATCCACGAATAGCGCATTGGTTGCATGAAACCTAGCGGGGTTTCGCTAGGCCTTCAATCCAACGATGTCACTTTATTGTGCGAAATTCACTTTATGATTAATTTTTAGGCACAAAAATCGCCCAACAACTGAATTGCGCCTAACCCTTAGCCCCAATACTCTTAGCGCAACAACAGGAGCACCCAATGACAACTGCCGCCATTATCGTTGCCGCCGGACGTGGCATCCGTGCAGGTGGCGACACGCCCAAGCAATGGCAAATGCTGTCAAATCAAACAGTTGCATCGCGAACCGTTGCTGCATTCGTCGCACATCCTAGAATAGATGCACTGTTTATCGTGATGCATGCTGACGATATTGCGGCTGGTTATGCCAACGATATTGCCGCAACCCAAGTCGCTGGTGCCGACACACGAACAGGTTCTGTTCTTGCGGGACTTCATGCCGCACAAGAATACGACAACGTCCTTATACATGACGCAGCCCGCCCGCTTGTTTCCGCCCAAATCATTGATGACGTTCTCGATGCACTGCAAACATATCAAGCCGCAGCACCCGCAGTACCTGTCACAGATGCGCTATGGATTGGTGAAGACCGCAAAGTCACTGGCACCCAAAGCCGCGATAAGCTGTGGCGCGCGCAAACACCCCAAGGGTTTGACCGCGCGGCCTTGCTGGCGGCACACGCTGCATACGATGGCGAAGCCGCCGATGATGTGACAATCGCCCGCGCCGCTGGGATTGTGGTTGCCATCACCAATGGCCACGAGGATAACCTGAAAATAACCGGCCCCGACGATTTCGCACGGGCTGCACAACAATTGCGGGGCGATATGGATATTCGGTTAGGCAACGGCTTTGATGTTCATCGGTTCAAAGATGGTGATCACGTTTGGCTTTGCGGCGTAAAAGTACCACATGACAAGGCGTTACGCGGTCATTCTGATGCAGACGTCGGGATGCACGCAGTGACTGACGCCATCTACGGCGCTTTGGGCATGGGCGACATTGGCCAGCATTTTCCACCGTCAGACCTGCAATGGAAAGGTGCCGAAAGCCACATTTTCCTTACCCACGCATGCGCCCTTGCCCGCGAACACGGATTTACGATCAGTAACATTGACTGCACGCTGATTTGCGAATTCCCCAAGATCGGCCCACACGCCGCGGCAATGAAGGCCGCGATGGCGCAAATCATGGACCTTTCTCTTGACCGTGTAAGCGTTAAAGCGACCACATCTGAAAAATTAGGCTTTACTGGCCGCGGCGAAGGTATCGCCTCAATCGCTACAGCAGCATTGGTAAAAACATGAGCCATCTGATCGCAACCTTCTTTTATGTGGGCCACATGCGCCCTGCACCCGGCACTTTGGGCTCGCTCGCCGCTCTCCCATTCGCGTGGGTTATCATTACATTCACTGGTTTTTGGGGCCTATTGGCCTTTTCCATCATCGCATTCTGGGTTGGTCTTTGGGCCACGCGCGAAGACACCCGCGGCAAAGATGACCACGACCCGTCCGAAATCGTCATCGACGAAGTTGCGGGCCAGTGGATCGCCCTTTTGCCCGTCGCTTATGGCGCGAACATGATGAACGTTGATGTTTTGGCCCTTTGGCCCGGTTGGATCGCTGCATTTGCGCTATTCCGGCTTTTTGACATCACCAAGCCCAGCCTTGTTGGATGGGCAGACCGACGCGACGACGCGATGGGTGTGATGCTGGACGATGTGATCGCTGGCATCTTTGCTGCAATCTCGGTCATCGTAATGGCTGGCGCTGCGCATTGGTTCATGTGAAAATATGCAAAACGCGGCACAAGTCACTGATAAAGCAAAACAACGTGGCGTAATGATCGCCACTGCTGAAAGCTGCACAGGTGGGTTAGTCGCAGGTGCGCTAACTGAAATCACAGGCAGCTCTGCGGTATTTGACCGTGGATTCGTGACATATTCGAATGCGGCAAAATCATCGATGCTAGGCGTTACAACAACAACCCTTTCTGATTTTGGTGCTGTATCAGAACAAGTCGCGGCTGAAATGGCATCAGGTGCTTTCGACCGCTCAGATGCGCAAATCGCCGTTTCTGTCACAGGAATCGCAGGCCCCGGTGGATCAGATCATAAGCCCGAAGGTATGGTCTGCTTTGGGATCACAACAGCCAAGCAAACTTACACTGAAACCCAGCAATTTGGCCCGCTTGGCCGCAGTGCAGTGCGCCAAGCGGCAGTAGATAGGGCGCTAACCCTCGTTCTCCAAGCTCTAGATTCGATTTAGATCAATCATTAGGCGGACACCCCACATGATGCCTTTTATTTAGGCAATTCACAAATCGCCCCCTTTTTCGGCGTATTGAACGGCACCTGCTACTTTTCGCGCCATCCCTTTTACGATCCATAGCTCACTAACTAAGTTAGCCTTGATGGAGAGTACTATGAACGGAGCAGATACAGCTTGGATGATCGTCGCAACAGCCTTGGTGCTGTTTATGACGTTACCCGGCCTTGCATTATTTTATGGCGGCCTTGTTCGGTCGCGCAACGTTCTTAGCGTTTTCATGCATTGCTACGCTATTGCTTGCCTAATGAGCATTCTTTGGTTCGCCGTTGGCTATTCCATCGCATTCGGCGGCGGCACATCAGGCTTCTGGGGCGGATTGGACAAAGCATTCTTGAACGGCGTCACAATCGACAGCCTGACAGGTACCCTCCCCGAGATCCTGTTCTTCTCATTCCAAATGACCTTCGCAATCATCACGCCAGCCCTGATCGTTGGCGCGTATGTTGAACGGATCGGCTTTGGCTTCGTACTTCTCTTCTCATCGCTTTGGATGTTGCTTTGCTACGCACCAGTCGTTCACTGGATCTGGGGCGGCGGAATGCTTGCGAACGGTATGATCTTTGAAACAGCCGTGATGGACTTTGCGGGCGGTATCGTTGTTCACGAAACAGCTGGCCTCGCGGCGCTCGTCCTCGCGATCTTCCTTGGTGCACGCAAAGTTGCAAACAAGCCGCCGCATAATCCGGGCATGGTCATGATCGGTGCTGCGATGCTTTGGGTTGGTTGGTTCGGCTTTAACGGCGGTTCACAGCTTGCTGCCGATGCCGGTGCTGCGATGGCTTTGACAGTCACACACCTGTCTGCCGCTGCTGCATCACTGACTTGGGCTATCTGGGAAAAGATCAAATTTGGCAAAGCATCTCTCGTGGGTATCGTCACTGGCACAATCGCGGGCCTTGCATCTGTCACGCCAGCCTCTGGCTTTATTGAACCATGGCACGCCCTCGTTATCGGTGGTGTTGCTGGTATCCTATGCCAAGAGGCCGTGGGCCTGATCCGCAACAAGATCAAGATCGACGATACGCTGGACGTATTCGCCGTTCACGGTGTCGGCGGTATCTTTGGTACGATCATGATCGCAGTGTTTGGCATCGGATCATGGGCATCACAGCTTGGCGCACTGGCTATCGTGGGTCTTTATACCACGGTCGTCACTGTTGCGCTGATCTACCTCTGCAAAGCAGTCACACAACTGCGCGTCGATCCCGAGACCGAGAACACCGGCCTCGACCTCGCGGCACATGGTGAACGCGCCTACGATATAACGAGCTAACGACTTAACCAGTAGACTTGTGTCTTCCTGCACTACGGGCTGTTCCTTTAGGGGCAGCCCGTTTTTTTCACGTTTTCCAAGAAATCCTTAGCTAAGGACCACTTGACCATTTCATTCCCAATGATAGCACCCACATAGACGTTGTAAGACGTGCAATTCGTTGGACTAGATTTAAACGTAACCGAGGGCTCCAAATGTCATTACGTTCACGCGTTACAGCTTTTACCGAAAGCCCCCGTGTCACCAACGCAATTATTGCGATCATCATCTTAAATGCGATCATTCTTGGGCTCGAAACATCCAAGACTGTCATGGACAGCGTTGGCCCACTGATCCTTGCACTGGATCAAATCTGCTTGTCCGTATTCGTGGTTGAGCTGTTGTTAAAGCTGTTCGCACATCGCCTTAGCTTTTTCCGCAATGGCTGGAATATTTTCGACTTTATCATCGTCGGTATCGCACTTGTACCATCAGCTGGCGGTCTTTCAGTTTTGCGTGCCCTGCGTATTTTACGGGTATTGCGCGTCCTATCCGTGGCCCCATCGCTGCGCCGCGTGGTCGAAGGTTTCATCACAGCCCTGCCCGGAATGGGGTCCGTATTCCTGCTGATGGCGATAATTTTCTACATCGGCTCGGTCATCGCGACGAAACTGTTCGGCGACGCATTCCCCGAATGGTTCGGCACACTGGGCTTGGCCGCCTATTCGTTGTTCCAAGTCATGACGCTGGAAAGCTGGTCAATGGGCATCGCCCGCCCCGTGATGGAGGTTTATCCCTACGCATGGGCGTTCTTTGTCCCATTCATTTTGGTTACGACATTCGCTGTTGTGAACCTGCTGGTCGGTCTAATTGTAAATTCGATGCAAGACGCCCACCACCAAGAAGACAACGCCGCAACCGATGCCTACCGCGATGATGTATTGGCCAAGCTGGAAGCGATCGAAAAACACCTAAAGCTGCGCTAACGCGACAGGTTCAAAACGCAAGGCCACGCGGTGGCCCTGCACATACAACCCGCAAGCAAGACTATTCCTTATTGAAATCGTTATTTCGACACATTTTTTGTCTAAATTTAGAAACAATAGATCCGAAAACGTACGATTGTGCCGGGTCTGGGTGTTTGTAAAAAGTTTGTTTGTTTCGTCAGTTCAACGCTGAGGTACGACAAATGGCAACGATGACGTCAGGATTGGGGGGACCCGCTGGCTACGGTGAAAACGTCTTTTCGACGTCAACACTCACGTCAGGAAACATGGACGACGGCAGCATCTTGGTTGATGTTACGTCGGTATTTGGCCCCACTGGGGTCGACTATTTTGGCACGGACTACACCGGAATCTATATCAATACGAACGGGTTGATTACTTTTGACTCGGCTGAAACCGCATATACTCCGGTTGGTATTGACGGCTACACCTCCCCCGCGATTGCGCCTTTCTGGTCTGATGTCGACATCAACAAAGGCGGCGAGATTTATTGGGATCTTGATCCTGTCGCTGGCACGTTCACCATCACTTGGCTTGATGTTGCACCCTATACAGGAACGGGTACCAACTCTTTCCAGATGACCATGACCGATACAGGTGGTGGTAACTTTTCCGTAGAATTCATCTACGAAGATATCAACTGGACCAACGGCTATACTGGCAACGCGACGGTTGGTTTCACCGACGGCGGCGCAAACGATACAGTTCTGCCCGGCTCAGGTGACGCGACTGCTCTGTCCAATCTCGACAACGCCGACCTTGGCAATGGCGACCCAAATGGCACTTGGGAAATGGACGTCACAGGCGGCACAACAGTCGTCTCAAACGGAACGGTTGACGGTACTACGGGCGACGATGTCATCGATAGCTCTTATGCTGGTGACCCAGAAAACGACTTTGTTGATACGGCGGATGGCACAGGCACAAACCGCAACGAGGACATTATCAGCGCAGGTGCTGGCAATGATACCATCAGCGCAGGTGCCGAGAATGACACCGTCTTTGGCGGCATTGGCAACGATGTTATCTTTGGCGGTACAGGCGCCGACACCTTAAACGGCGAAGACGGCGACGATACGATTTCTGTCGCCGAAGGTGACGTTGTAACAGGTGGCGATGGCGACGATACATTCCTTGTCACAGACCTTGGTGAGGCTGGCTCTTCTACGATCAACATCGTTGGTGGCGAAGGAAACGAGACTTTGGGCGACACGCTCGACTTCCAAGGTCTCATCCCGTTTGGCGGCATTACTTATACAAATACTGATGACGCTGCAGGTGGATTGGCTGGTTTCGCAACACTGGCCGATGGCACTATTGTTAATTTCGACGAAATTGAAAACGTCATTGTCTGCTTTACGGCAGGTACTAAGATTAGCACGCCTTTTGGCGATAGAGAGATTGAGACCCTCTCAATCGGTGATCTTGTCCTCACCCTCGACAATGGTCCGCAACCTATTCGCTGGATTGGCAAACGTACGGTTCCCGCCGTGGGCAAACTTGCCCCTATTCGCTTCATGGCTGGCGCATTCGGTAATGACCGCGACCTCACAGTTTCACCGCAGCACCGGATGCTGTGTGATGGTTGGCGTGCGCAATTGATGTTTGGACAAGACCAAGTTCTTGCCACCGCAAAGCACCTTATCAATGGCGACACGATCACCCGCGATACCGTAGACGAAGTAACCTACGTCCATATCATGTTCGACCAGCACGAAATTGTATTTGCTGAGAACACCCGCTCCGAAAGTTTCTTCCCGGGATCGTCAGGCCTCGATGCTGTCGGAGAAGGCGCGCGCGAAGAACTCTTCACTATATTCCCGGAACTGCGCAGCACACCCGAGGCCTATGGCCAAACCGCGCGGCGATGCCTGCGTCGTCCCGAAGCACTGCTTTTCCAAGCGATTTAGCGGTATAACGTCTCAGCACGCTTTTCGAATGCACCGACAACACGGCTCATCGCTTCGTTAAAGAACAGACCTGCCGCACCCTGAAGTAGTTTGTTGCGGAATTCAAAATCCACCTCAAACGCAACTTCGCAACCGCCATCGATATCCCGAAACCGCCACGTACTTTCCAAATGCTTGAACGGCCCATCGATATACGCAGTGTCGATCTGCATCTTCGCGGGCCATAGCGTGACATTGCTGCCGAACTTTTCACGAAACACTTTGAACGAAATCACCAGATCAGCCAGCATCACTGAATGATCGCCCGCATCTGTCGTACTACGAATACGCGCCGCGGCCGTCCAAGGTAGAAATTTTGGGTAATTCGCAACATCCGCCACAAGATTATACATCTGCTGAGCAGTGTATGGCAGGACTTTCGTTTCAGAATGCGCAGGCATTGGCGTCTTTCGGTCGTGACTTCTCATCCTCATGTCGTAGAGTCTGACTGAATTTGCAACCCTTGCCCCGACCCCGGAGACGACATGACGCATAAACCCTATGTGATCGACCAGATGATCAGCGCGAAATCTATCGCCGCAAAGATTGAAACACTCGCCACACAGATTGAGACCGAGTTCGCAGGCACAGATAAACTCGTGGTTGTCGGACTGCTCCGCGGTTCCTTCATTTTCATCGCGGACCTCGTGCGCGAATTGGACTTACCCGTCGAGGTCGACTTTCTTGAGGCGTCATCATACGGCGACGCAATGGAAAGCAGTCGCGAGGTCCGCATCTTCAAAGACTTGCGCGGAACAATTGAAAATCGCGATGTTCTGATTGTCGAAGACATTATCGATACAGGTCACACGCTGGCTCATGTGGTGGACTTTCTACACTCCAAACACCCTGCCCGATTGAAATCCATTGCCTTGCTCGACAAACCTTCGCGGCGCGAAATGGACTACAAGCCCGACTGGATCGGCTTTGAAATCCCTGACGAATTTGTTGTGGGCTACGGCATCGACTTTGCGCAACGCAACCGCAACCTGCCGTTCATCGGCAAAGTTCGGTTCACAGAAGAATAGCGTGGGACAAATACCATGAACCCAATGTGGCTCTTACGCATGCAGCGTCTCGTGCAAAACCCGCCATCAATGAAGAAGGTTCTTCTGGTCGTGGGCATCATCGCCATGTGCATTGTCGTTTATGTGATTGAACAAATGATGGGCGGAGGCGGCGAATTCTTTCGAATGCGCCCACCTCGCTACTAAACCCTAGATCTGGCCCAGTTTTTTCAGACGTGCTTGGCGTAGGCGCGCGAAATCATCACCCGCATGATAGCTTGACCGTGTCAGCGGCGTCGCCGAAACCATCAAGAAACCTTTGCCAAACGCTGCCTTCTCGTAGGCTGCGAATTCTTCGGGTGTGACAAAGCGATCAACGGCATGGTGCTTGGGCGTTGGTTGCAAATACTGACCGATTGTCAGGAAATCGATGTCTGCCGCGCGCATGTCTTCCATAACCTGAATGACAGATTGGCGATCTTCGCCAAGGCCAACCATGATGCCGGATTTCGTGAACATCGTCGGATCAAGCTCTTTCACGCGCTGCAAAAGGCGCAGCGAATGGAAATATCGCGCACCAGGACGTACCTCGGGGTACAAACCCGGTACTGTCTCAAGGTTGTGATTAAACACGTCCGGCTTTGCATCGACGACAATCTTAAGAACGCTGTCGTCGCAACGAATGAAATCAGGCGTCAAAATCTCAATCGTAGTGTTTGGTGCCTGCTTGCGAATTGCACGGATCGTTTGTGCAAAATGCTCTGCTCCGCCATCGGCAATATCGTCGCGGTCCACAGATGTAATAACAACGTGGTTCAAACCCAGTTTTTTGACCGCATCCGCAACGCGGCCTGGCTCAAACACATCAAGGTCCTCGGGCGGCTTGCCCGTCGCAATATTACAGAACGTACAGGCCCGCGTGCAGACCTCGCCCATGATCATCATGGTTGCGTGACCTTGCGACCAACATTCACCCACATTAGGGCAACCAGCCTCTTCGCAGACGGTGACAAGCTTGTGTTCGCGCATGATATCGCGGGTTTGCTTGTACCCCTCAGACGTGGGCGCCTTCACCCTGATCCAAGACGGTTTCTTTGGTTGCGGTGAATCGACCCGTTTTTGTTTTTCGGGATGACGCTCGGCTGGGATTTTAAGATCGCGGGTTGCCATGATATCCTCGGGCTGCGGTTTCTTAACAGGTAGACTGCAAGTGTTACGAAGTCCACCACAGCACCCCAACTGCATGACGGGATTGTGTGGGCAACATAGTCGCAGCCCCTACCCGATCATTGGCGCATACTTACCCATCTGTGCGTAATGCTGAAACAACCGCTGCAAAGCGATCCGCAGCACGATTTTTCCAGACCGCGCCGACCACCCAAGATTTTTCTCGGTCACCTCAAGCCCTTCAAGCAAACAACAGCAACTTAACACAACATCACCCAGTCCTGGCCCAAGGAACTCCATCGCGTCCCGCACCCGTTTGCGCGCCGCCACTGTCCCACTTGGTCCATCGCCGTTGCCGTCTTGTGGTGACGCTATAATCGCCTCCCAACTGCGCAACATCTTTGATCCGATAAGTGTAAGTTCAAAGTCCTCGCGCAGCCGCTCACCCGATGCAACAAGGTCTTTACACAAGAACGGTTTCCCATCCCGATCCTTGCGGCGTGCCAAGCCCAAAAGCGGGCTTTCAGTGGCGTAATACCTTGATGCACGCAAGTCCCCCGGCTCGCGTTCAAACTTCCATGCTTTGTCAGTCCCTTCGAACATGCCGGGCTTTTCCGCGAACCCACTTGCGCGGTTCTCGTCTGCGGCTGTTAACTTGCGCAATGCAGCGCGGCCAGCATTGGTGATAAAATAGCGATTGATCCGACCAGTTGGCTCTGGGCATGTGATCCATTCCTTTAGGGCTATCGCTTGCGCAATTTCACGATCAACAACTGCTGTACGCAACGATCCGCCGTCATCAGTGTCACGCACAACAACTGCTGTTTCCATCTCCATCGCGACAGCAAGAACAGCCTGCGGCTCACACAATCGGCGTAAAATCCGCTTTGCCTCCTTATCAATCCGGTCTTGCGTCAGTGTTTCGGAAATTATCGGTCTTAGCTCTTCTTGGTGCGCAGTCATTGCATAAGCGTCCTTATTTTTCATACCAGTTGGTTGCACCTGTTTCCCAGCAAGTGCGCGCAGCGCATCATCGATGAGCGGATCATCGCGTCGCCCTTCAAATCGACGGACCTGTCGCAAAATTGTGGAAGGGTGGCAGGCGTTTTCGCGTGCAAGAGCGCGGATTGAGTGCCCGTCTTCGGTATGTGCAAGGTAATGAATGGCAGCGAGAGGTACCCAAGTTGGCAGTGACTGATTTTGGTTCTCTGGTGACCGATCATTCATAATATCCCCTTTGCAAAATGCGTTTTCATTTTAAATACACGGCGCGGCCCAGAACCGACATTCTGCGCTGCACCGCATTGCAACCTATGAGTGTATTTGTTACCGATCAGTTAACACCGCTCCTGTCAGCCATCATTGATCCCAAATCGTAAAATCCCCTAACCAGAGCGTTCGCTGCACCGCCAGAAGAGGCAACAGGCAGAAAACCTACGCTAAGCATGACGTCGAGATTAGTGAGATTGAAATCAACGGGGTTACCGCAATGCGCGACATTCATACACAAGTACAATCACTTAAACGCCCACCTTTACTTGTAAGGGCTGCGCGGTTCGGTGTGGACGAATATCGCCGCGATCAGCATTTGCGCCGGTCATTGTCATATGATCGTATTCCGCGCAGTGGCTATGCCTTGATCCGTTTGCTTGAGACTGAGCGCGTGATGAATGACAGCCGCATCGCGAAACACGGCGATTATATGATCGCAAAACACGTCGACATTTTGGTAGCGATCATGGGCGAAGCACAGCTGCTTCGTTCAACGACAAGGCCTGCATTAGTCGCGCAAAGGGCCCCATAAGGGGCCCCAGTTTCACGTCATATCCGTTTAGACCGTTCTACATGAACGCATCGGGCATGCTGTCTTTCTTTTCTGCAACATATGCCCGAAGCCGTGCTTCGATCTCAGGATCAAGCGCTGGTTGCTGGTAAGTATCCAACATCTTCTTGACCCGCAGCGTCGCAAGGGTCTGCGTATCGCGTGCGCCCTCTTCGTCCCATGTCTCAAACGGTTTGTAGTCAAACAGATCCGAGCGCCAGAATGCCGTTTTGAAATTCGCCTGCGTATGCTCGCACCCAAGATAGTGGCCACCGGGGCCAACTTCGGCGATTGCACCCATTGCTTGCGCGTCTTCGGACATGTCCACGCCTTTAGCGAAATGATGCAGCGTACCTAGCTGGTCAGCGTCCATCACGAACTTTTCAAAGCTAGCGACAAGACCACCCTCAAGCCAGCCACACGCATGCAGCATAAAGTTCACACCAGACAGCAGCCCCATTTGTAATGAGTTTGATGTCTCATACGCCGCCTGCGCGTCAGGTAGCTTTGATCCGCAAAACGAACCGGCGGAACGATATGGCAGACCCAATCGACGTGCCAACTGGCCAGCACCGTAGGTGATATGCGCAGCCTCTGGTGTGCCAAAGGTTGGTGCACCAGAATTCATGTCGATGGATGAAACAAACGTACCCATGATCACCGGCGCACCCGGCTTAAGGATCTGGGAATATGCGACACCAGCCAACACTTCGGCCAGAACCTGCGTCAGCGTACCCGCAACAGAAACAGGCGCCATCGCACCGCCAACAATAAACGGGCTGATGATGCTGGCTTGGTTGTTTGTCGCAAACACCTCCAAGGCGCCCATCATGATGCTGTCGAACGTCAGCGGAGAGTTGATGTTGATAAGCGACGTCATCACCGTGTTCTCTTGTACGAACTCTTTGCCGAACAGGATTTCACACATATCAACGCTATCTTGCGCGCGCGAAGGCTCGGTCACTGAGCCCATGAATGGTTTGTCGGAATAAACCATGTGCGTCAGCAGCATATCGAGGTGACGTTTATTCACAGGCACATCTGTCGGCTCACATACGGTACCACCCGAATGGTGCAGCCACTTAGACATATAGCCAAGCTTCACGAATTTCTCAAAGTCAGCCATGGTCGCATAACGACGCCCGCCCTCGACGTCGCGCACAAATGGTGGGCCGTACACGGGTGCCAGAACAAGGTTCTTGCCGCCAATTTCAACATTACGCTCGGGATTGCGGGCGCACTGCGTGAATTGCGACGGCGCTGTTGAACACAGCTTACGGGCCAAACCACGTGGGATACGTACCCGCTCACCGTCAACCTCAGCGCCAACAGCTTTCCACCGAGCCAATGCCTCGGGGCTATCGACGAAATTAACCCCTATCTCGGCTAAAATGGTTTCGGCGTTCTTCTCGATCACATCAAGGGCGGCTTCGTCCAATACTTCGTAGTTGGGGATATTGCGCGCGATATACTTCGCGGTTTCAACGCTCACCGCTGTCCGCTCTGCCCGCCGTGCGGCACCGCCTCCACCGCGTGTACGACGTGTTGGTGCAACTGGTTGATCGGTCATCGTGAACCCCTTAGAGAATCTGCTTTGAGGTCTGATACCTTTGCACCGCCATTTGTGTTGCGGAAATTGCGCCCTCTGCGACGCAAAAGCGACATTGCAAACCTACGCAGCTGGTCTTGCACGCAGTGGCCTGTCGTCGTAACCAAGCGCCATGGAAAAAATGACTCATGAACGCCTTCTCATCATCGATTTTGGTAGCCAAGTTACGCAGCTGATTGCCCGCCGCTTGCGCGAGCTGAATGTTTACTGTGAAATCCATCCTTATCAGAACGTGACGGATGCTTTCCTAAAGGAATTTGCACCAAAGGCAGTAATCCTTTCAGGTGGCCCCGATTCCGTGACACGCGAAGGATCGCCGCGCGCACCGGAAAGCCTCTGGGACTTGGGTCTGCCAGTCTTGGGCATCTGCTACGGTCAACAAACGATGATGACCCAACTAGGTGGCGAAGTGATTTCAGGCGAAGGAACATCAGAATTTGGCCGCGCCTTTGTCACACCAGAAGACACATTGGCCCTGCTTGATGGCTGGTTTGCAGATAATCGCGAACAAGTTTGGATGAGCCACGGCGACCACGTGTCACAAATCGCACCGGGTTTTGCGGTCTACGGAACATCACCAAACGCACCGTTTGCAATCACAGCCGATGTGTCCCGCAACTTTTATGCCGTTCAGTTCCACCCAGAAGTACACCACACACCGAACGGAGCGAAACTTTACGAAAACTTCGTGAAAATCGCTGGCTTTACTGGTGATTGGACAATGGGCGCATACCGTGAACAGGCAGTTGCAGCGATCCGCGCCCAAGTTGGCGACAAGCAGGTCATCTGTGGCCTTTCAGGCGGCGTCGACAGTTCGGTCGCAGCCGTTTTGATCCACGAAGCCATCGGCGATCAATTGACATGTGTGTTTGTTAACAACGGCTTGTTGCGCCAAGGTGAAGCGGACGAAGTCCTTAAGATGTTCCGCGAGAACTATAGCATCCCGCTGATTTACGCAGACGAACAGGAATTGTTTCTAGGCGAGCTTGAGGGACAGTCTGACCCTGAAACCAAGCGCAAGATCATCGGCAAACTGTTCATCGACGTATTCCAGAAGCATGCGAATACAATTGATGGCGCTGAATTCTTGGCCCAAGGCACGCTTTACCCTGACGTGATCGAATCTGTATCCTTCTCTGGCGGTCCTTCGGTGACGATCAAAAGCCACCACAATGTTGGCGGCCTACCTGAAAAGATGGGTCTGAAACTGGTCGAGCCGCTGCGCGAACTGTTCAAAGACGAAGTACGTGCGCTGGGCCGCGAACTTGGCCTGCCCGATGCCTTCATCGGTCGCCATCCATTCCCTGGCCCCGGCCTTGCGATCCGCTGCCCAGGCGAGATTACCCGCGAAAAGTTGGAAATCCTGCGCAAAGCCGACGCGGTCTACATCGACCAAATCCGCAAGCACGGCCTTTATGATGAGATCTGGCAAGCCTTCGTCGCAATCCTGCCTGTGCGTACAGTCGGCGTGATGGGTGACGGTCGCACATATGACTTCGCCTGTGCCTTGCGCGCGGTGACATCGGTTGATGGTATGACTGCGGATTATTATCCGTACAGCCATGAGTTTTTGGGTGAAACGGCCACGCGGATCATCAACGAAGTTCAGGGTATCAACCGTGTAACTTATGATATCACCAGCAAACCTCCCGGCACTATAGAATGGGAATAGCGCGTTATTTCATCGCCTTATGCGCCATATCTCAACCTGCTATCGCGGATGTAGGCGGTGACTACAACTGTTATGGTGTAGCGCCCGGCTGGTCTTTATCGGTCATGGAGCGGACAGCCATTTTCACGAATCCTGATCCGCTTGCCATGGACGTGATGCAGGATGATTTCGCGCAGGGTTCCTCAAAAACACGCGCGATGACGCTTCTTGGTGGTCAACAGACAGCTGTTGTTGTCATCAAGAACGGTTTTTGCCGGATCGGACACGAGGCATTCAGCGTTGGCGTCACCGTTTTAACCCAGCACGAAGACACGGCACACATCCTCGAAGGCTGCTGCGCACCTAAGAACTAGGGCTAGACGGCGACGCAAATCCTACACTCGTAGCCGTAGTTGTCACATGCAAAGCAATCAATGCGCATTGCAATCCCGCCGTTCAAAGAAGAGGTTACAGCGAATACCTCTCACATGGATAAATCACGCGTGATACGCCAAGCATCGCCCACAATACGCGCAGCCATTTGGATGATCGGCGCAATTGTGTCCTTTACGATCATGGCAATCGCGGGTCGTACCGTCAGTGTTGAGCTCGATACCTTTGAAATCATGCTGTTTCGCAGCTTGACTGGCATCGCCATCGTTCTAATCGTCGGGAAATATGCCGGCACATTGAGACAAGTCAGCCTAAACCGCTGGCCTTTGCAGATTGTGCGCAACGTCGCGCATTTTACGGGGCAGAACCTGTGGTTTTACGCGATAACCGTTTTGCCACTGGCCCAAGTCTTCGCTCTCGAATTCACAACACCTATCTGGGTGATCCTACTGTCACCTTTGTTACTAAGTGAACGTATCACGGCAGTTGGCCTGTTTACGGCGGCTCTTGGTTTCGTCGGTGTCTTGATCGTGACCCGCCCAGATATGTCAGCCATCAACCCCGGTCTGATCGCGGCAGCTATGGCTGCTGTAGCCTTCGCACTGACTGCTATTTTCACGCGAAGCCTTACGAAAACCGAATCGATTACAACAATAATGATCTACCTGACCTGCTTTCAGGCGGTTTTTGGCCTAATCTGCGCTGGCTACGATGGCGACATTGCGATCCCAAGTGCAGATATCGCCCCGTTTGTGGTCCTAATTGGCTTTGCTGGCCTGATCGCCCACTTCTGTTTAACAACAGCTTTATCCATCGCACCGGCCAGTATTGTCATGCCAATCGACTTTGTGCGCCTGCCAGTGATCGCCGTTGTCGGCATGGCAGTATACGGTGAACCTCTTGATTTTCTTGTGTTTGTTGGCGCAGGCCTGATATTTCTCGCCAATTACATCAACATCATTACGGCCAACCGCACAGCGCGTTAACCACGATGCACAATTGTGACTCTGCCAGACCCCAAATTTTCTGACGTGGCGTCAATAATTGACGCAGTAGCCCTCTAGTTTTTACGGTCACGCCTAGGGACGAGAAATTCATGCGGGGAATTAAGACATGAACACATTTAAATCATCAGTTGCAGCACTATTGCTGACAACAACAGCAGCCACGGCTGGCGGTCTTGACCGCTCAGGTCAAAGCGTCGGTATTATCTTCGAAGAGGGTAACGTCGTTGAACTCAGCTTTGGTCAAGTCACGCCATCAGTTTCAGGCACAACCACAGGCCTTGGCCTCGGCGGTCAAAACTCTGGCAACATGGCAGCAGCTTACAATCAAATGGGCTTGGCGATGAAGTATCAGGTTCTCGACAACCTGTCGCTTGCGTTGATCTTTGACCAGCCATTCGGCGCTAGCGTTGACTACGTAAATGCTGACCCAGCTTATTACACAGGCGCCGCGACTGCGGAGGTGACTAGCTCTGCGATCACGGCTGTTGCACGTTATAACCTGAATACAAACTTCTCGGTTTACGGTGGCTTGCGCTACCAAACGGTCGAAGCATCAGTGACCAAGCCAACTGTTGGAAACTACGTGCTTGATAGCGATCCTAGCTCAGCAACTGGTTACCTTGTTGGAGCAGCGTATGAGCGCCCAGACATCGCCCTGCGCGTTGCGTTGACATATAACTCAGCCATCACACACGACATCTCGTCTACGGAAACCTGCATAAGCCCGTTGGCATGCCCAGGTGTTGCAGTCACAACATCCGTCGACACACCGGAATCTATCAATCTTGAGTTCCAATCAGGTGTTGCTGAAAACACTTTGGTTTTCGGATCGGTCCGTTACGCACGCTGGACACAGTTTGACTTTGCACCGCCATCGCACACAGCACTAGGTCGAGGTTCATTGCAAAGCTACGACAATGACACTGTTGCATACTCAATCGGTGTAGGGCGTCGTTTCTCTGACCAGTGGTCTGGTGCTTTCACAATCGGCTACGAAGGCGAAACCGACGGCTTTGCAGGTAACCTTGCACCTACAAACGGCAACACAAGTGTTGGCCTTGGCGCTACTTACGCAATAAACAACGTCGAAATCACCGGCGGTGTACGCTACATCATGCTGGGCGACGCCGAGACTGAGCACCCTACCATTCCAGGTTCAACAGGTTCTGAGTTCACAGACAACTCAGCTGTTGCAGTTGGTCTGAAAGTTGCTTTCAACTTCTAAGCCCAATTCAGTTTGAATTAGAAAACCCCGCCTCAGCCTGAGGTGGGGTTTTTTCGTTTCTTGCCGCAGGAATCGGGTTGCCGTTATAGGATCAAAAGCGTCTAGCTAACGCATGACCCAACAGATGACCTTATCCACACGCGCGTGGGCAGAGATGCTCTTGATGTCCGCCATTTGGGGCGCGTCATTCTTGTCGGTTCGCATTGCGTTAGACGAAATTGGCCCGCTGACATCAGTTGCACATCGCACAGGATGGGCCATGCTGATCCTCTGGGCTTATGTCCTGATCAAACGTTTGCCGCTTCCAACAGCGCCACGGATTTGGGCTGCGTTTCTTGTTATGGGACTTTTGAACAACGTCATCCCGTTTTCATTAATGGCATGGGGTCAGTTGCACATCGAAACTGGTCTCACCTCAATCCTAAATGCGGCAACTGCGGTCTTTGGTGTGATCGCCGCGTCGATCTTTTTTGCGGACGAAAAGCTCACTTTGCGTAAAGGTATCGGCGTTAGCATCGGTTTCATCGGTGTGTGCATCGCAATCGGTGTCGAAGCACTGCGCAGCTTTGATCTTCGCTCACTCGGTCAATTAGCTGTCATTGGCGGCACAATGAGTTATGCAATTGCAGGCGTATGGGCACGCAAAAACCTACGCAGCTTACCGCCACAGGTTGCGGCCGCTGGCATGGTGACAGGATCAAGCATGATCATGATCCCATTCGCTTATTTGATCGAAGGCCCATTCGATTTCTCGCTTGAGCCACGCACATGGTTCGCTATCAGCTATTACGCCATCATCGCCACGGCGTTCGCATACCTGCTGTATTACCGCATCCTTGCTATGGCAGGCAGCGGCAACCTGATGCTGTGCACCTTGCTCGTTGCACCGATCGCAATCATCCTTGGTGCAGTTGTTCTGGGCGAGGATCTCCCCCTCAAAGCCTATATCGGCTTTGTCTTACTCGCGATTGGTCTGATTATCATCGATGGACGCTTGATACCCGGCAAGCACCGCGCGGGCCGCACGTAGGCCTGGCGCTTCGCCGTCCAACCCCAGCCGCTCCATCGTCAGCGCCATCGCCTCAACTTGCTTTGACGGGTCAGCCATCACCGCAAGCAACCCCTTGGCTATATCCTCCGCGATGCAATCCGCCCCGATGAATTCTGGAATCACTCGCGTTTCGCTGACCAAATTCACCAACGTCACAGTATCGACCAGCAGCATGCGTGAAATGATCATCCGGCTCAGCCACGCCATGTCATAGGCAATCACCATCGGTGTGCCACTTGCAGCCAACTCAAGCGATACAGTCCCCGACGCCGCCAAGGCCACGTCAGCCGCGCGAAATGCTGCGCGCTTGTCCTCAGCGTCATTGGCCCCAAGCAAAATCGGCTTAACGGCCCAATCCGCAGTCAGTGTCTTAACCAAAGCTGCAACAGGTGCAGCACAGGGCAATACAACCTGCGCATCTGGGTGCTGTGCCACAACTCGCGCTAATGCAGCGCCAAACCTTTCAGAAAGGCGCGTCACCTCGCCCCGACGCGATCCGGGCAAAGCAAGGATCAGCGGTGCATCACCAATCGCGTGGCGCGACCGAAAATCAGCAACCTCAGCATCAGTCGCAATTTGTTCAGCGACAACAGGATGCCCGACGAAATCGCACTCCATCCCAGCAGCTTGCATCAATGGCGGCTCAAACGGGAATAACGCCAACACATGATCCACATGGGCCGCCATTTTGCCTGCCCGCTTTGGTCGCCACGCCCAGACGGTCGGTGCAACGTAATGAACCATGCGAATATCGCTTTGCGCGCGCACCAGCTTGGCGACGCGCAGGCAGAAATCTGGGCTGTCGATTGTGATCAAGATATCCGGCTTAGTCGTCAAAATTGCATCTGCCGTTTCGCGAATGCGTGCTTTGAGAGCGCGGTACTTTGGCAAGATCTCGGCCAATCCCATCACGCTCAACTCATCCATCGGGAATTGACTGACCAGACCTTGCACCTGCATCAATGGGCCACCTACGCCTGCAAAACTAATATCGGGCTGCAAAGCCTTTAGGCCATCCATCAAAGCACCGCCCAGCTTATCGCCCGATACCTCACCTGCGATCATAAACACCTTCACGCAGCGTCCCTCACCCATAGGAACATGCCGTGTTCATCTAGCTCAGCAATCACAGCTTCGAGATCCAGAACCATGACGCCGCCAGCCTCAATCACAATGCCCAGCAACCCCGCATCAGCCGCCTGACGCGCCGTATCCACCCCGATCAAAGGCAAATCAGCGCGTCGATCCTGATCCGGCTTTGGTGCCTTAAAAAGTATCCCACCCGTCAAATCATCCGCCGTTAGCATTACCTCGGTTCCAGCAATATCCTCGCGCGCCAGAATATCACCATCAAGCACGACACAGGCCTGCCCCACGTCAGCGGCCCCCATTTCAGTGATGCAATCCTCGCCCACTTCTGCGTCGGCTTCATCCGCTTCGTTAGGGCGTTCAACAGTCAGCACCCCGACAGCAGGCAGCAAATCAGGGGCGATTTCATGGGCTGCGCGCACGTTCAGTCCGCGTTCCTCAAACAACGCAATCACGATTCGCAGTGCACCGTCATCACCCTGCCCGATTGCCTGCATTATCCGTGGAACAAGTGGCGCAGTCGCAGCATCAATCGCACTTGGATCAATCGCAGGCCGCTTAACGGCACCTGCAAAACATACCTCAGTCACACATCGTGCAACCAGCGCATCAATAAAGCTGCCTAGGTGTTCAATCCGAAACGGCACATCAACGGCAAGCTCGGGCGCAAAGCCATCCATAGCACAGACGACCGGACGCACAGGCAACCTTGCGACCAAAGCCGCGGGCAAACCGCCTGTTCCTGCGATCAGCGCAAGCATTACTTCGGTGTCAGGAAATTGCGGTCAGTTTGACCCAAGATGAATTCAACCATCTGCTGTACATACGCGCTTTCGCTTTCGTCCTTAAGACGGGCAGCGCGGTCATGGAACGTCCCCTCGCCGTCGCGCAGCGTTTGGAACGCAGCACGCAAAGCCGTGATGTCAGTACGACTAACACCCTTACGCTTTAGCCCAACTAGGTTCAGACCATCCAACTCGCCCCGAGGACCCATGACAAGTCCATGCGGAATGACATCGTTGGTCACCATCGACAAAGCACCGATAATTGCGCCTTTGCCGATGCGCACAAACTGATGCACACCACAAAGGCCACCAACGATTACGTCGTCTTCGATGATGCAATGTCCGGCGATTGCAGTTGAGTTCACGATCACGATCCGGTTGCTAAGCTGTGCATCATGGGCAATGTGACAGCCAGCCATCAACAGGCAATCGTCGCCGATGCGCGTTTCGCCGCCACCGCCAGACGTGCCTGTGTTAATCGTCACATGTTCGCGGATACGGTTGTTCTTACCAATCCGAAGGCGTGTCTTTTCGCCATCGAACTTCAGGTCTTGGGGGATTTCCCCAATGACCGAGAACGAAAATATCGTGGTCCCATCGCCAATATGCGTGTCGCCATCAAGCACAACATGGCTTTTCAAAACAACATCGCGACCTAAAACAACTTCGCTACCAATAACGCAAAACGGGCCAATCTGACAGCCTTCACCAATTACTGCCCCATCAGCGATCACGCTGGAAGGGTTAACACCACTCACTATTTCAGATCCATCATTGCTGTAAATTCAGCTTCGGCAGCCATCTCACCATCGACAGTCGCAACGCCTTTGAATTTCCAAACCTTACCGCCCGGCTTGCCGCGTGTGGTTTCCAAATGCATCAAAAGCTGATCACCTGGCACAACCATGCGGCGGAACTTACAACCATCAATTGCCATGAAATAAACGTTCAAATTGCCGTCGGTCAAACCTAGGCTGGTCCCCACCATGACTGCAGCAGTTTGCGCCATCGCCTCGACAATGGTGACACCTGGCATGATCGGATTACCAGGAAAGTGGCCCTGAAAATGCGGCTCGTTCATGCTGACGTTCTTGATGCCAACAGCCGATTTCGTACCGTCAATATCGCGTACACGGTCCACAAGAAGGAACGGATAACGATGCGGCAGAATACGTTGAATTAACCCAATATCGGCGGTTGTCGGTGTTGCAGCATCAGTCATTGGTGGTCCCTTTTGGTATTGGCCAGCTGACAGGACACCCCGCAGCCGCATGCACGTGTTTTTACTACCAATTTGGATTGCTTCGGGCAAGCGCCGCTATTGATCGGCAGGTTCTACTTCTGGTGTCAGGTTCGGCTCAATGATCGTTTCGACCAACGGTTCTTCTGCTGGAACAACCAATGTCCCATCACCAATCGTATCATCGATCAACGCAATCGCGTCCGTCGTGATGTCAGCAGTGCGGATAGCTAAAAAGACTGATCCTCGGCTACGATCAAGCATGACTGATCCGCCACGCTCTACCATTAATCGACCAATAATCGGAAAGACCCGCTCAAGAAACTGCCCGCGCAACTTGCTTGCGCGATCGGCAATTGCCTCGGACGCAGCCACACGTTCGGCACGAACAGCCTGCGCTTTGGTATCAAATGCCGCCGCCACTTCGCGAAATGCGTCTGCTTCCATTTCAGGGCGCTGCAACGTCAACGCGCGCTCTTCGGCTAGTAGGTCTGCAACGATACGGTCGTTTTCATCGCGCAACTCAGCAACAACGGCCTCATGTTCGTCTATCAACCTGCGACCAAACAATGTGCCCGAAAAAACCACTTCGCTATCGAACACCAAAACCGATGATGGCGCCTGACCTGACGTTGGAAATTCCTGTGCTGCCAGCGGTGACGCTAGCAGCAGCAGTACAATCCAGATGCGGCTTAGCAATTGCATCAGAAGTTGGTTGAAATGGTCACATCAAACGCCTTGGTCACGTCTTGATCCTGCTTGTCGAACGCTTCGGTGAAGTTGAACCGCAGCGGACCAAGTGGTGTCGTCCAGAAAATTGACACACCAGCAACACCGCGTGGCGTAAAGTCATCGTACAACACACTCTGAGAGAACGTATTACCTACGTCCCAAACCGAACCATAGTCGATGAACGCACCACCTGTGATGCCATACTCTTCTGGCAGACCCAGCGGGAATTCAGCTTCTAATCGGGCGACGGCGAATGTGTTGCCACCAAGAGCGTCACCAGTCACAGCGTCACGTGGGCCAATGCCACTTGCGGCGAAACCACGCATAATGCGGCTACCAAGGAAGTAACGGTCAGTCACACGGCTATTGTTATCAGCGTAGTCAAGGAAACCGCCTTCAAGCGATGCACGCAATGTCAGTTCTTCATTCAGGACCTTCGTCTCGGCAACTGCCAAAGCTGACGTCTTAATGAACTGAGTGTCCCCGATGCCAAACTCTTGTCCAAATCGCAAAAGCACGCCTGTTGTTGGATCAAGGCCTGCACGCCGCGTGTCATAGCTGTACGTATAACCAAGTGAATTAGTCCAAACACCGCCCTGTGCCGCCTCGTTCTGAATAATTTGGCTCGCAGTCGCGCTCACATCAGTCAAATCGGTGTAGTCAGCAGCGTAAAACACTGACAAGCGGCCATTTTCACTTACTGGAAAGTTGAACGAAGGGCTGAACCGGAATGCTTCGGTATCATAAAGCGCGTTTTCGTTATCTGTCGTGCCATACGACAGGTTCAGACCAAAACGCAGATCACGGTCTAGGAACTGCGGCTCCGAGAAATCGATTGAGAGCGCGCGGTTTGTCTCGGCCGTAGAGAGCTTAACACTAAGCGCCTGCCCGCGACCAAGGAAGTTACTTTGGCTATAGCTTGCGATAAGACCGATCCCCACGTCGGTGTTATAGTTTGCACCGAACGACAATGAACCTGTCGGCTGCTCTGTCACATCAACATCAATGATGACCTGCTCAGGCGTAGATCCTTCGCGCGCTTCAACCGCTGCATTCACAAAGAACCCTAGAGCGCGAATACGTTCAGCGCTTTCGCGAATTTCGCGCGGGTTAAATGGATCACCCTCAACCGTACGGAATTGGTTGCGTACAACACGGTCCAACGTCGTGCTGTTGCCCTCAATATCGATACGCTCAACAAAAATCCGTTCACCTGGCACAAGCGCATATTCAATATTTAAACGTAAATTCCGGTCGTCCCGCGTGATGCGTGGATCAACTTGAACAAAGCTAAGACCCTGCTGGATCGCTAAACGCTCGATACGGGCGATGTCAGTTTCAACTGTTTGCGGGCTATAAGTATCCCCGCCAGCCGTCCGCAACGCGTTGCGGAACAATTCGATATCTACGCCCGGAACAGTGCTTGTCAGGGTTACATCACCAAAGGTGAACCGCTGACCTTCTTGAACATTAAACGTCACAAGATACGCATCACGTTCGCGCGTCAAAGCAACATCAACGTTCTGCACAACAAAGTCTGCAAAACCGCGAGACTGGTAAAAATCGGTCAGAACGCGGCGATCAAAATCGATCCGGCCTGCAGCGAAAGTGTCGCTTGAAATCAAGCTGCGCAGAATACCTGCCTGCTTTGTCTCAAGTACGCGGCGCAAACGCCATTCTGAATATGTACGGTTACCGACAAAGCTAATGCGCTCGATCTCGGTCACACCTGCCTCGTTCACTTCAAAGATCAGGTCCACGCGATTATCAGATCGCTCAATAATGCGGGGTGTCACGCTTGCGTTGATGCGGCCACGCGATGCGTAAACTTCGGTGATTACCGCAACATCGCTCTCGGCTTGGGCCGGGTTATAAACGCGGCGCGGTTGGGACTGCACGGCACTTAGCAATTCTGCGTCGGATATGTCGCTGTTACCTTCAACGTTAATCCGGTTGATTGTTGGATATTCCACAACTGTAATATTCAGTGTTCCGCCACGCGGGCTCACATCAACAGATTGGAACAGACCGGAGTTGCGAATCCGCTGCACAGCATCATTCAGCTCGCCTGCTGACAGTGTCTCACCGCGACTGATTCCGGCAAATGACAGGATTGTCCCGTCTTCAACGCGCTGGTTACCTTCGATATTTACGCTGCCAACCTGAAACGATTGCGCATGCGCCTCGCCAGCTAAGCTACTCATACCTAAAGATAAAACAAAGAACCCCGCGAACCGTAATGATGACAATTTACGTGTCGCGCTCACACTCGATTTATAGACCATTATTTCTGCCTGCTTTGACGTCCCCAACATAGCCAAACTTATAGGCATAAAACGGTGAAGACAAAAGCAAGAAGCGCACCATGAGCGATGCGCAGCCTAGCATATTTAGTAGTAGTGGGTAAGTTTACATCAAGGCAATGTAGGAAGCGGCATAAAGCGAGCCGACAATCGTTGCAGTCGTCAAAAGGCGATCCCAGTTGAGTCCA
The DNA here is from genome assembly GCA_034111185.1 of Paracoccaceae bacterium. Taxonomy (GTDB): domain Bacteria; phylum Pseudomonadota; class Alphaproteobacteria; order Rhodobacterales; family Rhodobacteraceae; genus Yoonia. The sequence goes on along the minus strand of JAWUXS010000091.1, from coordinate 44,660 downwards.
ACTAGAAACGAAAGGCCTTGGTAGCTTTGCGAAATCAACTGCATATCACATCATCCCTAGTGCTATACAGAACCGATACGCGGCAAATGTGACTAGAAAATGGCGGTCGCCCGCCATTCCTTAGTTTACGGGCACAGCACCAAATCGTTGAGCAGTGCAAACAGCATCAGCGTGCCGATAATCGCCAATCCACCTGCCATCAAGAAGCGCAGTGCAGCTTCACTAGGCTTGCGACGCGTCACAGCCTCATAGGCGTGGAACACAAGATGCCCACCATCGAGGATTGGAATTGGGAACAAATTCAACAGACCAACTGCAACCGACAGCATTCCGATAAACAGAACAAAGCTACCCGTTCCTTGGCTCGCCATAGAACCGGACGCCTGCGCGATGCCAACAGGACCAGACAAATTACATGTGGAAATTGCGCCAGTAAAGATTGCCTTCAAGCCTGACAGCGACGTTGTAATGCGCCACCAAAGCTGTTGCGTGCCATCTTTCAATGCCTGCCATACGCCGACACTGTCTGTTGCATGGTCAAAGAACAACTCGCCAGTGATGCCAATCAGGTTGCGCGTCTCGAATGTGCCATCAACACCCGGAAGGTCTACGCGCCTAGGGGCTACATTAACTTCGAACTTGGTTTCTCCGCGCTGAATTGTAAGAACCAATTCACCGTCGCCTACTGCGTCTTTTGCTGCAACAAGCTCTGAGAATGAATAGATAACGTTACCGTCGATAGCAGTGATCAGATCACCAATCTTAAGACCTGCATCATCTGCAGCCGACCGTGGTTGCAGGCTTGCGACCATTGGCAGGATCGGAAACGGACCTTCGACATCCATCTCAACGCCGTCACGGCTGATGCCGTAAATAACACGCTGGCTCGCCTCTAGCCGCGAAATAGCTGAATCCTGCCCTTCAACGCCGATGACAGGAAAGCCACCGATCGTGATAATCTCATCGCCCGATTGCAGGTCGGTTGCGAACATCGCAGCCTTAGCCGCCGGAATTTCGCGCATCGATTCAAACGTCAACGGGTCACGTGCTGTGCCTTGGTACATCAAGTAGCCAGCAAAGATCAGGATCGCGAACAAAAAGTTGAATATCGGGCCAGCAGCAACTGTGGCTGAACGTGCCCAAAGCGGTGCACCGTGCATCGTGTTGCGCGGATTTACCGTTTTCACGGCAGCAACTGATCCAACACTTGCGGCATTCGCGTCCCCTAGGAACTTAACGTAGCCGCCAAATGGATACGCAGCGAGCTGCCATTTTGTACCATGACGATCCACCTTGGACCAAATCACCGGACCAAACCCGATGCTGAACACCTCGGCATAAATACCAGTCCAGCGACCGACAATATAATGTCCGTACTCGTGGATCGCGACAATCACCGACAACGCGATGACGAAAAAAACCAACGTAAACGCCGTGCTACCAAGCGCTGACGAAATCTGTGCTAAATCCAACGTACTATCCTAATTCTGCAATTGCTTCCGCAGCCCGAACGCGGGCCACGGCATCTGTATTCAAGATCGTATCTAGGTCGATTGCGGCATTTTGCAGCCCGCCAACCGCCAACATTCTGTCGAGCGTCACTTCAACAACACGCGCCATGTCCAAAAACCCGATCTCTCCGGCGATGAAACCATCCAATGCGCGTTCTTTCGCAGCATTGAAAACCGCTCCAGCCAAACCGCCCTCGTCCATAACATACCGCGCCAAAGCCAACGCAGGATACCGCGCATCATCGGGTGCGCGAAACGTCAACGCGCCAATCTCTGCCAGATTTAACCTAGCAACCGGCAACTTGCGCCGCTCAGGCCAATGCAGCGCATATCCGATGGCATGACGCATATCAGGTGGTCCTACATGGGCCATCAGCGCACCGTCTTGAAAGCCAACCAACGCGTGGATCAAGCTCTCGGGGTGAATAATTGTTTCGACCTTTGCGGGATCAATTCCAAAAAACTCTTTGGTTTCAATCAACTCCATGCCCTTATTGAACATGGACGCGCTATCTATCGTGATCCGTTGCCCCATGTCCCAATTGGGATGCGACGCAGCTTGCGCAGGTGTCGCTGCGCCAATCTTGTCAAGCGGCCAGTCACGAAACGCCCCGCCAGAAGCGGTTATGATCACCCGCTCAACAGCTGAAAGGTCTTCACCAACCAACGCTTGGAACACGGCTGAGTGTTCAGAATCCACGGGCAGTACTGTGGTACCCGCTTGCCGCGCAGTCTCAAGCAGTAATGGCCCCGCAGTCACCAGCGACTCTTTATTCGCCAAGGCAAGCGTCGCGCCATGCGCCAAAGCTGCCATACCCGGACGCAATCCTGCCGCCCCAACAATAGCCGACATCGTCCAATCACATTTGTGTGCGGCGGCTTCGGTGACTGCCTTATCACCACCAGCGACAGCAATCCCCGTCCCTGCCAGTGCTTCTTTCAGCTCTAAATAGCATTCATCGTAGCATGTAACCGCAAGGTCAGCCCCCAAAGCGATGGCATCGGCAGCCAGTTGCTTCACGTTTCGACCACCGGTTAAGGCGACAACATCATATGAGAGTTTATCACGGGCAATCAGATCGATCGTGCTTTGGCCGATAGATCCCGTCGCACCGAGAATTGAGATTTGCTTCAAAAAGCTACTCCGGGAACGTTGAACACACGGGCAACCAGCAACATGAACAAGGCCGCGCCCAACAGCGCGTCAAATCGATCAAACAGGCCACCGTGACCCGGGATTAGGGTTGAACTGTCTTTGACCTTCATCCTGCGCTTTAGCGCACTTTCAGCAATATCACCCATTTGTCCCGCAAAGCTAAGCACCATTGAGATCCCGACGATCAACCAGCCAGCGTCAGTGAACAGCGTAAAGATAAAGCCAACGACACCCGCTCCGACCCAGCCAGCGACGGTACCGCTCCAAGTTTTCTTAGGGCTGATGGCAGGCCAGAACTTAGGACCACCGAATGCCTTACCCGCGAAATATCCAGCAATATCAGTAGCTATGACGACAAGCATCAACCACAATATCCACGTAAAGCCATAGTCTGCGCGGAATTCGACAAGCCCCCAACCGGCGACTTGGATACCCAACGCGAATGCAAAGAACGTCGCGCGCTCACGCTTTAACTGCATCGCGCCTGCAATGGGCACGACTAGAAACAACAGCAACCCCACAAACGTCTCATCCAGCAATTGTCCAGACATGACCGAGGCAAGCAAAGCGGCAAGCAGCATGCCAGGCGTCGGCGCTTCGGGGCGGATCATCATCCACAATTCCCAAACCATCACTGCCGTTACGAAAACCACAAGCATCTGAAACCAAACACCGCCCGCAATCACGGCAATCGCACCGACGACTGTCATCGCGGCAGCTGAAGCCATTCGTACCGTTAGATCATCCCACTTTGCTGGGTCATTCGCTGCCATAACCTTAAACCGTCACACCGCCAAAGCGCCGCTCGCGGGCGCCATAGCGCCCCACAACCTTTGCAAATTCAGCTGCTGAAAAATCAGGCCAAAGCGTATCAATGAATTCATACTCAGCATACGCAGATTGCCACAAAAGAAAGTTTGAAATGCGGGCTTCGCCACTTGTCCGGATGACGAGGTCTGGATCAGGCAAAAACCGCGTATCCAAGAACTTGGATAACGTTTCAGCGTCCACGTCATTATGGGTCAAACGCCCCATCTCGACTTCGTAAGCCAGCAGTTTAGCTGCGCGCGTTACTTCGTCTCGGCCACCGTAGTTCAGCGCAATCGTCAAATGAACCCGATCATTGCCCGCAGTAAACAGTTCAAGGTTATCCATCATCGCAACCAGCTTTGGATCAAGTTTAATCCGGTCACCGATAAAGCAGACACGGACACCTTCATCAAAAAGATCCTGTGCTTCACGTTGGATATAGCGTTTGAACAAACGCATCAGACCCGACACTTCTGTCTGGGTCCGTTTCCAATTCTCGGTCGAAAAGGCAAATATCGTGATGTATTTCACGCCAAGGTCGGGACACGCATCTACGACTTCACGGACACGTTTAGCACCAGCATGATGTCCAAAAAGACGTGGCCGTCCACGCTGCTTTGCCCAGCGACCATTACCATCCATAATGATGGCAACATGCTTTGGACCTGCATCCGTGTCGTTATCTGCTATGTCTTTGGCCATCGCATTGGGCCCCTTATTTTCGACTTGGTAACCGATGCGCCGCACAGGGCGGCGCTCAGTGCCTCTTAGACCTGCATAATCTCTGTTTGCTTGGCCTCAAGTGTATCATCAACTTGCTTGATGTGGCTATCAGTCATTTCTTGAACCGATTGCTCCCAGAATTTCTGGTCATCTTCGGACAAGCCATCAGACTTAGCTTTCTTAATCTGGTCCATGCCATCGCGGCGCAAGTTGCGAATTGAAACGCGCGCATTCTCGGCATAACCGCCAGCAACTTTCGTCAAATCGCGGCGGCGTTCTTCGTTCAGCTCTGGGATTGGCAGCATGATAATTGTGCCGTTCAGCTGTGGGTTAATCCCAAGTCCACTCTCGCGGATAGCTTTCTCGACCTTACCAACAAGGCCTTTGTCCCAAACATTGATCGTCACCATCCGAGGCTCGGGTACGTTAACCGTGCCAACTTGGTTGATCGGCGTTTGTGATCCGTAGGCGTCGACCATAATAGGGTCCAACATCGATCCAGATCCTCGGCCCGTCCGCAAAGAACCTAGTTCAGTGCGCAGGTTTCCAATTGCGCCGGTCATGCGACGGCTCAATTCATCTGTATCAAGTTCGAAATCATCGGCCATGTGTTTAGTACCTCTTGCTGGGCTGGACTGTTTGTCTCTTAACCATTCCGTCCGAAATCCACAACTCTCAGGCATCGTGGACGTCTTTGCGGTGTCTCGTGGCAAATTGTGCAGCTTTTGCCGACACGACCACCCGAATTATTCAATGTTAGCAATATAACGCCGATTGCTCACAATGATTTTGTCTTATTCTTAGCCTTCTACGCGCGTGTAAGTACCCGCCCCCTCAAGAATTCCCTTGAGGCCATTTGGCTCGTCCAATGAGAACACGATGATCGGCAGGTTGTTGTCGCGCGCCAAAGCAATCGCTGACGCATCCATAACACCAAGGCGTTTTGCCAAAACATCGTCATAACTGACAACATCGTACCGAACCGCATCATCATGCTTCATCGGGTCCTTGTCGTAGACACCGTCAACTTTGGTGCCCTTAAAGATCGCTTCGCAGTTCATCTCGCTTGCACGCAAGGTTGCTGCTGTATCTGTCGTGAAATATGGGTTTCCCGTGCCTGCAGCAAAGATACAAACGCGCTTTTTCTCAAGGTGGCGCACAGCGCGGCGACGGATATAAGGCTCGGCTACCTCGTTCATTGTAATAGCCGAGATAACGCGCGTGTGGATGCCAAGCTCTTCGAGGGCCGATTGCACAGCAAGTGCGTTCATCACAGTCGCAAGCATTCCCATGTAGTCCGCTGTTGTGCGTTCCATACCTTGGGCAGAGCCCTGAAGTCCGCGAAAGATATTGCCGCCGCCGATGACCATGCAGATCTCAACACCCATGTCGTGAACAGTTTTCACTTCGCGGGCAATGCGCGCCACGGTGGGTGGGTGCAATCCAAATGCAGTATCGCCCATTAATGCCTCACCAGAAATCTTCAGCATCACTCTACTGTAAGCTGTCTTATTGGCGTCGCCCATGGGTGGCCCTTTCTTAGGAAAATAATTTGCACTAAAATGTCTTATAATACGCCCAGATACAATGGCATATCCGAATTTCTCGGCTCAAAATGACGCCTCCTATCTCTGACCTGTGCCTTTGCGCTGCGCAGTTATCTATGAAAGACAGCCCTATGATTGCAGTTCACCCAGAAAAGCCCGTTATCATTGCAGGGCCCACGGCCTCGGGCAAGTCTGCGCTGGCACTACATATAGCAAAGGCCCAAGGCGGTGTTATTGTTAACGCAGACGCGCTTCAGGCGTACAAAGGCTGGCCAATTTTAACGGCACAGCCGGACGCCACTGATTTGGCGAAAGCCCCCCATGTTCTATACGATCACGCCGAATTTGATGCATCATTCACCCTTGGTGACTGGTTGCGCGACCTAGCCCCCTACCTGACGGGTGGCCCGCGGCCCATTATTGTTGGCGGCACGGGGCTATACCTATCAACGCTTGTGCGGGGCATTTCAAACATCCCCGAAACCCCGCCAGCGCTACGCGAGCAAAGCAGCGCTCTTGATCTTGAAGCCATGATCCCCGCCCTTGATCATGAAACACGCGCATTGATTGACCTTAACAACCCGCGCCGCGTTCAACGCGCATGGGAGGTGCAACAAATGACCGGCGAAGGCATGGCCGCTTGGCACCAACGGCGCACTCCGCCTCTTTTACCTGCGCAAGACGCGACTTGTATCGTTATTGATGCGCCCAAAGACTGGCTGACACCGCGGATAGAACAACGCTTTGATCTGATGATGGCAGCCGGCGCCTTGGACGAGGCCCGCGCAATGTACCCGAACTGGGACCCCGATCTGCAATCGTCCAAAGCCATCGGCGCCCGCTGGATGATCGCGCATATTGAGGGTCAAATGCCTAAGGATGAGGTCCGCGAACGTACCATCGTCGCGACCCGCCAATACGCAAAACGACAGCGCACTTGGTTCCGGTCGAACATGGCCGATTGGCAAAGCCTACCAATTTCATCCACAAATCTATCCACAGCTATTACGTGTTAAGTTAAAATTTTACGTTGTTTCTAAGCAGCTCTGCGGTCACGTTACCTCAAGTTGCACGTTGAGGAATATAATGCACCAGGCCACAGAACACCTGCCTTCACCGCTTTCGCTGATGCCAATCGGGCAAAGCCAGAATGGCGGACGATGGCGAACTGAGGCTATGCGCAGCCATTCATCCCCGCGTCTTATTCATATTACCAAAGGCCAAGGCAGGATTACTGTCGCAGGTTTGACCCGTGGATACGGCCCAAATAACCTTATCTTCGTGCCAGCACGTGTCATGTATGGGTTTGAAGTTGGACCAACTGTCGCGGGTCAAATCTTGACCATCCCAACTGCCATGGCGGCGGAATGGCCTGACACCCCTGCACACTTACGCCTGCGTGATGTGACCCTTCAATCCGAAACAACTGGCTACATTGAAGCCTTGGAAAAAGAGCTGAAGTCAGACCGCAGCGCCCATTCACGGGCAGCACATTATCATCTTGGGATCTTGTCGATCTTTTTTGAACGTCAGATGGAACGGATAGGCGAGACGATCACAACAGACTTTAGCGCCGGAACCGCAGCGCGTCTTGTTGCCGCCTACACCGACCTGATCGAACGGGACTACCGCTCGGACAAGGGCGTCGCAGATTATGCGGCTGAACTGGGTGTGACGCCGACACACCTAACACGTTGCTGCAACCAGTCTTGCAGCAAGTCTGCTTTGGCAATTTTGCGCAATCGCGTCCACTACGAAGCCTGCATTTTGCTGCGCGAAACACGCACGCCAATCCAAGACATCGCACGCGACCTTGGCTTTCGCTCTGCGGCGTATTTCACCCGCAGTTTTCAATCAACCGCAGGTCGCACGCCAACCGATTTCAGACGGAATGGCGCGCTTACAGCAAGAAACTAACAAATGCCTTGGTTTATTTCATAATTCCGAATGCTAAATTCGGAATATTCGAAATGTCGCTTTCATACGGTCACTATGTCGCTATTGTGACAAAGAAAACCAAAGGAAGAATTGACCAACACCCCAAAACAATGCCGAATGTAACAGGGAGATGACGCTGCTACTGCAAGGACGGGAAAATTCGACTGCAGTCTGGCAGCCGCTGGCAACAGCAAGGCCTCACCCAAAAAATATGTGTGTCACAGGGAGAATATAATGACGCTGAACTTTAAAGCACCGGTACATCCGGTCGCACTTATGTACGCAGAAGAAGAACGCGCAGGTCAGCTTGACCGCCGCGAGTTCCTTTCACGTACAACAGCACTTGGTCTGACAGCGACAGCAGCCTACGGCTTGCTTGGTCTCGCAGCTCCGGCCCAAGCTGCTGGTCACGCATCACAAGGCGGCACATGCCGGATGCAAATGGAAGTTCGTGCGCTGAAAGATCCACGCACTTACGACTGGACACAGATCGCATTTTTCACAGCCGGTTGGCTTGAGTATCTCGTGCGGTACGATTCAGACGGCTCATTCAACCCATCACTGCTTGCCAGCTGGGACGTAAACGCAGACGCGACTGTTTATACATTGAACGTCCGTCAGGGTGTTAAGTGGAACAATGGCGACGATTTCACTGCCGAAGATGTTGCACGCAACATCGCTGGTTGGTGTGACAAGTCTGTTGAAGGTAACTCAATGGCTGGTCGTTTCGCGATCCTCATTGACGAAGCTTCTGGTCAGGCCATCGACGGTTCAATCGAAGTTGTGGACAGCCACACTGTTCGCCTGAACTTGCCTGCGTCCGACATCACGCTGATTGCTGGCATGTCTGACTATCCTGCGGCGATCACGCCTGCTGGTTTCGACGCTGAAACAATGCTCGAAAATCCAATCGGCACCGGCCCATATAAGCCAGAGACACTCGAAGTTGGCGTTAAGGGCATTGTTGTCCGTAACGAAGGCTTTGATTGGTGGGGCTACGAAGCTGGCGAAGGCGCGTATATCGACCGCTTTGAGTTTATCGACTACGGTACAGACCCATCTGCATGGGTTGCTGCTGCGGCCGCTGACGAAGTTGACATGACTTACGAGACTGTTGGCGATTTCGTCGACGTTTTCGAAAGCATCGGTTGGGAGCGTTCAGAAATCGCTTCTGCTGCGACGATCGTAATCCGTCCAAACCAGTTGGCCGAAGTTGACGGCGTTAAGCCTTATGCGGACAAGCGCGTTCGTCAGGCGATTGCAATGGCTGTCAACAACGATGTCTGCCTAGAACTTGGCTACGCGGGTCGCGGCATCACAGCCTTGAACCAGCACGTAGGTCCAATGCACCCTGAGTGGGCTGACGTTCCAGGCTTGCCATATGATCCAGAGGCGGCTTTGGCCCTTTTGACAGAGGCAGGCATGGCAGACTTCGAGATGGAAATCGTTTCTATCGACGATGACTGGCGCAAGAACACAACTGACGCTGTTGCAGCTCAGTTGCGCGATGCAGGCTTTAACGTGAAGCGTACAATCATCCCAGGCACGACGTTCTGGAACGATTGGACAAAGTATCCGTTCTCATCAACCAACTGGAACCACCGTCCGCTGGGCACTCAGATCTTGGGTCTCGCGTATCGCTCTGGTGAAGCTTGGAACGAAGCTGGCTTTGCCAATGCTGAGTTCGATACACTTCTTGCCGAAGCAAACTCAGTTGCTGATGCAGCCGAGCGTAGCAAAGTGATGGCCAAACTTCAGGGCATCATGACGGACGAAGGTGTTACGATCCAGCCATACTGGCGCACCGTGTACCGTCACGCTAAGCCAGGTTTTGTTGGTTGGGACATGCACATTGCATACCTGCCACCGATCATGAAGATAGCCTTCGCAGCCTAAAAGAACGCAGGGCCGCCTCGCAGAAATGCGGGGCGGCCTTCGACTTCTCGGCGCGACTGCTCGTGCCCAAAATTATAAGCGGTCTACGTACCGCATGACGTGACAGACAGGGGCCTACATGGGACTGTTTATTCTGCGACGCCTTGGGGTAATGCTCCTCACGGCGCTTTGCCTGACTTTTTTGGTTTTTTGGTTAACCAATCTCTATCCAAATCTTGAAAAGCTTGCCAAAAACCAAGGCAACAGCCGCATGCAGACACATGAAGTGTCCACTTGGCTCTCAAATCGCGGCTACAGATCTCCGGTCGCATCTGAGACTATTGAGGCGTCACGTTTAGGCGAATTATCGGACAACGACTTTGAGGCTATCGTCAAAGGGTTCGACGGACGCATCTTCGCAAACTACGGCGAATGGCTTGGCCTTATCCCTGGTTACGTGATCGAAGGTCACGACGGAAAAACACGCGGTCGCTGTGCAAGTCACGGCAGCGTTGATGGATCAGAACCAACCTTTTGCGGCGTGCTACAAGGGAACTGGGGCTTTTCATCGGTCTTCAAAGACGATGTCTCAAAAATCATCTCAATCCGGCTTGGCCACACAGGCAAGCTGATGTTCTGGGTCCTGATGTTGATGGTGCCCGGCGCCCTGCTCATCGGTATCCTCGCTGGTATGCGCGAAGGATCGCGTCTTGACCGTTCACTCTCGACCGTGTCGATCGTGACCACCGCCACGCCCGAGTATGTATCAGGTGTTATCCTGATCGCGGTCTTTGCGACCCCCCTGTTTGGGCTGCAATGGTTTAAGGGGACAGCGACAAGTGCTATGGATGATGCCAACTTCTGGAACTTCTTCCTGCCTGTTGTGACCATCGCCCTTTACGGCATGGGCTACATCGCCCGTATGACCCGCGCCAGCATGACCGAAGTCATGACCGCGCAATACATCCGCACAGCCCGCCTCAAAGGCGTTAGCTTTGGCAATATCGTTATTAAGCACGCACTTCGGAACGCACTGATCGCCCCATTCACGGTGATCATGCTGCAAATCCCGTGGCTGCTGAACGGCGTTGTCATCGTCGAGACTTTGTTCAACTACAAAGGCTTCGGTTGGGTTCTTGTGCAGGCCGCATCAAACAATGACATCGAACTGCTGCTTGGTGTCTCTGTCATTTCCGTCATCGTGGTTCTGATCACACAGCTGATTTCTGACATTGGCTATGTCTTCTTAAATCCACGCATCCGTATTTCTTAAGGGAGAACGTAACATGGATCCCTTAAACTGGACCGGCGCCGTAGGCGCATTCCTCAACCCCGCTCTTGGCATTACCTTTGCCGTTTTAGTCTTTGGTGTGCTTTGGCAAATCGTCGGCACAATGTTCGCCCGCGAAGAGGCAATGGTCGTCAACTCTGACGGCACCATCGCAGGACGCGGCGGCATCCTTGGCGGCATTGAAAGTGTGGTCAAAGTCGCGTTGCTGACAATCGTCGCTTTGATCGCCGTCTACATCATCCTCGGTGTCGTAACACCGCTAGGAACCGTGGGCATTGTCGGCGGCTTGGCAAAACAGTTCATTCCTGTGTGGATCGCCCTGATTGTAACGTTCATTGTTTCAATCCGTCACAAGCGACAACTAGGTCTTTACGGCAAACTGTTCGACAGCACCGTCGGCATGATCGGCTTTGCGCTGGTTATGTTCTGGGTGTTCACCGCGATGTTCACAGGTCTGTTCGATTTAATCGCCACACATGACCCACTGTCCCAAGTATCAGGCCTAAAGAACAAACTGCCGGGCGTCGCGATGCCTGACGCCGAGGCACCCTACCCTAACTACCTTTTGGGTGGCGATAACTTGGCCCGCGATATCTTTAGCCGGATGGTCCATGGATCTGTGATCGTTGTGGCGATTGCACCGCTCGCGACGATCTTTGCCTTTATGGTTGGTATTACACTGGGCTTACCTGCTGGTTACTTCGGTGGTCGCCTTGATACGGTTTTGTCATTCATCGCAAACCTGATCCTCGCGTTCCCAGTGATCCTGCTTTTCTACCTTCTCGTCACACCAGAGATCGTTGAGACAGGCATCCCGTCATTCATGGCAGCCGTCCTATTTGTTTTTCCGCTGATCTTCTTTGCTGTGCTGCTGAACTCGCGATTCTACACACAGCCGTCAAAACGGACACCGATCCTGATTGTCGTTTTGGGCATCCTTGGGTGGCTATACCTGTCGATGATCAACCAAAAAGGCACTGTCATCGACATTCTGCCTACGTGGTTCGACCTCTTCGATCTCGACATCCTTGTGGTGTTTGTATCCGTGGTCTTTGTAAACTCACCTACAGTGTTTCGTATTGTCCGCGGCCTCGCTCTCGACCTGCGCACACGCGACTACGTTGCAGCCGCCCAGACACGTGGCGAAGGTGCTTGGTACATCATGCTATGGGAAATCCTGCCAAACGCACGTGGCCCGCTGATCGTCGATTTCTGCCTGCGCATCGGCTACACCACGATCTTGCTTGGTACACTTGGCTTCTTTGGCCTTGGCCTATCATCGGAAAGCCCTGACTGGGGTACAACAATCAACGAAGGCCGCAAGTTGCTGCTGATCTATGCCCACCCACCACTGCCACCAGCGCTTGCGCTTTTGACATTGGTCTTGGGTCTGAACCTGTTGGCCGACGGCCTGCGCGAAGAAAGCCTGAGGGATTAATATGGCTTATAACCAGAATCTTAGCGAACACCGTGCAACCACCCTCGGGGGAAAAGCTTGATGAGAGACGACAACTATACAGGTCCGATCCTTGAGATCGACAAACTCTCGATCTCGTTTTTCACCCGTTTGCGTGAAATCCCTGCCGTCATGGATTTTTCCGCCACCATCCAACCCGGCGAGGCATTAGGCCTCGTTGGCGAATCTGGTTGCGGCAAATCCACTGTGGCGCTTGGTGTCATGCAAGACCTAGGCGTGAACGGTCGCATCGTAGGCGGCTCGATCAAGTTTAAGGGCCAAGAGCTGAACACCATGTCACCAGAGGAACTGCGCGATATTCGTGGTTCTGAAATTGCCATGATTTATCAAGAACCTATGGCCTCTTTGAACCCCGCGATGAAGATCGGTCGACAACTTGCCGAAGTCCCCATGATCCACGAAGGCGTATCCGAGGCCGAGGCTTTGCGCCGCGCCTTGGAAGTTGTCACTGACGTAAAGCTGCCCGACCCCGAGCGCATCTTGAAAAGCTACCCTCACCAGCTTTCTGGTGGCCAGCAGCAGCGTATCGTGATCGCGATGGCGCTGATGTCAAAGCCATCACTGCTGATCTTGGACGAACCCACAACAGCCCTCGACGTGACAGTCGAAGCAGCCGTTGTTGAACTGGTCCGTGACTTGGGCAAAAAGTACGGCACGTCCATGCTTTTCATCAGTCATAACTTGGGCTTAGTCCTTGAGACCTGTGACAGAATTTGCGTGATGTATTCCGGCGAAGCGGTTGAGCGCGGCTCGATCGAAGAAGTGTTCGACGACATGCAGAACCCATATACACAGGCGCTGTTCCGCTCAATCCCACTGCCAGGTGCAGATAAGAACGCACGCCCGCTGATCGCAATTCCCGGTAACTTCCCGCTCCCACACGAGCGTCCAAATGGCTGTAACTTTGGCCCACGCTGTAACTACTTTGCAGAAGGTCGTTGCGACGACGACGTTATCCCAATGACACAGGTACATGGCAATGATCGCCACCAGACCCGTTGTTTACGCCACGAAGAAATCGATTGGGCCGCTCCACCAGAAGTCGCTGAAAAGAAAGAAAAAGGTGCCATTGGCCCTGTTGTTCTCAAGATCGACAACCTTAAGAAATACTATGAAGTTGCGGCGAACGCGCTGTTTGGCGGCGGCGACAAGAAAGTCGTGAAGGCCAATGAAACCCTTTCGTTTGAAGCCCGCGAATCCGAAACTCTCGCCATCGTTGGTGAATCTGGTTGCGGCAAATCAACCTTCGCCAAAGTCCTGATGGGGCTTGAGACAGCGACGGATGGCGACATCCTGCTCGACAACAAATCCATTGGATCTGTCCCAATTGAGGAACGCACGACAAGCAACGTCGCTGACATCCAGATGGTGTTTCAAAACCCATTTGACACGTTGAACCCGTCCATGACCGTTGGCCGTCAAATTATCCGTGCTTTGGAAATCTTCAAAGTAGGCAAGAATGATTCCGAGCGGAACACGCGAATGCTCGAACTACTTGATCTGGTGAAATTGCCCCGTGAATTTGCCGACCGCATGCCGCGTCAGCTGTCTGGTGGTCAAAAGCAACGCGTCGGTATCGCCCGCGCATTTGCTGGTGACGCACGGATCGTTGTTGCAGACGAACCTGTCTCGGCCTTGGACGTATCCGTTCAGGCCGCAGTTACCGATCTGTTGATGGAGATCCAGCGCGAACATAAAACCACGCTGCTGTTCATCTCACATGACCTTAGCATCGTGCGCTATCTGTCTGATCGCGTTATGGTTATGTACCTTGGCCATGTTGTAGAGCTGGGGACGACGGACCAAGTGTTCTCGCCTCCGTATCACCCATATACCGAGGCGCTTTTGTCCGCGGTTCCAATTGCAGATACATCAGTCACCAAAAAGCATATCGTGCTTGAGGGCGATATCCCATCCGCGATGAACCCACCAAGCGGTTGCCCATTCCAAACCCGTTGTGGTTGGAAATCCAAAGTTCCGGGTGGTCTTTGCGATAAAGAAGTACCGCCAATCCGCATGGTTGCAGACGGCCATCAGGTGAAGTGTCACCTTTCAGATGCAGAGCTTGCGAATATGGAACCTGTGATCAAGATTGCTGCTGAATAAGTACGACCTGTCTTATCTTCGGCGGCGATTTACGCTGCCGAAGATGTCAAACTATCAAAGACTTAGCTGCCCCAGATAACACGGACATAGTTTTGCGTTTCGCGGTATGGCGGGATACCACCATATTGCTGAACGGCACTGGGGCCCGCGTTATATGCGGCAAGTGCAAGCTGCCATGTGCCAAATGTCTCGTACTGGGTGCGCAGATAGCGTGCCCCACCCTCAAGGTTCTGGCTCACGTCATTTGGATCAACACCTAGCGAACGCGCTGTTGCCGGCATAAGCTGCGCGAGGCCCAAAGCGCCTTTGACTGAAACAGCATTAGCGTTCCAGCCGCTTTCTTGTTGGACCAAACGCAAGAACAAATCTTCTGGGATATTGTTCCGCTGCGCGGCTGATCGCGCCAAATTCAGCAGCGGTCCGTTGTAGCGGCCAGTATAGGCCGGAACCGATGCCGGTGATCCTGGTACCACAACACGTGGTGGCTGAAGTCGAACTGAATTTGAATATTGCTCGGATGCACGCCCATCAAGAACCGATAACTGGCTTTGGAACAACGCAGTACGCGATCTGGACGATACTGTATCGGCCCAAGCAACGCTGCTTGGGCAAAGTGCCGTTATGACTGCGCTTGCAATAATTATTCGCATTTGCTCGTGCCCAACTTGTTTTTCTTGGTCGCAACATACTCTATTTTGTGGTCTAGGCCAGCCTAGATGCTAAACAGGTCGTTAAAGACGCCGTCGGATACTGTCCGACACAGATACAATATAAGATACGCAAAAGGGAAAACCACATGGCGGGCTCGGTAAATAAAGTAATTTTGATCGGCAACTTGGGTGCAGACCCAGAGGTGCGCAGCTTCCAGAATGGTGGCAAGGTTTGCAACTTGCGGATCGCAACATCTGAGTCGTGGAAAGACCGCACTTCGGGTGAGAAGAAAGAAAAGACAGAATGGCACACAGTCGCGATCTTCCAAGAAGGTCTTGTCAGTGTTGCTGAGCGTTTTCTCAAGAAAGGCTCAAAGGTCTATATCGAAGGCAAACTGCAAACACGCAAATGGCAGGACCAGTCCGGCCAAGACCGCTATTCAACCGAAGTCGTCCTGCAAGGCTATGGCGGAACATTGACTATGCTTGACGGCCCATCCGGCGGCGGTAGCGGTGGCGGCGGATATGGTGGCGGCGGAGGCGGCGGTGGTTACAGCGGCGGCGGTGGCTATGACAGCGGCAACGGTGGCGGCGGTTACGACAGCGGCAATGGCGGCGGTAATAACGGTGGCGACTCAAATGGTGGTGGCGGTGGCGGACGTTCAGATATGGACGACGAAATCCCGTTCTAAACAATCATATTGCTTAGCGCGCGGACAAACCGTCGCGCAGAACAGACAAAACAACGGCCGGGTCAATCTCGGCCGTTACGAATGTATCGCCAATGCCGCGGGCCATCACAAAGTTGATCTGCCCGTCTTTTACCTTTTTGTCCTGACCCATCAGATCAAGCAAAGCTTCGGCGTTAGGCAAAGCGCCCGGAATATCCGCAAGATCAACATTCATACCCATGTCAGCCAAATGCGCGCGCACGCGACTTGGGTCTTCTTGTGAACACAAGCCGGATCTGGACGACACTTCGAACGCGAGCGCGCAACCGATAGCAACACCTTCACCGTGAACAAGCCGATCTGCGTCATATAACGTTGCCGCCTCAAGCGCATGGCAGAATGTGTGCCCAAGGTTCAAAAGGGCACGGTCGCCCTGCTCTGTCTCGTCACGCTGCACAATGTCAGCTTTCATTTGGCATGATTTTGCGACGGCTGCGATGCGTGCATCTGCGTCGCCTTTTGCCAACGCAGGCCCGTGTTTTTCCAGCCAGTCAAAGAATACCGCGTCGCCTAACAGGCCATATTTCACAACTTCGCCGTAGCCAGACAAAAAGTCCCGCGGTGTAAGCGTGTCGAGCAATGCCGTATCAGCAAGGACCAGAGATGGCTGGTGGAACGCACCAATCAGGTTCTTACCTAGTGGCGAATTGATACCAGTTTTACCCCCAACCGAGCTATCAACCTGCGCAAGCAAAGATGTCGGGATTTGGACAAAACGGACGCCACGGCGCAGGATCGCGGCCGCAAAGCCAGCAAGATCGCCAATAACACCACCGCCAAAAGCAATCACAACATCTCCGCGCTCAACCTTTTGGGCCAATAGCCATTCGACTGATTGCTCAAGGTAGACCCAGCTTTTGGTCGTTTCACCTGCGGGCAACGTCAGCGCCGCGCTGGTCAAACCAGCAGCAGTCAAAGAACTCTGAAGCGCATCCAGATGCAAAGCGGCTACGTTTGCGTCCGTTATAATAGTCACATGCTTGCGACGCGTCATTTCGACGATCTGTGCGCCTGCGCCGTCTAAGACATTGCGACCAATCAAGATATCATAACCACGTTCAGCCAAATCCACGCGCACTGTTTGGTGGGTCATTAGATTTTCTCCAGAACGTTGGGCTGTGCTGTTAGCACGTCAATGACGACGTCGGTTGTCTGCTCAATGCTGAATCTGCCGTTAATTTTCACGTTCAATTGTGCCTTACTGTAAACCGGAACACGCTGTTCAAAGATTTCGGTCAGCGTCTTTTTGGGATTGGCAGTACGCAGCAACGGACGCGTATCTTTATTCCTCACACGCTCCCATAAGATTTCAAGCGGTGCATCAAGCCAGACGGCTACGCCATTGTTTTCAATCAACTCTCGTATGCGTGGCGTCAAAAATGCCCCACCGCCCGTCGAAAGAATAGCAGGCGGACCCGACATCAGGCGCTTGATGACTTCTGCCTCGCGAACGCGGAAAAACTCTTCTCCGTCGCGGGCGAATATTTCGGCTATTGAAACGCTAGCGGCCTCTTCTATCGCAGCGTCGCTATCCAGAAATACCACACCTAGACGCGCCGCAAGTGCACGACCAATTGCTGTTTTACCTGAGCCCATCATGCCAACCAAAACGATCGTTTGATGCAAACGGTAGCCAGGAAATATCTCATGTCCCGTCATCCGAACCCCTTTTTCGGCCATGTGCCGCTTAATTCCGTTTTCCGAACCTGAATGGCGTGATCTTCGACGAAAGGCCATATATAACCTTTTTTAAGGACACTGCCAAAAATGGCAACGAGCAAATTAAACGACTGTGAGACCCATAATGTGGCGATTTATCAAACTGTTAGTGATTGTAGCGATTCTGGCCGCATTGGGCTTGATTGCATTTGCGTACGCAGGTCCAATATTTTTCCCCGGTGACTTTGCGCCGC
Source organism: Paracoccaceae bacterium (assembly GCA_034111185.1). Lineage (GTDB taxonomy): Bacteria > Pseudomonadota > Alphaproteobacteria > Rhodobacterales > Rhodobacteraceae > Yoonia. The sequence goes on along the minus strand of JAWUXS010000091.1, from coordinate 26,932 downwards.
CGACCCTTCAAATCGTGGAACCAGTCGTTTTAGAATCGGGTTAACATGATGCAACGCTACTTAGCTGTGGGTTTTATTTGGGCAGGAGGGGCAATCTTTGCCCAAACCACAGTTGAGCCTTTATCGGCAATAGACTGGCTTTCACAAAGTGTGCAGGTTCCAGTTGTGGCATCGCAAGTCGCACCGCATGCCATTTCGGAACCTCCGATTGCAAATAGTGCAGCACCCCCTACTATCACAGTTACGCCGCTTGACGCTCCTTCACCTGATCCTATTGGCCTGCTTTCGCCAGAAGTCACAGGATTACCGCAAAGTTTATGGGCAGCAAGCGATCAAGACACAGTTGTAACTTTGGTTCGAGCAGAGCGTTTTGATAGCCTGCCGGCCATTCAAGAGTTTATGGTTATTTTAATGTTAGCAGAAGCAGACGCACCACGTGGTGCAAGTACCGACGGGGCATTGTTCCTTTCACGTGTAGACAAGTTGTTGGATTACGGTGCGATTGAACCCGCACGCGCATTGCTAGAGCAGGCTGACACCGAAGAACCATCACTGTTCCGCAGGTGGTTTGATATTGCGTTGCTCACTGGGTCCGAGGATGCAGCATGCGAAGCGATGCAAACCAACCCACAACTCGCCCCTACATTTTCAGCGCGGATATTTTGTCTGGCACGTTCAGGCGACTGGAACACAGCTGCACTGACGCTCAACACTCACCGTGTTCTTGGTGATGTGTCCGAAGAAGACGAGGCGCTTTTGTCGCGCTTTCTTGATCCAGAGCTATATGAGGGTGAAGGCAAGCTGCCGAACCCTAGCCGGATCAGCCCCCTAGTCTTTCGTATGCACGAGGCAATTGGCGAAGGGCTAACGACCCAAAACCTCCCCCGTGCATTTGCACATGCAGATTTGCGTGACACCGTCGGTTGGAAAAGCCAATTAGAGGCGGCAGAACGCCTTGCACGTTATGGTGCAGTTTCCGACAATGTCTTGGCTGGCTTTTACGCAGACCACACACCTTCCGCCTCTGGTGGAGTTTGGGACCGTGTTGAAGCGGTACAGAAATTCGCAGTTGCCCTCAAAACGCGAGACCCGGGCGCGATTTCAGCCTCATTGCCTGCAGCATGGATCGCCGCAAGAGCCTCAAAAACCGAAATACCATTTGCACGACTGTTTGCTGAAGATCTTCAAGGCCTACCACTTACGGACGAAGCAAGCGACGTCGCATTTGTCGTGGGGCTTCTGTCCCCGTCATATGAAAGCTTTGCCTTGGCAGCCAGCGATGACCGCGACCCGTTCTTGGTCGCTGTCGCACGCGGGTTTGCAGACGAGGCTACGGCGACAACAACGCTGTCACGCGCCATTCGTGATGGATTTGGCGAAACCCAAGCACCTGCAGTGCTGGCTGCACTGGTAGACGAAGGCAAACTTGGCGAAGCGCTCTTGCGCAATATCGCATTGTTTGATGCAGGCATGTCAGGAGATTCCCGTGCGATCTCTGAAAGCCTCGCGCTTTTCCGCCTTGTTGGACTTGAGGATGTCGCCCGTCGTGCCGCCTTACAGTTATTGTTGTTGGAGCGTGCATCATGAGCGCCGCAGAGCAGCCAATGGTAAACTGGGTCCAAGCGTTTCTAGAGGCGCAAGCCGCAGAGCTGGATGCCGCAACAAACACACAATTGGCCTATGCCAACGACCTACGTGACTTTGCGCGCTGGCTTGAGCCAAAATCAGTACACTTTGCGACAGCGACGCAAGACGATGTCGAAGGCTACCTGATTGACTGCGATGCACAGGGTTTGTCACGTTCAACACGCGCACGCCGCTTGTCCGCGATCAAACAGCTATATCGTTTTGCGTTTGAAGAAAGCTGGCGTTCAGACAACCCCGCGATCCGCATCAAGGGTCCTGGCAAATCCAAAACTTTGCCTAAAACCCTTTCCATCAATGAGGTTGACCGTCTCATCAATGCAGCCTCTGCACATAAGCGCGAAGGATTACGGAATGCCTGCTTAATGCAGCTGCTGTATGCCACAGGCATGCGCGTGACCGAACTGGTCACCCTGCCCGTCGCAGCAGCACGTGGTGGGCCAAAGATGCTGCTTGTCAGTGGTAAAGGTGGCAAAGAACGTATGGTGCCCCTTTCTGCATCAGCGCGTGATGCCGTCGCCCCGTATTTGATTGAGCGGGACGCTGATCAAGAACGTGCAAAAGCAGATGGGAAACCGGAATCAAAGTTTCTGTTCCCGTCGCGCAGCAAAGCTGGCCATCTTACGCGTCACCGTTTCTTTGGCATGATCAAGGAATTCGCGGTTTCGGGCGGTGTTTCACCAGACAAAGTAACGCCGCATACGCTGCGACATGCCTTTGCGACGCACCTGCTTGCTGGTGGTGCCGACTTACGCTCGATCCAGACAATGCTGGGTCACGCGGACGTTGCTTCAACTGAAATCTATACCCATGTTCTAGACGAACGTTTGCACGAGCTGGTGTTAGAGCATCACCCGCTATCCAAAAAGAATGCAAAGACTTGAAGGTGGCCCATCTAAACCCCATAATATTCAAGGAAATACTTGAAAGCTTATGATGGACGTGTCCCTGTTCGACGCCGCATTCTGGATCACTGCTGGCGCGATACTTATTCTATTGATCCTCTCTGGCTTCTTTTCGGGGTCAGAGACCGCCCTGACGGCGGCATCGCGGGGTAAATTACGCTCTGCAGCCGACCGTGGTTCAAAAGGCGCCCAACAAGCGCTTGATATCACAGAAGATAATGAGCGGCTGATTGGTTCAGTCCTGCTTGGCAATAACGTTGTGAATATCCTCGCGACGTCATTGGCAACAGCGCTATTGACCAAGGTGTTCGGCCAGAATGGCGTCGCAGCGGCGACGCTGATCATGACCCTATTGGTTCTGATCTTTGCCGAAGTGCTCCCAAAAACCTACGCAATTACAAACCCAGAGCTGGTCGCATCAACCGTAGCCCGCCCAATTGGCCTTGTGGTTAAACTGTTTTCACCGGTCGTAGCTGCTGTTCGCTTGCTCGTTCGGATGATACTTGGTCTGTTTGGTGTGAAGACTGACCCTGATAGCCATATCCTTGCTGTGCGCGAAGAGATTGCCGGCGCTTTGCAGCTTGGCCATTCAGAGGGCGTTGTTGAGAAGGAAGATCGTGACCGTATCTTAGGGGCGTTAGACCTGAATGAACGTATGGTGGAAGAGGTCATGCTTCACCGCTCGAACATCAAGATGGTCGATGCAGCATTGCCGCCCGAAGAGATCCTCGCTCAGATTTTGCAAAGCCCGCATACACGTCTGCCAGTCTACCGCGACGATCCTGAAAACATCGTCGGTGTGATCCACTCAAAAGACCTATTGCGTGCCATCCACAAACTGTTGACAGACGACAGACAAGCGCTTGCCAAATTCGACGTAATGAGCGTTGCCAGGGACCCCTATTTTGTCCCAGAAACAACGCCCCTTGATGATCAGATGCGCGAATTTTTACGCCGCTCAGCACATTTTGCGTTGGTTGTTGATGAGTACGGTGCCTTGCAAGGCCTGCTAACCCTCGAGGATATTCTTGAGGAAATCGTTGGCGAGATTTCGGATGAATTCGACGACGTTGCCGAAGACCAAGTCGCTGCGACTGACGACGGTGCCTACCTTGTAGACGGCGCTATGACGATCCGCGACCTGAACCGGTCGCACGATTGGTCATTGCCAGACGAGGAAGCCAATACAATCGCGGGCCTTGTCATCCACGAAGCCCAGATGATCCCCGTACAGGGTCAGGTATTTTCGTTCCACGGGTTCAGGTTTGAAGTTGTCACAAAGCAGGAAAACCGGATCGTCACATTGAAGATCCGGCCATTGGGTTCCTGATTAGCGGCCTTTGAATAGACCACCTAGGATGCCACGGACGATGCGTCGCCCCGTGGTACCTTTGAGTTCTTTAACGAATACACTTGCGATTGCCTCGCCAAAACTGTCGCTGCTTTTGCTGCGGCTGCGTGATGTTGACCGCGACGTTGTGCTGCCACCATCATAGCGACGGCCAGACTTGAACTCGCGTTCTTTCTCTTCCAACGCCTCTTCGGCGTCCTCGGCAACTTGGGCTTCTTTTGCGGCTTTGTCTGCGCGGGCCGACAGCATTTCAAAGGCTGATTCACGATCAAGGGTCGTATCGTATTTCCCAGCCATTGGTGATGCGTCCATGATCGCCTGCCGCTCGGCCTGTGTGATCGGACCTAGCTGCGACGATGGTGGGCGGACTAACGTGCGTTCAACCATCAGCGGGATACCTTTGCGGTCCAGCATCGATGTGACGGCTTCGCCTGTGCCGACCTGTTGGATCGCCTCAGACGTATCAAACGCAGGGTTGTCACGGTATGTTTGCGCCGCCAGCTTAAGCTCTTTGCGGTCTTTCGCGGTGAACGCACGCAGGGCATGTTGTACACGGTTACCAAGCTGGGACAGCACATCGTCGGGCACGTCAGCAGGGTTCTGCGTGATGAAATAGACACCAACGCCTTTTGAACGGATCAGACGGGCGACCTGCTCAACCTTATCGACCAAGGCTTTCGGGGCGCCGTCGAACAGCAGGTGGGCTTCGTCAAAGAAGAACACGAGCTTGGGTTTGTCTGGGTTGCCAACTTCGGGCATTTCCTCAAACAGCTCGGATAGTAACCACAACAAGAACGTCGCATAAAGACGCGGACTGGCCATCAGTTTGTCTGCGGCAAGGATGTTAATCATGCCACGTCCATCGGCGTCGGTGCCCATCATGTCAGCCAGATGCAAAGCGGGTTCGCCAAACAGCGCAGCGCCGCCTTGGTTCTCAAGCACCAAAAGCTGACGCTGAATTGCGCCGACAGACGAAGACGCGACGTTACCATAACGCAAAGATAGGTCTGATGCATTTTGCCCGACCCAAACCAGCAATGCTTGCAAGTCCTTGAGGTCAAGCAACGGCAGACCTTCTTCGTCAGCCACACGGAAGGCGACGTTCATCACGCCTTCTTGCACATCCGTCAGCTCCATCAGGCGTGACAGCAGCAATGGCCCCATCTCGGCGACAGTGGCGCGGATCGGGTGGCCTTGGTTGCCGAACAGGTCCCAGAAGGTCACAGGGAATTTGTCGTACACAAGATCGAGGCCGATAGTTTCGGCACGGTTCATAAACGGCTCATGCAGCTTAAAGTCAGCAGAACCGGATTTCGCCAAACCTGACAGGTCGCCTTTTACGTCGGACAAGAAAACAGGCACGCCAGCCGCCGAAAATCCTTCGGCCAAGATTTGAAGCGTGACAGTTTTACCCGTACCAGTCGCCCCAGCGATCAGACCGTGCCGGTTGGCTTTGTCGAGCAGAAGGTTCTGCGCTTCGCCGTAGCTATCGCCGCCGCCACCGATGAAAATTCCGTCTGACATGTTCCGCCCTTCAATGTTCTTTCATGGGGCAAAATACATCCTTAACCATCGGGCGCTAGTCTAATCGCAGTCTGTTCGCTTGCATGTCCCTTGGACGACGGGTTTGACGACCTCTTTGTCAAACTGGCCGCGCCCTTTGGATGCGGTCATTTTTTATGCGGTATATGGGAAATCCTAAAGTTGGCTGCGCATTGTTTTGTGAAACCTGTTGACCTTGGTGTTCCTGTTTCGTAGATTCTTTTCAATAAGTCGGCAAAGTCCGGCAGGGAGAATTTTGAAAGGGTCCTGGTTTCAGGACCCTTTTTTCAATTTGGTTTTCGCAAGCCACTTTATCGTTCCAGATACATGGAGCCACTGAAAAACCCGCATGTTTGGCTGATGTTTGCCTATATGTGCCTTTTTGCGACTGACAGTCCGATTTCTGCATGCTAATTCTTCGCTAACCACGGATTATGGGAAACTAAGATGTTCAAATTGACCAAGCCACTACTGCTTTCTCTATTGCTTGCCAGTGCTTCGACTGCAATCGCTCAAGAAACAACCACCGAGGAGGCGCCTGCCTCAGAAGAAACTGGCGAAGTTCCGGGCGGCGATTTGTCACTTGGCACACCGCTTGAGCAGGCAGAAGCAAGTGCCGAACCACGTGTCGGAGAGCCATACATCGGTGCGGTCTTTGACGATTGGGCAATGCGCTGCTTGAAGGCTGCAGAAGATGCCGCTGATCAATGCCAACTTTACCAATTGCTGCGTGACGCTGACGGCAATGCAGTTGCCGAGCTGAGCATGTTCCCACTGCGCGACGGCGGACAAGCGGCAGCTGGTGCAACTATCGTAGCCCCGCTTGAGACATTGCTGACACAACAACTTACATTGCAGGTTGATGACGGCCAAGCACGCCGCTACCCGTTCACGTTCTGCAACGCAGCGGGCTGTGTTTCGCGCGTAGGCTTTACCTCAGAAGAGATCGCATTGTTCAAACGCGGAAATGCAGCGACGATCCGGATGGTTCCAGCTGCGGCACCAGATCAAGAAGTGATTTTGTCGGTGTCCCTGACAGGCTTTACGGCCGCATATAACAATCTGGATGAAATTGGCGAATAAGCCCGCCAAGTTATAGTTTCGAAAGGGCCGTAGCTTTCGCTGCGGCCTTTTTACATTGCGCGCAATGCGATCACAGCATTCAGGCCACCAAAGGCAAAAGCGTTCGATAGGCTGACATTTACTTTGGCTTCGCGCGCCTCGTTTGGAACAACGTCCAACGCGCATTCTGGATCTGGTTCTTCATAGCCAATCGTCGGGGCAATAACCCCATCGCGCAGTGCCATAATGCAGGCCAAAAGTTCAACCGCACCTGTGCCACCAATCAAATGTCCGTGCATCGACTTGGTTGACGAGATCATCAATTTATCCGCATGCGCACCAAAGACATCGGCAACAGCCGCACATTCAGTCTTGTCATTTGCAGCAGTGCCAGTTCCATGCGCGTTGATATAACCAACGCTGTCTTTGGTAATTCCTGCATCTTTGACCGCACCTGCAATGGCACGTGCAGCACCCTGCTTTGATGGCATGACGATATCAGATGCATCTGATGACATTGCAAAGCCAATAACTTCGCACAGAATGTCCGCACCGCGGGCGCGGGCATGGTCGTAGTCTTCAAACACAAAGACGCCTGCGCCCTCGCCCTGAACCATCCCGTTGCGCGTTGCCGAAAACGGACGGCATGCGTCTTTGGACATGACGCGCAGACCTTCCCACGCTTTGATCCCGCCAAAGCACAGCATGCTTTCAGCGCCACCAGTCACCATAACGGTCGCCATGCCGGACCGGACCATGTTGAACGCTTGCCCCATCGCGTGATTGCTTGACGCACAGGCTGTGGCCACGGTGAATGACGGACCGCGTAGGTTCCATTCCATCGATACTTGGCTCACGGCGGCATTGTTCATCAGTTTGGGCACGATAAAGGGATGAACGCGGTTCTTCCCTTCTTCATATACGGCACGGTAGTTTTCATCTTGGGTATTCAGCCCGCCACCAGACGTGCCAAAAATCACACCAGAACGGTCAGCAAGTTCACCATTAAACGTCAGCCCCGCCTGCCCCAACGCTTGGCGCGCTGCCAGCAGAGCAAACTGCGTGAACCGGTCATAAAGTGCTATCTGCTGGCGGTTGAAGTGTTCTGCTTGATCGTAACCGCGCACCTGCCCGCCAATCTGGATCGACAGACGTTCAACATCGCGAATATCAAGTTGATCAATCCCGCAGCGGCCTTCGCGCATCGCCTCAAACGTGGATGCAACATCATGCCCTAGTGGGTTAATCGTACCCGCACCTGTGATCACGACCCGTTTCATTTGCTACTTCTGCTCTGCAATCAGCTTTTCCACAGCAGCAACAATCGATGCCACGCTCGAGATATCAAATTCACTCGCGCTTGGGTCGTTTGCGTTGAACGGCACCGTAATATCAAAAGCCTCTTCGATGGCAAAGATGCTTTCAACAATGCCGAGGCTATCAATGCCAAGGTCAGCCATTGTGTCCGTCAAATTCACATCGCTTGGCAAAAGCAACGCCTGCTCTGCAACGATATCAATGACCTGTGTTTGAATGCTCATCTTCTCAACATCTCACTCATGTGTCGGTATAGGTTTGTGACTTAGTCACTCTGCCCGCTTATTGAAACAGGTTTATGAATTTCGGCAGTTTGCCGCAACTTTCGTTGCTGCGCGCGGTAGGTTAACATCGGCACAGCCGGATACCCCATCATAAAGCTTCCAGCATCGATATTTGTCAAAGCAATCGCTGCCCCACCAAGAACGACATCAGACCCGACCATAACATTATCAGCAACGCCTGACTTACCGCCAAGGACAACGCGGTCACCGATGTTAGTCGAGCCTGCAACAGCAGCCTGTGCGCAAAGAACGCAATCACGCCCGATCTGCACGTTATGCCCGACCTGCACGAGGTTATCAATTTTCGTGCCTGATCCGATGGTGGTCGGTCTGATTGTGCCTGCATCAACGGTGCTATTCGCGCCTATTTCAACGTCATCGCCAATCACCACACCGCCCAATGAATGAATCCGGTGCAACGTGCCATCCATCGGCTGAAAAGGTTTCTTTCCCAATGTCTTACGACCCGTTTCTGGATGTGACGGATCAGCAGTCACAAACGAGAAACCATCGCCGCCGACGACAACATTTGGCTGGCAAATGACCCGCGCACCTAACGTCACGTTGCGCCCAATACGTACACCTGGATGCAAGATGCTTCCTGCGCCAATAACAGCGCCAGAAGCGACACTGACGAAGGCACCAATCGTAACACCAGCGCCGATTATGGCCCCATCTGATACGTCAGCAAGCGGACTAATTACGGCAAGTTCAACAGAGGGGTCAAACGCCTGTGTTAGCCCCGCCATAGTAAGTCTTGGACGCCCCACCACAATCGCGGCTTTCAGCCCCAAAGCCGCCCAATCGGCACCCTGCCAAACAACAGCGACCTCTACGTCTGGATTAGCCAGCAGCGCATCAGCATAACGTGGCGACATCGCTAACGCGAGGTCACCCACAGTGGCAGTTTGGGGTTCAGACAGATGTTTTACAACGATCGCCCCATCACCAAAGACCTGCGCCTCGAGTCTGGCGGCAATATCGGCAACAGTATGTGTCATCTCACGCCCCTGACTGGTTTGGGCGTCTAATTACCCTTGATAAGCCGCAACTGCCACCCCTTCACGCTCAAGCGCGGCCCAAATCCGGCCATCACGACCATAGATGTCGCGGCGGAACTGAAGGTTTCCGGTCACATTCGTAAATGCAGTGCGGTAAACAAGGTGCACAGGAAGCTGCGTTTCAAGGTTCACACGGGATTCAACACCAGTCCGCAAACGTGACTGAAAATACTCTTGCGGATCTGCAGCCTGAGCGGCCAACAGGTGATACGCAAAATCAAATGGGTCGCGCAGACGAATACAGCCGTGGCTATAGGCACGCACCTCGCGGCCAAACAGGCTTTTGGCTGGGGTATCATGCAGATAGATATTGTAGCGGTTCGGGAAGATGAATTTCACAAGGCCCAGTGCATTCCGGTTCGACGGCGGTTGGCGCATCGAGAACGGAAAGTTGCTGGCGTTGTAATTGTTGAAATTGATGTTGTTGCGGTTAATCACCTGACCATTACGGTTAATGATCTGCAAATGACCAGCCGCACCAGCATTCCGCTGCATTTGCGGCAAATATTCACGGGTCGTGATTGAACGTGGCACATACCAACTTGGGTTGATAACCATGTGCTCCATCGTGTCCGAAAACTCGGGGCTTTGGCGGTCTTCGTCACGTGCACCAATGACAGACCGCGTTGTGAACGTGACACGATCATGGTCAACTACGCTGGCCGTAAAATCAGTTAAATTCACCCAGATATGACGGTCGCCGCGCGGCATGTTGATCCAACGCTCACGCTCCATCGCGACAAGAACTGATTTTAAACGCTCAGACAGCGAAACGTTCAATTGCGACAACGTGCCCTCACCGACTGTGCCATCAACATCAACACCGTGGCTTGCTTGAAATTGCGCGACAGCCTCGGCCATTGCTGGATCGTAATTGCGCGTGGCGCTACGACCCAAATAACCCATTGAGATCAGCCGATTTCGCAGCGCAACGACAGAAGAACCGGAGCTCCCTAACTCAAGGCGCGCGTTTGGAACCCGATCGCCCCAGCCACTGTTGGCCATCAGTGCCTCAAGCCGCAGTTTCTCACGCATCAGGCGTGTATATTCTGTGCTGCTTGGTGGCAGGGCCCTTAAGAATGCAAAAGGCTCAGCAGTAGCAAAGGTTTGGATCGTTTCAAACCGATCGCGCAAAGGCACTTCGCGGACAATGTGCTGATCCACGCGCTTAGGCGACAGCATGCCTGTGCTGATATCACGCGAATATTGTAGGAATAACCGGCTTAGCTCGACCTCCATCGCGCCCTGCTCGGCAGGTGTTCTGGCGGCTTGCATCTGCGCAATCAAAGCATCAACGTCATAACGCGCCTCAGGCAGGCCGTGATTTCCTGCGCTTGAGAATGCAGTCAGCAATGCATTGCGGCGGTCCGCATCTTCGGCCCTGCTCCAGATACCCTCAAAGCTACGCGATCTGTAAAACGTTGCTAGATCTTCGTCGCGAGAAGCGGTTTCGGCAATGGCCTGACGAAACGCGGTGACAGCCGCATAAGAAATATTTGGAAAGGAAAACCCAGCCACAGCAGTCGTGGCAAAACCAAGAAGCTGTTGTGCGGCTTGGCGGCGGGTCGGGTTAAAACGATTAGTCAATATCTTATCTCCGAAATCACTGCGCACACTATTCATAGTGACACGTTCAAGGGTCTATTCACATTGTCGAGAAGATTGGAACGGACTCGGTTTTGTTGCATCAAAACCCCCTTATCTGCCGATGTCTGAAGAAATTTACGGGGAAATTTGCGCAAAAAATCGCCGATCGGCTATTTGTTAACCATGAATGGGCAAACAAGTCTTGGTCAACGAATCGACTTGTGCCATACAGAACGCGTGCTTCTGGGGGACAGAAAGTAACAACCGGTTCAAACCGGTCATCATCGGGCGACGGGACAGGCGCAGATACAATGACAAATACAGGCTCAACGGGTTTCACTCGGCGTGGTGTTTTGGGTGCATTTGCCGCAACAGCGGTTGCATCAGCACCAACATTTTCTAACGCAGCAGGTTTTTTGCGCGGTGGTGGCGATGTGCGCCGTCTACGTATGTATTCTGGCCGTACCGGCGAAAGCATCGATACGATCTACTGGATTGATGGCGACTATATTGGCGAAGCAATTCGCGAGATTAATCTGTTTATGCGCGATTGGCGCACTGGTACTGCGATCCAAATGGATACGCGTACTGTTGATATCATGGCCGCTTCGCACCGTTTGATGGATGCAAGCAAGCCTTACATGCTTTTGTCTGGCTACCGCTCTCCTGAAACTAATGCGATGCTGCGCAGCCGGTCTTCTGGTGTTGCGACACGGTCTTTGCACATGGTTGGGCAAGCTGCTGACCTACGTTTGGAAGGTCACTCAACCCGTCAAATGGCACGCGCTGCACAAGCCTGCCGCGGCGGTGGTGTTGGTCGTTATTCAGGTTCGAACTTTGTCCATATGGATTGCGGACCTGTCCGCTCTTGGGGCGGCTAAAACAATTCCTCAATTTATGACGAAGCATGTGCAGCCTTTACGGGCGGCTTTTTGCTGTTTGGTATGTGCGCTGGCACGTCATGAAGTCTGGAAAATGGTGCACCCTACAGAATTTCTTCAATTGAGCAATATCAATAGGTTACAGGGAAAAGTTCCAACTTTCTCTACCAATGTACTTCAATGACTTATCGGCCAATGTTCCAACTTTAAGAATGCAATCTGCGCAGACAGTATCAGGGAGTGCCCTTCCAACATTCGTTGCGACTTCGCCACTATAAAATTCGAAGTTGTCTGCCTCAGTTGTCGAATCCCGCAATGGTTGAAACTCTCGTATCAGTAATGATGGAGAGTGTTTTGAGTGAATCAACAGATGGAAATGTGAGCCTATATTTTGGCTTACATGAAGGTAAAAAAGCTGATCTCGAGGTTATCTCAAAAGCGGCCATTGAATGGGTGAACTCGATCCGGCTAGCGACAAGTCTGATCGCTCCGGATGTGGGAGTCCGCGTCGAGTTCTTGCATGCACATGAGAGCAGTCTTTCTATAAATTCAACATTGCAATGGTTGGAAGACGCTACTGGCGCTGCAGAAAGTAGAATAGTATACCCGAAACTAACAAAGTATGCTGTGGGATTGACAGTATTCCTCGCGATAGATGCTGGACCAGCTTCGGATTTCTGGCTTGGCGGCCCAGACACGATAGAACTAAGCACTGAAGATCGCAAAGTTCTCGATGATTTGCTAGAACAGGTGTCAAAATCTCCTGAAGTGAGAGCGACGAACCGCCGTTTTTTTAAGATACTTGAGACAGACTCGGCTGTCAGTAGTGTTGGAATTTGTGAAGCACCGGGTGACGATCTCGCCTTTAGTATCCCTAGCGAACAATTTGCGGAACGTACGGGTCTCTGGGATCAAAGCGAAGACCCAGATATACGCACAATAGAACGAATTTCCGATGTAGTCCTAGATCGTCCCAATCTGAGTGAGCGTGACCTTGCGTGGACATTTACTGATATTGCGACTGGCTTACCATTTACTGCCAAAATGCGTGACAATTACTTTGCAACGTCAATCCTCGATGGTGGCGTAAATGAGAACCTAAGGCATGGCATTGAAATGCAAATTCACATCACTTTCAAAGAGAGATATGTTGATGGAAAATGGCGAACTGTAAATGGAACGATACAGGTCTTACGAGTTACGCCCGCAAATTAGCTTTTTGAGAATTCCTGAGAATAATACAAAACCCAAAATGGCTGCAAGAGCTATTGGAGCCACGGCATAGACGGTGTGAGGGAAAAAGGTCCTTGCAACTAAAAGGAGAGCTACCAATGCAGCGACCTGCAAGACGTTAGCTCCAAGCCTTTGATAAATATTCTTTTTCATAGAAGCGGCCTCGTATGTGCTCACAAGCTAACAATTCAGAGTGCTTACGTCAATGATATCACAACTTAACCAACTGCTCACTAACCGCTAACTAACTGTTAACTAACAATTTTACTTGACATCATGGCCCGGAATAAGCCTCAACTTAGTCAGGCCTAACTTACACAGAAAATTCCTACCAAAAATCAGCCAATGCAATTGCCCCTGTTTCCCTGCACTGATCCGCCATCCGTCAAAATGAGCAGGAACGAACGGTAAATTGGTTATCGAGAGAACATTGCAATGCACAAAGCCAAGCATTCTATTGCGACACAGACCTTGTAAGGGAATATTTAGGATTGCTGAGCTGAGCGATTAAAATACATGTAGTGGGTGGATTGCTAAACTGAAAAAAAACCGCAATCTTAATTTGAACTGCTAAACTGATAGGGATCAAAGCTGGAGCAAGCCGCCCCTAATTATTTGACCAAAACATTACCAACATTGGAAATTAAAATACAACAAATACAAAGACTTAAGTGGATGTGGTGCACCCTACAGGATTCGAACCTGTGGCCTCTGCCTTCGGAGGGCAGCGCTCTATCCAGCTGAGCTAAGGGTGCGTTGGGGCTTCTATAGCCCTGCAGTCAGTGTGTCGCAACGCGAAAATGTATCGTGTCGTCTAGGCAAAAAGATCGTGGCACAGTTCAAGAGCATCCACCAAAGCGTCAACCTCATCAGTGGTGTTGTACAACGCAAATGACGCACGACAGGTGGCCTGAATACCCATGTGCTCCATCAATGGCATAGCACAATGGCTACCTGCCCGCACAGCAACGCCCTTTTTATCAAGCACGGTCGAAATATCATGCGCATGTGCCGCACCATCCAAAGTGAACGAGAATATCGCACCCTTTGTCGCGGAGTTACCCTGCACCTGTAGCCAGTTCAGACCAGCCAGCTTTTGGTTGGCATAATCGCGGATCAGCAACTCGTGCGCTGCGACGTTCTCCATGCCCAGATCCATCATGTAATCCAGCGCCACCCCAAGACCTATCGTTTGCACGATACCAGGTGTTCCCGCCTCAAACTTCATCGGTGCATCGTTGTATGTCACCGTATCGCGGGATACTTCGCGGATCATATCGCCACCACCAAGGAACGGCTGCATCTCGGCCATACGGTCTTTGGACACGTATATTGCACCCGATCCTGACGGACCATAAAGCTTGTGGCCGGTAACTGCGAAGAAATCACAACCAATGTCAGTCACATCAATAGGCATGTGCACAGCCGACTGAGAGCCATCAACCAATACAGGCACGCCCTTACCGTGGGCTGCTGTGCAAATGGTTTTCACATCAACCACGGTGCCCAGAACATTGGACATCTGCGTGATTGCAATCAGCTTGGTTTTTGGCGTAATCGCATCAATAACAGCCTGCGGATCAAGATCGCCGTTGGCATCCACGTCAACCCATTTGATCACAACACCCTGCCGTTCGCGCAAAAAATGCCAAGGTACGATGTTCGCGTGATGCTCCATAATCGACAAAATGATCTCGTCGCCCGCTTGCATACGCGGCATGGCCCACCCGTAGGCTACCATATTGATGCCTTCGGTCGTGCCTGAGTTCAGGATAATATCGTCTTCGGATGGGGCATTTAGGAACTTTGCGATAATCCCGCGCACGCCTTCATATTTCTCGGTCGCGAGGTTTGACAGATAATGCAAACCGCGATGCACATTGGCGTATTCTTCTGCATAAGCGCGCGTAATGGCATCGATCACCACCTGCGGCTTTTGCGCCGACGCACCATTATCGAGATATACCAACGGCTTATTATTCACTTCTCGTGCAAGGATCGGAAATTCGGACCGTACTTTTGCAACGTCAAACATCACGCGCCTCCTGCTACGGCGACGCCGCCGATAATCAAAACGATCAGCGCAAGACCAAAGCCAAGACCGATAATAGACGCGACAAGCAGCACTGCCGATTTTGGCAGGTTATCGAATTCATGCAGCACATTCACGAAATGTACGAGGCAAAACACCTGTACAACAAAGCTAACAATGGCCACTATCCCTGCTAATGGCGGCACTAAAATTGCCGCTATAACTTGGATACCCACCAAAACCAGCACAAGAATTTGGAACCACGCCATAATCGCGAGGGTTGCACCAAAGGTGCCCTTCCCGCCCATTGAGCGGCCAATCCAGTAGAACACAAAGACCATCATCGCAGACAGTGCACCAAGTATAACGACGTCAATAAATGGCGTGCCACCCAGTCCCGAAGTCTGAGCCGCAGATCCAGGGATCAAGCGCTCAAGATGCAGCAAAATAACAACGGCAATCGTGCCAAAGGCCAAAACCATCCAGCCTGCTTCATGCGGCGCACGTATCGATTTGATACGGTTGGCCACGTCAGCTGGGTTTTGGAGCGTTTCGCCGAAAAGACGCAGAATTCGTGAGAGGTCAGAGGTCATTGTTTTGCTCCGCTGTGCGTAGGCTAATGAACCAGATTACGACAAAAGCGATCAACCAAACAGCGCCGACCAGATTTGTTTGTGGCCCCGGACCGACAAAACCCGCTGTCATCCCGTGCAAAAGCAGCACTGGTGATGTAGCAAGCAACGTCCAAAACAAGGCTATACGGGCGGAATAGAACGTGCCCTTCCCACCAATCGCCTTGGCCACAACGTGGCTTAAAGCGGCAATAATATAGAAACCCAAAGGCCAAACCATCAACCAAGCAAGGAACTCATACGCGACTAGCTGGCTCATCTCGGGCACATCGGCACCCGGAGCAAGGTCAAACCCAGCAGCGTAACGGGCCAAACGCGGCCATTGCGCGATGAAAATTAGCAAACAAGCCGCCATCACATACGCAATTGCACGATCTTCGCGCTGCCCCATAGCCAGCAACTTGCGGATCACAACCGAAGGTCCGCGCCAAGTGCGGATGATGTCACTTGTGACCGCCATTAGTTACGGCGGCCTAACCAGTTTTCCAAACGATCACGCAATTCGTCTGCCAATGCTTCGTCCGCAATCTCTTCGAGAGCTTCGGCAAGGAATGCCAAGGTCAGAAGGTTTGTGGCTTCGGCGGCGGGCACACCACGGGACCGCAGATAGAACAATGCAGCCTCATCAATTGCGCCAGTGGTTGAACCGTGTGAACACGCAACATCGTCAGCGTAAATCTCAAGCTCTGGTTTAGCGAGAAACTGGCTATCTTCGTCAAGCAAAAGCGCTTGGCTGATTTGGTAGCCATCCGTCTTTTGTGCGTCTTTTTTCACAAGGATCTTGCCTTGGAAAACGCCAGTCGCACCGTTGCGCAGAACCTTTTTGAACACCTGACGACTTTCACCGTTCAGCGCGTCATGGGTCACAAAGATCGTGTCATCGTGGTGGAAATCTTTGCCGTCACCAACACAAGCACCTGCAACATGCGCGATCGCGTCGTCGCCAATGATCTCAATGATGCATTCGTTGCGTGTCAGGACACCGTTGAATGTCAGCGTGAAAGATTTGAACATGCTTTCCTTTGCAATCCTTGCAAAACAATGCGTTACAGCACGACATTCATGGTCGCGGCCTTGAGCGCGTACATGGTGGAATGCACCTGCGTCAGCCACATCAACTTCGATGACTGATGAGAAACGTGCAGCAGCAGGACCAGTCTCAAGGATGGTCAGCTCTGCGCCCGCTTCAACCTTAACAAGGTTATGGATCGCAACATCTGATGTTTTATCTTGGTGGAGATAGATCAGATTTACTGGCTTTGCCACTTTTGCAGTTGCGCGGATCACAATACCGTCTGTCGCAATCGCTGTATTGAGTGCAGCAAGTGGGCGTTCAACTGGGTTTTGACCGCGTGCTTCTAGAACACCGTACAGGTCTTTGGCCCAGTGAATATCTGTCGATAAAACATCTACAAGACGTGCGATTTCAAGACCTTCAGCCACAAGATCATCTGACGCGGCCGCATCAAAAACACCGTCAACAAAGACAACTTTGACGCTGTCGACGCCAGCAAACAATGCGGCCTCATCGTTGTCAAAGATTGCGGCAGTCGGGGCATCAGCAGCCGTCAAAGATGCCGGATCGCTGTAGCGCCAGTATTCATCACGCTTGGTTGGCAGACCCATAGTCTGAACACGAGATAGGGCATCTTCGCGTGTTGCAGTGGCCCAAGCGGACCCTTTTGGCAGCACAAGACCGTCCAAACGGGCAGCTGTTGTATCAGCTTTCAGTTTTGGCAAAGCCATTAGGCAACCTCCGCCAAAATATCTGCGTAACCGTTGTTTTCAACTTCAAGCGCCAGCTCTGGTCCGCCTGATTTTACGATTCTTCCGTTTGCCATGATGTGCACAACGTCCGGCTTAATGTGGTCAAGAAGACGCTGGTAGTGGGTGATAACAAGGAATGAACGCCCTTCTGACCGCAGCGCATTAACGCCCTCAGAAACCAGTTTCATCGCATCAACATCAAGGCCTGAATCCGTTTCGTCCAACACACACATCTTTGGTGTGAGCATCGCCATCTGCAGGATTTCGTTGCGCTTTTTCTCGCCGCCGGAAAAACCGACGTTGACCGGACGCTTCAGCATATCAGCATCAATCTTAAGGTCTTTGGCACGTGCGCGGACTTCTTTCAGAAAATCGCCCGCTGACATTTCTTCTTCGCCGCGCTGCTTGCGCTGAGCGTTCACTGCTGTGCGCAGGAATGTCATGTTACCAACGCCCGGAATTTCCACAGGGTATTGGAATGCAAGGAACAGGCCAGCGGCTGCGCGCTCTTCTGGGTCCATATCCAACAGGTCTGCGCCCTCAAGCTCGGCTGAGCCGCCGGTCACTTCGTAGCCGTCTTTGCCAGACAAAACATATGACAATGTAGACTTGCCAGAACCATTTGGCCCCATAATCGCGTGGACTTCGCCAGCACCGATAGACAGATCAACGCCTTTCAGGATTTGCTTGTCTTCTTCTTCAAGTTTGACAGCCAAGTTTTTGATCTCAAGCATATTCTCTCCTATCGGCCTTGTTGGGCCCTGCAAGCAAATGGCAAAAACCGCGCGCAGAAACATCTGCACGCGGCATATTAGAACGGCCCCGTGGGGCGTGAATTAGATTTCGTAGATTGCGCCGCGTATTAGCAGCGATGACGGAACCGTTTCGGACTGCACCTGATCTACGTAAATTTGTGAGTAATACTGACCAAAAGCGTCTGGTGCCATCCAAACAAGGTTGTGCATTGCCACAGCCATCACTGCGACGCCCAAAACCTGAAAGAACATGTGGCGCGTTGTTTTCAGTTTGATGATGCCACCGATAATGAACGCTAGCACTGCGGCAAGAGCGATCTCGACGACCATGACGGTGTCCGTCAAAATCGGTGTTTCGAATACCGAGAAGCGTATGAAGCGTGACAACGCGAGACAAGCTGCGCCCACGGCTACTGCAACTGGCAACGATAGCAACAGAAACACAGGTCCTTGCCCCGGCTTTCTGAATTTTTTCTTCGCCAGAATAGTCTTCTTGGAAACACGTTTGGGAATCTTCATTCCCGTCTCTGCATCCGTGTAGAACGTATTCTTCGGATTGTTGATCCGGTCCAAACGCGCGCCGAAGCTGTCTTGATGCTGGTTCGTTCTCATCTGCAATCCCGTTAAAAGCTTTGGCCCCCAATGGATGAGGTGCCAGCAAATCTGGGCAAGAATGGGACGGCTGCATGTTGACGTAGCGGCAAACGGGCGCAGCTGTCCGAACACCGTCAGCACATACATGGCTAACGGTGGGGACAGATTGCGAACTGATATGCATAGCAACAGTCATTTGACGTATTAACCTACTGAACCTTCAAGAGAAATTGCAACAAGCGCTTGCGCTTCCATTGCGAATTCCATCGGCAATGCCTGCAAAACTTCTTTGCAGAAACCGTTAACCACCAAAGCAACTGCTTCTTCTTCGTCCATCCCGCGCGAGCGGCAATAGAACAACTGGTCATCGTCAACCTTAGAAGTCGTCGCTTCGTGCTCAACCCGTGAAGAGTTATTGCGCACTTCGATGTAAGGCACCGTATGCGCACCGCATTTGTCGCCAATCAAAAGGCTATCACATTGGGTGTAATTCCGGCTGTCTTTGGCTTTGGGGTGCATCGACACCAAACCACGGTACGTATTTTGTGCCACGCCAGCGCTGATGCCTTTTGAGACAATCCGCGATTTTGTGTTCTTGCCCAAATGCACCATCTTTGTGCCAGTGTCGGCTTGCTGGTGATTGTTCGCAATAGCGATTGAATAGAACTCGCCTTGGCTTTCATCACCGCGCAAAATGCAGCTTGGGTATTTCCAAGTGACCGCAGATCCTGTCTCAACTTGGGTCCACATGATCTTGGAACGGTCACCGCGGCAATCAGCACGCTTGGTCACAAAGTTATAAATACCACCAACGCCGTTTTCATCACCAGGATACCAGTTTTGAACAGTCGAGTATTTCACTTCGGCGTCTTCTTCGATGATGATCTCAACCACAGCGGCGTGTAGTTGGGCCACATCACGCTTAGGCGCTGTACAGCCTTCGAGGTAGGATACGTATGATCCCTTGGCCGCGATGATCAAAGTCCGCTCAAACTGACCAGTGTTTTCCGCGTTGATGCGAAAGTATGTGGACAGCTCCATCGGGCAGCGCACGCCTTCTGGGACATAGACGAATGAGCCATCTGAAAAGACAGCGGAATTCAGCGTCGCATAGAAATTGTCTGAAGGCGGCACAACAGTACCAAGGTACTTTTTCACCAACTCAGGATGCTCGCGGATCGCTTCTGAGATTGAGCAGAAGATCACACCGGCTTTCCTCAGCTCGGCTTGGAATGTTGTACCAAGAGATACGGAATCGAACACAGCATCTACAGCGACCTTGCGGCCTTCTGCTGGCATGTCTTCTGCGCCTTCAACACCAGCAAGGATCGCCTGTTCTTTAAGAGGGATACCAAGCTTTGCATATGTTTCAAGCAGCTTTGGATCAACGTCATCAAGTGACTTTGGCTTTTCTTCCATGCTTGTTGGACGGGCATAGTAATAGATGTCTTGGAAATCGATGTCAGGGTAATTGACCATCGCCCAAGTTGGCTCTTCGATCTGCTCCCAACGCTCGAATGCAGAAAGACGCCATTCGGTCATCCATTCTGGCTCTTCGTTCTTGTCAGAAATCAATTTCACGATATCGGTGTTCACGCCTTTGGGGGCGTATTCCATCTCAATCTCGGTGTTCCAGCCGTGCTTATAAGTTCCCGATAGGGCCGATACAGCCTCAACCGTTTCCTGATCCACACCGTCTTTGACGTCCATCTGATCCAAAGCACTCATCCTCTAAGTTCTCATTTCCGCAGTGCTTACGCAGCACTCAGTCTCTTTTTGCACTTGGCCGTCCACGCATCAGCGAACCGCAGCACATCATCTTTTGTCGTTTCAATTCCCAGCGACACTCTAAGCGCGCCAGAAGCCAAATCATCCGCAACACCAAGCGCTTGCAGCACCTTAGATGCGCGCACCTTGCCGCTTGAGCAGGCAGACCCTGCAGAAACCGCAAATCCCGCCAGATCCATCGCCATCACTTGTGTCTCACCCTTCCAGCCCGAAGCCAGAAAGCAGGACGTATTTGGCAATCGCGTCGCACCTTGTCCTATGAAAATAGTACCCGGAACGGCAGTCTCAATGGCCTTCTCTAGAATATTTCTAAGTTCTGCAACCCGATCCCACGCGCCATTCGCTAAATCACGCTGCGCAGCAGTCGCAGCGGCTGCAAAACCAGCAATTGCAATAACGTTTTCAGTACCCGAACGCCGGCCCATTTCCTGCCCGCCGCCCTTGATTTGTGCAGCGACATCAGTACCTGCCGGAAAAATAAGCGCGCCAACACCTTTGGGCCCACCGAATTTATGCGCCGACAAAAGCACCATGCCCGCGCCCGACCAATCAAAGGCAAAAGGGACACGCCCAAAGCCTTGGGTGATATCGCTTACAGCAACGCCAGTCACGTCCTGCACTAGCCCAGTTTCAGAATTGGCCAACTGGACAACACTTTGGCTTGGGTCACTGACGACGACCTTACAATCGACAACTGGCAGGTCTTGTGTGACCCACGATGCAACGGCCTCATGCTCAAGTCCTGAAGCATGCAAATCACGCCCAGATAGCGCCAAGGCCGCAGCTTCGGTTGCGCCAGACGTAAATACGACATCAGCACCAACTGCGCCGACAGCTGCAGCAATCTGCGCGCGGGCATCTTCGACCAAACCCTTGGCAACACGCCCTTCGGCATGCACGGAAGATGGATTGCCCGCGACATCCATCGCGGCAATCATAGCCTCACGCGCCTCTGCCCGAATAGGCGTAGTGGCATTATGATCTAAATAGACGCGTTCCATCAGGCCCTCGTCTTAGTCTGTTCAATTGCGCTGGAACCTAAGCCGCAAAACTCAAGCATCTTCGGTACTTTCATCCACGACTTCGAACAACGCGGGTACTGCGGGACATGGCGCAAGGCCATTGCCAACGACATCAGACAAACGGGCCTGATGCAAAAACACATAGACGTGGGCTGACAGACCTTCCCAAAGACGGTTCGTTAGCGATTGTGCGCGACTGCCAGAAGCACCACCAGACGCGCCTGCCCCTTTGTGCATGGCCGATACCGTTTCATCCACGGCGGCAAGAATATCTACGACCCTCATATCAGACGCGGGCATCGCAAGTTTGTAACCGCCACCCGGCCCGCGGACAGATTCCACGAGGCCCGCACGACGTAGCTTTACGAACAGCTGCTCAAGATATGGCAATGAGATGTCTTGTCGTCTTGATATCTCGGTTAGATTGACCAGTGTACCAGCTGGCTGCAAAGCGAGATCCGCAAGCGCAACCATCGCATACCGTCCTTTAGTGCTCAGCTTCATGGTCTCATCCGCTTAATTTCATTGACCTTCCGCGTGACCCTCAGTAGGTCAACACGGCACCGCTTGTAGAGATACCGCAAGTTTAGAATCTTTCTAAGGTGCCTGAGCGTTTCTGTCAACAATCGCCCGGGCCCCTCGAGCCGAGACGGACAATATATGCCCGAAGTCATTTTCCCTGGCCCCGAAGGCCGCCTAGAAGGTCGTTATCATCCGCAAAAGGATCGCGATGCTCCTATCGCTATTGTTTTGCACCCGCACCCACAGTTCGGCGGCACGATGAACAACCGCGTTGTCTACAACATGCACTACGCGTTCTATAAGATGGGCTTTACAGTCCTGCGGTTCAATTTCCGCGGCGTTGGTCGCAGCCAAGGTGAATATGACCAAGGCGTCGGCGAATTATCAGATGCGGCGTCCGCGCTCGATTACCTGCAGTCAATGAACAACAATGCAAAGCATTGCTGGGTTGCTGGTTTCTCGTTTGGTGCTTGGATCGGCATGCAGCTTTTGATGCGCCGCCCTGAGATCACGGGCTTTATCTCGGTTAGTCCGCCAGCCAACATGTACGACTTCAGCTTTCTCGCGCCCTGCCCGGCATCAGGTTTGATCATCAACGGATCAACTGACCGCGTTGCACCGCCTGCAGACACAGTGACCTTGGTCAACAAACTGCACGAGCAAAAGGGCATCACAGTAACCCACGACGAAATGGAAGGCGCTGGCCACTTCTTTGAGGATCCGTACATGGACCCAATGATCGACACAGTGACCGACTATGTCCGCCGTCGCCTTACAGAAACGACACGATAAACCATGTCAGAATATACAGACAACGCCGCCAATAAGTTGGCCGACGAAGCCCTTGCCGAAGCAAAGCTTTGTGACGACACAAAAATCGTCGATAAGATTGGCGAAATCCTCGGGGCGTCTTCACAGTCCCTCGAGGAGGCTTATCTGACAGCGATCCGTGTGCGCCGCGCCGAAGTACGTGCGTACAAGTTGCTGGAAGAAAGCGTTGCGGCACGCGCTAAGGCGGCCCAAGACCCCACCTAGAGAACAATATGGCTTTTGATCAAGCAGACTACTTTCTGATCCCTCTGCTTGATGGCCAGTTCGGTGTTGCCCAAATCCTTGAATTGGCTGACACCAAAGAAGGCGCGCCCTTTTGTGGCATTTCCGCAAGGCGGGCCGGCGCCGGTTCACGAATAGACCCGTTACAGTTAAACGAAATTATTGCCTTTGTGCGGGTTTCCCCAAGTGCACTTGTTACTGGCACATGGCCTTTAGCAGGATTCGACCAAATCCCACGTTTTCGGGATGTCTTTGATTTTGAAGGCGCACGCGCATTGGGATTTGCCGATACACCCGTACGCGATCCAGCAGTCATCGAAGCATTCGTCAGCGCATGGCACGATCTTTATGCATGGGATGCGTTTGGTGAAATCTTTGAACAGATTAAGCGTCAAGATCTCGACAGGCCCGCACCCACTACCTAAGTTAACATAAATCAAACTAGGCCGGGACAGATCATGCAATCGCGTATCGACGCACAACTGGCTTTTCTGACCGAAGCAGATCGCTTAAAATCTGTCATGCGCGCAACCACGCTTTGCGACGGTTCCCGCCGTGAAAATACGGGCGAACATAGCTGGCATATCGCACTTTATGCGATGGTCATGGCCGAGCATGCGAACCGCCCGATCAATATCGACCGTGTGATAAAGATGCTTTTGATCCATGATCTCGTGGAAATAGACGCAGGCGACGTGCCCATTCATAGTGCCGCCGCCCGTGATCCAGCCGCACAGGACGCTGAAGAGCAAGCCGCCGCTGACCGTATCTTTGGTTTGTTACCCCAAGACCAAGCCGCTAGTTTCCGTGCCCTTTGGGATGAGTTTGAGGCCGCAGCAACAGACGACGCGATTTTCGCGAAATCCATCGACCGTGTTCAGCCCGTCATAAGTAACCTTGAGGCAGGTGGCGCCAGTTGGATTGATTACAACGTCACCCAAGCCCAAGTAGAAGCCCGCGTTGGCGATAAGGTACGCAAAGGTGCCCCTGCCATCTGGGAAGCCTTGAAAGCCCGCATGGACGCGTGGTTTGCCGCGAGATGAACAAGCCGCCAAGCAAACGTAGTATCGCCACCAAAGCCGAGGTTTTACGGCTGCTTGATGGTGACCCAACGCCAACAAAGCTGAACGCGGCACTCCATGAGTTGGCCGTTTGGCGCAGCGCGTTGCTTGAGAACACACTGGTTGCGCAAGCTGGGTCACAAATTCAGTCCGGACCATTTGCGGGCATGATCTACAACACCCTGCAGACCGATACGTGCAGGATTGCCCGCCTGTTGGGCAGTTACGAGACAACGTTGTTCCCTGTCATCGCCCAAATCGTTGAAGAAGCGCCACCGCTGATCATAGATATCGGATGTGGTGATGGATATTATGCAGTCGGTCTGGCGTGCTGCCTACCAGACACAACAATCTGGGCCCGCGACGCCGATGAAGGCGCACTTGAGCAGTGCCAAGCGTTGGCTGATACCAACAACGTGCATAATCGCGTCAAGACTGGCGGGCGCCTAACACATGCCGACTTTGATATCTGCCGCGCGCAACCCACAACCATTCTTTGTGACATCGGCGGAGCCGAGGCTGCTTTACTCGATCCCGACCGTGCCAAAGGCCTGCGTCGTGCGAACGTTCTTGTCGAAGTCCACGAAGGCAAATCGCCCGGGTTATGTGACGTTCTTGTTGATCGATTCTCGCCAACCCACAATATCATGCAGCTTGGTAGGAAATTTGACAGCGACGCCCTGCCCGACTGGATGGAAGGCTTTTCCGATATGGATCGCCTTCTTGCGCTGTGGGAACAACGCAGCAGTCCGACCCCTTGGCTATGGATGGAAGCGCGCCACAGGTAGTGCTATGCACTGTGCAAATGGCCGCATCCCGCGATTCACCCTATACAAACGCCTTCTACAGGCCTAGGGGACCCATCTGACGCACCCCCGAAAGAAAATCCGATGATCCAGACACTTGCCGATGCACTTGCCAAACAAGGCTACGAAACGCTGACGCCCGTTCAAGAGGCAGTCAATGTCCCTGAGCTGGAAGGCAAAGACCTGCTGGTCTCTGCGCAAACGGGCTCTGGTAAAACAGTTGCGTTTGGTATCGCCATCGGCAAAACGATCCTTCCTGAGGATGGACATTTTGGTCCTGCTGGTCGCCCGCTTGCTTTGATCATCGCGCCAACACGCGAATTGGCTTTGCAGGTTAAGCGCGAATTGCAGTGGCTTTATGCTGGTGCTGGTGCCACGATCGTATCGACAGTTGGCGGCATGGATTTCCGTGACGAAAAGCGCAGCCTCGAGCGTGGCGCGCATATCGTCGTCTCAACGCCGGGTCGTCTACGCGACCACATCATGCGAAACACGCTGGATATGTCAGACATCCGCGCAGTTGTTCTGGATGAAGCCGACGAGATGCTTGATCTCGGCTTCCGTGACGATCTTGAATTCATTCTGGGCAAAGCCCCACCTGAGCGCCGCACGCTGATGTTCTCGGCCACTGTGCCGCCGATGATCGCAAAGCTGGCCAAGTCATACCAAAACAACGCTGAGCGAATTGCCACAGTTTCAAAAGAATCCCAGCACAGCGACATCGAATACCGCGCCCTGCCCGTTCTCAACCATGAGACTGACAATGCGATCATCAACGTCCTGCGTTACTACGAGGCGCCAAACGCGATTGTTTTTGCGAACACACGCGCCATGGTGACACGCCTGACAACACGTCTTTCTAACCGTGGTTTCTCGGTTGTGGCGCTGTCTGGTGAGTTGTCACAGCAAGAGCGAACACACGCACTGCAAGCCATGCGCGACGGACGTGCACGGGTTTGTGTGGCGACTGACGTTGCTGCCCGCGGCATCGACCTTCCCGGTCTTGAGCTGGTAATTCATGCTGAATTGCCAACAAATGCTGAAATATTACTGCACCGCTCTGGTCGTACGGGTCGCGCTGGTCGCAAAGGTATCTCTGCGCTGATCGTGCCACCAAAGATGCGCCGTCGCGCTGAAAACCTTCTTAGCTGGGGCAAGTTGAAAGCCGAATGGATTTCAGCACCAACAGCAGAAGAAGTTCAGACGCGTGATGAGCAGCGGTTGCTGACAGACGAAGTATGGTCATCAGACTTTACCGAGAAAGAACAAGAGTTCGCAAAGCAGCTTTTGGAAAATCACGATGCAACCAAGATCGCTGCCGCTTACCTGCGTTTATTCCAAGGCAAGAACTCAGCACCTGAGCATCTGACGGCTGTCGATCCTAAGGCCCCACCGCAACGCGACGCTCGTGATTCCCGTGAGCCACGCGAGCGCAAAGAGCGTGCACCATTTGGCCCGTCTAAATGGTTCAGCGTCGATGTTGGCCGTGGTGGCAAAGCCGAAGCCCGTTGGTTGCTGCCAATGATCTGTAAAGCTGGTGACATCACCAAGAATGAGATCGGCGCGATCCGCATTCAAGAGAACGAGACATTCGTCGAGATTTCTGCGGCGGCTGTGCCAAACTTCTTAAAGGCTGTCGGCCCGGCAATGGACCTTGAGAACCAAGCGAAATTGTCAGAAGTCGATGGCGTTCCACAGATTTCAGAGCGCGGCGCACGCCCAAGCAAGCGTGAATACGACGACAAGCCACGCGCGCCACGTCCAGATCGCGGCCCACGTCCTGCACCACAAGGCGAGCGTCCAAAGTACGATAAGCCGCGCAAGCCACGCGATAACGATTCTCCTCCGCCTTCGCGTCAGGACAATATTGCCCCAATTGCTGGTGCTGCTGACGATAACGCGCCACGTAAATCACGTCACAAAAAGACTGATTTCGGCAAGCCAGTCCGCAAGGATCACGGCGAAGCTGTTGCCCCTATCGGTAAAAAAGCACCTTACAAAGCCAAGACAGACGATAAGCCACGCGGCAAAGC
>JAWUXS010000090.1:0-48842 GCA_034111185.1 Paracoccaceae bacterium | reverse complement strand
CCTTGAAAATGCCATCCAAGACTATCGCACATTCCAATCCCACGCCGACTATTTTGAATCGCTCCGCATGGCTCATGAGCGTAAATCGTCGTTTTGGGCCAAATTAAAATAGGTGTAGTCAAACCATCAACGCGAACGGCCCAAAGCGGACCTTGGCGTTGAAACTCGACGCTGCACTGCAGATTCCCCGAAGCGGACGTTGCCAACAGGACGCAGCATTTCAGGGAACCGGTGGCCGCTCTGCAGGACTTTGCTGCCTTTCGCAAACCACAACGGAATGTCAGCTCTCTATGTATTAAACTCTGATGTACATGGGATTATACTCAGCTTGATCGGTATGACGAGGAGCCAGAAGCGCGCTTAGCTATTTCGAAATTACCTCTTCGAGAGCAAAAGAGAGGATATGTACGGGCAGCGCACCCGGCCTGATGAAGTCCGAATGCCAGATATTGAGTTGAAGAGTCATAGCGGTGGTTGCCTGTCGATGACCCTCGAATTCCAGCACCGACTCTCTTTACCCTATGTCTTTGGTTCAGAAGGAGAGTGCGCATCATCACTCTCGGCAAGAACAGCAGTTTCGGGTGTTGTCGAGCGTGGTAAAGGTGCTGCTTGAAATGCGACTTTGTCATCCTGTGCCACTGCTGCGCGCACGCGCAAACGCATTGCCGCAAAAGCGATAAGCATAAGATGCGACACGGCGGTTATCGCAAAAAGGCTACTGTTCCCAAAGGAGGTCATCGCGAAACCCGCGATTGTTGGCCCAATGATTGAACCTATACCAAAGACCAAAAGCAACCCGCCACTGACTTGGATGAAAGTGCCCGGTGCTGCATGGTCGCTCGCGTGGGCGATGATGACTGGGTACATTGCAAAGACTGCTGCACCAAATACGCCTGACACCGTGAGGATGGCCCAGGATGCCGAAATTCCTGAAAATACGAATACCATATCTGCCGAAATAGCGATGCTTGCGATTCCTATCAAAACGATGCGTCGATCAAATTTGTCGGATAGGATGCCCACCGGCACCTGAGCAAGCGCGCCTGCTAGAATTGGAATGCTGGCAAATAGGGCGATTTCTGTGATCGAAAGGCCGGCCTGCGTTCCGTAGACTGCTGCCAGTGTGCCAAATGTCGCGTTAGAGATTCCCACCATAAGGATCGCGAAAACTGCTATAGGTGAGTTGCGCCAAAGGGCTTTCATATCCAACTTCACGCTCACAAGTGCCGCTGGCGTATCTGATGCCGTCAATGCCGTAGGTAGCAACGCAAGGCAGTACACCATCGCGGCGACGACAAAGAACAGATAGCCTGAGGCATCCCCAAGCGTAATCACCATCTGCCCGGCCGTCATCGCAGCAAGGTTGATCATCGTATAAAAGCCAAAAACCTTCCCGCGCGATTTGCTGTCGGACCGTTCACTTAACCAGCTTTCGACAATCATCGCAGCCCCGGCAAAGCAGAAGCCTGAGATCGCGCGGAGTGGTATCCACACCCAAGGGGTTAAGAAAATCAGTGCCATCAGCACCGTTATTGCCGCCAAGGCACACATGACACTGAATGATCGGATGTGACCCACTTTGGCCACCAAAGCGGGCGTCAGTAAACAGCCTCCAACATATCCGATTGCCCACCCAGTGCCCAATAGTCCCAGTGTCGCCGCCGAGAAACCTTCGATCTCGCCGCGCACCGGTAGTATCAATCCGTTCACACCGCCAGCAAACAGCAGAAATGCCGATCCAAGCAAAAGCGCCCAGACGGGTAAAAGACCTCTTACCATTATAGGTATTCCTTTTGGCTCGGAGCCATTCCGAGAACTTGAAGACGATCTATCGGGTCGTACCCGGTACAGTGAGCACAACGGTTACGGCCAGCAAACATATGCCTGCTGACCGTGTTTTCGTTCGCCGATTACATCATGCCACCCATACCGCCCATGTCGGACATGCTGCTGCCGCCAGATTTAGACGGTTTGTCTGCCACCATCGCCTCTGTTGTGACCAGCAATCCTGCAACCGATGCCGCGTATTCAAGCGCAATGCGCACGACCTTGGTTGGGTCGAGAACACCGGCTTTCAGCATATCGCCGTATTTTTCGGACTGCGCGTCATAGCCAAACGTCTTGCTCGCGTTCTCGATGATCTTGCCAGCAACAACCGACCCGTCGACACCGGCATTCTCGGCTATCTGACGCAAGGGAGCCTGTAGCGCTTTGCGGATAATCGCAATGCCAGCGACCTGATCTGCGTTGTCGCCTTTGAGGCCCTCAAGCACCTTACCCGCATGTACCAATGCGACACCGCCGCCGGGTACGACACCCTCTTCAACGGCTGCACGTGTGGCGTTCAGCGCATCATCGACACGGTCCTTGCGCTCTTTCACTTCGATCTCGGTCGCGCCGCCGACTTTGATGACCGCAACACCGCCAGCAAGTTTTGCCAGCCGCTCTTGCAGCTTTTCCTTGTCGTAGTCCGAGGTGGTTTCTTCGATCTGCGCACGGATTTGAGTAACGCGTGCGGCGATTGCCGCCTTGTCACCAGCCCCATCGATCACGGTTGTTGTGTCTTTAGTGATGGTGATCTTCTTGGCGTCGCCAAGCATATCCATCGTGACGCTTTCCAGCTTGATGCCCAGTTCTTCGGAAATCACCTGCCCGCCGGTCAGCACCGCAAGGTCTTGCAGCATTGCCTTGCGACGATCCCCAAAACCTGGGGCTTTGACGCCAGCCACCTTCAGACTGCCGCGTAACTTGTTCACCACAAGCGTAGCGAGCGCTTCGCCGTCGATGTCTTCGGCAATCACTAGGAGCTGTTTGTCCGCTTGCATAACGGCTTCCAACAGAGGCACCATCGGGGCCAGTGATGTTAGCTTTTTCTCGTGAAGCAGAATGACGCAATCTTCGAGATTCGCGGTCATTTTGGCAGGGTCTGTAACGAAGTATGGGCTGAGGTAGCCGCGATCAAACTGCATGCCTTCGACAACTTCGGTTTCTGTCTCCAGACCTTTGTTCTCTTCAACCGTAATGACGCCTTCGTTGCCGACCTTGGCCATCGCGTCTGCGATTTGCTGGCCAATTGCAGCTTCGCCATTGGCAGAGATCGTGCCAACTTTAGCAATCTCAGCCGTGTCACCGACGGGACGAGACATGGTTTTGACTTCGGCAATGACGGCTGCAACAGCTTTGTCGATACCGCGTTTGAGGTCCATCGGGTTCATACCAGCGGCGACTGACTTCATGCCTTCTTTGACAATAGCCTGCGCAAGCACGGTTGCAGTCGTTGTGCCGTCACCGGCCTCGTCGTTGGTACGGGAAGCAACATCCTTGACCAACTGCGCGCCCATGTTCTCAAACGGGTCA
Source organism: Paracoccaceae bacterium (assembly GCA_034111185.1). Taxonomy (GTDB): domain Bacteria; phylum Pseudomonadota; class Alphaproteobacteria; order Rhodobacterales; family Rhodobacteraceae; genus Yoonia. The sequence continues at coordinate 45,485 of JAWUXS010000090.1, read as the reverse complement.
GCCAGTTGGATTTCCTTGGCGACTGTGACTCCGTCCTTGGTGATACGCGGCGCACCATAGGGTTTGTCGATCACCACATTGCGCCCTTTGGGGCCAAGAGTGACTTTTACAGCGTTGGCGAGAGTGTTGACGCCACGGAGCATGCGGTCACGGGAGTCCGTGCCGAATTTTACGTCTTTTGCAGACATGTCATTATTCCTATTTGAAAGCTATGTGAAAGAGGCAGCGTCGTTCAGGCCATAATGCCGAGAATGTCGCTCTCCTTCATGATCATCAGTTCTTCACCGTCGATCTTGATTTCTGTACCGGACCATTTGCCGAACAGAATCTTGTCGCCAGCTTTGACGTCCATGGCGATACGTGCGCCTGCTTCGTCTTTTGCACCTGCGCCAACGGATACCACTTCACCTTCTTGTGGTTTTTCCTTGGCAGTTTCGGGGATGATGAGCCCGCCGGAGGTCTTTTCGTCTTCTTCGATGCGGCGCACCAAGACACGGTCGTGGAGTGGGGTAAACAACATAGCTATGCTGCCTTTCAAGATTTACAGGGATGGGTGGCGTGCTTAGAGACCCATTGGCACTCGCCACGCCAGAGTGCCAATGAATGAGAAATGGGTACCGTGAACAGTCACTACAATGGGCCAGACAACTATATTTTTTGGTTTTTTTGGCCTGCAAATATAGTGCTAATGTGGTCGACAGATGCGCCTTACTTTACCTTCTTACCAGCAACTAAAATTGCAGGTTTTCCAGCGTTGGAATTCGCCGTTGCAGAGACCTTTGGCTTCTCTTTCTTTGGCTTCTTGGTCTCTTTATTGCTATTTTTGCCTTTGGCCATGGTCTGTCCTTCCGCTGTGCAGCGATCCGATGTCGAAATGACAAAGGTTGGCTGCGGTTGTCACCACTTACCGATCAAAGGCGCGCGGTGGATCATCTGTTGAGCTCAGATCGAATGCGCCTCATTCTCCACAGCGTCATCTATGGCCCGCTGTTGGCCTCGCGATATAGTTGCGATTGGCGTTCTGAACATCGCATTCGCCGCGTCGAAGTCTTCGACTGTATCGATCTCGGTCCAGTCCAGCCCGGTGATATCAATAGCATGAAAGGGAATTCCCTTATCGACCAACCGCTCATAAGCGGCTTCGTAGTAGTCTTGCGCGTGCGCCTTACTTTCCATCATCTGTGTCAGCTCAGCAAAGAGCAGTGGCCCGGTTATATTGCTGATCTTTTCAATTCCGATAGACTCACCAAAAGCTGCCTTAGGATCGACCGATTTACCGATCTCGATCACACGCATCTGGTCGTCCGCAATCACTTTCACCTCTTCGTCAGCCAAAGCGATATTGCGGTCGATGCAAAGAACGTTCGGCAACTCGCTGTCCATGAGTTGTCGCAGGATTTTGACATCAAAGACGACGTCTGCGTCGAACTTGATGAACTCGGAAATACCGATCGCAGAAGCGGCAAGCATAAGGGAATAGCCAGTGTTGGTATCGCGATACCGGTCGTTGATCACATAGCTCACGCGAATCCCGCGAAACGTTTTGTCGACAAACTGTTTGATCTCGTCAGCACGGTGCCCCAGCACCATCACGAACTGTGAGATACCGCAGCTGAGGCAATTGCGGATCATCCGCTCAAGAATGATCGAGCCGCCTACTGTCAGCAGGCTTTTGGGGCAATTGTCGGTCAAGGGTGTCAGTCGAGAGCCTATACCTGCCGCCAGAATGACAGCCACTGGTGGGCGATTAGTTTCATGTTTCATAGTTGTGTTATCCTGATTTCATCGGCAACGATGGCTACTATTTCTGGATGGAAAGCTTGTGATTTGCATCAATGTTTTTGCCGCGTTGCCACGACTTGAAGGTCCCCCAAAACAACTGGCTTACAGCAAAAATCCACAGCATCGGCGTCAGTTGGTCAAAGACCAGCGCGGCGGATAGCATGAAGATGAAGACGCCTTCATCGAACGCCAGAACCTTGTGTTGTTCGTTGAGAAACCAATTCAGATTGACGCTTATACCAAAGCCCAAGCCCGCCTCAGGTTCTCGTTTATTTAGTCGGGCGATATTGGCAGGGTAATCTGCGTCCCGCGCTGTTTCGATCTCCAACGTGATGTACTTGGCGTAGCCACGCAGCCCGTAGAATGCGATGCCGATAAGGGCAAGGAAAACGGGTACGACATCGAGCGTTTGCGCATACGCGGCATATCCGGCGGCTCCAAACCACAGCGTCACCTGCACCTGATCGGTTAGCCTGTCATAGTAACTCCCGACTGGTGACGAAACCCGACGATAGCGCGCCATTTGCCCGTCCATGCAATCCAGCACATGGCTGAGGTGGATCAAGATCGCGGCCAAGATGAAAAATCCGTTACCGCCAATCAGAATGCACAGGGTGGCGACGACAGCCACCAGAAATGAAGCGGCCGTAATCCGGTTCGGCGTCAACCACGGGACTTCAACAGCCCAGTAGTTCGCAATGATCCCTAAAGGCGCGGTTATGAATGATGACCACCATTCATCATCTTTCGTTTTAGTGGTCCAAAGCCGGGTCATTTTGTCAGTCATGATCCAACCCCTAACGATGTGGGTGGCGGAGTAGGCACAATCATGAGGTCTGGAACCTTTGGCTTTATTGGGACCACCATATCAGCGGCTTCGGCTTGAAGCGTCAGCAAAACATCTCGCAAGGATTTCAGGAAATACCGGATGTCCAAATCGGACAGCTCCCCGATGTTTCCAACCTGAAAAACCTTACCTGCAAAGCAACCTTTGCCCTCATAGATGATGATGGATTTTTCGCGTAACCGATTGCGCAAATCACTGACTGACACCGAAGGCGGCACCCTGACGGTCGTGAGGATTGAGCACATGTTCGCTTCATCAATCTCGAATTCTAAGTTGAGTTTGCGCATGCCGAGACGCAAACAATCGGCACGGGCGCGAATGCGGGCAAAGCGATTTGCGACACCCTCGGCCAAGATATTCGTCAGCGCCTGCTCCAAGGCAAAAAACAGTGGAACAGCAGGTGTGTTGGGCGTTTGGCTATGCCCTTTGAGAAACTCATAGAACGTCGCAAGGTTTAGATAGGTTGTCTTTGCGGCGTGGCCATTCAGTTTCTTGAACTGCTTCTTGCGGCCAATCACGAAAGACAAACCAGGATAGGACCCAATGGCTTTGGAACTGGAGCTGGAACAAAAGGCGATGTGACACGCCTCCATATCAACCACCTCGGCCCCCACTGAACTCACTCCATCCACGACGAAGACCGCGCCATGAACTTTAACTAATGCGCCAATCTCGGCGAGAGGGTTCAGCATGCCAGAGCAGGTCTCATGATGCACCATGGCCACCACATCGATCTTATGCGCGGCGAGATAGGCTTCAATCTGAATCAGATCAAACGGCTTCCCCCATGGCTGTTCGAGCAAGTGTGTGTGTTTGTTGTGAATGACAGAGGTTTTGTGCAGCCGTTTGCCAAATTCACCGTTCGATAGGATCAGGATTGAACCCTTACCGACAACAGACGATAGGATCGCCTCATTTGCCGCGGTGCCCGATCCGGTGATGACGACGGCGCGGTAGCGATCTCGGTTTCTGACCTGAAAGAGAGAGAGCAGTTTGTGCTCGATGCTGGCCAGCAGCCCATCGAAGTCGGGTTCGCGATGGCAGATGTCTTCTTTGCAGATCGCATGGCGCAGGGTCTCGGCCACATTCACAGGGCCAGGTGTAAAAAGCAGGTATTTATCCAAAACAGGTCAAGCTCCGACAGCATCGTGACCATCGTCACGAAGCTGGCACGCCCATGATATCTCCGCGCTCGGGTTCGAGCATGGACATCGAGAGGGCACAAATCGATTTAGAAACCACCGCGAGAACGGAAAGCTGAGGGGGGGGCGTTCGAAAATTGAACGATTGCAGACTAAAATTTCTGAATTTCTTACCCAGCAAAAACTGGCGATAAGATGACCAACGTTGGCTACGAAACAGCGCCAGAGCGGCCGTGGAAAAGTAACGAAATCAAAGGTCGTAAAGGGCAGGCACCATAAGCCGCAATAAAAGTCGGCTACAAATTCCGACCAGTATCACCCAACAGTATTTCAAAAATCTTGATCTGCTGGCTTAGTTTTAGGCATGTTGCCCACGCTCTCACTGAGTGCGAATGAATTTGCATATCAAGTCTGCAACTGATTCGCAAGGAAAGTATGTGTGGCTGGATCGGCTGGTACCAGCTCTGCTTGACCGGACGTGCGCCGAACATTAAATAAGTCTACTTATGGCAATCACCCTCACGCCGCAAACTGCGCTGGCCACGCTCACACCGCTTAGCGTTCTTGCTGCTTCCTACGACGGATTACTCTGTGATATTTGGGGCGTTCTCCACAACGGTGTTGCAGCTTTTGATGACGCTGTAGACGCTTTGTGTCGATATCGCGCGCAGGGCGGGATCGTCATATTGATCACGAATGCGCCAAGGTCGCATCTCGAAATCTATCCGCAACTGGAACGTTTTGGCGTCCCCCGTCAGGCATTCGATGCGGTTGTCACATCAGGCGATGTCACGACGCTGCTGATGCGCAAGAGCCCTGACACACCTCTGTTCCATTTTGGCCCGGCGCGTGATCATTCGATTTTTAACGGCCTGGCAAATCCAATCGTTGGAATTTCAGGTGCGAAGTTGTGCCTTTTGACCGGCCCATTGGATGACGACATCGAGACCGTTGATGTCTATGAAAACCTTCTTAAAGAGCTGCGGGATAATGAGGCCACAATGATCTGTGCGAACCCGGATTTGACCGTTCGTAGCGGATCCCGAATGGTGATTTGTGCGGGATCGATTGCAGCGCATTATGCGCAGATGGGGGGCGCAGTTGTCCAATCGGGGAAACCGCAGGCCGAGATATACAACGCAGCGGTAGAAAAAATGGGGAAACTTGCGGGGCGCGAAATACCCAAGAACCGATTGCTGGCCGTCGGCGATGGGTTGCCAACAGATATCAAAGGTGCCGCGCAGAACGGGTTCGACGCCTATTTTATCACAGGCGGACTTCATTCAAGCGAGTTGGGAGATATGGGCATCCCAGAAAATGTGTCTGAAACGATCGCCCAGATCACAAGTGGCTATCCCGACATCAGTCTTGTCGGCGTTTGCGACCGCCTGCGCTGGACCTGAGCGAAAGAGAACTAAAGCAGCCCAACAGATGACAGGTCAGTTCGGTCATAGGTGTTTAAAGTCCGCGTGATATTGGACAAAACCTCTGCCGCTATCGCAAATGATTTCAACCGTGCTGCATGATCGTGGATCATTCCCGTCGCCATTATTTCTTCTGGCTTGTACCGATCGGCCAAGGCTGCAAGTTCGCGCCGCACCGTTTCAGGGCTGCCCGTCGCAGAACAAGACAGAGCTTGCTCCACCTGCGCAAGCACAGGCGGCGCAATCTCTGCTGACAAGTCTTCAACTGGGTGCGGGAGTTTGCCGGGGCGGCCTGTCCGCAGGCGAGCGAAGGCCAGAATCTGGGACGATCGAAGATATCGTGCCTCATCATCAGTCGCCGCTGCGCAGACCCCAGCGGTCAACATGAAGTACGGCTTGGCAAGCCACTCGGATGGGCGGAACGTCGATCTGTAGGTCGCGATCGCGCCCTCAAGCATCGCCGGCGCGAAATGCGAGGCGAACGCATAAGGCAGTCCGAGATGGGCGGCGAGTTGTGCGCCATAAAGACTTGAACCGAGTATCCAGACGGGAACATGGGTGCCTTGTCCGGGGATGGCCCGGATTCGCGCGTCATCTGAAGCCTCGTCGAAATATCCCAACAGCTCGATCACATCCTCCGGAAAGTTATCGTTGGCATCCATATGCCTTCTAAGGGCCTGCGCGGTCGCCCCGTCCGTGCCCGGAGCACGGCCAAGCCCCAGGTCAATGCGTTCTGGATAGAGCGTCGTTAGCGTGCCGAACTGCTCAGCAATGACCAACGGCGCATGGTTTGGCAGCATGATGCCACCGGCCCCAACGCGGATGGATTTTGTGGCCGCCGCGACTGCTCCAACCACAACCGCAGTCGCGGCGCTGGCGATGCCCGGCATATTGTGGTGTTCAGCCAACCAAAAACGATGATAACCGCTTGCCTCGGCATGACGAGCCAGATCGATTGAATTACTCAAGGCATCAGCGGCTGTTTCACCTTCAGGGATGGGCGCGAGGTCTAGTAGAGAGAAATGGTGCACCTTGGATTCCTTAATTCTTATGGACCTACATAGGATCGATCTTGCCTGGCGCTGCGTATAACCGTTGATGAGACTTTAGTCTCAAAGCCATTTTGAAAATCGGAAAATTGCAAACAGCGCAATCCCGATGACAGCAGATCCGCCTGTTACAATCCAAAACCCCATCGGAGTTTCAACGCCGAGCATGCCACCCACGTTGATGTCAAACAAACCCGTCAAGAACCCAAGGGGCAGAAAGATCGCAGCCACGACTGAGAGGACGTAGCTATTTCGTCCCAAAGCTGAAGCATGAAGAATGTCGAGATGGTCTTGCGTTGCAAGTAATCTGTCGCGCGTCGCATCAAGCGCTTCGACGGTGCGCGTGTTTCTGTTTGCCGTCTCGCTGAGCAAAGCCGCGGCGCGGAGTTCCAAGCGCCAAGCCTGATTGTCTGCTAACGCGACCGGCTTGGATATTGCTGGTACGATGATCGAGTTCATCGAAAAACATGCCAAACCCGGTGCCACAAAAACCAAAGGCTAATGCCCAAGCGCGCTGATTTTGTCATCGGCAATGAACGTGTTTCGCCCGGCACCCGCCGGACGGTACATGTTCCTGTCAGCGTTCTGTCCGACCATACGCCAGTGACAATGTCCGTAATGTCACGCACGGCCGCCTCGACGGCCCTGCGATTTTTGTCAGCGCAGGCATTCATGGGGATGAGGTGATCGGGGTTGAGATTGTGCGCCGCTTGCTGCGTTCCCCAAGCATTGCGTCTATTAAGGGCACGCTGATCGTTGTTCCGATAGTGAACACCTACGGCTTTCTGAACCATTCTCCATACTTTCCAGACAGGCGTGATCTGAACCGCATGTTTCTGGGAAGCGAGACAGGCTCACTCGCGTCGCGCCTTGCGCATATCTTCATGACAGAGATAGTCGCACGCTGTGAACTTGGTATTGATTTACATTTGGCAGCGATACATCGCACCAACTATCCTCAAATCCGCGTATCGCCGGATAACCCCGAAATGCTCGATCTGGCCAATGTCTTTGGTGCGCCTATCATCATGCAATCAAACGTCCGCGAGGGTTCACTGCGAGGATCAGCCAAAGACCTTGGAATTGACGTGCTCTTGTTCGAGGCTGGCGAGGGTCTGCGGTTCGATGAATTCTCAGTCGGTCCGGCGTTGCAGGCATATTGCGCGTCCTGCGGTATAAGGGCATGGTTGCAGGTAAGGGAATTGCCAAGGTGAAGGCTACACCCCAGTTCTGCCCCTCAAGCAAATGGCTGCGCGCGCCCACAGGTGGTCTTTTGCGGACATTTCGTGCGGATGACGACCTGGTACGCGAAGGAGAGTTGATGGCATCGGTCTCTGACCCATTTGGTGAGACGGACCACGATATTGTGGCGCCTTTCGACGGCATCATCGCTGGCCGCGTCGTTTTACCCATCGTGAATGAAGGTGACGTCATTTTCCACCTTGCCCGCGTGAAGTTGGTCACCAAGGCTGAGGACATGGTCGAGGACCTGAACACACAACTGAGCGACGACCCAATGTTTGATGAAGACGAAATTATCTAAGGGCACTGGGAAAGCTACAGCCAGATGCATTGATCATTGAGCGCAGGCGGCCCCACAAATCTCCAAAGCGGTCATTAGCCGCGATACAGAAAATCAGTAAAGTGGGCTCACACCTGCCGTTCGCTGCGGTTGCGAACGTTGTCGGGTCAAATTTCACATGCCGATGGCGACTATGCGAACAAAGCTGCCATTCTAATACCGCCCCCATCCGTCTGCTTTGACCTAAATTCACGTGAACATTGTTGTTCTCGACACAGATCTGGGGGCCGCCTACTGGATGCCAAATAGCTTCTGCACAGCAGTTTCGTTCGGTTGAAGGTGTGGATTGTTTGCCGTTAAGCCAACTATATCTCTGTATTAGTTGGTTAGCTATCAAATCCCAATCCAGGTCACGAAAACGATGGCTATCCCAAGCAGGAACAGCGTCTCGATAACCAGAATGGCTGCGTAACTTGGCTTGACCTCCCTGAACTTGGCCAGACTGGTCTTCACCCCAAGCGCCGAGATTGCGATGACAAGACACCAGCGTGACAGGTCTGCAACAACATTGACAACCTTCGGGGGAACCAGGCCCGAATTCGCCAGAACTGCGAGCGCAATAAACATCACAAGAAACCATGGCAGCGCCAGTTTCTGGGTTTGCGCGCCACGAAAGCTGAACATCACCAAGAGCATGACCACGGGCAGCAACGCGACCCTCACCATTTTAACGAACGTTGCAATCACGCCGGCCTCGTCATTGATCGAATAGCCTGCTCCAACCACCTGCGCGACGTCATGGATCGTTGCACCGATCAGAAATCCACTTTCGATGTCGTTCAGACCCATCGCCTGGAAAAAGACCGGGTAAGCGACCATGGCGATTGTGGAAAGAGCGGTGACGGCGATCACCACAAACAGAGTGTCCTGCTCGCGGTCAGAGCGCGGTGGCAGCACCGAGGCGATTGCTAGAGCCGCAGATGCACCGCAAATGGCCACCGAACCTCCTGCCAATAGCCCAAAGGCCATGCCCTGCCCCAAAAGCCGCGACATGAGCGCTCCGCAGGCCAGGGTCGCCATGACAAACCCGATGACCGCAAGGACCGGGCCCAGACCTATACTTTCCACATCTCCGATACTCAGCCGCAAACCCAGCAGACCAACACCAAAACGCAGCAAGGTATTTGCAGAGAATTCCACCCCGGGCTCGCAGGCATTGTCCTGCGCCAGAAAATTAAAGGCCATTCCGATCAGCAACGCAAACAGCATGACTGGCGCGCCATAGTGCTCTGACAAAAATGTTGCAGCGGCTGCAATGACCACTACCAGCATTACACCACCGAAATACAGCTGCCCGCGCGAGCGCAAATACGGGATCATATAAAGCATCCTTTGGTTAAGCCATTTACTTTGCGCAAGCACCGGAAAATGTGACGATCGCCTGTATCGGAACCAAGCGTGACAAGACCGGGCTGTACGCGCTGTGCGATCGAGATGGCTTTTTTGCAATCCGAATTTGCAGGTGTTTGAGTTTATCCCTCCATCAGGAGGCCGCAGCATCCGCAAACGACGCACGCAGTCGGATCAGAGCGGCTTCGCGGATCTGGCGGATACGCTCGCGTGAAACGCCAAACCGTTCGCCTAACGCATCCAGCGTTTTTGGTGTATCAGACACATATATTTCTATGATAATCTCCTGTTCACGCTTGGAAAGTCGGTCCAGATAGGTGGACATCTTGATCCAAAACGCACGGGAATCCAAACGTGCGCTGACTTCTTTCTCAACATCTGCATCCGGGTCCTCAAGCAGATCTTGCAATTGCGTTGTCCCACCATCGTCACCGACGGGACGATTTAGGGACCCATCTGGGGCGGCCAGTCTTTGCTGCATCAACACAACCTGTTCGGGCGTAACCCCAAGATCAGCCGCTATCCGGTCAACAAGGTGTTCGGGTGGCACCTCTCCCGCAGCGACCAGTCGGGTTTCGGTACGCTTCAGGTTGTAGAACAACTTACGGCTGGGTGCCGAATTCGGCAGCCGCACCAGAGACCAGCTCCGGATCTTGTAATCCTGGATTTCCGCCCTGATCCACCAGGCGGCATAGGTGGAAAACCGAAAACCCTTGTCGGGATCGAAGCGATCTGCTGCCTTCAACAACCCGATACTTGCATGTTGCAGAAGGTCGCTATCTATCTCACGGCCTTTGCCTCCCGCTCGGCTTGCGGCCGCCATTGCGAGAGCCTGATGCGACGTGACCAGACGGTTGCGGGCGGCAACATCGCGTTTGTCGCGCCAGCATCTGGCAAGCCGTGTCTCGGTGTGCGCGTCCAGAAATTCTGGGCGCGGCACCTGTTTTTGGCTGCGTCGGGGTGGAGGGAAGGGTTTGTTCATTTTCTACACATTTGATTTCGTTTCGATACTAATATTGACAGGATTGGCTTGTCAATGAAGTTTCGAACCGCTATCAATCTTCCATGATTGACAATCCAGCCACAACGGAAGAAATCGCCGAACTGCTCGTCTATCTTGGGCGCGCGGCGCGCGGGACCGACGCAGGATCAGACCTGACGGCGGCGCAATGGACGGCCATGCGGTTTTTCGCGCGCGGCAATCAACTTTCCCGGACGCCGTCGGCGTTCGCCAGCTTTAACGCCACGACACGGGGCACTGCATCGCAAATCATCAAGTCTTTGATGCAAAAGGGCTATCTTGTCCGACATCAGGCAGTCGACGATCGTCGCAGCGTTCGGTTGGACCTGACGCACAGCGGGCAGGCGATCATGCATTTTGATCCTTTGAACAACCTGATGGATGCCATTAATCAGTTGGAAGGCAAGCTGCGCACTGCGTTGCGGCAGGCTTTACCCGCATTGGCAGGAGAGCTGGCCAAAGTTCGCGGCACCGTCGCCTTTGGCACCTGCGGCGACTGCCGACATTTTTCGTGCTGTGACGCGGTCAGCTATTGTGCGTGCGTCGACGCTGAACTGGCTCCCGCCGATCTCGGCTGTCTTTGCGTCAATTTCGCCGCAAGCGAAGGCCTAAAAGCCGCGATGCCAAGCCTCAAATCAAAGGAGCTCTCATGACGACGGCACAAGCCACATCGAGCCCGGAGGGCGACCTAGGCATGTCGCATCTTGGGCAGATCATTGCGGTCGCCAGCGGCAAGGGTGGTGTAGGCAAAAGTACCGTCAGCACCAATCTGGCATTGGCCCTGGCGGCGCAAGGTGCGGCAGTCGGGCTGGTGGACGCTGATCTTTACGGCCCCTCTGTGCCAGGAATGTTGGGGATCGAGACTGGAAAAGCCCCCACGATGTCGCCTGCGGGCAAGGTGATCCCTGCTGAGGCGCACGGGATCAAAGTCATGTCGATGGGCATGCTGACCGATGACGACAAGCCCGCCATTCTGCGCGGCCCGATGGTGTCGAAATACCTGCGCATGTTCATCCTAGAAGTGGATTGGGGCAAGCTCGACTATCTGATCCTCGATCTGCCCCCTGGCACGGGCGACACACAACTGACGCTGGCGCAAGCCTTTCCGCTGACCGGCGCTGTTGTCGTCAGCACGCCGCAGGATGTCAGCCTGAAAATCGCCAGACGCGGCATTCGTATGATGGAGCAGGTCAAGGTGCCCATTCTCGGCATCGTCGAGAACATGAGCGGGTTTACCTGCCCCACGTGCCATGACGTCACACATATATTCCATCAAGGCGGTGGCGCGAAGATGGCGGAAAGCCTTGGTGTTCCGTTTCTCGGTGCCATTCCGCTTGATCCCGCCGTAGTGGATTGCGGCGATGAGGGCTGCCCTTTGGTGATTGCCCATCCCGACGCACCTGCTTCGGAAGTCTATCGCGACATTGCTGCGATCCTGTCCGGCCGCGAGCGCGACGCCGCTGGAATTCCGACGCCGTTTGATTGGCATTGGGCCGATGATGCCAGCAAACCAAAGGCTGCAGCCCATGCGGCCCACGCAGGCGGTGCTGCTGAAATTCCGATAGCGCTGGATCGCCGTGACGGGCGTACTCTGGCCTTGCATTGGCAGGATGGTCACAACCAGCAGATCGACGTGCGCGATTTACGTCTCGCATGCCGCTGTGCGGCCTGTGTCGATGAGATGAGCGGGCGCGCGGTGCTGGACCCGACAACTGTGCCGCTGAACATCGTGCCAACCCGGATCTGGAGCCTTGGAAACTATGCCATCGGCGTCAGTTTCAGTGATGGCCACAGTTCGGGCATTTACACCTTTGGTCACCTGCGCGGCATGCTGGCCGCCGAGGTTGAAGATGTCTGAAGTAACAGCTCCGTTTCGTATCCGTGCCGAAACCTCGCCCGCTGATCCGCATAGCATGCGATTTGTGCTGGACAGGGACGTGCAGGACGGCGCCCAGGCGACCTTTCCCGATGCAGCTGCGGCGCAGGGCGCACCTTTGGCCGAGGCGCTGTTCGCCATTGCGGGGGTGAAAATGGTTGATGTCTCTGGCGCGGTTGTGGCCGTGGTCAAGACCGACGACAGCAATTGGAACGACCTGAAGCGTCCGGTTGCCGATGCACTTCGCGCCAGTTTGGCGCATTCGTCTGCGCCTTTGGGTCAAGCTGTAAAGGCCTTTGGCCAAGCCCGCAACGACAACGAAATCCATCTGGCGGTTCAAGAGGTTCTGGATCTTAAAGCCAACCCGGCGATTGCCGCCCACGGCGGGCATGTCAGCGTCATAGACGTGAAGGATGGCGTCGTCAGCATGTTGATGTCTGGGGGATGCCAGGGTTGTGCCGCCTCTGCCGCAACGCTGCGCGGCGGGGTGGAAACGATGATCCGTGCCGCTGTGCCCGAAGTCCGCGACATCATTGACGTGACCGACCACGCCGCCGGAGAGACCCCGTTTTACAGTTCCGGACTGGGCGAAGAACAAAGGCCAAAGCGCCCTTTATTGTATCGCCCCGTCCCACCCGATGCCATCATGCGTGAGGATGACCAGTTTCTGATCTCACCCGATTATCTTGCACCACGTCTGGGCATGGACATAGAAACCCTGCAGGCGGCGATGCAATCGGGCGAGGTTGTCAGTCAATCTGAAACTGGAACCGAGGCGGACGCGGGAAAGACGCGGCTGATCATGCGATCCAGCACGCGGGTCTGGGCGGCGGAAATCGCGGCAGACGGCACCGCCCATGAAATACCCGCCCCGCGTGCCGCCGCAAAAGCTGCCACCGCAAGCAGTGCGTTGCAGGATCGCGTCCGGACGCATCTGGCTGGCCTGTCCGCCGCAGATGTGCCGATAACTTACGGCCAGCTTGCCCGGGCCCTTGATCTGTATATGCCTGGGTCCATTAGGAAAGTGACGCAGGCGCTTGAGGCGACGATGGTTGAGGACGTTGAGAATGGTTCGCCGTTCCTGGCCTCTCTGGTTGTCAGTAAAGTTGGGCAGAGCAACGCGGCCAAAGGATTTTTCCAGCAGGCGCGCGCACTGAGCAGAGGACCGGGCTTCGGCGAAGACGACCAAGCTTATCACCAGCGAGAGTTCACCGGCGCCGTTGCCATGCTGACTTTCCGGAACTGAAACAGGGACAAAACAGGCTCATTTTTCTTGCCGAACCGATCGAACTTTGGCCTGTGCCAGACGGCACTATTGCTAACGTTGATCGCTAGGCATCTGGAAAACCCATTTCACGTGAGGGTGCCCGCAAGTTTGGCCTGGCACCGAGCAAAGACATACTGCACGGCGACTTGGTGCATTCGCACGCGGAGTAGACATTCGCTGCGTTACATCAATTATGTCTATTTGGGCTCTTTGCTGCCGTTCGCTGCGGTTGAAAACGTCGCGTGCTGCCGAACGTCCGCTTCTTCATACGAAGAAACCAAGTTTCGCACCTGCAGCGAAAGTCCGGTTTTCGCCAAAAGCGAACCTTCGCTGCGCCCGCAAATTAGACTAGGCAACATGAAGAAAGCGGACATTCAGGGCAGTGACCCAGTTTCTTCGATGTGCAAACGAAGCGAACGTCGGCCGTAGGATCTACAGGTTGCGGACGAAGAAGACCTCGGCATCTGCGAAGGCTTTGGGTCGGTGACAGGTTGTCTTTTCGAATAACATTCCTCCGTCATATGTGGCGTAAGCTTGTGAACGCCATCGCATTGCAACCGCGGGCTCGGCCCCTAGATTTCCCAATCGGCATCGGAGATGCGAAGCGCTTTGATCCTTGAGTAGACTGTTGTTGGCGCAAGCTCCAAAAGGTGGGCCGCTCCGGTTGGGCCCGACACTTTACCCTGCGACCGGCGCATGCACTTGACGAGATTGTCCCGTTCAAGTCGCTTCAAATCAGTGTTGGACATAATGTCCTCTTTATTGTCGACCTTTGCTGCAAGACCTGATTGGAACTCTATCCGCAGTTTTCCGCCTTGCGCCAAAATCGCGGCACGTTCGATCACGTTTTCCAACTCACGGACATTGCCGGGCCAATTATAGCCCACAAGCGCTTCGATATTCGCTTTGGATATCCGCGTTAACGGCAGGCGCAACCTGCTGGATGCGCGTTCTAAAAAATGTTGAGCCAGAAACGGGATATCTTCGGGGCGGTCTTTTAAGGCATCACAGTGGACCGGCAGAACGCTCAATTCAAAGAATAAGTCTTGGCGAAACCGTTCAGCGCGCACTTCTGTTGCAAGGTCACGGGCGGTCGTCGATACGATCCGAAGCGATACGGGCGTGTCATAGGTGTCCCCTATGCGTCTGAATGCCCCCTCCTGAATGACCACAATCAGTTTGGCCTGAAAAGCCTTTGGCAAATCTGAAACTTCGTCCAGATGCAGTGTGCCATTATTGGCCAATGCCAGTTTACCGGTGGTGTCACGCACCGCCCCACGAAACGCACCGCGCCGATAGCCGAACATTTCCGCTTCGAGGCTTCGCGTTGGAGTGTCGGAACAATTAAAGCGCACCAATGGCCGTTTGGCCAGATTGCTTGCCTCGTGGATCGCACTAACGGTCAGGCCTTTTCCGGTGCCGGACGCCCCTGAAATCAGGACGTTAGTCTGTGTGTGCGCGACCAAATCAATCTGCGTATTGAGGTTTCGGATAGAAGCAGACTGCCCGATGATCCCTGTGTGCGATCTGACATTGCGTATCTCTGTGAGCAGGTAGTCGTTCTCTTGTTCCAGTTGGAACCGCAGATTTTCCACTTCTTCTAAGGCGCGGCGCAGCTTCTTTTCGTTTTCTTTGCGCTCGGTCACGTCGCGAAAGATGACGACCGCCCCCGCCAACACACCGTGATCGTAGATCGGCGTCGAGATGTATTCGACCAAGATTGGCTTGCCGTCCTTGCGCCAAAATGCGTCGTCATCGACCCGCACGGTTTTGTCGCGTCTGAATGAATCGTAGATCGGACATTCGTGCGCGTGAAAAAGATCCCCATTCAGGTGGTGATGGTGGATAATCTGGTGCAAGTCCTGCCCGATCAGGTCATCCGCGTTCCAGCCTAACATCTCTTGGGCGGCGCGATTTACAAAGGTGGCTTTGCCTTCAGCGTTGATCCCGTAAATTCCTTCGCCTGCGGCTTCTAGGATCAATTGGTTTTGCACTTCCATCTCGCGAAAGAACCCGTGGATATTTTGCCATTGCATCAGGCCCGCACGGTGGTGGAGCTCTTGTTGTGCAACCTGATTGCGCCGTTCCTGTGCATCAAGGTCCAGAAAACTGAGCATCACCAGATCGTCGGACACACGGGTGCCAAAGGTTTGCAGCCGCAATGTGCACCCCTGCATGGTTTCAAACGCGAGAGTGGCGCTGGTGTAGCGTTCAAAATGAAGAACGGCTTCAAGAAAGACGGCCATATCGCCGGCGGGTGATCGCAATATGGTGCAAAGCGGCGCGCCGACCAGATCTGTGCAAAACAGGCGCATGACCTCTGAATTATGCGAAACGATGTCGCCTATACCCGCCGTCATCACAAGGGTCGCAAGCGGGTGATGTTCGAGGGTCAGGGATGTATCAGAATCAAGGGCCATTGCGTGATGTGATCTGATGCGAAACCACAATGCATCTACGAAACTTCGTAAAATACGATATTTCGTAGGAAGTGCATATATTTTAATCATTAAATTCAACATCTTGCCAAATTTAGTCACTTTGCAAATCGCATTTATGCAGGCGAGTACCTCATGTCATCTTGGTTTCAAATCAAACCATGGGGGTCATTATGACAGTCAAAAGTCTTGGAAATCCGTTCTCAAAAGATACCGATCTGCGTCACGGGCAAAGCTGTCCGTGTGACAGCTGTAAAGCGTCAGCCGCGCCAACTAACAGGCATATGTCGAGCGACGACATGCTTGAGCAAGCGGTTGAAAGCGCAATCGTTCGGTCGATCTTTGGGCACAGCGACATCGGTCGCAGGTCGTTCATGGGCATGGTCGGTGGGACAACAGCTGCCGCTGCACTGGCTTCAGTCTTTCCGCTAAACGAAGCGAAGGCAGCAATACTTGATAACCTTGGAACGCCCGAGAAAACTGACCTCAATATTGGCTTTGTGCCAATCACTTGTGCCACGCCGATCATCATGGCTGAGCCTTTGGGCTTTTATAGTCGCTACGGGTTGAATGCCAAAGTGATCAAGACTGCTGGTTGGGCCGTGGCCCGCGACAAGTCACTGTCAGGCGAATATGATGCGTCCCATATGCTCACACCAATGCCATTGGCGATGACATTAGGCGCGGGTTCAGTGGCAGAACCTTATATCATGCCAGCGGTTGAAAACATCAACGGTCAGGCGATTGTCTTAGCCAACCAACACATGGACAAGCGTGACCCTAAACAATGGAAGGGTTTTACCTTTGGCGTGCCGTTCGAATATTCCATGCACAACTTCTTGCTGCGCTACTACGTGGCAGAATTCGGTTTGGACCCAGATGTTGATATCCAGATCCGTGTTGTGCCGCCGCCTGAAATGGTAGCAAACCTGCGTGCTGGTAATCTTGATGGATATCTGTCGCCTGATCCGTTCAACCAGCGCGCGGTCTATGAAGGCATCGGATTTATCCATATTCTGACAAAAGAAATCTGGGAAGGTCATCCATGCTGTGCTTTTGCGGCACCTTTGTCCTTTGCCACCGAATTGCCAAATACTTACGGCGCTTTGCTCAAGTCGATCATTGACGCGACGCAATACGCTTCAAACCCTGATAACCGCAAAGAAATATCGTCGGCGATTGCACCAACAAATTACCTGAACCAGCCTGTGACAGTGATAGAACAAGTGCTGACAGGCACCTATGCAGATGGCTTGGGCGCAGTGCAGCGCGTACCAGATCGCATCGATTTTGACCCGTTCCCATGGCAATCAATGGGCGTGTGGATCCTGACCCAGATGAAGCGCTGGGGCTACATCGAAGGTGACGTGGATTACAAAGCAATAGCCGAACAGGTCTATCTGGCTTCTGATGCACGTAAAGTCATGACCGATCTTGGCTATGACGCGCCTGTTGATAATTACAAGTCGCACATGATCATGGGTAAATCGTTCGACCCCGCACAGCCCGAAGCCTATGTCGACAGCTTTGCGATTAAAGCTGACTGATGGAGGTTTTATCAGAAAACAAGCGGGCCGCGATTTGGTCGATTGCTTTGCTGTTTGTTGGGCTTTTTGTGTGGGAATTTTCGATCACCGCACAAACGCTCAAAACCGGCGAGCTGACCGAATACGAATTGCTGACTGGGGCGGGAACCGCGAAAGCGGGGGTCCCGCCCCCCAGCGAAGTGTTGGTCAAGGCTTGGCAGGAATTGTCGAACCCGTTTTACGATGCAGGGCCTAACGACAAAGGCATCGGCATCCAAATCGGTTATTCAATCTACCGTGTTTTGACGGGGTATTTTCTGGCAGCAATGATTGCGATCCCGCTTGGGTTTCTGATCGGCATGTCATCGGTGGCGTACAAGGCGCTGAACCCGTTTATTCAGGTTCTGCGGCCTATTTCGCCGCTGGCTTGGATGCCTCTGGCCTTGTTCATCATCCAAGATTCCGAGGCCTCAGCGATTTTCGTAATCTTTATCTGCTCGATCTGGCCGATGCTGCTGAACACAGCCTTTGGAGTGGCAGGTGTGCGCGAAGACTGGGTCAATGTGGCCCGCACCCATGAACTTGGGGCGTTCAAAACGGCCTTCACTGTTATCCTGCCCGCTGCTGCGCCCACAATCGTAACCGGCATGCGGATTTCTATCGGGATAGCATGGTTGGTAATCGTGGCGGCAGAGATGCTCGTTGGGGGCACCGGCATTGGCTATTACGTCTGGAACGAGTGGAACAACCTCGACCTGACCTCCGTCATCTTTTCAATTCTCATGATCGGCGTTGTCGGCATGTTGCTGGATTCGGCCTTTGGCCTGCTCCAGCGGCGCGTCGCCTATGTTGAATAAGGCAGGCTAATGGCAAAATCATTTCTAAGTATTGAAAAGCTCACGCAAAAATACCCAGATGGCAAAGGTGGCGAATTTACAGTTTTTGAGAACGCCAGCTTTGGCATCGAAAAGGGCGAATTCGTTTGCATCCTCGGCCATTCAGGATGCGGCAAATCCACAATCATGAATATCCTTGCGGGGCTGTCAGACCCGACAAGTGGCGTGGTCAAAATGGACGGTTATGGAGTTTCGGGGCCAAGCCTTGATCGCGGCGTGGTGTTTCAGAACTATTCCCTTCTCCCATGGTTGACCGCATTGAAGAACGTCACTTTCGGGGTGGCCGCGCGTTTCCCCGATTGGACCAAACAGAAAGTCGAAGACCATTCAATCGCGTTTCTCGACAAGGTCGGGCTGTCCGGTGATGCGATCCACCGCAAGCCCAGCCAATTGTCCGGTGGTATGCGCCAGCGTGTGTCGATTGCGCGCGCCTTTGCCAATGAACCCAAATTGCTGCTGCTTGATGAACCCTTCGGCGCACTTGATGCGTTGACACGGGGCACCATTCAAGAAGAGCTTTTGAAGGTCTGGAGCGGGACGGACCAAACCGTCTTTATGATCACCCATGACATCGATGAGGCGATCCTGCTCGCCGATCGTATCCTGCTGATGACGAACGGCCCACTGGCGCGGGTCGCCGAAAGTGTCGAGATCACAATTTCACGGCCACGGACACGCACCGACATTGTGGAACACCCGAACTACTACGCGATCCGCAATCATCTGGTGCAGTTCCTTGGCAAACGCTCTGCCGAATTGGCAGGGCAACCCAGCGAAGCGGGCGCAACCCATTCGCCAGAAACGATCCGCATCGACAAAACCAAAACTGCGGCAAGCGATCAACCGTTGCTGCAGGCGGTAAAGATATGACTCTGACCCAGCCACGCCACCCCGTTCCGCCCTTCAGCTATGACGACGCTGTCCAAAAAGTGCGTATGGCCGAAAACGCATGGAACGGCCGTGATCCCGTCAAGGTCGCGCAGGCCTATACGCAAGACACAGCTTGGCGCAACCGGTCACAATTCCTGCAAGGTCGCGCAGAGGTCGAGGCGTTTCTGACCGAAAAGTGGGCCACGGAAAACGGCTATCGGTTGATCAAGGAAATCTGGGCCCACAGCGATGACAAAATAGCCGTACGATTTTGTTACGAATATCACGACGCGTCGGGCCAATGGTTTCGCGCCCATGGCAACGAAAACTGGGCCTTTGATGCTGACGGTTACATGGCGCAGCGACATGCCTCTATCAACGATGTGCCGATCTCACAGGACGAACGCCTGTTTCATTGGGATGCCTCGGGGCCACGCCCAGATGACCATCCAGGCCTGATCGCTCTCGGCCTGTAATAAACAACAAAGTAAGAAGGACACCACACCAATGACCGACATGATGACCAAAGAAGACGTCACAGCAATGATCCTTTCGGCCAAGAAAACAGCCGGAATAACTTGGGAAGACATTGCCGATAAAATCGGGATGTCGCCGGTCTGGACCCATTCTGCGGCCATGGGCATGAACGCCTTCCCACCTGAAAAGGCCGCCCTGATGGTTGCAACCATGGGCTTGCCCCAAGAAGCCGAAAGCGTGCTGGCAGAAAGTCCGACAAAGATTTGGGAACAGGCCGTGCCGACCGATCCCTGCATCTACCGGTTTTACGAAATCGTTGGAGTTTACGGGCCGACGCTCAAGGCGCTCATCCAAGAGAAATTTGGCGACGGCATTATGTCAGCGATTGATTTCGAAATGTCAGTCACCCGCGTTGAAAACCCCAAGGGTGATCGCGTCAGGGTCGAGATGTCTGGGAAATATCTTGGTTACAATAGCTGGTAAAACGCGAGTGCCATTCTGTCCAAGGGGTATCGGTTTGTTCCGATGCCCCTTTTGCATGGAAAATAGACATTGCTGCAGCCGCAGAAAGACCCAGTTTCTCCGTACAGCGAGGTTGGCACTGCTAAAATGCTGCACCGTTCATGAATGTCCGGTCTGGTGAAGCTGCGCCGCAGCGACAGGCTGGACCGTGAAGGTCTGGTTTGGGCCGTTCGTGTCGATCGACGCTGGGGGCTGTTGCTGACTTTCTGCATCGGCATATCGTTCCGTTAAGTGATGAGATGATCCAGAAATTGTCCCTTTTCGAATACTAAAATCTGTCTACTGGGCGGTGCTGTCAGACACACGTCGACCTAATTATGACTGAAAAGATTTAGTTTGATATTGCCAACATTTACTGGCAAGTCGCACGTAATATTTTCAGTAAAATAGCGGAACTCAAATGCAAGTAAGTGTTCGTGACAATAACGTTGATCAGGCGCTCCGTGCGCTCAAGAAAAAGCTACAGCGTGAAGGCGTGTTCCGCGAAATGAGGCTCAAAGAGCATTTTGAAAAGCCGTCCGTTCGCAAAGCGCGCGAGAAAAAAGAAGCCATTAGCCGTCAGCGTAAACTGGCACGTAAAAAAGCCGAACGTGAAGGCTGAGGCCAAACTGGAGAGCACCTTTAAGGTGACCCAATTTGAACGTCAATGCAGGGTCGGTCTCTGGTCCATTGGGCTTAGCGTTTCGGTTTCAATTTTGACCTATCTGAGCGTGTTCGGCGGGCTTCTGCCGTGTAATCAGGCGTAATATGTGAAGATCTGTCCGTTTTTTGCTAAATAAGGCACCTTAAGCTGGGTAGGTTTCATTGGTTGCACCCTCCCGCAACCAATGAAACCGACACCCCGCCCGTAAAACGGCGGGTTTTTTGTCGTTTGGGGGCCGATAATTCCAAAATTGCAGCCAATTCTCCATATAGTTCAATGGTATGTCCATCTTTGGCGTCCTCGTCAGGATGCAATCGCACCTCTGTCACAAGGCCTCTGAGCAGCTCAATCGCCTCCGACTTGGTATCCTCATCGTCGAGGCTGCTGGCTTCCAAAGCTTCGTGTCCCGTGCTTCAATAGATGAGTTTACGCTCAGTCCTCGGCCTTAGCTGCGACAAAACCAAACGCGCAACGCCAACCGCTGCTTCAGTTTCAAAGGGTGTTTGAATGGAGCAACCCGTTACGCGCTGACGGATCGCATTCCATGTTTGATTGGCCCCCCCGCCGCCAGCTGTATAAATTACTTTTGGGCGTGGGGCGCCTAATTCTGTCATTACGTCGTAACACCGCGCTTCAATTCGGGCGATGCTTTCCAACAGGCCGTGAAAGAACACCGCGTCTGAGGATGGGCGCGGGGTCAGGCGGGGGGGGAGACTGGGATCATTGATTGGGAAACGCTCGCCTGGTTTCAACAACGGATAATAGTCGAGATCGCTAGCCGTATTTGGGTCGATTTGCGCGGACAGTTGGCCCATTTCATCAACCGAAAAGAAATTCTTTAACACACCGCCTCCTGTATTGGACGCGCCGCCAACAAGCCAATCATCACCAAGTTTGTGCGAATACAGCCCGATGTCTGGGGCGTCGATCCGGCTGTGGCTCAGCAACTTGATCGCAAGGGTGGTACCAAGAGATGTTACGGCAGCGCCCGTTTTCAATGGCGCACAGGCCAAGAAGGCAGCGATACTATCGGTAGTGCCCGTATGAATAAGGACCGATTTAGATAGTCCCAATTTTGCGGCACAAGTGTGAGAGATCGTCGCGATTGCGGTTCCGGCAGGTGCCACATCAGGCAAAAGATCCGTGCGAACACCAGCGGCTTGCGCCCACGCCGGCCAGCTTTTTGTTTCGGGGTCATAACCTGTCTTGAGAGAGTTGTTCTCATCCGACCAGCCACCTTGTCCCATCAACTTAGCAGCGATGAAATCTGCTTGGTGCAGCATGTGTCTTGCACGACCCTCAGTGTCCTCTGATTGCAAATGCATAAGACGGGCAAGGGCAGAGCCGCTGCCTCGCGTGATGTGCTGATCTGGGGCGTGGGTTGCTATGGCGGACGCTTCGGCATCAAATCCTGTGGAATTGTACATCAATGCATGCGTGACCGGCGCAAGGTTTGCGTCGGTCAAAACCATGCTGCCAGACGTTCCATCGATGCCAATGCGTGCGATGTCCATCGGATCTAAGCCTACTTCATGCAGAGCTTTGATTTGGTTCGTGATGCAATCGACGACCCCGTTCCACCAGATATCGGCATCGACCTTGTCTGGGTCTTGGGTGGCATAATTAGCACGCGCCATGCTCAGCACCGCACCGCTTCCATCCACAACGGCAGAACGGATACCAGAGGTGCCCAGATCTATCCCGAGCGAGAGGGTCATGTACGTGCAGCCAAGGCTTGGCGGTATTTCTCTGCGTCCCAGTTTAGTAATTCGGCTTCCGCATCTTCGCCAAGGGGGCTTGCGGACCAATCGGCGGGCAGGCGTGACAGCAGATCAGATAAGCACCGCAGCATCGCCTTCTGGGATGGTGTTGCATCGTCACGGATCAGAATGCCGATGCCCATTTGTACGATCGCGGGCGGTTTGCCATCGTGGTTTTTTAGCGGCAATGCTGGCCCAAGGAACACGACATGGTCTGGGTAATATGTGCCGCGCACGGCAAGGTCAGCGCAACGTTCGTTTTGCGCGATCCAACTCTGGGGTGCCCAAGTGAAACCCCTAGGTGCGGATTGGGACGGTGCGTCGAAACCTGTTTCGCCAGTAGGCATCACCAATCGGCTTTCAACATCTTCCATCAACGCGGCTGTGTCAGCCACAGAGTTCGCGCAGCAAATCAGGCCATGGTTTTCCAGCACGACAACTTGGGTATCCGGTTTTATCAGTGACATTATTTTTTGGGTCAAAGGCAAACCCGGCTTGGCGTATGGTACACGGACGAAGGGCAGCCCTGCTAGCTTCGCTTCGAGGGCTGTGCGTCCTTCAACGCTAACGCAATGGGTAAGTGTGGCTATGGAATGGGTGTGGGCGATTACGGTCCAATCGAGCGCTGCGTGAAAGGTAGTCTCAATTGAGGGGCGTAGCGTGATGGCAGGGTCCAAGACGGTATCTTTACAGCTACCATCGCCCGCACCGTTGGCCTGTGCGACGGCAGCTTCGTGGTCCACGGCTACGAAAATGTTTGTGCGCGTGGCATCCGCCAGCTCGGTTCCCGATGCTTTGATCCACATGACGTTGCCGGACTTGATCGAGGTATTTCCGCCGGGACCTTGGACGCGCAACGGGTTCTGTCCCAGTGCAGCGGAAAAGGCGCGGAATTCGTCAGTCAAAAAATCATGCATGGGCTTACCTTAGGGTCTGGATGGAAAAATCGGGAGTGACGGCAGATTGCTTGGCCAAAAGGGCACGCAGCGCGATGTCTATGTCATTGCAGTCGAACGCACTGGCATCGATGCCGCCGCGCACGAACAGTGTTTGCCAGCCTGCTTTCGCCGCGCCGCCAATATCGTGCTCTAGGCTATCGCCGACCATTAAGAGGCGGCTGGGTCTAATATCCATCATCTGTTCAATGGCGTGAAACACAGGGGCGTGGGGTTTGCCATAAAAGGCAACTTTGCCGCCCGCGTCCTTTATAGCATGCGCCAAGGCTCCGGGTGAAACGGCCAATGCCCCGCTGGCACGCGGGGAGGTCCGGTCAGGATTAGAGCAGTAAACGGGTATGTCGTGCTTAATGATGTCGTCGCGCAGGGTGTCCAATTCGGCTTGGTTTGGTGCCGCGTCGCCTTCGGGAAGACCCATGATCAAGACATAGTCGGCTTCCAGCAGATTTTTGGCAAAAGAAACCTCCAATCCCACGGCCCATTGGGCGGCGTCCATCGGCCTTGCTGACACGACATATGCCCGTGTGCCTCTGAGTTTGCCTTGCTTCGCATCCTGCCATAACGCCTCGCCCGACGTCATGACGCATTCGAACAAGTCGGGGTTGAAACCTTTGCTCGCGATACGTTCGATGTTGAGGTCCGTGCGTTTACCTGAATTTGATAAAACACCCAAACGCACGCCATTGTTAACGAGTTCTATCAGGGCGCCAACCGCACCAGGATAGGGCGTCGTGCCATCATGCAAGACGCCCCATTGATCCAAAATGATTGCATCAAACTGGTCTGCGATCTGCGATATATTATCGATCAATCGCGTCATGGTTCTACTTGTCAGCCATTGGTGGGATCAGGCTATCAAGATAGCCCTGAACTTCGTCAGGCTTCAGGGCTGGGGCAATTTTATTCGCCGTTCCTGCTGGCATGTCACCAAAATAGAACTGGAAACCAGGAATGGTTTGACGGCGTTTGCGTAGCGGCATGCCCTCATACGGGAACACATCAGAGCGGGCATTCGCGACCTTATCGTGGCATGCGAGGATATAGTCAGCGCGCTTATCCATCTCCTCAACTGATTTCCAACCCTCATATGAATTGACGAAACGGGCAGGGACCCAATAGCGCCACATCTCAGCTGGGTTAGGCTCCATATTGCGTTCTTGGAAGATCGCATCACCGGCGATGACGATGTCACCCATGCTGGTTTCAACAGTGACGGCCATGTGGCCCACCGAATGGCCAGGCGTATGGAACATCGTGATACCTGGGACGACCTCTGTTTCGTCTTCAATCGCCTCGAATACGCAGCCCGCATATGCTGGTTCGATATCTAGGATGCCACATTCGTAGGTACGGTAATAAAGGGGCAGTGGATTGTATGCCATTTCGATCTCGCCCTTTGGGGCGATGTAACGGGCATTTTTGAACTGCTTCATGTTCTGCACATGGTCCCAATGCAGGTGCGTAAAGATGATGATGTCGATCTCATCGGGATGAACGCCAAGCTTTTGCTCGAGGTGCTCATGGACCTGGAGGCAACCACGTTTGTCACATTTATGGTGGTATTTGGTGGCGCGCTCTTCGTCGCAAAGTCCCGTGTCGATCAGGATTTTGTGTGTGCCGGTGTCGACATAATGACAGTATACAGGGTTCCAGATTTTTTCGCCTGCGGGGCCTTTCCAGAAGATGTAAGTGCCAAGATCGGCTTCGAGCCAACCTGTATTGATAGGATAAATCTTGGTTTCCTGAACGCCCATTGGAATCTCCGTATGCGATTGTTTAACTTTGCATACAAAAATACATATTTGCGTCCAAATGCAACCCCAATCCGACTAAAAACTCAATTCACGGCGAGAGTTTGCATGAAGCTTGCAGTCATATGGGCGCGCATACCTTCGGCTGCAGCACGGGAATCCTCTGAAAATATGTAACCAATCAAATCTTGATGGCTGCGCGCCGAAGCGATCATATCTTCTTTGGACGCAAACTTTTTGGCGCGGAACGGGCCTGTACGGCGACGGAATTCAGTCGCTATTTCTGCCATGTAGGGATTGCCTGTCGCAGAGTAGATTGCGAGGTGGAATGCCTCATTGGCACGCATGTATTCCAACAGCTCTCCTTTCTCTGCGGCTACTATACAAACTGCCTGCGCCGCTTCGATTTCGGAACGCGAAAGAAGTGTAAGTCTTTGGGACGCGATCCGTGCACACGCAGATTCAATTTCATGCATAGATTCAAACATTTGCGCCAATTCCTCCCGAGAATATTCGGCCACTCGAACGCCGCGTTTTTCGCCCGGAACAAGGATTCCCTGCGCAGTGAGACGGGTTAGTGCTTCACGGACAGGGGTACGTGATACGCCAAACCGCTCGGTCAGCTTAACCTCGTCAAGGCGGGCGCCGGGTGGGATAAGCCCTGCTGAGATGTCTTCTAACAGTTCCGCTTCAATCCGGCCCACAGTTGAACCACGTACGTTAGGCGCTATTTTTTGCTTCAGGGTCATGTGGTGCATCCTTGATATTCAGTGTCTTCTTATCATGCTAACAAAAAAATCGTCCATAATGCAATTTTGGATATTTACATCATACTTTGTATACACAATGTTAACGATCAACGAAGTGAGGGGAATCAATGCCGACTATTAGGCTCGATAATTTGGTGAAGCGATACGGGTCCGTTCAGGTTCTGCATGGCATCAACCTTGAAATGGACTTGAACGAATTTACTGTTCTTGTTGGACCCTCTGGATGCGGCAAGTCCACGACCCTGCGGATGATCGCGGGTCTGGAAAGCGTGAGCGAGGGCGAGATCTATTTCGACGACAAGCCTATAAGTACACTTGAGCCGAAAGACCGCGACATCGCGATGGTTTTTCAAGATTACGCTCTTTACCCACATATGAACGTTGCCGCGAACATGTCGTTCGCGTTACGTTTGGAAAAACGCCCCAAGGACGAGATCGACAAGAAAATCCGCGAAGTGGCTGCGACGCTTGGGCTAACGGACTTTCTTGCGCGCAAGCCTGGTGAATTGTCAGGTGGTCAACGGCAGCGTGTGGCCATGGGCCGTGCCTTGACCCGAGATAGCAGCACGTTTTTGTTTGATGAGCCACTGTCCAACCTTGACGCAAAGCTACGTGGGCAGATGCGCGCAGAACTGGCGTTAATGCGTCAATCAGTCAAAAAGAACATGATTTATGTGACCCACGATCAGATCGAAGCCATGACATTGGCCGACAAGATCGTCGTGATGCACGGTGGCTACATCCAACAGCACGGCACGCCGAGCGAGCTGTTCAAGAAACCGGCCAACAAGTTCGTTGCTGGGTTTCTTGGGATGCCGCCAATGAACTTTTTGGATGCGGAACTAAACGACAAAGGTGGCACGCTTTATGCCGAAGGGAAGGGCTTTTCGGTTGCCCTGCCTGCGGATCGCGCGGCGACCCTCATGCAGACAGCACAATCCGAGGTTACGCTGGGCATTCGCCCGTCTGATCTCGAATATTCGCCTGATGCTGCTGACGACAACAGCCTCGATTTGAATGTGATCGTGTCTGAATACGTCGGCGCACAATCGGTTCTGATTTGTAATTGCGGTGAAGGGAAGATCACCGTTGAACTCAAGTCCGAAACGCCAATCGCTTTGGGCGCGACGCTACGTTTCGCGTTCCAGCCCGAGAACATTCACTTGTTCGACAAGACGACTGAGAAAGCGCTTTAAGCGCTACAAAAGCACTAGGGAGGAACTATGAATAATTTCACCAAAACCACGCTGGCCGCGACAAGTTTGCTGGCCCTTACAGTGGGATCAGCAACTGCTGATGGTCACGGCGGACCTTACGCGGAATACGCGGGTACGACCCTTGTCGTGAACTTCCCTGCGCACCCGCACTACGATGCGGTTATGCAGATCTTGCCACAATTCACCGAGGAAACAGGCATTGAAGTAGAGGTCGATCAGTTGCCATACCTTGCCATGCGTGAGCGCCAGACGCTTGAGCTGGCACAGGAAGAAGGTGACTATGACCTGATCGCTTACGTTGTGTTTTCCAAGGCCGACTATGTTTACGCGGACCAGTTGGAAAACCTTGCCAAATATTTCATGAACCCTAACCTTTCTGATCCAGGCTACGACTCTGCTGATCTGATCCCGGGATACGTTTACAACATCGGCTTTGCTGGTGGTGATCGCGGCTATCTTGGTGGTGCCACTGGTTCCTTGTTCGGCCTGCCATATGGTTCCGAAACTTCCGTACTTGGCTATCGTAAAGATATCTTTGAAAAGCACGGTCTCGAAGTGCCCCAGACATATGAAGAGATGCTAGCGCTGGCTTGCGAAATCCCTCAGTTAGAGCCTGGCATGGGCGGTCTTGCGTCGCGTGCGGCCTCTGGTCACCACGCAGCTCACGCGTTCTTATTGCACCTGAACCCATTGGGTGGCGCCATCTTTGACGACAATTGGGAGCCGGTGATGAACAGCGCCGAAGGCGTTGCCGCAGCAGAAGCGCTCAAGTCTATCGTCGAATGTGGACCAGAAGGCGCGACAACGTTTGGCTTTGGCGAAGCGCTTGGATCATTCCTTGCGGGTGATACAGCTATGTATCTCGACACGACAGTTGTTGCGGGTCAGGTCGACGATCCCGACAAATCCCAAGTTGTGGGAAATGTTGGGTGGGCGATGCATCCGATGGGTACAGAACGTGCCTCACAGACAGGTGGATTCGGTATCGGCATTCCAGCCAACGCCGAAAACAAAGAAGCTGCGTTCCTCTTGATGCAGTGGCTGACATCACGTGAAGGCGACAAGCTTGTGGCACTTGCAGGTGGTAACCCATCGCGCTTCTCCACTCATGCGAACGCAGAAGTGAACGCAGTGTTCCCACACATGTCTACATTTGGCGAAGCGCTTCAGCATGCTGACCCAGACTGGCGGCCCATTATCCCAACATGGGGTAAGATCAATGCAGACCTTGGCACTACTCTGTCCGAAGTTCTGACCAATGATCTGGACATCCAAGAGGCCTTGGACGGTGTTGCAGAACGTGCACGCGTCATCATGGATGAAGCCGGTTACTATACTTGGAACTAACCTCCCGTAAATGAATTGACGGCCCCGCCTGATTTAGGCGGGGCCGTTCACTAAAAGATAAAACGACCCGCACACCAAAGGATGTTTCTGTGAACCGCCAATTCCTCAACCGAATGACGCCTTACATGTTCATGGCCCCTGCGGCGTTCATCATGGCGATCGCGCTGATTTATCCGCTTGGTTATATGATGTACGGGTCCTTACTTGACTGGAACCCTGCCCAGAAAATTAGCGAAGCCGAATTCATTGGTTTTAAGAACTACGTTGATCTGTTTTATGATCCGTTCTTCCGCAAAAGTTTTTCTGTAACGCTGATTTTCGCGTCCTCTGTTGTTGTGTTGGAAATGATCATCGGTGTGGGCCTAGCCCTACTGCTAGACCGCAACATTCGTGGCATGTCTGTGTTGCGGACCCTGTTTATTCTGCCGATGATGATCGCCCCTGTCGTTGTTGGTTTGATGTGGCGCTACATGTACCACCCGACCATCGGCATCTTTAATCGCATGCTCGAGGCGGTGGGGCTTGAGAAGGTCGACTGGCTTGGCCAGAACGCCCTGATGTCGGTGATCATCGCCGATATTTGGCAGTGGACACCTTTTATCTTCATCCTATCGCTTGCCGCCCTGCAATCGCTTCCGCAATCCGCAATAGAGGCTGCGCGCATTGATGGCGCGACGGGCTGGCAACAGATCATTTATATCAAACTGCCGATGATGTTGCCGATCCTGATCGTGACCGCTTTGTTGCGTTTGATTGATGCCTTCAAAGTTCTCGAAGTGATCCTCGTGATGACAGGGGGCGGTCCGGGGCAGGATACCGAAATTCTCGCTATGCGGATTTCACGCACCGCATCTGAGTTCCGCGAATTGGGTGTCGCTGCTGCCATGTCTAATTATCTGCTTCTGATGTTGATGATCCTGACCCTATCGATGTTCGGCTTTACCCGCTGGCAAGAACGCCGCGCGGACCGTTTGGCCGCCGCCATCCAAGAGGACGAATAAGATGTCTGACAAAGCATACGAGCGCCAGAACCCCGCCTATTACGCCTTGTTGTTCGCGCTGATCTTTATGTCTGTTGGGCCGATCGTGTTGATGTTTGCCAACAGCTTCAAATTGGACGTGGACATTACCAGCGGTGCGGGTGGCTTGCTGTTCATGCCGACGATCCAGAACTACGAAACTGCGTTATGTGACGTGCTGTGGTACGAACCTGAACATCTAAAATTCTGCCAGCTAAAATTCGGCGGGGCGTTCATCAACTCTTTGATCATCTCGCTGACGGCCACGGTCATCACATTAGTGATCGGATGCATGGCGGCCTATGCGTTGGTGCGGTTCCGGTTTATGGGTCGCGATGCGGCATCCTTGACTACGTTGTTGGTGCGCATGGTCCCACCCGCTGTTCTGTTGGTGCCTGTATTCGGTCTTTGGAACAACCAGTTCTGCCTAGACAAAGATGGCCTGATCGGTGGCTTCATCCGTGAAAGTGTCGGCGGACGCGGAGATGTCTGCTTGGCTGGTACCCACGGCGGTATCATCTTGATTTACGTGGCGATGAATTTGCCCTTCGTCATCTGGATTTTGCAAAGCTTTATTGCCCAAGTCCCACGTTCCCTCGAAGAAGCAGCACGTGTTGATGGCGCTGGGCCGTTTCAAGTGTTTTTCAAGATTGTGTTGCCGTTGATTAAACCTGGCCTTGCAGCCGCTGCGATCTTTACGTTCCGCATTGCATGGAACGAATATCTGCTGGCGTCCGCACTGTCGGACCGCGACACGAAAACTGTGCCAATCTTGATTGTGAACAACATGTCCGAGACGAGCGTTGAGTGGGGTGTGATCATGGCGACAGGGATGCTTCTTGCCATTCCACCGATCATCTTTACGCTGTTTGCTTCGCGTCAGATTATCACTGGCATGACTGCAGGCGCGGTGAAGGGTTAACCGAAATGGCGCGTGTTCTGCTGATTGGTACATTAGAAACGAAGCGACAAGAGATTGCCTATCTCGCGGATGCGATGCGTGGTCATGGGCTAACTGTTGAACTGCTGGATGTCTCGCTTGAATCAAACGGAGCCATTTGGTCGGGTGCTGAAAAACTGGCCCAAATGGCCGCCCGCGCCGAGGCTGCAGCGACCCAGATCACCAATCATTGTACTGATTGTCAGGTTGCGATTGGTGTCGGAGGTGGGACAGGTGGTGAAATCGTACTGGCAGCCATGAAAGGCTTGCCATCGACCTATCCCAAAATTTTGATAACGACATTGGCCTTTGATCCGCGTCCTGCGTTAGCTGACAGCTCGATCACTATCATCCCAACCTTGTGTGATATTGAGGGGATGAATTTCTACCTTAAACAAGTGTTCGAAAACGCTGCTGCCGCTGCGTCTGGATTGACGCGCGCCAAACCCGTGATGCCAAGCACGCGCCAAGGCGTGGCAATCACGACCTTGGGGGCGACAGGTCCAGCGGGGTCACAAATCGCGGCGTCTTTAGTTGGTCAAGGCTACGAGCCGACGGTGTTTCACGCAAATGGCTATGGTGGTGCCGCGTTCACGCGGTTCGTCGAAGAGGGCCACGCACAAGGTGTGATCGATATGAACGTGCATGAATTGGGCCGTATCCGCATTGCGGGCGCGCATGTGGACATGCCAACACGATTTTCTGCGGTATCCGGAGTGCCCCGAGTGACATTGCCGGGGGCGTTGAATTTTATCGGTTGTGGTGAGTTATTCACATTGAACGCAGAACAGCTGTCGCGTCCGCATTACCAACACACCAATCAGTTCACCCATGTCAAACTGACGGCGGATGAAATGAGCGACCAAGCCACGCACTGGGCTGAAATCCTGAACCAAAGCACAGCGCCATGCCATGTCATTTTGCCAATGGGTGGCTTCAGTCACGAGGACCGTGCAGGCGGCGCCATAGAGGACTTAAGCTTACGCGAAATTACTGCTGATATTCTTGAGGGCGATGCGCAAGCCTATACAGTTGAGCGTATGGCAGATCACATCAATTCACCCAACGTCGCGACTGCCGCTGTCGCCGCCTTGCACGACTTTATGAGCTAGAGGAAACCTAATGAATGACACCGCAGATATCCGCGCCAAGAAAGACGCGCTAATCGCGTCAGCACGCCGTTGTTTTGACCTAGGCTTGCAAACAAATGCGGGTGGCAACCTGTCGGTTCGTTTGGCCAGCGGCGATGCAATCGTCATAAAGCCATCGGGCGTCGGGTTTGCCGAGTGCACCCGCGAGAATCTGCAGGTAGTGCATCTGGATGGCACGATTGAGGCGTCCGATCACAAACCGTCTAAAGATCTTGGATTTCATCTTGATCTGTATCGCATTCGCGCTGACATCAATGGGATCGTGCATTGCCATAGCCCATGGGCGACAGGCTATGCGAGTGCCGGCATCGAAATCCCTTGCCTGACCGTTCAGACTATCGAAAAAATTGGTCGGATGCCGCTAATCCCTTTGTCCAAAGAAGGGGGGCCGCAGACGGACGTCGACATCAGCCCTTTCTTCAAAGACGCATCAGTTAAGGCTGCAGTTCTGGCCAACCACGGTACAATCGGCGTCGGCAAAGATCTGATGTCTGCGCAATACCTAGCTGAGATTATCGAAGAGACAGCCCACATCGCTTATGTGCGCGACACGTTGATGGCGGCGCATGGCAAAACCGCAGCTGATCTCCCGCAATATGGCACCGCGGCTGATGCGCGCGCTGCACGATCAACAATCGGGGTGCCGACATGAAAAGCACCCTCGCGCAGCTACGAGAAATGACAACTGTCGTCGCAGATACTGGCAACGTTGACGCGGTCAAACGCTATGCTCCCGTTGATTGCACCACCAACCCATCGCTTATATTGAAGACGGCGCAAGGCCCTGCATCCAAAGATATCATTCAGGCAGAAATTTCAGAAGGCCGTGCCAAAGGACTGTCGGCTGCGCAAATATGCGCGACCTTAACGGTCGCATTTGGCGTCTCTTTGTCGCAGCTTGTACCGGGACGTGTGTCGACCGAAGTGGACGCCAATCTGTCCTTTGATACTGACGCGTCGATTGCACGCGGTCGCGCAATCATTGCCGATTATGAAACCCGCGGCGTCGACAGGTCCCGTATCCTGATCAAGCTGGCGGCGACATGGGAAGGTATTCGCGCGGCCGAAGCCCTCCAGAAAGATGGCATTGATTGTAATCTGACCTTGGTGTTTTCAATGGTCCAAGCCATGGCATCAGCCCAAGCGGGTGCATTCCTGATCTCGCCCTTCGTAGGCCGCATTACCGATTGGTATAAAAAAGCCGAAGGTCGCGACGCATATCCTGTCCAAGAAGATCCTGGTGTTCAGTCCGTCCAAGAAATCTACAGTAGCTTTAAGGGGCAAGGCATCAAGACTGTCGTTATGGGGGCATCATTCCGCAATATCGATCAGATCAAGGGCCTCGCTGGTTGTGATAATCTGACAATCGCGCCCGCGTTGCTAGATGAGCTTGAAAAAGAAACGTCTGTCTTGAAGCGCGTGCTTTCTCCTGTGGCGGTCGCTACAACTCCTGCTTCGCCACTAACCGAAGCAGATTTCAGATACCAACTGAATGCTGATCCGATGGCGACCGAGCTTCTGGCGAGCGGAATTCGTGCATTCGACAGCGATCACGAAAAACTCGTGGCTCTGCTTGGTGGTCACGACTAGTTTGTTTTCCGTCGGTTACGGGATCAATGAAGCAAATTCACTATTGTGTCGACTTTGTTCCACCGGTTTTGCCGATCTTAAGAATGTATTTCTACCGCGTGAGTTGGGTTTTGGGACAATAGCTTTGTGAATGCTGAACCTGTGGCTCCACACGAATGCTGTAAAACAGAGAATGCTTGAGCTTCTGCCCGAGAGTTTACTCTCGAAAACATCCTCGCCGGACATATCTTCAGCTCCAGAAAAGCTAACCTGTGATCCCTTCAGTTTGTGGAAGCGGGTTAGGCGAAGTAACATCCTCAGGTCGCCGTTTTTCGTAAAAGGCATTGCCCCCTGCCGTCAAAACATAATGGATATTGTTAAAATTTGCATCATACCAAGCTGCATGAAAAAATCTTGCGGCCCTCACACCTGGGTGTCTCTCTCCTTCCAGCACAGCAGAAGCTGAGGCCTCAGCCAATGCTTGAGCTTGACCGTTCATCGCCTTAGTCATTAGGCTGGGCGCAAACTGGTTTCTTTGGCTGACGACAGCGCAAACCGTACTTGGGAATTCATCAGATTTCACTCGGTTCATGACGACACTGCCCACCGCGATCATGCCATCCCTACTAGAGCGGTTTGACTCAAAATACATAGCTCGCGCCATGCAATCGATGTCAGATGCGGATGCCGTCGATTTATCCGCTGGCGATTGGCGAGCGCACCCAGCAAGACCGCAAGCAGTCACTAGAGCCAATATAAGCATTTTTCTAGGTCTAGAGTTTTGCAATTGATATTCCCCTCTGTCTGCTTGTACCGGCCCGCATTAGTAGTCTCAATTTAGGAGCTAGAGAATGTCTCGGGACAGACATAGATTCAGCTTAACAACAGATCGATGCTCGATAACTTTACGGTTGTTATCTACCCATAACCTAATTGAGCTCTGGGTAGGCTATTTTTTGAAAGACTTTAGTGAGCCGTCTCGATTTCATCATAAAACCCGTCTTGGCAACAAATGAACTTTGGGGAAATCCAGTTGGTGAGAACCGACGATCCTTCTCGGGTGGAACAAGTCATTTCGTAAGGAAGTGCGCAGGGCGGCTTTCGATTGCTATTGCTCACCCGAGCGAGCCGATTGCAATGTTTGGAGGGGTGTCGCTAAGTTGCTTTAGGAGACGAAGTCTCTGTCGAACTGGAAGATGACGATGGCGGGTAACAAGCTGTACCCAAGCGATTCCAGCATATTTTGGAAAGTTCAGAATGCTAATGATAGCGTGCCGGGCAAAATTATTGTGCTAAGCCTTTTAGGAAGAGCAATTTCATCATGATTTAGATTTTTTGACAGCAACGGCTTGATGCCAAAAAAAGCAGAAGCGTGCGCAAAACAGATTCTTGGGCCATTGAATCTAAACGGAAAAAACGGGCCGAAAAAAGCGATAGGTTGCGCAAGAAAGATATAGCATGCGCAAACGAGATTTAGGGCTGTAAAGCTGCATATCGCAACGCACACCCCTACCACGTGTCTCCAAAAGTATCGCCATAACAGTGTCAATCCGATCGTTTCTCGCAAATCATATCCAAGTCATTCAGGATACTAGCAAGCTCTTGCCTTACTTGCTCAATGCGATCGGACGCTAGCGCGTCCCGCCGACCAGCGAGCTCTAACACCACTGCAAGCACGACGTCAGAGTGTCTCATTAATTCAATGAGGTTTTCGCCTGATGGACCACAATATCCTAAAATCCAATTTTTGGCGGTCCGTTCACTCACGCCTGTCCACTTAATAGTGGTCTTGGCAGCACGCCCAGCTCCGCCCAATTCATGCGATAGCGCCGCCCCAATTGCTTCGCGGTATTCGACCGGAGTTACTACCCCCTGATCTGCTCTATGAAAGATGTTGCCCTTTTTATGAAACATGTTTCTGCTCCCTTCCCGCTAAGATCATAGGAAGAATCGCAAATTATTTGCGTTGATCCGAAATTTAGAAACGGGGGGCCGCTGTATTGAGTTGGCCAGATATTAAGAGCGTTCGCGAGAAAAACCGTAAGGCAGCGCAATACGTCCGAATGTCGACGGAGCATCAGCGTTATTCAACTGCGAACCAAGCGGATGCAATTGAGTTATATGCGATTGATCGCGGTTACAAAATTGTTCGGACCTACTCAGATGCAGGAAAAAGTGGATTGCGCATCCAAGGGCGAGCGGGGCTGACGCAGCTGCTTGAAGACATCCAAGCAGGGCAAACAGAGTTTACCACTGTTCTGGTTTACGACATCAGTCGCTGGGGACGCTTTCAAGACGCAGATGAAAGCGCGTATTATGAATATATATGCAAGCGCGCAGGCATTTCCGTAGAATACTGTGCCGAGCAATTCGAAAACGATGGCAGCCCTGTTTCGACCATTGTTAAGGGCGTTAAACGCGCGATGGCCGGTGAATATAGCCGCGAACTTTCATCAAAGGTTTTTGCAGGTCAATCTCGTCTTATTGAACTGGGTTACCGCCAAGGAGGCCCGCCTGGATTTGGGCTGCGGCGCCTGCTTATTGACGAAGCGGGTAACAAGAAAGGTGTTTTGTCACGTGGGGAGCACAAGAGTATTCAGACCGACCGCGTAAAGCTTGTTCCGGGCCCGGAGGAAGAGATTTTAATTGTAAACGATATCTTCCGCAGTTTTGTGGAGGACGGTGAGTCAGAAAGTTCAATTGCCGCCAATCTTAATAGCCGAGGAATTCAAACTGACTTAGGTAGAAAATGGACAAGCGCCGTTATCCGCCAGTTGCTTTCAAATGGAAAATACATCGGCGATAACATCTGGAACAGAAGCTCATTTAAGCTGAAGAAGCGCCATGTGCGCAATAAGCCAGCGGATTGGGTGCAGGCTAAAGGCGCATTTGAAGCTATCGTTGATCCAGGCCTGTTTGCAGCCGCTGGCGCAATCTTTGCGGCACGCAGTAAACGTTTTTCGGACGATGAAATGTTGGATGGCTTACGAGACGCACTTCAGGTCAACGGGTTCTTGTCAGGCATCGTGATTAATGAAGCGTGCGCTTTGCCGTCTAGCGGCGCTTATCGGAGCCGATTTGGTAGCCTCACTCGCGCATACCAACTGGTAGGCTTCAACCCCAACCGAGACTATCGTTACATTGAGATCAATAAACGCCTTCGTGGCATCCACTCAGAATTAATGCAGGTTACAATTGATGGGATCAAAAGGGTTGGCGGAAACGTCGAGCACAATTCAAAGTCGGACATACTGACCATCAACAACCAGTTTTCAGCGTCAATAATCATTGCGAGATGCCTGCAGACTGCGGGGGGTGCTTGGAGATGGAATATTCGCCTTGATACCAGTCTGCTTCCTGACATCACAATTGTCGTCCGCATGGATCAGGCAAATGTGAAACCACTCGACTATTATCTCCTCCCTACGGCGGACATGACGATCCCAAAATTGCGCCTATCCGAGCACAACGGTCTTTCACTTGATGCCTACAGGTTTGAAACGTTGTCGCACTTCTATTCCATGACTGAACAAACACCACTTTTGGAGGTCGCATGATCCCCGAAATGTCATCCCAATTTACGAAACTCATCCCAGTCGAGGCGATCACAGTGGTAAATCCACGCGTTCGCAACCAAAAGGTGTTTGATGAGATCGTCGCGAACATCTCCGAACTCGGCCTGAAAAGACCTATCACTGTTGCAGAACGCTTATCAGCAGGCGGACAACCCCCAAGTTTTGAGCTAGTTTGCGGACAGGGTCGCTTGGAAGCCTTCAAGGCACTTGGTCAGGCACAGATCCCAGCGGTCATCATCAATGCAAGCAGTGAAGACTGTTTGGTCATGAGCCTCGTCGAAAACGTGGCGCGCCGGCAGCACCACTCGCTAGACCTTCTACGGGACATTAGACGCCTCAAGGGCGATGGCTACTCTGAGCTGGAAATCGCGGCGAAGACACAGCTTTCGACGAAATATGTGCATGGCGTTATTCGGTTGCTGGAAACAAAGGAGCACCGCCTTTTGCGCGCGGTAGAAAGTGGAAAGATTCCTGTTAGCGTTGCGGTGGACATTTCCAACGCGGACGACGTTGGTGTTCAAAATGTATTGCGTGAAGCATATGAAAATAACATCCTGCGTGGCGGCCGCCTCATGACTGCAAAGCGGCTTGTCGAAGCAAGGCGCAATCATGGAAAAGGGCAAGCAACGAAAGACCGATTTTCACGCAAGAACATTTCCGTCGAGAGTTTGCTCAAGACTTACCAAAACGATGTCGACAAAAAGAAAATACTGTTGAGAAATGCGAACGCAGCAAGCAGCGAAATCCTGTTTCTAACGCAGTCACTCAAGACGCTGCTATCTGATGAAAATTTTATCACACTTTTGCGCGCGGAGGGTATCGCGAACATCCCAAAGACTATTGTCGATCGTATCGTGCGCCTTAAAGGGATTACGGCATGACGGTTACTTCGGCCGAAACGCTGGTTGCACAGGCTTTTGAGAATGGAATGCTGCGGATTCCGCTCGACCACATTGCTCCGCTGTATCTCGTGAGCCCGCAAACAAAATCATCCATTAAGTTTTTGCAAATTTCAGCATCAGTGCTGGAAATCGGACTAGTTGAGCCCATTGTGGTTGTCAGAGATAAACATGATCCTGGAAAATATACTTTGCTTGATGGACACCTGCGACTTGAGGTTCTGAAAGATCAAGCCGCAGTTGAGACGCCCTGCATAATTTCGACTGATGACGAGGCATTTACTTACAACAAACGCATAAGCCGGCTTGCCACAATCCAAGAGCATAAGATGATCTTGAGAGCGCTCACACTCGGCGTTCCCGAAGAAAGACTGGCAAAGGCGCTCAACATCAACATTGCGACACTTCGCGAAAAAAGGCGACTTTTGGATGGAATCTGTGATGAAGCTGCAGAAATGCTCAAAGACAAACAAGTTACGCTGACTGGGTTCCGCATATTGAAAAGGATGAAGCCGTTACGTCAAATTGAGGCCGCCCAACTCATGGTAGCCATGAATAAATTCACAATCAATTACGCCCGATCCCTTTTGGCTGCCACGCCTGCGCAGCACCTCTGTGCTGGGTCTCCACCTAAAATAATTAAAGGGATTTCGCGGGCGCAACTTGATCTTATGGAGCGAGAGTCTGCCAACTTGGAACATGAGGTCCGGCTAGTTGAAGGAACTTACGGCTTGGATCATCTCGATCTTGTTTTGGCGCGTGGATACATATCAAAAATCATGAGTAATGAACGAATAACTAAGTATTTAGCGCTGCATCATGACGAATTTCTTACTGAATTTGAAAAGATCACTGAAATCGAGGCTTTCGCGAAATAAGCCTCTTAATCATCTGTAATTGTTGGGGACCCGGACCCATTAAGCGCGGGGACCGCAGGAGACGCCGCACTGTGGGGCGGATCAAGTGCGGGATAGGAATGGCGGCGATCCCGTTTCAGCCTATCACGTAGGGCCGAACGCCCTGCGGAATTGGAATGTCTCATAACGAGGCTGTCTGGGCACAGAAAGGCTGGTTGCACTTCAAGGCATGGGCGGCTTTTACCGCCCATGCCGTCACTCGAGAACAGCCAAGAAATGGGAAAATGAATTGTTGCCACGCAGATAGAAAAGTGCGTGGCAAGCCGTCGACGGGTGACAACCTTTAATTGAAATGCCCTAACCAAAATTCACTTAACATAAAACCCGTTACCAGATTTTGGACGACCACAGGTTGTTTTAAAGACATCAAAAGAAACTGCAGCTTTCAACAAAAATGCACAGTTTCCTTAACATCTATGTATCGAAATGAATGCAACGCTGCGCCCGAATTTGTGGCACTTGGCTAGCGGTCAGCCCCCCATCACAATGAAACTATTGGCACCGACGAATCTCGTCATTGATGGCATCCCAATATGCCGCGCGTGCCTTTTCCCACTTCCGTGTTGCTCGGGCCTGCACATCTTTCATCATGGCCTCCAACTCAAAGGTTGTTGGTTCGACGTTAATATCCATCAAATTCACAAAAGGCAGGCTCGGTGATTTATCGTTTTCATCCATATTTCGGAGTATAGAACTCGAGCTTTCATTGTCTACAACCTGAAGCGATTGATTGCCCGACCTCATCATAAGGTCCGAGAGTGCATTATTCCTGATGTGCGCCGATTGACGAAAAAGTCTTCTCAATCTGATTGGCCGCCATAAAAAATCCCGCAGCGCCACCACAGGGGCCTAATCGGGAAATTTCATACCCACAAAACTCGACAAACATTACACCAACTCTTGCGATAACTGCAGCGCGCTCATCTTCGTCAATCATCATCAAACTATCGCATAGATCCACGCAATGCTGTTCCGCGTCTAATACGGTCGACTTGGTTTCGCGGATCGGTTTATTCATCTCCAGCGACCATAAAGTTGCGATACAGCTTTGTAACTTTTTCGGAGATGCCTTTGATCTTCGAAAAACTCTCGTGCCTTGGACTGAGTAACTCAGCCCAAAAATTGTTCAACGGACGTTGCGGAGAAATACGGCCTATTTCATTGGGACTCTTCAAATCTGGAAATACTGAGTTCTTTTGACCGGCCTGCGCACTGCCGCATTTCCCTGAGGCCGGCGGATTAGTCGGCTTTTCCGCCAAAGTGCTCATTTCAATTTTCCTATCAACAGCTCTACGCATTCCAACCTAGAAACGGAGATAGGTTAAAGTTTGTCTCAAAATGGTTTGTTTCGCCTTCTTGATTAAGAGAATGTTAATGCAAAGGTCGCCCCAAATCAGTTTGATCTGACGTAAAGCCGTGTGAGACATGTCCTACGCCAGCGACTTTTGGGCTCAGTTAACGTTCTTTCAATCGGCCAGCATTGTGCTCTCAAATAGCCAGTCAGAGTTGGTAATTAAACGATTGCGGAAACGCCAATCGGAGATGCGACCTGTGAGTCCTTTTCCAACATCTTTACGATATTTATCAGGGCCTCATAAGTATGGTCAAAACCGCTAGATCTCGCCACTGAAGCGGCGACTAGGGTTTGGTTTTTTAGCTCATTTTTCATTTTCTTCTCCGGTTAATGACCTGCTAACCAACTTCTCTCAGTCCAAAGTTAATCAAAGGTAAATTGGACTATGCTGACACACCACAAAATGTATAAATTTGAAAAAATTGCACAAAATATGGACCCCTCTACGCCGGAACAGCCCAAGCATTCATCAGGCGTAATTGCCGTTCATTTAAGTATTCCACGAGCCATTGACTGTTTTACGAAAGCGCCTTGGTTACAGCGCGAAGTAAATCCTCGCGCCGAACTGGTTTCATCAAACGAATATCCTCTGGCCTCAGTCCATTCCCGTGAACTGTTGCTTCGTTGGCATATCCTGACATGAAGACTACGCGCAAATCTTGCTGCAATTCCCGCAGCGCTTTGGCCAACGTCGTCCCCTGCAATTCACCTGGCATGACAATACGCTAAGTCCAATTAGGCAAAACTGCGCTGTGCCGTGCAGGGCCACTGGGCTCGCGCTCCTCCTCTACCGAAATGGAAAAGCCTTGCATTCAGAGGTTCCTCTCGGAGGCCATGAATACGTCACATCAGACACTCAACTTGTAACCTACGAAGTTGTCGATCCAGTATTAGGACGCGGCGATCGGAAGTGGTCGACAATCGAGGCATCTCTCCGGGAATTCATCATTCGACAGGCATATGACTTGGAGAGAAATGTCAGATCCTGCATGTTGTGCCAACACAACGGCGGCCGCGCAAACGACAATGACATCTACTGCGAGGTTAAGGGTCGGAAGATGTGGATGTCTTCAAGCGCCATGAATTGCGACGCATATTTCCCGCCCCACACATCTGCTGATGCGAGAGAGCTGTTCAAGCTCTGAATACCATCACATCGGGGCCACTCCCCACCCCCCCCCCCAAAAAAACGTTGACACGGACTCACCTTGAAACCAAAAACCGCTTCTCTCGACGAAACATCGTCTCGTAGTCGTTGTGGGTGAATGGCGTGGCGATTGGATGCATCTCGGTCTTGGAGACCCACATTTCGTTGAAGTGTTCTTTCGTCAAGACCCTGTCGCCGGCTGAAATCGCGACCTCAATGGCGCAGGTCGTAATGTAAAAGACCATTCCCCACCTGAATGCCCCTGCGGAAGCGAGGCGATGTAAAAAATCAGCCGTTTGCAGTTCAGCTGCAACTTCAAGATCGAATTTGATCGCATAGCTCCCAACAATCTCATGGATAGACTTGTCATCTCTGGAGAAATCTATGTCTTTAAAGTTGCGGTAAATTCCCTTCCGCTGAAGCTGATCGAGATTTTGCACATAGCCGGAAAGCTCAGGCACACCGGACAGGATAAGAATGAGAGGGCAGTCATGCGATTTCACGAGGGTCTTGAAAGAATCAAGGATGGTCGCTTGCTCGTTTTCCGATTTACCAGAAAAAATATGTTGGGCTTCGTCATAGTGAATGCCGACAATTCCCTGCATCTTTGCCTGGGCGCCGACTAAACGCCAAATTTCAGTTTGTGTTTTTCTTGTTTTGTCTGTGATCGGATAGCCCATAGCCTCGAGGGTGACTTTTCCCAGATCCTTCCACCCACCTTTGCTATCCAAAAGAACCTCAACAAAACGAGCGGCTTGACCGCTCGGCAGCAGCGTTTCACTCATATGAAACCGATGCAGAAGATCGCCAATTTCTTTAGTCTTGCCAGAGCCAGAATGCCCCGTGACAACGAGCGCTTCCGTCTCAAAACGACGTTCACTCTGCAGGCAGCCCAGATATCTACTGAAGATCCCAACCAGCCCAGCCTGAAGATCGACAGCTCTATCAAGAGGGTAGGTAATCCCATTGGCGACCTGAGAGACCGATACGATTGCGGGGTTAATGAACTCGTTCATAGTTTACTCTTTTTTATGGGTGCGTATATGCGACCGGCGCCGCTTTTGGGTTTATCCGTGGCGGGTTTAGTGGGGTGGTCCATTACAGTTTCCGCCACCCTTTTCGTCTTGTAGGCGGTTGGATGATTTGAGCGGTCCATGATATTTCCCGGCCTCACAGTCGCACCTTGGGTCCCAGTTGGCCTCACCTCAACATTTGCAAGCTGCGCTGCCTTCTTTTCGAGGTATTCCGTTTTACCGTAACTCGCGGGGTCTCTTGAATCAGAGAAGAAACCTGATTCCTTTGATCGACGTTTGATAGCTTTGCGCAGGACAGCATCATCGATTTCTTTAAGTAGCGGATCGTCATGGACAGCGGCTAACATCAAGTCCTGCGCTTCATACAATGTCTGATCACGCAATGCGGACATCCGCAAATCGGCATGCATAATACCTTCAATGCCCTCAGCTGTAATCGTCACCCTTTGCAAGTAATCAGGATCTAGGAATACCGTTACTTTCTTGGCCTTACCGTCATGAAACGACTGCAGTTCTGTCGAGTTATATGGGATCTTATTGAATAGGATGCCTTCTGACGTCGTAGACAATTCCTTTTTCATGCCGAGATGGCGGCGTCGGGTCTCCGGTGAAGGTGGGTCTATCGCGCCATAGAGTTTTTTGGTCTTGCGATACTTAGCATTTGGAGTTGCCCCAAACATGCCTGTGCCGTCGTGAGCCTTGTTTGGATACTCATCGATGAAATACCCCGTAATAACCTCGTAGAGTCTGTCCAAACTGATGTTCGCTTCTTTCATCGGTTCGGCACCCGGCAAGTCACCAGGTCGGCTACCATTATAACCTTTTTCAAAAACGAGAACCTGAAACTGAAACGTCCCGAAAACCCGTTCAACGTTAGGATTGTCTGTCGAGTTATAAGTTCGACTTGTTACGACTGACATACCCGCACCCAGTTGCGAAGCGTAAACATTTTTTGCTCTTGTAGCCGGTCCGTTGTCTGCAGTTGTCAGCATTAAGTTGACTGGTGGGGCAGGTGTTCCCAAGCAACCATATCGTTCTTTCTCTTTGGTTTTATCCCGCGTTGCCATACGCAGTAGAGCCATAGTATGGTCTGTGTCTGCCGACTCTGAGAGGACCCAAGCCAGCGGAAGGCGGGTCGCAACATCAAGCATAAAACTCATCCAAAGGCGGCGAATTTCATTGGGCTTAAGCTCTTCGCCTTCTTTCTTAGGGTCGATCTCCTCAGCGACAATATCTCCTTTGCCATTGGTGAAGATCGAAAGATAAACTTGATCCATAGCACCGCGCTCACCATAAAAAAGCGCGCGGACATCGGTGGAACCCGCCCCTTGCGCGTTGGCCGCAAATTTTGAACCGTTTTGTCCGATCGTTTTCACTAACTTAGAAATCGCCGCCCACCGCGTGCGAACTGTAACGATAGAGGGAAATTCAAATCCGCGTATGAAAGCATCTTCGGGCACCTCAAAGCTGCCTTTTGCCAAGTCAAAGAGCGGTTTAAGTTTCGGCTTTGAGAAATTCATTGCAGAATTTAACACGAAGTCGATGAACTTTTCCTGCCAATGACAGAGTCTGGAACGCAGATGCTCAGGAGGGCCTTTCAAGTGATGCCGATGCATCAGCGCAACCGGGTTCCGATCAAAATACTTAAACCTAGCAATCATCTCCGAAAGGGTTCGTCCTTTTGGAATATCATATGGAGTGCGTGTGCTGCCGACCTGTGAAATGTGGAACAAGTTCGGCTCTTGGGCGATTTCACATGCCATACGCTCTAGTCGCGTAATAATGTCAGGGCGGCTTAAGAAGCGCTGGGTCATTTTAT
Organism: Paracoccaceae bacterium; assembly: GCA_034111185.1. Lineage (GTDB taxonomy): Bacteria > Pseudomonadota > Alphaproteobacteria > Rhodobacterales > Rhodobacteraceae > Yoonia. The sequence goes on along the minus strand of JAWUXS010000090.1, from coordinate 1,548 downwards.
GACCTTCACTTTCTATTTTCTCTGCCGCGGCAACAAGTGCCAAACGAGCGCGAATATTTACCCGCTCTTCCTTTGGCAATTGCTCTTCGCGTTCATAGCCACCCGTGAACTTCAGAAGCTCTTTCGTCTTTTGAAGTTGTGCGGGCTTGATAACTTCACAACGGTTTTGAGCAATTGCGTTTTGAACCCAATCAATCCCGAAGTTAGTGACCTCGCCATCAAAAAGCCCCTCAACGGCATAGCCGTTCTTGTCCGCGCCGATGACAGTCCAGGAGACGTCATCGAGAACAAGTCTGGCTCCGACCGGAACCTTATAGAGGGGCGCTGCCTTCATGCCTGCAGCCAAACCCTGGAATGGACATTGATAACGCTATACCAGTCGACGCCCAATGTGCGCCGAGCCACCAGTCGAAGCACTGCTCCAAAAGCATCGGGATGCGGAATGTCGCATAGTTTGGTGAGGTCCGAAATATACCAATAGTTCCCCTCACGAGAGATGCTTTCTACATAGGCATCAACCTCTTGATCGGGGCGCTGATGCTTCAGCCATAGCCTACGTAAATTATCTCGATAGGCTTGGGTATAATCATCCCCGTTCACGACGATCAAATCGTCTGCAAACGTTGACGGCGTAGCTTCAAAGATTGCAGCGATTTCATCTTGGGTTTTGCGGCGCCGCAAAATAGTTCCGTTTTTCACATAAACACCGCGGCGATACCCACCAACAAATGTAAGTCGAAGGTCGAAATGATGCCCAGGCCACTTCTTTTCTCTGTGTTTGCCTTTAGGGAAGTCATATCGAATTTTGGGCAGTTGAACCTCAAGATTATAGAGGTCCGGCGACAGTAGAGCTTCCAGGGCGACCGCCATTTCCCGCTCGCCGTCAAAATGAAACAATCTTGGAATGCCATTGGTCGCAGGGGTCGGGATTGTCATTGATACACGCCGCGCAACATTGCTACGCGTCAATGGATTATGCGAACCGATGAAAGGTAAAACGCCATCAATGGGAGGAATCACCAATGCAGGTAACTTCTTGGGCTCAGGGGGAATTGGATCTCCGTATTCGTCGTTACTCATAGTAGTATCTTTCTAAATGTTTCCGTTTTCGTGTCGTTAGGCGGCATTCGGCAAACCCTTAGACGCAAAGGGTGACCGTATTCACGTCAATCGATTCGAGTCAAACTCTTGTTTTTGATAGACTTTTTGCGAAAAACAGGACTTTCCTATAGTTCGCAAATCTCAATCGCATTCCCTTTCGGGCACGCCATTCAATCAACAAGTTGATGATCTTCAGACACAAAAAAACCGACGCGCAAAAATGCGGTCGATATTTATATGGTTTGCGCAACCTATTGCTTGTTTTTGCGCATGCTTCCGCTTTTTTTGGCACTTGATCGAATTACATGGTGACCCCGATTGGATTCGAACCAATAACCTGCCCCTTAGGAGGGGGCTGCTCTATCCAGTTGAGCCACGGAGCCACAAGCTTTAAATGCCTGTGATCTTTGGGCCGGTCAACGGGTGATGCGATCTGTGCTTGGAACG
>JAWUXS010000089.1:0-21494 GCA_034111185.1 Paracoccaceae bacterium | reverse complement strand
ATGCAACTGATCACGATGCACAAAAGGAGTTGATAACCCATACACTAACTTTTGGAGAGAGTGTACTGAACGGGTGGTTGCCGGGTTCACACTTTGAGCTTTCAGTCTTTGTAGATTCTACGGAACCATTGATGCTTTGCTACTTCGACAGCAAGCACGAAAATGTGGCTCGAAGTATGGCAAAGCGCCGTGATAACCCTCGATTTTATATCGATAATGGCTACGAAGTTTGCAAAGTACTTCAAGATCCATCCAGTGAGCCAAGGGTTATCTCGAACGTTCACGATTCTGGATATTCATTCGTTTCAGATCAGCAAAAATCACAAATAAAATCGACGGCACTCATTACAATAGAAATGGAAACGCCCAGCGTTCTCGTAGTTTCAAGCAATGTGAAGGACGCATTTGATTCTGAAAACAAAGAGTTGATATCATTTTTTAGAGTCTTAGCTGAACAGATAAGGATCGATTTAATGGAGCACGGATTCTTACTCAACATTAGGAAACAAGAGTTTACTCCTCCTCAGGTCCAAATTGATGCAGAATTTGTCCCTTTGTTGAAAACAGATACTAATCTCGATCCAGTTTCTAAACTCACAGACAGTGGTCAAAGCTCTTGAACACAATATGCACATACACTTCCAACAATCAGAAAGCGGTCGTTGCTTGCTTCCAGCGTCAAGGTCCGGTTAGGGCCGTTCATGTCATTCGACACCAATGGCGGATTCCAGAACTGTTTGGGGGTATGATTGGGGGTATGGTCGCGGAGATTAAAATTTTAAATAAATTAAATCAAATATTTAGGTGCTGATCGTGGGTTCGTGTGGGCACCATTTTATCATCCAAATTTATCCAATGACATCGATTGAGCCTTATCTATAAGGGTCTTAGGTTGTCTTGTTGACCGATGTCGTCCAGTGGCGATTGATACGACACCTCCTGATTGGGGGTGCCTGTAGGGGTATCTGGTTTGGATCGGAAAAGTGATACCCCCAGCGGTGCCACTATCAGATATACAGATTCGCAATCTTAACCCCCGCGAAAAGTCTTATAAGGTTTCAGCACTTGAGCGCTTGTGAAAGTCAACGGGTCGAAGCTTTGGCAGTTCAAATATCGGATGGATGGCAAAGAGCGCCTATATTCGATTGGTGTCTATCCTGCGGTAAGTTTGGCGCAGGCCCGAAACGCCAAAGAAGCTGCGCGTTCCAACGTTGTAGCGGGGATTGATCCGAGTGAATTCAAGCAAGAATGAAAACGTATTAGCCATGAGGCCAAGGGTCAAACCTTTGCCAAGATTGTTGAGGCGTTTTTCAAAAAGCAGCGCAAAGAAGGGAAAGCCGGTGGCGACGGTGTCGAAAACCGAATATCACCTCAAGCTGGCGAATGCGGATTTAGGGCGCAAGCCGATAACAGAAATCATTACTTTTCGATGCGTGATCAATCTTATTACTGCTCTCATAACGGGTTGCCCCGTACGATCGAAATAAACGAGAGAGGAAAACCATAATGCGATGTGCCCGACCGCGTCGTTCCTATAGGAACCTGTAAATGCTGGATGTTCTTATCCTTTTGATGACGGTTGCAGCAGGGGCACTGCTACTTGTTCCACGAATAGCTGGGGCACAGCTTTGGCGCGCGACGATTACGCCGCTGGCGTCAATCATCGGAAGCGGCTTTCTGGTTCTTGGTCCTATCCTGATGACGTCGTTCGGAAAATTCGCGCCGCTGGTTATGATTGTGCTGTGCTTTGTTGCGTACCTCTTTGGGTCGGCGATCCGGTTTAATATCGCACGCTTTGCGAGGCAGGGCATGCAACGTAGCAAGATCGAGGACAAGCTTGAGGCATTGGCGTCTTGGGTGTTGGCCTTTGCCTACGTCATTTCTGTCGCCTACTATCTGAACCTTCTTGGTGCCTTTGCAGTTAGCCTGACACCTACGAACGATCCAGTTTATGCAAAGCTGATCACAAGCGGCGTTTTCGCATTGGTCCTTGCCGTAGGGTGGACGCGGGGGTTTCACGCGCTTGAGCGGCTAGAGCAGATTAGTGTGGGGTTAAAGCTGGCAATCATCACTGGGCTGCTTTTTGGGCTTGCTTGGTTCTTTGCGCAAAGGGCCGTTGCAGACGAACTGATCTTTAATCCAGCACAGATTGGCGGCTGGCCAGCAATTGCTTTGGTTGCAGGCTTGTTGGTTACTGTGCAAGGCTTTGAAACATCGCGCTATCTGAGTGACGACTATTCCGCGCAAACCCGCATTCGGTCGATGAAACTGGCGCAATGGATCTCAACTCTGATCTACATGATTTACATATTGCTTCTTAGTTATGCATTCGACGTGGGCAGCATCGCGCTGAATGAAACGGCGATTATTGATATGATGGCGATCGTCGCACCTATTCTGCCGCTGCTTTTGATTGTGGCGGCGATCAGTGCGCAATTTAGTGCAGCGGTTGCCGACACCGGCGGTTCGGGTGGGTTGATAACTGAACTTACCCGTGGCGTTGTTTCCACGCGAGCAGGTTACGCAATCTTGGTTTTCATCGGGCTGGTTCTAACGTGGATGATGAGCGTTTTTGAGATTATCAGCTACGCGTCGCGTGCCTTTGCTTTTTACTATGCGCTTCAGGCGCTTATTGCGGCAAAGGGCGTGTGGGTGGCGCAACGCGCTAGCGGTAAGGCAATTGCGTTTGTGCTGTTGGGGTTGGCTGGCGTTTTTATCGCGGCTTTCGGGGCGTCAGTCGAATAGAGCTTATGGCTGTGTGTCGCTGACAATGCGGCCTTCTTCCATTGTGATGATCCGGTCTGCCATTTCTAGAATACGGTTGTCGTGGGTGACCATCACAGTCGTTGTTTGGCGGGTTTTCCCCATGGCTTTCAACATCGCGACCACATTCATCCCAGACTCTTTGTCGAGAGCGGCTGTCGGTTCATCCGCGAAAACAATTTCAGGGTTTGAGACAAGAGCCCGCGCTACGGCGACACGTTGTTTCTGCCCACCAGAGAGGTTTGCGGGCAGGTAATCCATACGGTCACCAAGGCCCACAATCTTGAGCATATGGCGCGTGGCTATGAGTTGCGCCGCAGCATTGCCTTGTCCGTGAACCTGCAGGCCCATCTGCACATTCTGAGTTGCTGTTAGGCTTTCGTGAAGGTTGTGGGCCTGGAAAATGAACCCAAGGCGCCGCCTAAGCAGCATCAGTTGTGCCTCATGCGACCCGTTGAGGTCCGTGCCGAGCAGCATAACGCTGCCTTCTTGGACGTCGCGCAGGCAGCCCATCAATGTCAAAAGCGTCGTTTTTCCTGATCCTGAGGGGCCCATCAAAACGGTTAAGCTGCCGCGCTTGATGTTCAGGTTCACATCCCAAATCGCTTGTTTTCTGGCTTCGCCCGTGCCGAAAAAGTGGTTCAGGCCTGTCATGCTGATTGGATGGTTTTGTGTCATCAGAACAGATCCGCTGGGTCTGCGGCGGCCAAGCGACGGGTCGCGATGGCGCCAGAAATTGTACAGGCTGCAAGAGTTCCCAAAAAGACAAGGATCGCGCGGCTTGCATCCATAACGACAGGCAGGTTTGTCACCGAACTAAGTCCCGCATAAAGCCCCAGAGAGACAATGAAACCGGGGATGAACCCGAACACGGCCAGAACGATGGCTTCTTCAAAAACGATACCTAGAAAGAACGGTTGTCCGTATCCCATCGCCTTAAAGGTCGCATATTCGGATAGGTGGTCAGCGACATCGGTGGACAGCACCTGATAGACAATCACGATACCAACGATAATCCCGATAAGGACGCCAAAGCCAAAGATCACACCTGTTGGCCGCTCGGTTGACATAAAGGCCAGATCGGCCTGCGCTGCGGTCTCAATTGATTGCACTTTCACGCTTTCAGAGGGCAGGGCGGCCCGCAGACGTTCAGCGACACGGTCGACGGACAAATTGTCATCGACGTTGATCAATATATGGCTGGGTGCGCCGCTTGTGCGTTGTGGAAAGAACCGCAGGAAAGTCTGATCCGACAAGACCAATGTTCCATCAGCAAGAAACCCGCCGCCGACCTCAATACTGCCTATGGCTGTCATCGTTTGCCCGTTTACTTCGAACGGAAAGGGGGCACCTGCGACAAGACCGCTGAGTGCGGCTGCGGGTACGCCACGCGTCTGGGTGTCGAGCAATGCTGTGTTCTCGGTCTCTAACTGGCCCAAGGACGCGGCAATCGTTTCAGATGCAAAAGCGGGCTGCGACGTGTCCATGCCAAAGGCTAGCAATGACACCGAAGTCCCGTCTGACATGCTAAAGGGCAGCATACCCACATACATTGAGGCAGCAGAAGCAACGCCAGGTACACCTAATGCCTGAAACATTCTGGTGCGCGCGATATTCCCACTATCCGTGAGAGTATTCCCATCCTCGGATGAAATGAGAATATCCGCATTCAAAATTGAGTAGGGCGCAACCGTAGAACCGTTCAAAGCGCCCAGAATGCCAAGCTGCATGAACACCAGTAGGTTGGCAAAGGCGACACCGGAAACCGCCGCAAGCAACCGACCCTTGTTGTGGGAGAGTTGAAGCCAACCAATGGGTAGGCGTCCGAACAGGCGGGTAAGCAGCCAGTTCATTCCAAGCGACCTGCATCAATGCGAACAACTGCTTGGAGGTTGGTAAAGCGTTGTGCCTGCTTTGATGACGGCCCGTCAAGCGCGATGATGACGTCGACGACGCGGGCGTCTGTGTTTGCTGCAGGATCACTGGATGTGATTGATTGGCGCCCGATTTCAAGACCAATCGCGGATACGACACCTGATAGGCCATCGCCAAGTGCCTCGGCTGAAACGGACACAGGGTCACCAATCGAGACGCGACCGATCATGGTTTGGTAAACCTCGGCCTCAACTGTCATTTGGGTTGTGTCGCCAAGATCGAATATACCCGAATTGCTTGGGCGTTCGCCGACGCGTGCGTTGATGCCTAGAACCATACCTGCCAGAGGTGCGCGGACATAGGCGCGCTCAAGATCCTGCTCTGCGCGGACCAGCTCAATCCGTGCAGCGTCCAAATTGGCTTGGGCAACTGCGATGTCTGCCTGCACCAATTCTGATCCGGTCTCGAACCTAGATAGTGTCGCGAGGTTGCGCTCTACATCGCGGCCCGCCTCGTTTGCGCGGGTGACAACTTGGTCGAAATCAGCGCGGGTCAGAACACCGCGTTCAAACAAGGAGGTTGATCTTGCAAGATCAGCTTGCGCGGCAGAGGACGTAGTTTCTGCGCGCTCTAGCGCGGCTTTGGCCTCGTTACGGCTGGCAGTCGTTGCCGCCTGAGTTTGGAGCAAGACTGCTTCGCGGACGCCAATATTTGCCTGTGCAGAAGCAATGCTGTTTTCAAGCTGCGGAAGGTTGTCGAGCACGGCCAAAATGTCGCCTGAGCTCACTAATGTTCCTTCGGCCACGCGGATGTCTGCGATACGGGCATCGCCTGCACCAGACGGTGTTGCAACGCGCATGACATCGCCGCGCGGGATAATGCGACCCAAGGCCACGACATCGCCTTCACTGACTACTGCGACTTCTTCTTGTGATGTTACTTTTTGGATTGCCAATGCGATCGGGGTTTGTGTTCCCGCACCGGGTTCTAGCCCCGTTGCATTGAAAAACAACCGCAATCCCGGAGGCTGAAAATACATGCCGATGACAGCACCGCTGAATAGGGTCAGCATGAATAGGGGGATCAGATATAACCGCGAGCGGCTTGTCACGGACGTGGGGTGGGCCTCGGTTGATTTGTCCAAACCATTGTCGGTGAGTGGCAGTTGCGTCGGCTCTGTTTGTTTATCGGCGCTCATGAGTCCCCCATGAAATTACCCGCGATTAACCTTGCGGCTGAAACTCATAACAATGCAGAGACGTCGAAACTTAAGTCTTCTGCCCCTAACTCTGCGCCTTGTCACGGATTGCAACAAGTGCATTTATCTCTGCGTTATGACGCGACAGTATCGGCAAGGCAGGTTTAATTATCGGCGCGCTGTGCCATCGCTTCGTGGACGGCTTGCATGCCCCGATCAGCCATGTCGGATACTTCTGCAGCATGTTTGTGCAGGGCTGCGACAACTTCGGGATCAGTAGACGTGCGCACAACAACGATTCCTTCGTCTGTCACATCGATCTGTGATTGCATTTCGGCACCGTTGGCGAAAAGGATATCCAAGGTAGGGCTTTGGATTAAAATCTCAGGATCATCGCCGCGACTGACACGGTCAACCATTCCGACAATGTGACTGACGAGAACGGCCATTACGTCTGCGTCAGAGGACCGCGTGACGGTGCGGATGCCGTTGGGTAGATTGGTGACCTCGCGGCTGATTGTGTCAAAGTTGTTGAACATGACAGCCAGCTCATCGCTCTCTTCTTGCGACGCGTTGGCCCCCTTTAGTCCGGGCATATTCGACATATCATGACCCATGTTGCCAGAGCTGTGCATCTCATGCATTCTACCGTGCATAGAAGAGGACATTCGGGCCATAAGCGTGTCTTGGAAAACGAAGGCAAAACCAGCTGCGGCTGCTGCAACAACAATTAGGCCGGTTGCGATTTTTGCGTTTTTCATTGGCATGTCCTGTTTTGAAATCAAAGGCGTCTGCGCCAAGTCGGGTCCTAATCTTGTGGGCAATAAAGCCTGTGTAGGACTTCGATGACCTGTTCAGCTTCGGCACCTTTGACTGAATAATAGATGGTCTGGCCGTTGCGACGGGTGGCGACCAGTTCTGCATCGCGCAGCTTTTTGAGGTGATGTGACATAGCAGGCTGCGACAGCCCTGCACTGTCGGCAAGGCTAAGAACGCTTTGCTCACCGTCTAGCAAAATACACATCAGGCGCAGGCGCACAGGTTGCGACAACATTTCCATGAGTTTCGCCGCTTCTGCAATTTTCGGTTCTAGCGCGCTGATGTCCAGCATGGGTAAATTACCTCTTGTGTATTCGCAATCACTTATATAAACGATTGCAAATATAAAGGCAAGCGTCTCGGTTTGAACGTACGCCAAAACCTACGACAACACGATAAGGAGTTACTAGGTGGAAACTGATTTTACCCCCTTTGCGTCATTGGCAGGAGGCGTGCTTATTGGGCTATCAGCCATCGTGCTTTTGGCAGCCCACGGACGGATCGCTGGTATCAGCGGCATTGTATCGCGCATCTTGCCACCTGCGGTCGATAGGGCCGGACTGCCGCAAGGCATCGTGTTTTTGGTGGGCCTATTGCTTGCCGCGCCTCTTTGGGTCCTCGTGACCGGAGCGCCGCCAGTGCAGGTCGTGTCTGACAATGGGCCGCTGCTGGTGATTGCTGGTGTCTTGGTCGGGTTCGGATCTGTCATGGGTAACGGCTGCACAAGCGGCCACGGCGTATGCGGAGTTTCGCGCGGCTCGGCGCGTTCAATTGCAGCGACGATAACATTTATGGCCACTGCATTTGTGACTGTTTTTGTCCTTCGCCACGTCGTGGGGGGGTAGAGCATGCATATCTTTAGCACACTAATTGCGGGCCTGCTGTTTGGAACCGGATTGATCCTGTCTGGTATGGCCAACCCTGCCAAAGTTCAAAATTTTCTCGATCTGTTCGGAACTTGGGACCCTAGTCTTGCCTTCGTCATGGGCGGCGCGATCATGGTTACGATGCCTGGTTTCTGGTTGGTTCAGAAACGCGCAACACCGCTGTTTCATGATGTATTCCACTTGCCGACACGCACTGACTTTGACGCTCGTCTCGTTGTTGGTTCGGCCACGTTTGGTATCGGTTGGGGGCTGGGTGGTTTCTGTCCGGGCCCGGCTTTGACGTCACTGCCACTTGCCGCAAGCGGGACGCTTATGTTCGTACCCGCAATGCTGGTTGGCATGATGATCGCAAAATACACGGCAGCGCCTGTTCCGAAATCCATAGCGACCTGAAAGGAAATCCAATGCAGAATTACCCAATCGATATGTCGATGAAACCAAACGTCGAAGCCTTTTTTGACGCGGCGACCAACACGATCAGTTATGTTATTTCTGACCCAAAATCCAAGGCCTGTGCTGTCGTGGATTCTGTGATGAACATTGATTACGCATCTGGTCGTATCACCCATGAACATGCTGACAGAATTGTAGGCTACATCACTGAAAACGCGCTTAAATTGGAATGGATCATTGAGACCCATGTACATGCAGATCACCTATCGGGTGCGCCGTATTTGCAAGACAAGCTGGGCGGTAAAATTGGCATAAGCGCACGGATCATGGAAGTCCAAGAGACGTTTGGGAAGGTCTTTAACGAAGGTACAGACTTTCAACGCGATGGATCACAGTTCGATGCGCTTTTCCAAGATGGTGATCAGTACAAGATCGGCGAGATTGATGCGTTTGTGATGGCGACGCCCGGACATACGCCCGCCTGTATGGTGCATGTGATGGGCAATGCCGCATTCGCGGGTGACACGATGTTCATGCCAGACGGTGGATCTGCGCGTGCCGATTTTCCCGGCGGAGACGCGGGCGAGCTGTACGATTCAATCCAGAAAGTTCTGACCCTACCAGACGAGATGCGGTTGTTCATGTGCCATGACTACGGACCAAACGGCCGTGACATCGCGTGGGAGACATCAGTCGCAGATGAAAAGGCGCACAACATCCATGTCGGAGGCGGCGTGAGCCGCGAGGCCTTTGTCAAACTGCGCTCTGAGCGTGATGCGACATTGCCGATGCCAAAGCTGATCATACCGTCTTTGCAGGTCAACATGCGTGCTGGCGAAGTGCCTGCTGACGCAGATGGACGACCTGTTTTGAAGGTGCCTCTTAACCAACTCTGATACCGTCTGTTTAGGAAAACGAAGATGCAAATCATACAACTTGATACCCAGGCATTTGTTGGGCCACAAATTTGGACGTCCGACATGGCAACCCTGAACCGGATGAAGATCGGCACGATTATCGTGGCCCGACCTGAGGGCGAAACCGCCGATCAGCCGACGATTTCTGCTATTCGTGAGGCCGCAGATACATTCGGCATCGCAATTCATCAGCTGCCAATCGTTCCAGGCAACATCACCGATGATGACGTACGTGCATACAGCGCGATCACCACCAAAGCAGAGGGGCCGGTTTTGGCATACTGTCGCAGTGGCATGCGGGCAGCATCACTTTGGGCATTGGGGGCTGCGCGTCAGGGGCAAACGCCTGACGAAATCCTGCGCATTGCAACAAACGCGAACTTTGACCTCAGTGCCTTAGCGCCGCGCCTTGCTGCAAACGCAGCTTAGTTAAAACTTTAGTAAGGTCCACCCAGATGACGATGACGCAACTGGCAAAATACCTGCCGATCCTCGATTGGGGACGGACATATGATCGTGGCACGCTGACCAATGATATGGTGGCGGCCGTGATCGTGACGATCATGCTGATCCCCCAATCGCTGGCTTATGCGTTGCTTGCTGGTTTGCCCCCCGAGATGGGCCTTTATGCGTCGATGTTGCCGATCATCTTGTACGCGATATTTGGGACAAGCCGCGCATTGGCCGTGGGGCCCGTTGCTGTCGTCTCTCTTTTGACGGTGGCGGCAGTGAGTAAGATCGCTGTTCCCGGCACGGCTGAATATATTGCAGCGGCTATCACTCTCGCATTTCTTTCAGGCCTGATCTTGCTGGCCTTGGGATTGTTCCGTTTAGGGTTCTTGGCCAACTTTCTGTCGCATCCGGTCATTGCAGGTTTCATCACAGCAACCGGCATCATCATCGCGGCAAGCCAAATGAGGCATATCTTTGGGATCGAGGCCCATGGGCATACGCTCCCGGATCTCATCGGATCGCTTGCCCATAACGCATCACAGGTGAATTGGATCACGGCTTTGATTGGTGTGCTCGCAACGGGGTTTCTGTTCTGGGTCCGCAAGGGGTTGCTGCCTTTGCTGGTTGGTTTGGGGATTGCACCGCGCTTGGCTGGTATCTTTGCCAAGGCTGGCCCTGTCGGTGCAATCGTTTTGACCACACTGACCGTCTGGTTCTTTGATCTTGGTGCGCGCGGGGTTCAGGTTGTCGGTGACGTACCCAAGGGCCTTCCACCGTTGTCCTTGCCATCATTTTCGATGGAAATGTGGAGCAACCTAATTGGGGCTGCCATCTTGATCTCGGTCATCGGGTTTGTTGAATCTGTTTCGGTTGCACAAACATTGGCTGCGAAAAAGCGCCAGCGGATTGATCCGGATCAAGAGTTGATTGGATTGGGCGCTGCCAACTTGGGCGCGTCATTCACGGGTGGTTTTCCAGTAACTGGCGGCTTTTCACGGTCTGTCGTGAATTACGATGCGGGTGCAGATACACCTGCAGCAGGGGCCTATACAGCAGTTGGTCTCGCTGGTGCGTCTTTGTTCCTGACGCCTCTGATATATCACCTTCCCAAGGCGACGCTTGCCGCGACGATCATAGTAGCTGTCTTGTCACTGGTCGATTTTTCGGTTTTGAAAAAGTCATGGCAGCATTCAAAGGCTGATTTCGCCGCCGTCGCTGCCACCATGAGCATTACACTTTTAATGGGGGTTGAGCTGGGCGTCACAGCGGGTGTCGCGATTTCAATACTCATTCATCTGTATAAGACGTCTCGCCCCCATATTGCCATCGTAGGGCAAGTTCCTAATACCGAACATTTCCGAAATGTCCTGCGCCATGACGTTCTGGTCGATCCCGCGATCCTGACGATACGCGTGGATGAAAGCCTCTACTTTGCGAACACCCGTTTCCTTGAGGATCGCATTTATGATGAGGTCGCGAAGCAGCCAGAACTTAAACATGTTATCCTGATGTGCTCTGCTGTGAACACAGTCGACATGTCCGCTCTGGAGTCGCTCGAGGCTATCAACGAAAGGCTTAGCTCCGGCGGGGTGAAATTCCATTTTTCCGAAGTAAAAGGCCCTGTAATGGATCAGCTTATCGCGGCTGGCTTTCTTGAGGTCTTAAGTGGCGAAGTGTTTTTGAGCCAACATTTGGCTCAATCAGCGTTAAGCTCGAAATTCGAAGAGTGAATTCCGTATTTTAGTTGCATTGCAGCAAGCATGACGCCCTCAATCTTTTCAATATAACATGGGGTATTTTGCCTGTTAGCACGAAAATATAGGGCTACTTTCCAGTCATACAGCCTTGTGCCGCTTCGGAATTAATTCCGTAGGCTAGACCTGTCGACAACCAAAACCCACCTAAAGGCAGCCCTATTGCGATGCTTCTATTTGCAGCGAATGATCGCGAGGGGCAGGCGACCTAGGGGTTCACGTTGGAGCGGATTTATAAGCTTTTTGCGACGTCGTTGTATGACAGCTACCGCGCCTTCTTAGATAATAGTCGATGTTGTTCTCTGCAAAGTCAGTGATTTTGATACCTGAAATATTCCAAAAAAATTCCGACGGAAACCAATCTACCACACGTTAAATGAGGGTCTCAAACAAAAAGGTGTAGACATGAAGGTACTTCCAAAGATTTTTCTTGTTAACGTAATCGTACTGTCATTCGCAGCGGTCACAACTTCGGCTGCTGTGGCCCAACGTGCTAACCCAATGGATGGCGTGGCAGAACAACTTGGTCTTGAACCAGCGCAATTGCAAAGCTGCTTGGGCGAGCCGCCTGCACCAGGAACACGTCCATCAGAGGCCGACCGAACAGCGTTGATTGCATGTCTCACTGGGCAAGATGGATCACTAACTGCTGAAAAAATAGATGCGGTAATGGGCGCAATGCGTCCTCCGCCTCCGCCGCCGAAACAGTAATCCCAACTGGGATTCTATGCGAAAAAGCCACTCACTGGACCGCAAGAAAGTAAGGCCCATGCAATTGCGTGGGCCTTATGCATTCAAAGGTGTGTCGGGTAATTGTTATGTGGTCTGCCAAAGATTGTCGTTCTTGGCACGGCCCAGACCGTGCATGAAAAGTTCGTTCATGTAATCCGAGTTAAATCTCTCTGATGGATCGTAGACGATATTTGCGTTTGGATCGATCGAAGTTACCGATAGGCGGATCGTGTTTTCGGTGGCGAACATTTGTGTCGCATTGACCGCTGATAGCGTGTTGGCACGGCCCATCGTAGTCAGCGCATGTTGCGAAATACCCAATGCAGATTGTGAAACAGCCAACGGCGCAGGCTTCAAGGTATTGTTTATTATTAAGTAAATGTGCCCGCCATGTAGTTTTTGATCTGTAGTCGTGAAAGCAAAGCTGGGGACGGCTAAGAACGGCATGTGGATGCCGCCGTCGATATGCTTTTCTTCATATGTTTTACCGCCAGCCGTGAATTGAAGGACAACTGGTGAAAACAATCCAGGAAGTGCGCCGGACGCACGCATAACTTGGCGGAAAAGGCTGTATTGGCCTGCCTGTGCAATCGCACCCATGTTCCAGACATAGGCGCGTGCGGTTTCAACTTCGGATGTAACGATGAACAAGCGTCCACCTTCGGCATGTCGCTTGGCCACTTTCTCTAAGAATGCGTCAGGCGTGAAGTCCTTGATCAGTTCGGCAAGCGGTTCGGTATCGTAGAGAGAGCCTTGGAACAGCGCCTGATTTGGGCGCAACCGCATTATGTCGCCAGCGTCATGTTCAGTAAAAATTTGTTTTAGTGTCTCGTCGTATTCTGCCCCAACAAAGGCGAATGGCGCGATAAGAGCGCCGCTAGATATACCGGTTACCAGATCAAACTCTGGTCTTTGACCTGTGGTTGACCATCCATTAAGCGCGCCCGCACCAAATGCGCCGTCTTCACCGCCTGCTGAAATCGCAAGCACGGTTGGCGCTTTGCCGTCTTGCGGGGCTTCTAGATGTGCAAACCAAACGGCTGGGTCGGCGTCGGCTTCAATGCGGAACGCGGCCAATGGATCGATGTCATTGGCCTGCATTGGCGTAGATACTGGAATAGGGTCGCTTGAGCACGCGGTCAGTCCTGCAGCGGCTATTCCAAGCAAGACCTTCCGACGATGTAAGAGATTGATAGGCGGCATTTAGTTTCCCAGTATCTTTGAACGCGCCCAACAAGAGGGCAGGCTGTGCGAACAGATCACATCATGATTGCTCACACGTTTAAATTACTGAGATTATACGACTACTAGATGCATTTCCGTCGTTACTTGTTCATCTTTATTGTGTTTCTTCGGACTTCATCACAATCACGGTCGAAGAAATCGGCAAATCGCCCACAGCCCATTCGCTGTGATCATTCGCGTTTAACGTCACAGTCACCTGATTTTCGCCTGCTTCAAACAGACCCGAGGGCAGGTGATACCAGGCAGCATAGTCCCGCCCGATCTTGATCCCGTTTACGTAGATATGGGCATGTCCTTCGCTGTTTTTCACTCCGGTGTTGATCGCGGCGGGTGTAAAACGAAAATTCTGCGGTAAAATTTGAACGTTATATCCGTCCATCGCGTCAGGAAACACAAGGTGGGTCAGGCTAGGTACTGGCAGGTCAGCGTAGACGGGCCGCGGGGGGTGCATGTGCATCGCCCCCATATCAGTCGAACCGTCAGCAATGGATATTTCCATCGCAGGCATGCTGGGAGCGGTGGCGCTGTATGCGATGCACACAGCAGCCCCCAACCCAACGCCTACCAAAAGTCCAACAAAGCTATAGATCATTTTTTGCATACTCAGACGCCTTACTGCGGAGGAGGGGGCATTGCAGCCATGAAGTCTTCGAGACTGATGCCAAGCGCCTCTGCTGCGGCCTCAAAGTTTGGTGGCCGTGATGTGCCAAGTGCGTCGAGCAATGTAGCTTCGCTTACCCCAAGTGTCGCGGCAGCATCCGAAAAATCAGGGCCACCTGGACCGCCAGCACCGGGTCCGCCAGCGTTTGCCGACGCGTCAATCGCACCGTGGTAACAATCGACCATGTAAGGCGCATCATCCGCAGTTAGGTGATAGTGATAAATGCCTTCTGGGAACTCGGGCGTGACATCTACGTGGCCGCTGCATTCATCAAGATCAGCGTCAGTGACAATTGCACCGCCTTGGCCTTGATTGGCGTAAACTGGAAACCCGTCTGCCAGAACACCGATCATAACCGAATGTCCGTCCGGTTGATCCAAGGCATCCGAGATACACACTGGAATGCCGTGATAATGGTAGCTGCTGCCATCGACCAAAGTATGTCCATTGCATTCATCCACAAACGGCACATGATCGTGGATGACGTTATCCTCCATAGCCACGATTGTACGCTCCATATTCTCGTAATCGTTGAACAATTGCGCACCACTTAGCGCGACGCCGATGCGGCCTAGCGACGTTTGTGTTGTTTCTTCAACATAAGCGGGCTGGGTGGTGATAGTGTATCTACCTCGGTCACCGTGAAATACTCGGCGGAATTCACGACAGTAAATTGATCTGCGGTGTTATCTGAGAACGGCTGTGAGGCGACATCGTTCGGGATCAAATATTGATCAGCAAAGCCGTGACTTGGAATGCCGTTGGATTGAAAGCGAAACGTATTCGCGGCTTCATCAACGGTTATGGTGACGCTGTCGGCCCAGCCTGCACCTGCAACGGCTGATGCCGTGTCGACGGACGCCGTAACACCCTGCGCATTTGCCGTGATTCCCGAACCAGTCGATAGGCTCGTGATCGCAATCACAGCGCCTGCAGTGACTGAAATGGCCAAGATGGAACCATGCAATTTGTTCATTTGTTACCCCTTAAAATTAATAGTTGTGCGTCGGTTTCAGGTTTAATACGCAGCAGGCATCCTTTTCCGTCGCCCTGCATGCAAGAAATGCATCGGCACGAAGTTTTATTAAAATCTTGATTATTCAAGCATGACGCCAGCGCGCCCTTAGTGGTGCGATCATCTCTTACCGCTCAAGTGCTGCAGCAAGCTTTCTTAGGGTGAATGGCTTGTCGATGAACACGGTATGATCTGGTACGGCCTGTTCTGCCGAAGATTTACCCGACATGATGATGGTCTTCACGGCGTGCGACCCGCGCCAAGCCGCATTAACAAGATCAAGACCGTCAATCGCCCCGCCAAGATCAAGATCGCTAAGGAGAAGGTCAAACTGGTTTTGGTCAATGAGTTCCAGCGCCTTATGACCCGTGTCGCTTGTCATAACGTTATATCCAAGATCAACGAGAAGCGCCTTAATGGATGCGCGCGTTTTTGGATCATCTTCAACAAGCAGACACGCATTCCCAAGAGGTGCATTCGGTTTCACAGCTTCAACTTGCGCCAGCGGCAACAAGACTTCAATTTGCGTGCCACGCTTGGGTTTGCTTTCAATATTAAGATGCCCGCCAGTTTGCCTGATGAAGCCGTAAACGATGGATAGGCCAAGCCCTGTACCTCCGTCAGACTCTCGTGTTGTAAAGAATGGCTCAATAGCGCGGCTAAGAACATGCGCAGGCATGCCGTGCCCATCGTCCTCGATCAAAATGCGGGCTTGATGTGTGCCGTGTTGATCAAGCGTAACTTTGATGTGCCCATTTGCGGATACGGCGTTGTTTGCGTTCAGTAGCAAGTTCAAAAGCGCGGATTCCAACTGGCCTGGATCGGCGCTGACATGCAACGAGTTTGTAGGGATTGAGATATCCAATCGAACGTTGGGCTTGAGGCCGATTTCAACCAGATCGACCATCCCCTCGATCAGAGCATTCAGATCGACCAGCTCAGGCGTTAGGCTTTGTTTGCGGGCAAAGGCTAACAGGCGGTCAGTCAGGGATGCACCAAAATCAACCGCGTTCCCAATCGCATCAAGGCTCTCGCTTGCGCTCTCATGGCCCTGTGTTTCGAGCAGATGCGCATGCGTTCGGATGGTCGACAGGATGTTGGCAAAATCATGGGCCGTGTCACCGGCAACTTTTCCAAGGGTCTCGATGCGGTCGATTTGTTGCAACCGATCCGACATCTTACGGCGCTCGGTGACGTCGGCCAAAAGCCAGACGCGACCATTGTCGGGCAGTTTGCTGGCGCGTATGTCTAACACTTGTCCATCCGACGATACCAATTCGCAATGGCCACGGTGATTGTGCCTTAGGTTGATGCGCTGCGCGGCATCGGCAAAGCGTCCTTGGTGCAACCAATCCACAAACGAAGTGGCCTCGGGTGTGCCATCAGGCAGTTGCAAAATTTTGAGGAAAGCAGGGTTGCGCGCGGATATGCGACCAACTGGATCAGCAATCGCTATACCGTCCGAAATATTGGTGAATACCTTTTCGAATAGCGCGTTGCGCTGGTCAAGTTGTCGATTGGATCGGTCCAATCGCAATGCGTTTGCGCGAAAGCTACGAAAAGACCGAAAGAGATCGCCAATCTCATCCTTACCGCCAAGGCGACGGGGCAGGGCGCTTGCGCGGTCCCCATTCGCGAGACGCACCATCGCAGCCGAGACCCGTGTGATATTGAGCGTCACGTATTGCGACACGTAGATTGCTGCAGTCACAGCCAAGACAAGGCTTACGGCGCTGATCGCTGCCACGGACATGCGTACCACCCAGATTGCCCGCGACGACGCGGTTCGTTCACCTGCCAGAAACGCCTTTGCTTGATCCGCGTATTCACCTGCAAGTTCGTTTATGCGGTTAGCATCATGTCGAATGCGAAACAGCGCGTTTTGGGCCTCTAGATTGCTCGATAGCTCGTGGCGTCGCAACTCGAATACGCCTGTGCTGCCCCAAACGGCGCCCTCAAGACGCTGCAGAAAAATTTCTTGTAGGGGGTTTAGCTGACCCTCGCCTAGCCCCTCGCGTTGTCGCAAATAGTGCCGCTGTTCCTCGCCGACACCGATCAGGTTCCCTGCGTAGACTGCATTCAATGCATCGGCGTTCATGCTTTGCAGCAACCACCAGATCAGACGCGTGGCATCATCGTCATTTGGCGCGGCCGTTGCCGTTGTTGCCTCGTTTCTGAGAACGCCAAGAACGGCTGTGTGTTCGCGTATTTGCGCCTGCAAAGTATCGAGATTACTTGATGCTGCTACAAGATCGATGACGCCTGCGGTCATACTGTCCAGAATGTCCGATACAGATGGCTGAGGGGCCTGAACGCTATCAAAACGGGTTTCCGGCCAATCATTTCGGACCCGATCCAAAACCGTTAGCAGTTTTGCGCCTTCTTGTTCGATCAAGAAATTTGAACGCTGGTTTAAGAGATAAGGGGCAGATGTTGCCAGATCAGAGGACCGTTTCGATAGATCGAGCGCTTGCGCCACCTGACTAAGCGTTTCTTGGTGCAAGTCCTGCAATCGGGCATCAACCCGCTGCAAAGCAATCCATGTCACCGCACTTGCTGAAAGCACGGCAATCGAAAGCAATGTCAGGGCGGCCCAAAGCCTGCCGCGTACAGTCCGCAGGCTAAAAAGGTTCACTGATTTGGCCCCAAATTTTCTGCGACAAAAATATAGCCTTGGCCGCGTCGTGTCTGAAGATGAACAGGTTTTGACGGGTTTTCTTCAATCTTACGGCGCAAGCGCAGGATCAGAACATCAATCGTGCGGTCCATATAGCGCGTTAAATCGCTGCCAATCTCAGCAAGCAGATCAACGCGGGGGATAATCTCGTTCGGTCGATCAAGGAAAAAATCAAGCAGCCGATATTCCGCATTGGTCAATGGGATTTCAACACCGCCCTTTGTGCAGACAATCTTGTTGCCGCGGTCGACGATCAGTTCACCAAAAGCAATGTTTTGATCATTTTCGTCCGCGGGCATCGGCGCGCTGTGCCCTTTGCCATACCTGCGTAGAACGGCGCGGATACGGGCAATCAACTCGCGTGGGTTGAAGGGCTTTAACAAATAGTCGTCGGCGCCAACCTCTAACCCGACAATCTTGTCAGTTTCATCGCCACGACCCGTCAGCATGACAATCGGCAGATCACCATTGCGGCGGATGTCCATTGCCAGCTCTAGACCGCTTTCGCCCTTTAGTTGCAGGTCGATCAGGACCAGATCAAAGTCGACAGACTTGCGGATCACCAAGAAATCAGCACTGCTTTCCATCGGGACTGGATCAAATTGGTTTTCGGTCAGCAAAGCGACAAGCGCGTCGCGCATTCCAACTTCGTCGTCCACAATTCCGATCTTAGCGCGATTCATTCACCAGCTTTCTGTCAGTCTGAACATAAGCCTAGTGCCAATCTGTGCGTCCGTCACAGTTTTAATCGTTTCAAATATTACAAAGCAGGGGCGCTTTGTAATTCTGTTAACCATATACCCCCCCAGACTGTAGCATTGTTAATCTACGCACTATGCGCTTTTGGATGACGGCCTTCTAAGATGACCTAGCCGATCGGAGAGACATCCGCGTCGGCAAGAAACACTTCTGGGAGGAAGAAATGAATAAATTTGGTTTAGTCTCATCAGCCGTTTTGATGATCGCGGGTGCTACGGCTGCATCAGCGGACGAAATTAGCGTTGTGTGTAGTGCGGAGCAAGATTGGTGCGACTTGATGGTTGCAGCCTTCGAAGCTGAAAATCCTGATACCGACGTCCTAATGGTGCGCAAATCAACGGGCGAGACATTGGCACAGGTTCGCGCCGAAGCGGGCAACCCAAAGATTGACGTTTGGTGGGGTGGCACTGGCGATCCGCATCTGATCGCAGCAGAGGAGGGGCTGACCCAAGCATCCGGCGTTGACACGTCAGACCTGCTTGGTTGGGCGCAGAACATGGCGACAATCTCAAACGGACGGTCAATCGGTATCTACGCTGGTGCTTTGGCTATGGCCTACAACTCTGAAATTTTGGCTGAAAGAAACATCGCGCCGCCCGCATGTTGGGCCGACCTAGAAGACCCGCGTTTTGAAGGTGAAATTCAGGTTGCGAACCCTAACAGCTCTGGCACAGC
Organism: Paracoccaceae bacterium; assembly: GCA_034111185.1. Classification (GTDB taxonomy): domain Bacteria; phylum Pseudomonadota; class Alphaproteobacteria; order Rhodobacterales; family Rhodobacteraceae; genus Yoonia. The sequence goes on along the minus strand of JAWUXS010000089.1, from coordinate 2,671 downwards.
GTATACTGAGCTTGCCACGTTCGTGCAGTTGTTCGGCGAAGACGAAGCCTATGTTAAATTGGCGGCCATCGGTCAAAACGTGAACTCATATACCAAGTCGGGCTCTGCACCTTCCAAGGCTGCGGCACGCGGTGAAACTGGTGTGTCGATCGGCTTTATGCACGACATGGTTAATCTGGCGTCACAGGGATTTCCGCTGGTCGCTGTCGCACCATGCGAAGGCACTGGTTACGAGGTCGGTGCTGTCAGCATCATTGAGGGGGCGCGCAATTTCGACGGCGCCAAGGCTTGGGTTGAATTTGCCCTGCGTGCTGACATCCAGTCACGCGCACCGGAAACAGGATCATTCCAAGTGCCATCAAACTCCAATGCAGAAGTTGCACCTGAATCGCCTGACCTAGCGTCGATCAAACTGATCGACTACGATTTCGCGACATATGGATCGAGCGAAACACGGGCGCGGCTGTTAGCACGTTGGGACTCTGATGTGGGTGATCCCGATCCACAGCAATAGATCTCTCTACCAGCGTTCGAATGCTACGCAACGCTGACCTTTGAGTGCCCCAATTAGTTGGGGCACTCTCTCTCACTCACTTCATTGGACTAAATTATGAAACGAACGGTTTTGTTCTGGCTCTTTATTGGGCTCGTCGGCTTTGCTGTGCTCCCATGGCACATGACGGACGCAGGCTTTTTCTCATTTGAATGGCTATCGGACGGTGCCCCTTCAAGCGGGCTTTGGCTAGCGATGGCAGGTCAATGGTGGCTTGCGCCTGTTGGCACGATATTGATCGCCGCGATTGCTGTCGTTCTCACGATGCCCCCCCCCGTACAACGTGCCAAGATAACGTTGGGATTGGCCTCTCTTGGTCTCGTCCTCACGGCCCTACAGGGTCTGATCATTGTGCGCGCTGGTCCACGCATGTTTGAGGGGATGTTGACCGGTGAAACCATCACCGCAGGACAACCCGGAATGGGCGTCGGCGCTGCCTTTTGTATCACAGGGCTTCTGTTTGCGTTGACCGTTTCCATGTCCCAAACCGGCAAGGGTCGCGGCGACGCATTTGTCGTTAGCATGATCGGCTTGATCATCACTCTGGTCGGTGTCTTTGTATTCTACCCTGTCATGCACATCCTCGTGCGGGCATTTGAGGTCGAAGGCGGCTACAGCCTAACCAGCTTTTTCCCGCGCTTTTTCAGCAGTGACATCTGGGGGTTGCGGTGCCTTGTCTCTGATCGGTCATGTGGTGTGGCGATCAACTCTCTTTTCCTCGCTGTGCTAACCGGTCTCGGTACGACCTTCTTGGGTTTGGCATTTGCGCTGATATTCACCCGCACAGACTTCCGCGCCAAAAAGTTGCTGCGGGTTCTGACGGTCATTCCAATCATCACGCCACCCTTCGTTATTGGCCTCGCTCTTATCCTTCTTTTCGGCCGCAATGGCTCGGTCACTGCATTCGCAGCCGAACTCTTTGGGGTTGAGAAAACGCGCTGGCTATATGGATTTACGGGTGTCTACATTGCGCAACTCTTGTCGTTCACACCTATCGCTTTCTTGGTGCTGATCGGTGTGGTGCAAGGTGTCAGCCCGTCGATGGAGGAAGCGTCGCAAACACTTGATGCGGACCGTTGGCAAACCTTTCGCTATGTGTCGCTACCGTTGATGCGCCCCGGTTTGGCAAATGCGTTCCTTCTTGGATTTATCGAAAGCCTTGCTGATTTCGGCAATCCCTTGGTCTTAGGCAGCGGATATTCCGTCCTGTCGACCGAGATATTCTTTGCCATCGTGGGTTCCGTTGCTGATCCTTCCAAGGCGGCTGTGCTTGCCATTGCATTGCTTACCTTGACGCTGTCAGCCTTCTTGTTGCAACGGATGTGGTTGGGTCAAAAATCTTATGCGACGATCACAGGCAAAGCGGATTCTGGTCAGAATGCCTCGCTTAGCCCGATGGTGAAAAACCTTTGCTACGCAACTGCTTTGCCTTGGGCGGCCCTGACTGCCGTAGTTTACTCGATGATCGTGTTTGGTAGCTTTGTGAAGCTTTGGGGCTACGATCATAGCTTCACTTTCGATCATTATGTCCGTGCATTTGGTGTCGATTTCACAACAGGGCGCTTTACGGGTGTGGCGTGGGATAGCTATTTCACCACGCTGACAATCTCGTCTATCGCGGCACCATTAACCGCGCTTGTTGGACTCTCGACTGCGTATCTTCTTGTGCGTCAAAAATTTGCGGGCAAGGATTTGTTTGAGTTCTCGACGATGCTGAGTTTTGCCATCCCTGGCACGGTGATTGGTGTCAGCTACATCATGGCGTTCAACTTTCCACCGATTGAACTGACAGGCACAGGCATCATTCTGATTATCGTGTTTGTCTTTCGTAATATGCCGGTTGGCGTGCGCGGCGGGATTGCTGCGATGTCACAACTCGACAAAAGCCTTGATGAAGCGTCGATCACCCTTGGTGCTAACAGCTTTACGACCGTGCGGCGTGTTATCCTGCCTTTGATGGGGCCTGCCATTCTTGCAGCACTTACGTACAGCTTTGTGCGTGCGATCACGTCTGTCAGTGCCGTGATTTTCTTGGTCAGCGCCAAGCATAACATGGCGACCTCGTTCATCGTGGGTAGGGTTGAGAACGGTGAGTTTGGCCTCGCTATTGCTTATTCC
>JAWUXS010000088.1:0-20483 GCA_034111185.1 Paracoccaceae bacterium | reverse complement strand
AGACGAAGCTGCTGCTGCTGGCGCTCAGGCGAAAGCGGACATCAAGTCTTCTGTTGCACGTCGCCTTGCTGGTGCCCAAGAACAGATCGAAGCGGCGAAAGCTGCGGCGATCAAAGAAATCCGCAATCAGGCTGTTACGGTTGCCATTGGCGCTGCCAACGACATCTTGGCCAAGCAGATGGACGCGAAAGGTGCAAACGCACTGATCGACGACGCGATTGCCGAAGTTGGCGCAAAGCTGCACTAACTTCTGACGCGTGAATTATTGAATGGCCCGGTTGCAGCGATGCAATCGGGCTTTTTCGTTTGGGTGGTTCGGGAGTGGTTTTGAAGTGGCTCGATCTTGAGGGTGGATAGGACGCTAACGGCAGCTTCGAGCTCTTTGTGCATTTCCTGCACTGTGGCTTGCCAATTTGATTTTCTATAGTTGGGTTGAAATTATCTTTGAGTAGAACGATGTATGATGAATGGAATATGTCATCCCGCCCTTCATACTTGTGCTTGTTCTGCGCTTCGCATTTCCTGCACTAGTCACTTGGTTTTTCGAGCGTTTTGTTGAACCAAAGGCTGAGATGGCAAGGAAGAAAATCAACTCGGATACCGTCATTCCGACGGAAATATCCAACGCTCAGAAAATCGAAGCTGCCCGCAAAGGCTTGGACGAACTCAAGTACCGACTAGAGAAAACAGGGCGGTAAATTTGTCCGCACAGCTGACCTTCTCCCGCCTAACGTTTCGCCTCATGCTCAAACCGCTTCTTCGCAAAGGCTTCGTTACGGTCGGCCTTTTGCTGATCGGACAGTGCTTGTTCGACATAGTTCAGGTGGTCGGCGACGGCAGCGCGTGACGCAGCGGGGTCGCGGGCTTGTAGGGCGATATTCATCGCACGGTGTTGGTCTAGCAGATGATCGCGGGTCATGCGTTGTTTGAACATGATCGAGCGGTTGTAAAACACGCCCTCGCGCAGCAGTTCATACATTGATCGCATCATGTGCAGCATCACGATGTTATGGCTGGCCTCGATAATCGCTAGATGAAAATCAGCATCAAGTTGGGCTTCGTCTGCGGGGTTTCGTTTCTGATGTGCGGTCTCCATCTTTTTGAAGATCGCATCAATCACGGCCAAATCGGTGTCAGACCCAAGGTGGGCGGCGCGTTCAGCGGCTAATCCCTCCATGTCGCGGCGAAAGCTGATGTAATCGAACACGGCTTCGTCATGGGTAGCAAACAACGTCACGAGGGCGGGGGCAAAGGCGCTGCCGAGCACGTCGGCCACAAACACGCCCGCACCGGCCTTAGAGGTCAGTAGTCCGCGTTCCTGCAAGTCTCCGAGGGCTTCGCGCAGGGATGGGCGGGACACGCCCATGCGTTCAGATAATTCCCGCTCAGAAGGGAGCCGCTCTCCGGGACGGAGGATGCCACGCAGGATCAACCCCTCGATCTGGCGCACAACGCCGTGGGATAGTTTTTCCTGTTGGACGGGTTCGAATGGCATGTGCGGCCCTTTGCAATGATTGGTCATTTTATATGACCAAAACAAGTTTGCCACAAACGAAAAGGGGCCGCCGGTTGGCAGCCCCTTTGGAATAGTTTGGTCGCGTTATTGGTTTGGCGTGATGATGATCTCAACACGGCGGTTCTGTTGACGACCCTCAGCAGTAAGGTTCGATGCCAATGGCTGGTTTTCGCCCTGACCGGTTGCGATCAAACGGTTGGCAGGTACGCCCGCATTGATCAGGACAGAAGTAACCGCCTGTGCGCGGCGCTGTGACAAGCCGAAGTTAAAGTTTGATTCACCAACATTATCGGTGTGGCCAATCACGTTCACTGTTGAGTTTGGATTGTTGTTCAGTGATTGCGCAACCGCGCGTAGGTCGTTCTGCAATGCACCCGACAGTGTCGCGCTGCCAGTTGCGAATAAGATGTCTTGTGGCAATGTCACAACAAGGTTTGATCCGTTGTTCACGATGCCAACATTGTTGCCCAACGTCTGACGAAGCTCGTCTTCTTGTTGGTCAAGCTGGTTACCAAGAGCAGCACCACCAGCAGCACCAAGTGCTGCACCCAACAGCGCGCCTTGGCGGCGTTCGCGTGGGGTATCGCCTGCAACCGCACCAATTAGTGCGCCAACTGCGCCACCAACAAGAGCGCCGCTTGTTGTGTTCTCGTTGTTGTTTGCGCCTGCCACAAGGCCAGTGCCTGATGTGTTCGAACAAGCTGTGATAAGTGCGAGCGATGAGACAGCAATAATTTTCGGTAGAGTTACAAAGTTCATAGGTCAATTCCAGTCTAAGGGTTGCGCGATTTGCGCCTTGGATGGCTTATCTTTGCCCCAAGAGCCAATGTTATCCAATAGCGAGATCGGACACGGCCAATTTCCGCTGAGTTTATAGGGTTGAGTCTGCTCGCGCAGATTCCCAAGCGAGAAGGGCGCGTTTGACAGGTAACCCCCAGTGATACCCACCTAATTCGCCGGATTTACGCAATGCGCGGTGGCAAGGGATCAACCAACTAACAGGGTTTCGACCAACGGCAGTGCCAACAGCGCGCACCGCTTTAGGTCGATCAATAGATGCCGCGATGTCTGAATATGTTGTCACATGGCCAGTCGGGACTGCCAGCAATGCCTCCCAAACTTGGAGCTGGAATGGCGCGCCAATCAGATGCAACTGTGCAACCCCGCCGCCACCGCCAAGCGCGTTGTTTGCCCATTCTGCCAAAAACGGTGCGTCTTGGAAAAATGTGGCCTTGGGCCAACGTCGGCGTAAGTCGTCAATCGATGCCTCGCGCCCCATGTCCGCAGTGAAGCCGATGCCACAAATGCCCTTGTCAGTGCCCATGACAATCGCCTCGCCAAATGGGCTGTCAAAAATTCCGCACCGGATGATTAGCCCCTCGCCGCCTTTTGCAAACTCACCGGGGCTCATGGATTCCCATTTCAGGAACATGTCATGCAGTCGGCTTGATCCTGACAGGCCAACAGCGCCAGCCGTTTCAATTGTCGTATGGCGTTCGCGCAGCAGTGACTTGGCGTGCCCAAGTGCAAGGTACTGCTGGTAGCGCTTTGGGCTTACGCCGACCCATTGCGAAAACAGGCGTTGAAAATGGGCCGGAGACATTTGCATCTCGGTCGCTAAAGAATCGAGACTAAGCGGTGCATCAGCTGCATCAATCAATGCGATTGCGCGGGCCATGACTTGGTAATGATATGTTGATTGATGATCCATAAGACGAAGATAGGCACAGGTTGACCGCAACGCGACCCGATTAATGCGCAAGTGGGTTGTCGCAAGGATTGGTGCGGGGCATAGATGTGAACATGGCAAAGCAACTTGATTATCATACGATCCGCGAAATTTTCACCCGCTTTCACGAAGCCGAGGCAGAGCCCGAGGGCGAGCTTGAGCACGTGAACGTATATACGTTGGTGGTCGCCGTGGCGTTGTCAGCGCAGGCAACTGATATTGGCGTGAACAAAGCTACGCGTGCGCTGTTTGCGATTGCCGATACGCCGCAAAAAATGCTCGATCTCGGGCTAGACGTGGTGACCGACCATATCAAGACGATTGGTCTGTTCCGCCAGAAGGCCAAGAACGTCATTAAGCTCAGCCAAATGCTTGTTGATGATTATGATGGCGAGGTCCCGAATTCGCGTGCGGCATTGCAGTCCCTTCCAGGTGTGGGGCGTAAAACGGCAAACGTTGTTTTGAATATGTGGTGGGGCCAGCCAGCGCAGGCTGTTGATACCCATATTTTCCGTGTCGGTAATCGGTCGGGCATTGCGCCGGGCAAAGACGTTGATGCAGTTGAACGCGCGGTTGAGGACCATATCCCCGCAGATTTTCAGTTGCACGCACACCACTGGCTAATTTTACACGGGCGCTATACTTGCGTCGCGAGAAAACCCAAATGCGCAGCTTGCCTGATCCGCGACCTGTGTATGTATGAGGATAAAAATCTATGAATTCTTACGATGTGATTGGCATCGGCAACGCGATTGTCGACGTGATTTCTGCGGCCCCTGATATGTTCCTCGACCAGATGGGCATCGAAAAAGGCATCATGCAGCTTATCGAAAAAGAGCGGGCAGAAGTGCTTTATGCCGCGATGAGCGACCGTGTCGAAACGCCGGGCGGTTCAGTTGCGAATACAATCGCAGGCTTGGGCGGCTTGGGCCTAAAGACTGCTTTTATCGGTAAGGTCAAAGACGACGCACTTGGGCAGTTCTATGCAAAGGGCATGGAGGATGCGGGCACCGCGTTTCCAAACCCACCAGCTGTTGACGTTGAAGCACCAACCTCGCGGTCTATGATCTTTGTTTCACCTGACGGTGAGCGTTCAATGAACACTTACTTGGGCGCAGGCGCCGATCTGAACCAAGATGATGTTCCTGCCGATATTTTCCACGGCAGCAAGATCCTGTTCCTTGAGGGGTATCTGTTCGACAAAGTTGACGGGAAAACAGCATTTGCCGCAGCATCACAGTTGATGCATGCCGCTGGCGGTAAGTCAGGTATCAGCCTGTCCGACCCGTTTTGCGCTGACCGCCATCGCGACGACTTTAAACGTCTGATCAACGACGAGATGGACTTTGTTCTAGGCAACGAAGCTGAATGGACAACGCTATACGAAACAGATGATCTGGATGCGGCCCTTGCACAAGCAGCGGCTGTTTGTGAGACAGTCGTATGCACACGCTCTGGCGATCCAGTTGTTCTGCGCCGTGGTGATGAAATTGTTGAGGCGCGTGTCACACCGGTAACACCAGTCGATGCGACAGGTGCCGGTGATCAGTTCGCAACCGGGTTCTTGTTTGGCATGGCCAATGGACGCAGCTTGGTTGATTGCGGACGCATGGGCGTCGTCGCTGCCACCGAGGTTATCGGCCACATCGGGCCACGCCCACAAGTTGACCTTGCGGTTCTCTTTAAAGAAGCGGGCTTGCTCTAAACGAAAACAAGGCGGCCTAGGCCGCCTTGTTCAAACATGCTGGTTGGGCGCTATTCGCCCAGTTTTGCGTGAACTTCGTTGAGATCAATCTCGCCGATAGGCATTTTGTTCGCTGGGTTCTCAAAGTCATATTTGAACAGCTGGAAATCTTTCTTATAGATTTCGTAGATCAAATGCATCGACATATCATCAAAGTAGTCTTCGACAGGATGCGCGCGCTTTGGGCCATGACCTTCGCTTTCGTTGAAGCGAGGTATCGCAGCAAGATCAACAGGATTGGGTGTTTCAATCGAGTCGAGGACTTGCTGCATTCCGTCGTTAAAGCTCTCGGTCCACAGAATTTTGTCATAACGGCCACCGTTTACGATGAACGTCGAGATGTGACCGGACATTGCGGACCAGTGGATGTCAGGCTCCATCGGGCGACGCCACCGGATGGTATCACGCGCAAATAACAAGAAACGGCGGAATGATTTGATCTGATCAAATTCAAAACCATCTTCAGGGCTGCCAACTTCGATGCCATACTTTTGGATCAACAAAGGGACCAAGTTACCGCGATAGTATTTACCGTTTCGCTGGATACCGCAGATTTTATCAAAGAACGAAGACAAGATCCGCGTGTAAGGGTTGCGCACGCAGGTAAACGAATAGCTGTCGTGATTTTTAACATTGTTCGTGATCAAAGGCTGGCTGCCGTCCATGGCCCACTTGTGCATGCCGTCCTTGGCATCGTGGATGTCGCCATCGAAAAAGTTGCCATGGTCTGAGTAATACATGATCTGACCGATCGTCGAACAAGCACACTTTGGTACAACGCGGTAAACCACGCTTTCACTGCTTGTCATCCATGTTCCTGGGAAACCCATATGATCATTCTTTCGTCAAAATATGTCTACGCTTGCCATGCTTTCCTAAGCCCTACCTAATAATGAAAAAAAAGCAAAGAAAGTATGTATATTCAATAATCAGATCACTGTATGAAATGGTTGCATTCAACACAACACGGATAGCGTATTTTCATTAATGGCACGAATAGCTTTCATCCTCCTGTGTCATAAAGATCCAGGCGCAATAATCCGGCAAGCTGGTCAGCTTACAGCCGCTGGCGATTATATTGCTATTCATTTTGACGCCCGCTCGCCTCAGGCTGATTTTGAGGAAATCTTTGAGGGCTTGGCTGATAACCCCAACGTTGTATTTGTAAGCAAACGTATCAAATGTGGGTGGGGCGAATGGAGCCTCGTTCAGGCCACAATTAATACTGTCGAAGCCGCCGTTGATGCGTTCCCGCAGGCTAGTCATTTTTACATGGTATCTGGTGACTGCATGGCGATTAAGTCCGCCAGCTTTGCACATAACTTTCTGGATAAAGAAGACGTCGATTATATTGAAAGTTTTGATTACTTCCGCAGCGAATGGATCAAAACCGGGTTTCGCGATGAACGTCTAATTTACCGACACTGGTTCAACGAGCGGACCCAGAAAAATTTGTTCTACTGGAGCTTTTGGGCTCAGCGTCGTTTGGGGTTGACGCGGAAAGTGCCCGCTGACCTACAAATCATGATCGGAAGTCAGTGGTGGTGTTTGCGGCGGCGCACTATTGAGGCGATTTTGAAGTTCACGCGCAAGCGCCGTGACGTGATGCGGTTCTTCAAGACAACTTGGATCCCTGACGAGACGTTTTTTCAAACTGCCGTTCGCCATTTGATTCCACGCGAAGAGATCAATAGCCGAACGCTGACATTTTTGATGTTTACCGACTATGGCATGCCAGTCACGTTCTATAATGATCATTACGATTTACTGCTCGGGCAAGATGCCTTGTTCGCACGTAAAATCAGTCAGGGTGCATCCGAGCTGAAGGAGCGCTTGGGGGAAGTGTATTCATCAGATCGCAATGACTTTGCGATCACCAATGAGGGACGCAATCTATTTACATTCATAAGTGGCCGCGGACGGATAGGGCGAAGATTTGGGCCCCGTTTCTGGGAAAACGAAGCATCCCTTGGACGGGATCGCGAACTATTTATCGTTACCTGTAAGAAATGGCATGTGGCAAAGCGCCTTCTCGAAGGTGTGCGGCAGCATTCGAATGTGCCCGCAGTCGCATATTTGTTTAACGAAGAAAATACCGACCTGCCTGATCTTGGTGGAGCGGAAGATTCGCTCGCAAAACGGACCAGACACAGGCGTGCGCTGATGCGGATGTTGTTTGAGCACCATGAAAGCAATCAACTGCTGATTTGCCTCGATACGGCCAATCTTGATCTAATCCAAGATTTCTATTCTGACAGATCACAGACCCGCTTGCTTGAGATCGACTGCAACTTCTCGGATGAATATTTGATCGGACATGCGCGCAGGGTCGGGCTTGCGGGTGATCAAACCGCCCAAGACGTGGTCGAGCGCCTTTTGCCAACCATTCGTAACGATGTGGCCTTTGAAAGTGACCAAATCCGCGATGCCGGTTTTGCTAACCACTTTGTGTTGCGTGAGAATGGATCTGATGTCGACAATATCGCGGCGTTGCAAGGTTTCATGAAGGTCCCTGACGAGGCTGCTAAAGCATTGGCCGAAACGCCGCATCTTTTTTCAGATTAAGGACGACCAGATGAAGTTTGACTACGACGAGCAGAACATTTTTGCAAAGATTCTACGCGGTGAAATTCCAAACCAAACTGTGTTTGAGAATGATTATGCTTTGGCATTCAACGACATTTATCCGCAGGCACCGATACATGTCTTGGTTATCCCCAAAGGGCCTTACATGAGCCTTGATCATTTCGCACGGGATGCATCTGCGGATGAACAAACAGGATTTTTCGCTGCTATCGCTGAGGTCTGTAAGATCACAGGCGTTGATGCTGGCTTTCGCGCTATTGCAAACACGCGCGAAGATGGCGTGCAGGATGTTCCGCACTTTCATATGCACATCATTGGCGGCCGCCCGATGGGGCGAATGTTGCCTAAGTAATCTTCTCTATTTCGTAAGCGCGAGGAACACGTCTTCTAGGTCGGGCTCTTCGGACGTTATGTCACGGATTTTAATCTTAGCTTTGCGCAAGCTCTCAAGGATCACTTCGGGACCCGCTGTGCCGCTTGCGTATGTGAATGCGAACGACCCGTCAGGCCGCATTACCGTTGTTACGCCCTTGGGCATATCAGGGGCTGGGGTTGGTTCAGTCGGTACAATCACGAGCGTTTTACTGTCGAGACGGTCAAGCAGGTTTTGCGTTGTATCGCGTACAATGACTGACCCATGATTGATGATAGCGATTTCGTCGCACATCTCTTGCGCTTCCTCGAGGTAGTGCGTTGTCAGGATGATCGTCATGCCTTCGTCGTTTAGGCGACGAACATTGGCCCAAAGTTGGTTGCGCAGTTCGATGTCTACGCCAGCTGTCGGTTCATCAAGCACAAGAATTTGTGGTGAGTGGACAAGGGCTTTGCCAAGCAAAAGCCTACGGCGCATGCCGCCAGAAAGGGACCGCGCGTAAGCGTTCTTTTTGTCAGTTAGGCCGATAAGCTTGAGGATTTCATCGGTGCGGCGCTGCGACTTTGGCACACCGTAAAGCCCTGCTTGTACATCAAGTGAACCACCGGGCGTGAAAAACGGATCAAGATGCGGTTCTTGTGGCATGATGCCGATTGCGGCCCGCGATTGCCGCGGGTTCACGTCTTGGTCAAAACCCCAGATGTTCACGGTGCCCTCTGTTTTGGTCACGAGACCAGCAAGGATATTGATCAGCGTTGATTTGCCCGCACCGTTAGGGCCAAGCAAACCAAAGATTGATCCACGCGGAATTGCTAAATCGATACCGTTCAACGCATCTTTGGCAGGGCTACGCTTGGTCGCTGCATATGTTTTGCGCAGGCCCTTAATCTCGATCGCGTTTTGCATGTCTTGGGTCATGAGGCTCTTTCGCTTGGGCTTAGCTTGCGGTATCAAGGCGGCCAAATAGGTACAACCCCAGCGCAAGCGAGCAGACCCATCATGACAACACCAGCACCAGAAATTCGCATCGTATCCGAAAGTCGCGCCGCCTGTGACGGTGGTGACGGCGCATTGGGCCACCCACGTGTTTGGCTTTCTATTCCGCGCGACACAGGTTTCGTCGAATGTGGCTATTGCGACGCCAAGATTGTGCATAAAGATTTTGAGGGCAAGGTTTAACCCTTAGCTGATCGGAATATCGCCAAAGACGCATGGCAAGACTGCTTGACCATCTTCGGTCAAAAACTCGAGAACGTTGCCCCCTGACCAGACGCGAATAAAGCGCCCCCGACTGTCTATGCCGCGGCCGATCACCGTGCCTGTTTCATTGTCTTGGAAATAGTAAACGACATCAATCTTGGTTGAGTCTGAACAAACGAGGCTCGATAATCCTGTGCCACCGGGCCCGTCATTGCGCCATTCACCGCTGCACGTTGTGCCGATGGATGTTGCTCCACTGACTGGTCCAGTGTCCCACCCGCGTGCGGTACCATCAAAGTAGACCCCCGAATCCCCGACACAAGCAAGGACGCGCACGCAGTTATCTTGTGAGTAGGGGATATTGTTACATGCAGCAGGCTGCCAAGGCTGATTTTGGGTGAGGTCAGGAATTGTAAGGGTCTGAGCATTCGCCGTATGGCAAAATGCAAAGATCATCGCTGGCAGAGCAAGCCGTAACATGGCAAAACCTTTCTATTGAACACTAGGGGAGACGCATCATGACGCAGCAATTCGGCAAAGGGTGTCACTTGCATCTGATTGATGGCTCGGCGTTTATTTTCCGCGCCTATCATGCGCTCCCACCGCTGACACGCAAGTCTGATGGTATGCCAGTTGGTGCTGTCAGCGGATTTGTGAACATGTTGCAACGCTATATCGAAGGCAACACAGGGCCGGATGCACCGACGCATGTTGCCGTGATCTTTGACAAAGGCAGCCACACGTTCCGCAACGATCTTTATGATCAGTACAAAGCGAACCGCGAGGCGATGCCAGAGGACCTGCGTCCGCAGATGCCGCTAACCCGCGAAGCGACGCGAGCATTTAATATCGCATGCGAAGAAATCGAAGGTTTTGAGGCGGATGATATCATCGCGACCTTGGCCCATCAGGCACGCGATGCGGGCGGCACCGTGACGATCCTGTCGTCGGACAAAGACCTGATGCAGCTTGTTGGTGGTGGCGTTCAGATGCTTGATCCGATGAAAAACAAGATGATCGATAGCGACGGCGTTCACGAAAAATTCGGTGTTGGACCAGAGCGCGTTGTCGATGTGCAGGCGCTGGCTGGGGATTCTGTCGATAACGTACCGGGCGCGCCGGGAATTGGTATTAAGACTGCTGCTTTGCTGATTAATGAGTACGGCAATCTCGAAGACCTGCTTGATCGTGCAAGCGAGATTAAGCAGCCAAAGCGCCGCGAGTCGCTGATTGAGAACCGCGCACAGATTGAACTGTCCAAGACCCTTGTGCAGCTGGATTGCGGTATGGATCTGCCATTCGATCTTGATAGCCTCGAAGTGAAAGAACCAGAAGCCGAGGCGCTGTTGGCTTTCTTGGCCAAGATGGAATTCCGCACGGTTACCAAGCGGGTCGCTGAAAAACTGGGCGCCGAAGCACCTGTGATTGCTGATGCCCCCGCTGCGGTGGACGCGCCCGAGGCAGTCGGCTTTGACCCCGAAGGTTATGAAAAGGTCAGTGACCTTGCCGCACTGCAAGTCTGGATCGATCGCATCCGTGAGCGCGGCTATGTTGCCGTAGATACCGAGACGACAAGTCTGAACGAAATGAAGGCCGAGCTGGTTGGTATTTCGCTTTGCGTGGACGCGGGCAAGGCCTGCTACATCCCATTAACCCATAAAGCGGGCAAGAAAGATGATCTGTTCGGCACAGACGAACTTGCCGAAGGGCAGATGAATTTTGACGAATGTCTTGCCGCACTTAAACCCGTTCTTGAGGACGCAAGTGTTCTGAAGATCGGCCAGAACATGAAGTATGACGCCAAGATTTTTGCAAACCTCAACATCTCAGTCGATCCGATCGATGACACGATGCTGATGTCCTACGCGATGCACGGCGGCCTGCATAACCATGGCATGGACACGCTTTCTGACCGCTATCTTGGCCATAAACCGATCCCGATCAAGCCACTGTTGGGCGCAGGCAAATCTGCGATCACATTCGACCGCGTGCCAGTTGCCGATGCCGTGCAATATGCGGCGGAAGATGCCGACATTACTCTGCGCCTATGGGAGATGTTTAAACCCAAATTGCACACGGCACGCGTCACAACCGTCTATGAAACGCTTGAGCGGCCATTGGTGCCCGTGCTGGCCCAGATGGAACGCCACGGCATCAAAGTTGACCGCGACACCCTTAGCCGGATGTCGAATGCATTTGCGCAAAAGATGGCAGGGCTTGAGGCCGAAATTCACGAAAAAGCAGGGCGATCATTCAACGTCGGATCGCCCAAGCAATTGGGTGAAATCCTGTTTGACGAGATGGCCTTGCCCGGCGGCAAAAAAGGTAAGACGGGCGCATATGCCACAGGCGCTGACGTGCTTGAGGACCTCGCGACCGAGCATGAATTGCCGGGGTTGGTCTTGGATTGGCGGCAGCTTTCAAAGTTGAAGTCGACATACACCGACGCCCTTCAAGAGCACATCAATCCTGACACAGGGCGTGTACATACGTCGTATTCCATTGCCGGAGCAAATACGGGTCGCCTGGCAAGCACCGATCCCAATTTGCAGAACATCCCTGTCCGGTCAGAAGAGGGGCGGCGCATTCGCGAAGCGTTTATTGCCGAAGAAGGCAACGTGCTGGTGTCGCTCGACTACTCTCAGATCGAGCTACGGATCTTGGCACACATCGCCGAGATCGATGCGCTGAAACAAGCGTTCAAAGATGGCCATGACATCCACGCGATGACAGCGTCCGAGATGTTCGATGTTCCTTTGGATGAGATGACGCCAGATATTCGTCGTCAGGCAAAGGCCATTAACTTTGGCGTGATCTACGGGATTTCTGGGTTTGGTTTGGCGCGGAATTTGCGCATTCCACGTCGCGAGGCACAGGGGTTTATCGACCGATATTTCGAACGGTTCCCTGGTATCCGCACCTACATGGATGACACAGTCGCGTTTGCAAAAGAACATTCATATGTTCAAACGTTGTTTGGTCGCAAAATCAACACGCCCGAGATTAACGCGAAAGGCCCGCATGCGGGCTTTGCAAAACGTGCCGCGATTAACGCCCCGATCCAAGGCACGGCTGCTGATGTGATCCGTCGCGCCATGGTACGTATGCCAGACCGGATTGCTGATCTTCCTGCAAAGATGCTTTTGCAGGTTCACGACGAACTGATTTTTGAAGTAGAAGAAGACGCGGTCGACGAGCTGATCGATGTTGCGCGTGACGTAATGGAAAATGCAGCTGATCCTGCGGTTAAACTGGATGTGAAGCTGTCGGTTGATGCAGGCCGCGGCGCCAATTGGGCCGAGGCGCATTAATGACGGATGCCATTGCAACCCAACTTATCGATGATGCAAAAGTCCGCGTCACGCGGTTTGATTTCGCACCCGGAGCTGAGACGGGTTGGCACGAACATGGCTATGATTATGTGATTACAGCAGTGACGGATTGCCAGATGCGATTGGAGGAACCGGGTGGCGCAATTCGCGAGGTTCTCGTGCCTGCGGGCAGTGCGTATCGCCGTGAAAAGGGAATCAAGCATAACGTCATAAACGGTGGCGACGCTGCGATGTCTTTCGTCGAGGTAGAATTGAAGTAGGCAGTGCGACGGTCTGGGGGAGGATCCAGACCGCCGACTGAGGAGGTTAGTTCACTGACTTTGCTTCGACCAAGTTAGCGTCTTTGGTCGGGGATTTGCTAATCGCGATGGTGCGCGGCTTTAGCGCCTCTGGTACGTCACGCTCAAGATCGATATTCAGCATGCCATCTGCGTGGGATGCACCGGATACTTTCACGTGATCTGCAAGGGTAAAGCGGCGTTCGAACGCACGGGTGGCGATGCCACGATGCAAGAACGTACGTTCTGTCGAATTCTCATCGTCGGCCTTCTTGGCAGTCACAACAAGGCCGCGGTCTTTCACCTCAATCGAGAGATCATTTTCGCCGAACCCAGCAACCGCTATTGAGATACGCCAAGCGTCATCTGCAGTCTTTTCAATGTTATAGGGAGGGTATGTCGAGGCACCGGTTTCACTGGCAAGTGCGCGGTCCATCAGGTCTGCAATTTGGTCAAAACCAACAGTTGCACGGTATAGTGGTGTTAAATCAAAGCTACGCATGGGTCATCCTTTTCATCAAGCGATAACAATTTGTTGGCCTTCCCATTCGGGACAGGCCGGTCGTTCAGGGCCCCGATTGGGCGTCCCTGTTAACTTTATTTGGGGTGGGTGATTTGCCGTTTCAAGGGGCTACCGTAACGCAAGGATTTCATCTGTCAGCGACGATGGGAAAGCCAATGAATTTAGGGTATTTGTTAGGGGCGAACGAACTTTGCACCGGTCGTGTTCCGCTCTCCAATAGAAATAAGCGACTGTGTGCCGCCCGGTTGCGCAGGTCCAATAGAGGCGAAGTGCGCAAGCAATTCTTGCAGTGGAGCTTCGAGGGAGGTGCCCAGCGAGACCTTGTCGCCTTCGACGTGCGCCATAGCTGATACAACAGAGACGATACGTGGTGCCCCATCCGCGAGAGTGAACACAGGTGACCCGCTTGAGCCGTGTTCAACGTCGCACGACATGACTATTGAGCCTGATTGGCGGCCTAAAACAGAGCATACTTCTTCAAGGCTGGGCGCATCTTCGCGGCCTGCACCATAAGAAACAACACCAATGCTATCGCCACGCTGGGGGCGGGATGAAACAGCAAATGGTTGGATACGCGTGTGGCGAATAGGGCGATCAAGTTTCAAAACTGCAATGTCCATCGCAACGCCGGATAGGTCCGATGACGGGCCATCTGCAATGTAGTCAGGGTGTGCGACCATACGTGATACGCCGCGCGTCGCCTCTGCACGGCCATTTCGTAGACCTGCTAGGAACGTAAAGCGATCTGGTGCCAAAAGTTCATCATTGAAACCATAAAGGCAGTGCGCTGCAGTCAAAACAAGATCGTCTTGGATCAAGGCTGCGGTGCAGAAACCTTTGCCCGCGATGTCCAAACGACCGACGCCTTCCCATCCACGTCCGTCTTCGCCTGTTTCTAAAGTTACAAGGTTAGACGATTGGGCCACGAGCGCGGGCGCTAAGAGGCACATAATGAGAGAGAGAATGAAACGCATAATGGGCCTGTTTTTTTGAAGCAACTATACAATTATTGCGCAGGCCTAGGGCATTTTTGTGACCCTAGCGCAGAATTGGCACCTGTGGTGCTGCATTGCCACCGTTTGAAAGGGCTGGCGGCTTTGGCCCGCCCGTTGCCCAATCAAGCAGTTCGACCGTATGAACGATTGGCGTTTGCGTCGCGCTGCCGATCTGCATCATGCATCCGATATTACCCGCCGCGATAATGTCAGGTGTCAACGCCTCGAGGGTTTGAACCTTCCGGTCTTTCAACTGCTTTGAGATTTCTGGCTGCATCAAATTGTAAGTACCTGCTGAGCCGCAACACAGATGACTGTCTTTTGGTTCCAAAACGGTAAAGCCAGCGCGCTTTAACAGGTCCTTTGGAAACGTCTTGATCTGTTGGCCGTGCTGCAATGAGCAGGCGGCGTGATAGGCTACTTTCGTTCCCTTATCGGTGCCTTCGGGCAGATCGAGCTTCATCAAGACTTCGGAAACGTCCATCGCGATGGCAGACACACGGGCCGCATCAGCAGCAAGGTCCGAATTTCGGAACATATGACCGTAGTCTTTGACCGTCGTGCCGCAGCCAGATGTGTTGATGACGATAGCGTCCAGACCCGCATCCATTTCTTTGGCCCAAGCACGGATGTTCTTTGCTGCGGTCGCATGGCTTTCGGTTTCTTTGCCCATGTGGTGGGTCAATGCTCCGCAACAACCTTGGCCTTCGGCAATCACGACCTCTGCACCTAAGCGCGTCAAAAGGCGGATGGTCGCGTCGTTGATATCAGTATTCAGGGCGCGCTGCGCACAGCCTGTCATCAAAGCGACCCGCATGGTTTTGTTTTGGGCAGGGAACGTCTGCGGGTCATCATTGCGGCTGACCGGCGGGATCTGTTTCGGTGCCATCTCAAGCATGGCACGCAAGCGTGCATCAGGCATGAACCGTGCAAAGGGGCGGCCCATTTTTGCGCCCAAAAGTGCGACGCGAAACCGCATGGGATAAGGTAGAATGCGGGCAAGAACCCAACGCAGGGCGCGGTCTGAAAGCGGTCGTTTATAGTTGTCTTCGATATAGGCGCGCGCGTGATCAACGAGGTGCATATAGTGCACGCCAGACGGGCAGGTGGTCATGCAAGCCAAACAAGAAAGGCAGCGATCAATGTGTTTGACGGTCTTTTCGTCTGGCACCCGTTCGTTCTCAAGCATATCTTTAATAAGATAAATGCGGCCCCGCGGGCTATCGAGTTCGTCACCCAGAACTTGATACGTGGGGCAGGTCGCCGTGCAGAAACCACAATGTACACACGCACGTAGAATTTCATTTGAACGCGCTGTTGCTGGTTCTTTGAGCTGATCTGGTGTGAACGTTGTTTGCATGGGTCAGCCTGCTTTCGAAAGAAATGTGTTTTTGATCAAATCGCTCATGTCATCAGCCCCGGATTTAGGATGCCGCGCGGATCGAAACGAGCACGAAGGCCTTGCGTGATCACGGCGACACCGGCGCTTTCTGGTTGGAACGATGGGACAGCTTTCCGCAGATCGATGGTGCCCTTGATTAGGGTCGCGTGACCACCAATAGACGCAGCACTTTGTTGCAAGCTTGTATGCAATGTCGCGGCGCCACTCTCGCTTGAATGTATGTTTGCGATCTCGTCCATTTGTTCTTGCTTTGTGGCAACCCAAATCAACCCGCCACCCCAATCAAGCGCGTAATCCACCGGATAGGATTGCTGCAGTTCATTGATGAAAGCAGCGCTTTGACTTGGCCGCAAAGATACCCGCCAAAGAGCAGTGTGTTTTGCAAACCCCTTAACGTCTTTTACGTCTGACCAAGTCTTGGCATGAACTTTGGGAGCGTTGGATATGTTCGCCTCGCCAAAGTCTTTCAGTAGGGTCCGTAGCGCGTCAGATCTGTACGCGACCGACCCCGCGAACCCCTCGATCCGCAAGTGCGTGTCATTGTTTGTGCGGGCAGCGCCAGTGACCTCAAACGGAGAGCCAAGCGCACGGGACATAAGCGCAATCGATTTGTCCAATGGCAAGTCTGCGAAGGTCAAAGTTGCCGCTGCTTCGACGTTTGGCAGCACCTTTAACGAAACTTCAGTCATAGCGCCCAGTGTTCCATATGATCCAGCCATCAGTTTAACCAAGTCATAGCCTGTTACGTTTTTCATGACGCGGCCACCGTTTTTCACGATCTCGCCTGATCCATTTACGAAACGCACACCAAGCAAAAAGTCGCGACATGCACCAACGGATATGCGGCGGGGACCCGAGACGTTTGCCGCAACGACGCCGCCAATGGTTGGGGTGCCTTTGGTACCAAGAACCGTCCGGTGATCCATCGGTTCAAACGCCAAACGCTGGTTCTCACCAGCCAATGCAGTCTCGATCTCGGCCAAAGGTGTGCCCGCTTTTGCGACAAGCGTCAAAGAACCCGGTTCATACAGCGTGATCCCAGATAGCCCAGCTACTGACAAAGGGATGCCATCAACTGGCCGCCCGATTGGACGCGTCCCACCACCAACGATGTGCAAACCATCTGTCGCGGCCTTAATCGCATCGGCAATATCTGTTTCACTTTGCAGCATGATTATCTTCTTCTATTCAAAATACCTTGGGGTGCATTGACCTGCGGCCAAGTTCAGAAATTCCGCTTAGGCAGCGCGTCGCGTCTCGCTTGTTGCTAAGGGAAAGACCTTGGCGGGATTCAGCAGCCATTGCGGATCAAACACATCTTTGACAGCCATCTGCGCCTCAAGATCAACAGGATTGAACTGCACGTTCATCAGATCACGCTTTTCGATTCCGACACCGTGCTCGCCGGTCAGACAACCGCCAACTTCGACGCATAGTTTCAAGATTTCAGCGCCCAATGCCTCGCACGTTTCTAGATCGCCAGGCGTGTTGGCATTATAAAGGATCAGCGGGTGCATATTGCCATCACCTGCATGGAAAACGTTACCAACGTCCAATCCGTATTCCTTGGACAGCTCACCGATGCGGCGCAGAACATAGGGCAACTCGGATACGGGGATCGTCCCGTCGAGACACATATAGTCGTTGATCTGGCCCATTGCGCCAAATGCAGATTTACGGCCAAGCCAAATGCGGCCCGCCTCTTCTGCAGATTTTGCAGCGCGCAACTCAACTGGATTGTGCTGCTTGGCGATTGCCATGATCAGATCAAGCTGCTCGTCGATCTCAAGGTCGGACCCTTCAACTTCGACGATCAACAAAGCTTCGCACATCGGATAACCCGCTTTGGCGAACGCTTCGCAAACTTCGATACATGGGCGGTCCATGAATTCGATTGCCACAGGTAGAACGCCAGCTTTGATAATGTCGGAAACGCAGGCACCTGCGACCTCTGAACTGTCAAAACCCATCAGCACTGGGCGCGCACCTTCGGGTTTGTGCAGGATGCGCAGTGTCGCCTCAGTCACAACACCTAGCTGCCCTTCTGAACCACAAATCACGCCAAGCAGATCAAGGCCGCCAGCATCAAGATGCCCACCACCAATTTCAACAACAGAGCCGTCCATCATAACCATGGTCACGCCCAACAAGTTATTCGTCGTTACCCCGTATTTCAGGCAATGCGCACCGCCTGAATTCATCGCGATGTTCCCCGCAATGGCGCAAGCCAACTGTGATGACGGGTCCGGCGCATAGAAAAAGCCATCTGTCTCAACCGCGCCCGTTACAGACAGGTTCGTTCGCCCAGTTTGAACGCGAATGATCCGATCTTCGTAACTTGTCTCAAGCACATCGTTCAGTTTGGCCACGCCAAGAATTACTGAGTCCGCAGTGGGCATCGCGCCACCCGCAAGTGACGTTCCTGATCCACGAGGAACAACTGGCACGCCCATCTCGTGACAGATTTTCAGCACGGCCGAGACTTCTTCGGTCGAAGCAGGCAGGACCGCACAAAGTGGCGGACAGCGATAGGCGGACAGGCCGTCACACTCATATGCGCGGGTTTCCATCACGTCATGGATCACGGCATCTGCGGGCAGTACCTCTTGCAAGCGTTCCACAATCGTGGATTTGCGCGCGATAATCGAAGCATTCGGGACGGGCATTTGCATGGCAGACTCCTGATCAGTGGAATTGGTAAGGAAATATAACCAATTTTTGCAGATAGCAAGCATGATCTGGACAAGCTAGTGTGTTGTCATGACATTCCTTGAACATATCGCCCTTCTCAGTAACCTCGATTATTTGGCTGCAGCATTCCTTCTGCTGATCTGGCCCCTGCTTGGTTGGCATATTGAGCATTCACCAGCTTCGCGCCCCTCAGTGACCAAGATCATGTCCGAGAACCGTCGTGAATGGTTACGCGTGTTCATCGACCGTGACCCGCGTATTTTTGACAGCCAAATCATGAGTAGCTTGCGGCAAGGTACGTCGTTCTTTGCATCCACTTGTGTCCTTGCGATTGGTGGTGTTCTGGCGTTGGTCGCAAACACAGATCCGCTGCGGGGTGTCGCAGCTGAGGTATCATCGACAGCGGTTCCTGCGTTGATTTGGCAGGTTAAACTTGGGCTTGTCGCATTGTTGTTGACTGACGGGTTCCTCAAGTTTGTCTGGGCGAACCGCGTGTTTGGTTACTGCTCGGTTATGATGGCCGCTGTTCCCAATGATCCTGCTGATCCGCGTTGCGCGCCAAGGGCGGCACAGGCAGCCGAGCTGAACATACGCGCAGCGGTCAACTTTAATCGCGGTCTACGGTCAATGTATTTTGCACTGGGTGCGCTGGCATGGCTCTTTGGAGCTATTGCGTTGATTGTCGCGACATTGTTCGTGGTGTGGATTGTCTGGTCACGGGAATTTGCATCTCTGCCGCGCGATATTCTGCTAGGTAAGGAGATATGAAAAAACTTGCGCTCCTCATTTGCCTCGCTTCGCCCGCAATTGCTGACGCGCCCGAAGTTGTAGCCGTAAATGCCACACAAATCGGCGATAGCTGGCGGTTTGACGTGACCCTTGCACATCCTGACACGGGCTTGGACCACTATGCCGACGGCTGGGAGGTCGTGGACGCGCAAGGCAATGTTCTAGGCAGTAGACCTTTGGGTCATCCGCATGTGAACGAACAACCATTCACACGTTCAAAATCGGGTATTATGATACCAACAGGCATGACCAAAGTGTTCGTCCGTGCCCGCGACAACGTGCATGGATGGTACGACGAGTTAACCCCTGTTACTTTGAACTAGCCGTTAATGTGACGGGCAAGAATGCTCTCAAGCGGGGCGGTTTCAATCGGCCCGCGCACGGTCTCGACCATCTTACCTGCAGCATCAAAAAGCAGCAAAGTCACATGGCTGACGCCGTATTGATTGGCAAACGCATACCCTGAATCCGTCGTGATGTTGGCCACCAGATAGGTATATCCAGCGTCATCATACCTCGCGAGGGCGGACCGCGTTTGACGTTGAAGGGTCAAACACAAAGGACATTGTGGATCGTGGATTTGCACAACGGTTGGTGTGCCATTTCCGATGCGGGACAGGTCGGCCTCGTATAGATCGCCTTGCACCTTCTTGATCGCAAAGTAGCAGCCAACGCTGACAATTGGCACACCGATTGCTGCATTCTTGGCCAAGCGCATGAAATTGCGGCGGTCGGGTGACGTCGGTTGATCAGCGGGTACGCTATCAGCACGTTTCGTCCTAGTGTTTGGTTTCTGGCGCTGCTTTTTCATGAGAATCTATCAACCTCGGCTACTCTTTCCGCGCAATCTACGCGAAGTAGGATCAGTGGCGATTCACGTTAAATTGATAACAGCTAAACTGGTTTAGCGGCGCCCCTCGCGTAGCCAAGCACCGATCATCAACAGGGCAGCAAACAGTAAGTATGCCCAAGGGGGCAATAACGTTGCGATACGGATTTCTGCTGTTAGGTAGGCTTCGCGTGGCGTAATTCCGATCCATCCGCGTCCCGCAGCAGGACGACCCGCGCGAACAGTGCGGATATCAATTTCACCAGCCGAGATGGGCATAACGCCGCCACGGGGGGGGTGGAAGAGCGGCTGAATGCCGTCGTTTGTCGCCATGGCGTGCTCAAACGCGCGCGGGGCTGCTGGGCCAAGCGCGATCACCGTATCAGTTGTTCCATCAGTTAGCTTATAAAAGCCCATCTCGGGGGCATTCCAAATGGTTTCAAAACGACCAGGAGAGACCTCTTTTAGGGTGATCGCAGTATCTTCGCCATATGGG
>JAWUXS010000087.1:0-27820 GCA_034111185.1 Paracoccaceae bacterium | reverse complement strand
GAATGATTTACGGGCTGACAGAAGAACATCAGATGATCACGGATACCGTGCGCTCTTTTGTTGAAAAGGAAATCTACCCTCACGAAGAGCTGGTCGAACGGACTGGCGAGGTACCCGAAGAAATCGCGAATGACATCAAACACAAAGCAATTGACCTTGGGTTCTATGCCTGCAATTTCCCCGAAAGCGTTGGATGCGCTGGCCTGAACCATGTCGAATTCGCACTTGTTGAACGCGAGTTGGGCCGTGGTTCAATGGCACTGAACCATTTCTTTGGCCGGCCACAGAACATCCTGATGGCATGCGAAGGCGACCAAGTTGAACGTTACCTTATGCCTGCCGTCCGCGGCGAGCGCATGGACGCACTTGCAATGACCGAACCTGGTGCCGGATCTGACATCCGCGGTATGAAATGTGCAGCCGTTCGTGATGGCGGCGATTGGGTCGTCAATGGGACAAAGCATTTCATCTCCGGTGCTGAGCATGCTGATTTCATCATCGTCTTCATTGCGACTGGCGAAGACCAAACACCACGCGGCCCTAAGAAACGGATCACTGCTTTCCTTGTTGATCGCGGCACACCCGGATTTACGATCCGCGACGGATACAAATCCGTGTCGCATCGCGGCTACAAAAACATGATCCTCGATTTCGACAATTGCCGCCTGCCGGATGCGCAGGTTTTAGGCGAGGTCGATAGCGGTTTCGACGTAATGAACACGTGGCTTTACGCGACGCGCATCACCGTGGCCGCAATGTCAGTTGGTCGTGCCCGCCGTGTATTTGACTATGCCCTAAACTATGCAGCCGAGCGCGAGCAGTTCGGTCAAAAGATCGGCAAATTCCAAGGTGTGAGCTTTCAACTCGCCGACATGATCACCGAAATTGACGCTGCTGATTTGTTGACCCTCGCAAGCGCTGATCGCTTGGACAAAGGCCTGCCCGCCAATCGGGAAATTGCATCTGCTAAGCTATATGCATCCGAAATGCTTTCACGTGTGACAGACGCTGCAATCCAACTGCATGGTGGCATGGGCCTCATGGATGACTATCCGCTTGAACGGTTTTGGCGCGACGCACGGGTTGAACGTATCTGGGATGGTACATCAGAAATCCAACGCCACATTATCAGTCGCGATCTTTTGCGAGCACTTGGCGCCTGATCTGGTGGAATGCAGATGAGCATGACAGGCAAACTCTCTCGGTTGTTCAATCCTGCATCCCTTGCCGTTATTGGCGGAGGGGCATGGGGTGCTTACGTAATCGAGCAAGCACAAAAGTTTGGATATTCTGGCGACATCTGGCCAATCCACCCATCAAAAATAGAGGTCGCAGGCCTTAAAGCATTCAGCAGTATTCGCGACCTTCCATCTGCGCCGGATGCGTCTTTCATAGGAATCAATCGTGACGCAACCATTGGCGCTGCCGAAAGGTTAAATAGGGCCTCGGCTGGCGGCGCCGTTTGCTTTGCGTCTGGATTTGCCGAAGCACAGGCAGAGGATGAAATTGCGGGCGATGCGCAAGACAGGTTGCTAAAGGCAGCAGGCGATATGCCGATCCTTGGGCCGAACTGCTACGGTTTTATCAATGCGCTGGACGGGGCAATAATTTGGCCTGACCAGCATGGCATGTCACGGGTCGACCGTGGCGTTGCGATTCTTACGCAGTCGTCGAATATAGCGATCAACCTCACATTCCAAACCCGCTGTCTGCCCATTGCGATGATGGTCACATGCGGAAACATGGCGCAGACATCGCAAGCCGCAATCATCGATACCTTGCTGGATGACGACCGCATCACCGCCATTGGCCTTCATATCGAGGGGTTCACAGACCTGACTGGTTGGCAGGCTGTCGCCCAAAAAGCTCACGACAAAGACATCCCGCTTATTGCTCTTAAGGCAGGTCGTTCAGCACAGGCGCGCGCCGCGACGCAATCACATACCGCATCACTTGCTGGTGAAGACGCCGGCGCACAAGCCTTGCTTGAGTTCCTTGGCATTGGTCGCGTGAACTCTCTTTCAGAACTGCTTGAGACCCTGAAGCTTGCGCATGTTTGCGGTCGCCTCGCGTCACCAACAGCGGCTTCAATCTCGTGTTCCGGAGGTGAAGCATCGCTTGCTGCAGATCTCGGGCAGACCCACGGTGTGACGTTTCCGCCTTTAACAGACACGCAACACACGAATTTGCGCGCAGCCTTAGGGCCAAAAGTAGCGCTCGCAAATCCACTTGATTATCACACCTATATTTGGCGTGACACCAAGGCGATGACCGCCGCATGGTCAGCAATAACAGCACCAGACATTGCCGTTACAATGACAATAGTCGACATTCCTGATCCCGCGCGTGCCAATCCCGTCGATTGGCAATGCGCGATTGACGCGGCGGTTGCGACACACAAGAACACTGGCGCAAACGTTGCCTTTGTCTCGTCCCTTCCAGAAACGTTGCCAGCCCAAACGTCGGCTTATCTGATGGAGCATGGTATCGCACCCATGCAAGGCCTGTCCGAGGCGTTAGCCGCGATTCCCGCGCTTGTGCGCAGGGCACCGTCATCCAACCTTATGACGGCCAAGACATTCCCACTCATGCTCGAACGCGACGAGCTTGAAACAAAACAAGCCCTTCAACCTTATGATCTGAAGTTTCCGCGCAGAGTTGTTCATTCGGGCGAGATTGCAGAACCGTTGGCCAAGTTGACCTATCCGGTTGTCGTCAAGGGCAGCAAGATTGCCCACAAAACCGAAAACGATGCAGTCATCCTTAATCTGATGTCTCCCGAGGATGCACTTGCGGCCTCCGCACAAATTCATGGTGGCGGCCCAAACTTTATCGAGGAAATGGCACAAGGCGGAGTGGCTGAGCTGTTGATCGGTTTTACCAATGATCCAGCACACGGCATCATGCTGACACTTGGCGCGGGCGGCACCCTGACCGAATTGATGCAAGACACACAGCACCTGATGCTACCAGTCACCGCCGATGCAATCGACGCCGCGCTGTCAAAACTGCGAATTGCACCAATGCTGGATGGATACCGCGGTAAACCCGCTGCCGACCGTGCCGCTATTATTCGTACGGTCCTCGCCCTTCAGCAATTTGTGCGCGATAATCAGATCGGGTTTGTTGATCTTGAAGTAAATCCTTTAATCTGCACACCTAAAGATGCCGTCGTTGTAGACGCCCTTTGGCACCAAAGCTTTCCGGAGAAACCATGACAAACCCTATCAAAACGAAACGCGACGGTGCGATCCTCGAAGTGACGCTCGACCGTCCTAAAGCCAACGCAATCGACCTTGCGACATCGCGGATCATGGGCGAGGTCTTTGCAGATTTCCGCGACGATCCCGACCTTCGTGTCGCAATCATTACAGGCGCTGGCGACAAATTCTTTTGCCCCGGCTGGGATCTTAAGGCTGCAAGCGACGGCGACGCGGTTGACGGTGACTACGGCGTTGGCGGCTTCGGAGGTTTGCAGGAATTACGTGGGATGAACAAACCAGTGATCGCGGCAGTAAACGGGATCTGTTGTGGTGGTGGGCTTGAACTGGCGCTTTCCGCAGACATCATTCTTGCTGCAAATCACGCGACATTTGCATTGCCCGAAATCCGTTCAGGCACGGTTGCCGACGCCGCAAGTGTGAAGCTGCCCAAGCGTATTCCTTATCATATCGCGATGGAGCTTTTGCTAACGGGTCGTTGGTTCGACGCAAACGAAGCCCACGGCTGGGGCATCGTAAACCACATCCATCCCGCAGCTGATCTGCTGGGGCAGGCACGCGAAATGGCACGCCTAATCGCATCAGGCCCACCTTTGGTCTATGCCGCAATCAAAGAGATCGTGCGCGATGCCGAGGATGCTAAATTCCAAGACGCGATGAACAGGATCACTAGGCGACAGCTTGGCTCTGTTGATCTGCTCTATTCCAGCGAAGATCAGCTAGAGGGCGCAAAAGCATTCACAGAAAAGCGCGACCCAGTCTGGAAGGGTCGCTAGACGGCCCGAAATATCAACAGACGTGCCATATCTTGGCGATGCGCACTGTCAGCACGGTCATCGTAAATCCGCACGTCTTTGAGCAGGAGGGAATGAATTTTTTCACCTAGATCGTTCAACATTGCCGCAAACCCCGCACTCTCAAAATGCATCGCATTGACCGAAATCACAAATTGCGCATCGGGTGCAGCCGCATCAAGTAGCGTAACAATGCCCTCTGGCCCAACATGGCCAAGAGTGAAAGTTCCCGAACTAACGATCCCTGAATAGCGCGGATGTCCAAGTAATGGCTTGATCACGTCGGCTTCGGATAAATAGCGGTATACGCCCTTCATCTCGGCGACCTGAAGCATATCTGGGGACAGGTCGATCGCATCAATAGGGCCAACACCCATCGCCTGAAACTGTTCTCCGACCAACCCAGTTCCCGCCCCAACATCAAGGATTGGCCCCACACCACCAGCGGCTATGAAAGCCAGTGCGACTTCGCGCGGCAATTGAAAACCTTGGCTATCGCCAAAACCAACATCATAACTATGTGCCCAAGTGCGATAAAGCTCCCTCATAGCCTCTGGGGTCTCTAACGCATATGCGTCTTCAAGATCCGGATCTTTCTTCATATCGCGAGGCTAACACGGGCTTGCGCATCTGTCTTGTCTCGCGCACGTATGGGACATGACAAAAACACTCCTCTCGTTTGGGCACGGATTTTCAGCGCAAGCTTTGTCGCGACTACTGGTGCCCCAAGACTGGCGCGTCATTGGTACAACGCGTTCCGAAGACAAAGCAGTCGCTTTGATGAATTCAGGTGTAGAACCACGCATCTGGCCCGGCGCCGATATGGCGCCTGCGTTGAATGCCGCGACCCACATTCTAATTTCAGCTGCACCAGATGAAGATGGAGATCCTGTTTTAGCCAAGTTAGAGACTGAAATCACAAAGCGTGCAGGTCAATTTGAATGGGTCGGTTACCTTTCGACCACAGGCGTATACGGCGATCACCAAGGTGACTGGGTCAATGAGAACTCCCCACTCACACCCGCGACACAACGCGGTATCGCACGAGTTAAAGCTGAGGCGGCTTGGGCTTCCATCCCTGATCTACCGCTGCATATTTTTCGTCTTGCTGGTATCTACGGGCCAGGACGTGGACCGTTCGCCAAGGTGCGCAATGGCACTGCACGCCGCATCATCAAAAAAGGCCAAGTCTTTAGCAGAACGCACGTTGCAGACATTGCGCGCATATTGCAGGCATCTATCCAGCAGCCGAACCCCGGGGCTGCGTATAACGTCTGTGACGACGATCCAGCGCCGCCAGAAGATGTGATTGCTTACGCGGCTAAACTTCTTGGCATGCCGATCCCAACAGCCGAAGATTTTGCAACAGCCGAAATGACAGCGATGGCGCGTAGCTTTTACGCAGAGAGCAAGAAGGTGCGGAATGATCGGATCAAAGACGAGCTTGGTGTAGAGCTGCTTTACCCTGATTACCGTTCTGGGCTCAAATCTCTGTTCGCGCAGGAAATGTCCGCCTGATCAGCCACGCAATTGATGCGAATACCAAAAGCAACACAATGCCGACTGCAAAGTTTGTTGCGTAGAAAATCGCGCGATCTGGGAATTCTAGGTTGTTCAAGAACCGATACGGCAGCCCGCTTGTTACATCGCCCATCGGGCTATCGTTGAACCGTTGAACCGCCACTTCTGACCAAAGAATATAGAGACTAATAATGCCTAACAGCCATACAAACGCCTGTTTCAGTTGACGGTACGCGCGGTGAATGAACAAGGTGTCAATCAGCTGCAGTGCAGGGCCTAGCCCGTGCAAATACATCTCGAGATAGAATTGCGACAGCTCTCCGTTTCGGGTGACGGACTTGGGGTCTGCAAAGTATAGACGCCAGTAAAGAAACACCACCATCGCATTGATCACAGAAACCATACTAACGAAGCCGTCCCAGCGCCGCTCACTTCTGCCTTCAACGATAGCCATCATCCGGCTGGCGGCAAAGAACGACATGAACAATGCCCAGATCGTTAAGAACCGAAACGGGCCACCAAAGAACGAAAAGTCGCTAAAAACCAGCGTTCGAATGCAATAGAATGCAGCGAGCAGAAAGACAGCCCAGCGATAAATTCGAACAGGTTTGGACATATTGGGTTCCTCTTGCGTCCACTCAAACGTGGGAAGCCATAACTGTCTACTATTACTTGTTTATTCGCGCAGTGACGTCGCGACTAACCCCAAAGGCGCCCAGGCCTGAAGCCATCGGATGAGCCGCCAGCCTTGCGCAAAATGTCCCAACCCAAAACCTGATTACTGGAGAGAACGGGCAGATCAATCGCGGACTCGACGTCGTCGATAATGTCGAGCGTTCGCAAATTCGTGCAGGACAAAAACACCGCTTCGCACTCACCCGAATTGCCCATCTCAATCGCAGCTTTAGCAATTGACGCAGGCGCGATACGGACAACTTTGCTTTCTTCGGCCTCATTGAAACTAGCGAATGTTGTGACCGTAATTCCCGCCCGCATGAGAACTTCACAAAGCTTTTCAGAAACCTGCGCTATATAGGGACTAACAAGGCCAATTTGCGTTATTTTCAACGATCGACAAGCCGCAATCAAAGCTGAAACAGGCTCGGTAATCTCGACTGCATTTGCACCCTCGCTGATGAGTTCAGCAATCTTTGAGACACCTATTTCTGCGGTTCCAGATGTGCAGCCATAGCCAATCGTTGCGAATTTTACCCCCTCAGGGAACAGGCTTGCGGATTTGGTCAAGACACCTGCCATCTGCGCAAGACTGTCTGATGTTACCTCAGTGCTTGAAGGCAACCGGGAGACGAGCAATTCAACATCATGCGGCATCATGCGGCGCATATCTGTTTCAATACTTTCGTCAGCTTGCAGTACGATCAAACCAATTTTTGGTCGCATCTCAGATACAAGATCGTACGTGAGGTCCATCAGGCTCAGACCCCTTCGCTTAGGATACAAAGCACGTGGGAATCCGTCGATAGGCCAAGGTCTGCCTTCCCTGCAATCAGACCAGCCACACCCGCAGCACCTGAAGTGCTGGCAGGAATACCGGCAGCTTCGCACAGGTCCTGACCAGCAAAGCCTTCGTCTTCGGTGATAGTCATGAACCTATCCGCATCCCGCCCAAGGCCCTGCAACGCAATCAGTGATGGCTCTTTGCAATCCAGACGTCCCATATCGGACACTGGCCCACTTGTTTCTTGTGCTGACCCCGCCTCGATCGAGGCGAAAATGGCGGGGGCATATTCAGGTTCTACCACGATGATTTTCGGCTCAGCGCCCCAGACCTTGCGAGCGTAGGTTGCGCAAGCGACGGCCAATCCACCGACACCTGCTTGCAAAATTATATGCGTCGGTGGTGAAGCAAGTTGCGAAACGGCCTCTTGCATCAGAACAAGATAGCCTTCCATCAAAATTCGCGGGCTCTCAGTATAGCCGTGCCAAGACGTATCCGACAATAACGTCCACCCATTATCGGCAGCGGCGGCGACCGCTGCCGCTTGGCTTGCCTCGTAATTATCGCCAGCGCGAACAACGGTCGCGCCAATATCTTCAAGCCGCGTGGCAAAATCCTGTGGGACGGTCTCGGACAAGTAGATGACTGAAACAGCACCAAATGCTGCAGCACCCGCAGCAACGGATAATCCGTGGTTTCCTGCACTTGCTGTGACGTAAGTCTTCCCTTTTGCGCGACCTTCTTCGGCGTCACGCGCAATTACGTAGGCAGCACCCAGCGCCTTAAAGCTACCCAGCCCCATGCGGCCGCGTTCATCCTTTACGGAAACTTTGCCCACACCAGCAGCTACAGCCAAATGGGGTACATCAAGTAAAGGGGTCACATTTGCAGACGGACACCGCTGCAAAAGAGCAGCCGGACGATCAGCATCATCACTTGGCCAAGGAATGCCATCCATACCAGCCAAGGCATCGATTTGGCCACGAAATCTATTGTTAATTATCTTCATGCCCTAAGCATAGCAGCAGATTGATCCAGCCCCAGCCCATTTTCGTCATCTTTTGCCCTAGACCGACGCAAAAGACGTTTTGCCAGCGAATAGTCACAGTTTGGACAGAACGGTGCTTAGGTAGCATGAAACGGCTGTATCAAACGATCAAGCAAGCCTGAGTATTGCCGCAGCAAGCCAAAGACCTTATCTGAGACCAACAACAACAGGATCAACCATGACCAACCATCTATACCAGAGCGACTTACCCGATGGGTTGGACCTTGGTCCGGTGGTGGCGATTGATTGTGAAACGATGGGTTTAAACCCGCATCGAGATCGCTTGTGTTTGGTACAGATGTCGGGTGGCGACGGAAATTGCCACTTAGTCCAAGTCGCAATTGGGCAAACCGAGGCACCTAATCTCGTTAAGATGCTGAAAGACCCTAATGTCCTGAAGTTATTCCACTTTGGACGTTTTGATATTGCGGCAATGTTGAATGCCTTCGGCGCAGTAGCTGCGCCGGTCTATTGCACCAAAATCGCATCGAAGCTGGTTCGCACGTTTACAGATAGGCACGGCCTAAAGAACCTGTTGCACGAGTTGATCAACGTGGACGTGTCCAAGCAGCAGCAACAAAGCGATTGGGGCGCGGCCAAATTGACCAACGCGCAATTGGATTATGCTGCGTCAGACGTTCTTTATTTGCACAGATTGCGCGAAGTATTAAACAAGCGCCTTGAGCGCGAAGGCCGCACAGAAATGGCGCAGACTTGTTTCGACTTTCTCCCAACACGGGCCCAGCTAGATCTTGCTGGCTGGCCTGAAACAGACATCTTTTCGCACTGATATGGGTACGCATTTAGATATCGCCCGCAGGGTAATCGCCGAAGAAGCGGCAGGACTGAACGCACTTGCTGACGCATTGGGCGATGGCTTTGAGGAAACCGTCGATATCATCCTTGCTGCAAAAGGGCGCGTCATCGTATCGGGCATGGGCAAGTCTGGCCATATCGCCCGCAAGATCGCGGCAACGCTTGCTTCAACGGGAACGCCAGCACAGTTCGTTCATCCAGCCGAGGCAAGCCACGGCGACCTTGGCATGGTGACGTCTGGCGATGTTGTGCTTGCTCTTTCGAATTCTGGCGAAGCGCCAGAGCTGGCGCATTTGGTCGCCTACACCCGTCGCTTCAACATTCCGCTGATCGCGCTATCCAGCCGCGAAGACAGCACGCTAAGTAAACAGTCCGACCTCCGCATCAACATACCACGACTTGGAGAAGCTTGCGGCACAGGTATCGTGCCCACGACTTCTACAACCATGTGTCTGGCAGTCGGTGATGCATTGGCAATTGCCCTAATGGAAGCACGCGATTTTACACCCGAAAATTTCCGCGAATTTCACCCCGGTGGAAAACTGGGCGCTCAACTTTTGAAGGTTGGCGATTTGATGCACAAGGGCGAGGCTGTCCCTCTCGTTGGGATCAAAACACCCATGAGTGATGTGCTATTGACCATCAGTCAAAAAGGGTTCGGCGTTGCCGCCGTCTTGGACGACGATGGCCAATTGGTTGGCGTTGTGACTGACGGTGACCTGCGTCGCCATATGGATGGGTTGCTGAACCGCACGGCTGGTGAAGTCATGACCGCAAGCCCAAAAACCATTGGCCCAGATATTCTGGCCGAAGCTGCCGTCGCGCAAATGTCCGGAAAGGTGACCTGCCTTTTTGTCGTCGACCCAGCTGGATCACGGCATGTGTCCGGTGTTTTACACATCCACGATTGTCTGCGCGCGGGCGTGGTCTGACCCGTTGGCCGATAATTTTCACTCACATTTCGTTGGCTGGGCAAAAATCATATTGCCTTTATCAGCTCTCGCTTTGCTATCGACGCTATTTCTATTCGCACGGCAGCCAGGCCAAGCACCAGAAATCCCAATTGCCGAGATTGAGAGTTTGGCACGCGAACAAAAGATGTCCTCACCGCAGTTCTCTGGCGTAACGAGTAATGGTTCGGTAATCGCGGTCAATGCAAAGAACGTACGGCCTGATCCCGAACTGCCAGATCGCTTGATCGTTGAATCCCTCTCTCTTTCGTTGGATGGCGCTGATGGTAGCCATGTAGAAATCACGTCGGGGAATAGTGTTATCAATGGCCGTGAGCAGACTGCTAAGCTTGAGGGTCTCGCGCGTTTGACGACATCAAGCGGGTACGTCATGGAGACCGTCGGGTTAACCGCGAACTTACGTTCAGGGGAAATTCTGTCCGAAGGTGCCCTCGAAATCCAAGCGCCTTATGGGCATATCATTGCTGGTCGGATCAAATTCACCTTGTCCGAAACCGGTGAAGGGCAGCAGATGCTGTTCACAGATGGCGTGAAATTGCTATACACTCCGCGAGACCAGCCGCCTGTGGCAACAGAAAGTGAATGACGTGCTAAGATTGATCACCCTCTTTGCCTTTTTGGCCCTGCCTGCTTGGGCGCAAACCAATATTGATCTTGGCGGATTAACCGTTGATAGCAGCGCTCAGATCGAGGTCTCGGCGGATAGTTTAACTGTCGATCAAGACACCGGAACAGCCCAGTTTTCCGGGAATGTAGTCATCGGCCAAGGCGATTTACGTTTATCCGCCGGATCTGTGAGCGTGAGCTACGATGATACAACGGGGGACATTGCCAGACTAAGCGTCTCTGGCGGCGTGACATTCGTAACCGCGACCGAGGCTGCAGAGGCAGAGAGCGCTGATTATAACCTCACTGATGGCACTTTGACGCTGTCAGGGAATGTATTGCTGACCCAAGGGCCAAGCGCGCTATCGTCTGACCGCATGACCATAAATTTGAAAACCGGAACCGCACGGATGGACGGCCGTGTTCGGACTGTCTTTAATCAGGGCAACAACTAAGATGATGGACCGGCCAAAACTATCTGTTACCGAAGGCGACGCTGGGCTGCGCATTGTAAATCTTCGAAAAAGCTACCGTAAGCGGCTCGTTATTCGAGATGTCAGCATCGAGCTTGGACGTGGCGAAGTGGTTGCGCTTCTTGGTCCAAATGGCTCCGGCAAAACGACCTGCTTCTATTCGATTGCAGGCCTTGTGACGCCAGAAGCTGGGCGCGTAATTATAGATGGTCGCGATGTGACCGCTTTGCCGATGTACCGACGCGCAAAGCTGGGCATCGGTTATCTTCCACAAGAGATGTCAATCTTTCGGGGGATGTCTGTCGAAGACAACATCAAGGCAATTCTGGAAATTGCTGTACGTGATCCAGTTAAGAGACGCGAACGCCTAGAAGAGCTCTTATCCGAATTTTCGATCGAACATCTACGACGTGCCCCCGCATTGGCCCTATCAGGTGGCGAACGGCGGCGCGCTGAAATTGCGCGCTGTTTGGCGGCAGGCCCAAAATACGTGCTCTTAGATGAGCCTTTCGCTGGGGTTGATCCAATCGCTGTAGGAGAGATCAGACACCTTGTTGCAGATCTAAAGAATCGCGGCATTGGCGTACTGATTACAGACCATAACGTTCAGGAAACATTAAAAATTGTAGACCGTGCCTATATCTTGCACGATGGCAAAGTGCTTATGTCTGGAACGACCGATGAGGTCGTACGCGATGAGAACGTGAAACGCGTCTACTTGGGCCAAGGCTTCCGCGTAAATTAACCTACGGTTTAGCTGTTAACCACTCCATCATTGACAAGTGGGTCGCACTTAGCGCCAAATACAGGTGATGACGAACCAAGTTTTACAAAGTCCAACTCAGCAGGCCATAGCGCCTGACGGAAACCTTAAGCCTTTGAAAAATTTCACGTTATCGTTTCTCAACATGCGCAATTTCTGGAATTAATCGTATACTTTTGCGCCAATTCTGGCAATGCGCCCACCTGAAACAGGAGATCCTATGAGATATCAAATCAGTGGCAGACAAATTGACATTGGCGAGGCGCTACAGACTCACGTGCGCACCGAATTAGGCGAGACAGTAGAGAAGTATGGCGGACGCCCGACCGAGGCAAATGTCATATTTTCAAAGTCTGGTCATGAATATGTTTGCGAAACTGTTGTGCATTTATCAACAGGGCTCAATGTTTCTGCAAAAGGCCATGCCACTGAAATCTATGCTGCTTTTGACTCTTCATCGGAAAAAATGGACAAACAGCTACGTCGATACAAGCGTCGGTTGAAGGATCATCACAAAGAAAGATCACAACCAGTTGAACTCTCGGACGCAGGATCATATATCCTCGCTCCATCAGATGAGTCGGGAGAAGCCGAGCAAGACAGCGTAAGCGCCATGATTATTGCGGAAATGGAGTCAAAGATCCCATCTCTGTCAGTTGGCGAAGCCGTAATGCAAATGGAATTAGCCAACGCACCAGTGTTGGTTTTCACCAATGAAAAGCACAATGGGATAAATGTCGTCTATCGAAGAGAAGACGGCAATATCGGCTGGGTCGATCCGAAAAATTCGGGGTGATCTGAAAACTTGGAAGTGAATACATGGACCTGAGTTCAATATTGAAAGCGGATGCGGTGAAGATTGTTGGTTCTTGCACAAGCAAGAAGCGCCTTTTTCACGATCTTGGCGAGTTGTCGCAAGGCAGCTACGATCTTGACGCTGCTGAAGTAATCGAAGCGTTGATCGAACGTGAAGGTTTGGGTCCAACAGGCGTGGGACATGGCATTGCCCTGCCCCACGCTCGCCTCGAAAAGCTTGACCGTGTTTGCGGGCTTTTCATCAGGCTCGATCGTCCGATCGATTTTGACGCTATAGATCGCCAGCCTGTTGATCTTGTTTTCTGCCTTCTCGCGCCACAATCAGCTGGCGTTGAACATCTTAAGGCACTCGCACTGGTTTCGCGCACGATGCGCGACCCAAGCATTCAGGCAAAGCTACGTGCGAACCCTGATGCTGATACTCTGCACACAATTTTGACCGAGACGCAGGCAAGCCAAGCAGCTTAGGCCGGCTTATAATCAGCAAATCCAAATGCAATATAGTCACGGCTGCACGCTTCGCGCGCGGCCGCTTCGACGTCTGCATCGTAGATGGCAGCAAGGCGGCTCGCGTACGGATCGGTCTGCGTAGGAATGCCGGGCATGACTTGGTGGCCAACGAGGTTAGCCAACACAGCGAGGTCCTGCTGCAGACGATCCTCTCTCACGATGAAATCTGGCGTGCTGAAAGCCGCAAAACCCTGCAGTAGACTTGCTTGGCTTGCCCAAGCTGGGTCCACCCGTACCGCCGTTTGGGCCGAAAGGTTGTTCTTTAAAAACTTAAGGAACGACAAGAAAGCCGTGCGATGTTCGGCCATGCCATAGCGATTATCGGTTTCTGGGACCGGCGCGTAATCAGGCAGCGGTAGCTTATGGATTTTTCGCAATGTCTGTCGGATTTCTGGAAAGCTATCTGTTCGCATCGCCAAGATCTTTTCACAGAATGCAACATGAGCCCGCGCAACAGGATGTCTTAGAACTGTAAAGCTACGATGTCCTGGTCGGGCGTCCATCCAATCACGCAGCCCTTTTTGATTGAAACCCGACTGAAGATCTTCAACCTTTTTCCCATCAAGCTGGGCCAGCCAATCGTAAACAACGCTCTCGGGCCCTGAACGAAGCGGAAGGTACATCAGCGGGCTATCAGCTGCCGCAACGTAACTTGGTGTGTTTGGTCCGCGACGCGGTTCAAAGTTTGGTGTGCGACTTAGGTTAAACCGATCTAACCGCACAAGCGACTTCTCCATCTCTGGAAAGTTCGCGACCTTGCTCTCCATCGGTTCGGGGTTCTGTTTCTTCAATTTCTTATCAAGCGCATCGATTTGGCTTTCGGATCCAAGAAATTTGGCGAGCCCATTCATCACTTCGACGTCTTGCAGGTCTTCATAGGCTACGAAGAATGCCGTTTGGCCTGACTTCTGCAGCGTATTGAGCAGGGTAACCTGAAATTTCTGTAGCGCTTCGAGATGGTTCTCGAACTCATCTGCATCGAAATTGACCTGCTCAGTACGCGAGTGCTTAACATTGGTCAGTTTCCATTGCCCAGTTGCCTGCGCAATTTTCCAGCTGACAAAGCTATCAACCGGATTCCGTGTGAGGATAATTTTTGCACAACGTGGATCAGGCAATGCGATATCTAAGACTCTGGGGTCATGATCATTAAAGAACCGAAACCCGCCTAAACCTTCTGTACGTGCCTTGATTGTTTCGATCAGGACATGTGGATCAGCTTCTCGTTGGGGCTGACTCACTCCAAGGATGTTATCCTTGTTGGGGTACCCAATAAAATGCGGATTAAATGCCTCACCATGGCAGGTCAAATCATCAAACAGATTGATGTTTGCTTCAAGGAAATTGGAACCAGTCCGCATTTCAGCGAAAACCACAAAGTAATCAAATCGCGACATATCTAACGTACCAAATAGGGTTTGCGCTGTGTAGGAGCAGTAAGATTTGCACCGCTATCAACCGGGAAGTTGCCCATAAGATATGGATGCATACCTTGGTTCTTGAGATTTTGAAGAAATTGACCAAAACCAGCAAGATCAACCATCCTCGGGGCCTCGGACAGATGCGGGCCCGGCTTTTCCGCCATCTCATCTACAACTGTCTGAAGAGCTTCCATTGGGGCTTCGATAAACTCGGCCATCGTCCAAACGCGGACCCGCGCTTTGGTTTCCGAAGACCTTAGAAGCATCAGCTGCTCGTTCTCAATGCTTTGCAAGCGTGCCGCTTCTTGCCGAATATCAGCAAAATTCCGGTTTGATTGATATAGCGGAACCGCCCATGCACCCGAGATAACAGCAATATGCGCGTTATGATCCCGCGCAGTCATTTCAGCGATTTTTTGGTTGTCAGACGGGCCAAATTGGAAGCCTTGCCGCTCTCCTCGAGTATTCCAGATGAGGTTAGTCAGGAACATTTCCGGGTGATAGTCGCGTAGCGTGGCACTATCTGACAACGCACCTTGGAAGTTCTTTTGACCACCATCGAATTCCGCGCGCTCTGGGTGGAACAGATGCCCATGAATTCGCGAACCCGATGCCTTAGCAAGCCAAGGTTCAAAGTTCTCAAAAAGCTCAGAAAAACCTTGGAACACCGAATATGCAGAAGATGTCAGTCCATTTTCACGATCACGGTTAGGCCAACGGCTTTGCATATAGAGACCTGGGCGACCACGCGTGCGACGATCAACCGCTTTCGCAAAGATGCGGTCAATCTTACCTGGATTCGGTTCCGTCCCCTTCATCGGCGAAACTTCATCGTTCAAAAAGGTTTGATAAAGGCGTGTCGCATGCGGCCAAATTTTGCGGGCAACAAAACAATCAGAGCGACGCAGCAACTGAAGGTGATCGTCATAAAAGATATGCGGTTTGCCTTGGAAATCAAACTTTGAGAGTGTCAGAGATCGACTTTCAATGTTGGGCGAATACAGCCGAACGAGCGTTTGGAAATAGCTCTCGTCTGGTATCCATACCTTTTTAAAATAGGCGTCGTAAGTCTTGCGACCTGGATCCTGTAGGATTGCCGACAATGTTTGACGCGTAAGGCACCACCACTGCGAGCCCATATGCGGAACTAGCCCATCCGGAATATTTCGTTTGAATCCAATGCGCCTTTGCAAATTTACATACGAGTCAAACAGGAAGCGATTTTTGCGCCACGAGAATGGAAACCTGAGCGTAAAGCGTTCTCGATCCAATCCTCCAACCGTCCAAGGAACCTCGGACGTAGTAGCACTTTCGATAAAGTCAGTTCGCGGACGGCTATCAAGATAGCGGCGCAATTCTTTGACTGGTCGCAATGGCATACAAGAACCCGACGCCAAGTAGACATGGCGCACTTTTGGAAAGCTCTTTAGCATCAGTTCAGACGCATCTTGGGTTGCGGCCACAAGGCCCCACATGCCCCACTCGCACTTATGCTGCGTAGAGAATTTTACTTCATCAAGGTCAGAAAGGTTGCCAACAAATGCGTCATGCGTACGCTTGTTAACGTTTTGATCGACATGCACGACGACTGGGCAACCACCTTCAACCCAATGACGGATCACCTGTTCAGCCCGATCCAGCGCAGTATGCACCAGTATTACTACACCAACTGTCATGCCCAATTCCCTTTGGACATTATGCCCAAGATCTCAAGCTGGCGCCAATTGATATACTTCTCGGACCACTTGCACCAAAGGTCAGGATTATACTGAAGACCCTCGACGTAGGCTTTGTATTCATCGCTATCAGCGTAATGCTCTCCTCGTGCTAACTCTTCACGCACCTTCACTTCCATGGTGTCTAGGAATTTGGTGTGTAGCAATGCACCCGAGGCTTTTTCTCCGCCCATTTGATCATACACAAGGTTTAAACCTCGCGGCAAAAGCATATGAGTTGAGCTTACATATGAATAGCGCCGGTCCCATTTCACCAAAGGTATCTTGTTTAGTGCAGGTGCCTTTTCAGGTTGATCAGCAAAGAACATGCGCGCCCGCGGTCCACCTTGAATCCAGAGATTTCGGTACCTAGGGTTTCGCGAAATCGTATAGTTACCAGCGTCGAACCAAGAGGCGATTTCCAACGGATCAGTTTTACGTTCGTACGGAATATTGTTGATCGGCCCCTTCGGATACATATCAAGCATGACCGCCCCAAAAGACCGGATATTCGCAGAGTCCAACCAGTCAGTTAGCGCGCGAACAGATCGCGTATCACAGAAGGGGTAGACGAAGAACTCATCCGGATCGACGGTCAAAGTCCAATGATTGTCTGCATATTGGCTTTGCAGCCATGTAAGCCAATCAAGTCCAAACCGTGCTTTCTTGTAGCTAGCCGAAGTTGTCCAAATGGATACATCAGGCTGCTCAGCAGCAAGCTCTCTACCTCCATCATTGCTGTCATTATCAACAAAGATGAAATGGTTTACGCCTAAGCTGCGGTAATATTGCAAAAAGTAATGCAAACGAACTTCTTCGTTCCTGAACGTACAGAAAAGCAAAACGTCACCGGGGCGGATCATGTTGGTACGGTCTTGGACTGACTTTAGTTCACGCCTTTTGAGACGCGCACGGACGTGCCATCGCCTTCTTTGCATCCGGAGCCGATATGACGCCAAAGCACCCACGCATTACCTCTAAATTTCTACTCATCCAAATAACTACACCTCTGCCGTTAACAGCACCTTGTAGCCTGACGAAGATCTTTCGCCCTTTGGAATAGATAAATATCAATTGTCTCTGTTTTGGCAACAGTTTCAACGGTTTTTGCAGCTTCTACGTGCGGGGCCAGTCCCCTTTTGACATCAGCTTCAGATCAATCAGCTGCTCTGTGTTCTCGTACTTCACGGACGCACTCGTCCAAAAGTCCGGATCACCGATCAAAGCCTCGTAATACGTCTGATACAAATCACTATTCTCAAAGTGCTGTTTCCGCTCCAATTCCTCGACGGATTTCGTACCAATCGTTTTGAGGAATTTATTATGGAGTAACACACCGGTCGGGACGCCTTTGATATCAAAAACTGCATTCAACTTCGCAGGAAGCATGTGATGTGTCGACGTTACATAGGCAAAATTGCGCTGCCAAAAAACCAACGGTACTTTGTTCAATGTAGGGGATCTTTCTGGCTGCTTTGCAAAAAAAACCCGCTCGCGAACACCGCCTTGGATCCACCTGCTTCCAAACGTTTTGTTGGGCTGATGTCGGTAATTACCCATGTCAAAATAAGGGATCGTTTTGGTTGGATCGCCACCAGCCGTATAGGTTGCTTTGGAAAGTGGCCCCTTTGGATACATATCCAACATAAGTGCACCAAAAGACGCTACATCACGATCACTAAGCCAATCAGTCAACACCCGCAGATCATGCGACATGTAAGAAGGATAAACTAACAACTCATCCGCATCGACAGTAATCGCCCAATGCCGATCCGCATGTTGCATCTGCAGCCAAGTCAACCAGTCCATACCAAACCGTGACAGCTTATAACTGTCCCCCGTCGACCAAACTGATACATCTGGCTGCGCCTTAAGGTATGCGCGTGTACCATCATCGCTATCATTATCGACGATAAGGAAGTGCCCGACCCCCAACTTTCGGTAGTGATCCAACCAAAACGGAAGCCGCAACATTTCATTGCGCATCGTTGAGAACGCAAGAATATCGGTATCCAAAATGCGACTAGTTTGGTCACGAATAGAAGAGAGCTGGCCGGACTTACGCCAAGCACGCAGCAATAGCTTTTTGCGCTTTAGCCGTAATTTATACAGAGCCAATGCACGCTTAATCAAATCTTACTGCGCCGCTGTCTGAATCGAAATCATCTGGGTAAGATAATCGTGCAACTCATCACGCAAGTCATCGCGTGCAAGGGCAAACGCCACAGTCGCCTGCAAAAACCCTGCCTTTGAGCCGCAGTCAAAGCGTTGCCCTTTGAAGCGGAAACCATGGACGTCACGACCCAGAAGGATTTCTTCGGCAATCGCATCAGTCAGTTGAAGTTCGCCTCCTGCACCTTTTTCGACCTTGTTGAAGTTCTGAAGAACTTTGGGCGACAAAATGTAGCGACCAATCACGGCAAGATTGGAAGGCGCCGCGCCTTGTTCAGGCTTTTCGATCATACCTTTGACAGAAAACACATCACCACGATCATCGGCGACGTCCAAAATTCCATAGGAAGACGTTTTTTCTGGCGGAACTTCCATCGCAGCAACCATTGAGCCGCCAGTCTCTTGGTAAGCTTCTACCATCTGCTTCAGGCAGGGCTTTTCAGCTGCAATAACGTCATCTGGTAAGATCACCGCGAATGGCTCGTTACCGATCAGACGACGCGCGCACCATACTGCATGTCCAAGTCCGAGTGCCTTGTGTTGGCGAATATACGCGATCGCACCACTATCCATATTCGTAGCTTTGAGTATGTCCAGCAGTTCAGTTTTTCCGCTTTTACGTAGTGATGCCTCGAGATCAGGAGCGTGGTCGAAATAGTCCTCAAGCGCACCTTTGCCACGAGAAGTCACAAATATGAATTCTTTAATCCCAGCTTCACGCGCCTCATCGATCGCGTATTGAATCAAAGGTTTGTCGACCAAAGTCATAATTTCTTTTGGCACCGACTTAGTCGCTGGCAAGAAGCGTGTTCCCAGTCCGGCAACCGGAAAAATTGCTTTTGTTACCTTGGTCTTCATCTCATATCTTCCACTATCGAAACCTCTGAAAAAGCAAAACGCGATTAAGCCTGCTCGACGAACTATGCTGTGATCACAACCTAATCAAAATCAATAACAAAAATACGCTTATACTATGTCCGCAGCTAGCCGGATAGAGCGACAATAGCGCCTAAATCCATAGACGTAACCACTCTATGCCAGAATTGCGCGCTCATCGCGGGGAACTATTGGGTTTTGATCCCATCTCGTCCTTAAAATTCACACAAATTTCTAAGCGATACCCATTTCAACCATCATTTTTTCAAGTTTCGGAACATCTTCAGGGTTGTTTAATTCCCAGAATTGGCGGCCTTTTGCGTCCACTTCTACGCACAAGATACGGCGTCCGTGCTCCAAGAACCGGAGCTGCTCCAATCCCTCAAGTTGCTCCAATGGGCCCGAAGTCAAATTTGGATATTCAGACAACGGTTTTGGGCGATACGCATAGACTCCAACGTGGTGAAAAACAGGTGTTTCCGCATGATCTTCAAATACTTCACCTGTAAAGGGTATGACCTCTTTTGAAAAGTAGAGCGCATTTCCATTTGCTCCAAAAACTGCGGTTGTCCCTCCAACGCGACCGGCCTTTCGATCATCAAGAAGGCCTTTCATTGCCTTACCACTTGTCCTCAAGACAGGTGTAGCCACTTCAGCCTCCGGTTGATTTTGCAACCCTTCCACTAGATCTTCAATGAACCATGCAGGCGTTAGAGGCGCATCACCTTGCAAGTTCACAATAATTTCATACGAACTATCCAAAAGTGCATATGCCTCTGCGCAACGTTCAGTTCCATTTTCGCAATCGGTGGACGTCATCACAACTTCTGCACCAAAATTTTCAGCAGATTGGGCGATTTGCTTGTCATCTGTGGCAACCACAACGCGATCAACGCCAACAACCGACATTGCCGCATCCCAAGAGCGCCGGATCAAGGTTTTCGTTTCTCCACCCGCTCCCCTTAACCCGACAAGTGGCTTGCCCGGATAACGGGTCGACGCATAGCGTGCGGGTATAATAATGACGACCGACACTACGGTTGCTTTAGTTCAACACCCGGCGCGTAGGCGATGAAGAATGGGTTAGCGAATATCTCTTTGCCATAGCGTAACGGAGTGTGGTCATCAAATCGAACAACATGCCCACCTGCGCCTGATAGAACGGCATGCCCTGCTGCTGTGTCCCACTCCATTGTCCGCCCAACACGCGGATAAATGTCTGCTTCACCTGTCGCAATCAGACAAAACTTCAGAGAAGAACCGGCGCTTTTCATGTCTTTGACGTTATATTTATTGATATAATCATCGGTTGCCTGATCGCGATGCGATTTTGACGCAACAATCAAGAGCCCAGCATTGTCAGGGGTCGAAACTTTGATTGGGTTCGTCGGCCCTGCCGCAGATTTCGAAAAATCACCACTCTCTTCAACCGATGTTCCATCGGCTGTCGTATAAAAAAGCCTACCTTTGGCTGGCGCATAGACCACGCCGCGCAAGGGCACACCATCAACAACGTAGGCGATATTCACAGTAAAATCACCACGGCGCTTGATAAACTCTTTTGTGCCATCCAGTGGGTCAACTATCAAAAATGTGTTTGCGGTCACGCTATGCGAAGCAGCTTGCTCCTCTGTGACGAGTGCCACATCCGGAAATTCTGCGCGCAAGCCAGCAGAAATGATTTCGTCGGCCGCTTCATCGGCTGCTGTCACAGGGCTGTCATCGCTTTTGGAGCGAACATCAAAGTCTGGGCTTTCGTAAATTTCCATGATTTTGTCGCCGGCCTCCAGCGCAAGTTTCCGCATTGCGACCGTTAGGTGCTCAAAATTCATAGTTCTGCCCTTTTTTCCAAATATCTCGCCAGCACGTTAATTGAAAATGCGAAGCATCCCCCTTATGGTGGGACGACACGCAGACAGCAAGAATTTCGTTTGACGAAAGCACTCTTGGGGGCAAACGCTTCCATTCAAAGGAATTGAGACAAATGTTTCAGGTAGAGACCAAAAGATCACTTTGGCGCACCGCGCTATCGATGATGGATTTGATCTACCATTCCATCGTGCGCGATCTTCGCAAAGATCACAAGAATGCTCTGATGGGCCTTGTGATGAATATGTTTCAGACCGTTATCTTTGTGATGACCTTCTTCATGATGTTCGCAATGCTTGGAGTGCGCGGTGCCGCGATCCGTGGCGACTTTTTGCTGTATATCATGTCGGGCATTTTCATGTTCATGACCCACACAAAGGCAATGGGTGCCGTCGTCGGGTCAGAAGGGCCCGCATCTCCGATGATGCAGCACGCTCCGATGAATACTTTTGTCGCCATTGCAGCGGCTGCACTTTCATCGCTTTACATTCAAACGCTGTCTTTGGTCGTTATTCTGTTTGTCTACCACGTGGCATTCAACCCTGTCGTGATTCACGATCCTATCGGCGCACTTGGTATGCTTTTGACCGCTTGGTTTACTGGCGTCGGTGTTGGCTCTGTTTTTCTGGCTGTCAAACCTTGGTCGCCTGACTTCACACGCATCGCTTCCAGCATTTATTCAAGGGTGAACATGATTGCTTCTGGTAAAATGTTTGTGGCGAATACCCTGTCCAGTTCAATGCTTGTCATGTTTGAGTGGAACCCACTGTTTCATATCG
The DNA here is from genome assembly GCA_034111185.1 of Paracoccaceae bacterium. Taxonomy (GTDB): domain Bacteria; phylum Pseudomonadota; class Alphaproteobacteria; order Rhodobacterales; family Rhodobacteraceae; genus Yoonia. Next base: position 5,990 of record JAWUXS010000087.1, on the reverse strand, counting down.
TGGACCAGACCCGCGGATACGTCTTTTTGCACTACAATCCTCACTTCACCTCCTCATCCTATCCCGTTTACTTTGGGATTGGCCTAATTATGGTTGGCATGATGGCTGAGTTTTATACCCGCAAAAATGCTTCTGTGTCTTGGAATGCGGGCCGTTAATCGAAAAACTCACCTTTTGAGGTTCGATACAGTCACAAAACTACGCCACCAATGCATTTTTCAAGACGTTCCTGACGTCTGACAGCTTGCAGCGCAATGGTGGCAACCCTATATACCCCAAGATCGTTGATCATGGGAGCTTTCCCAGATCTGACTCACGTAACTGGCGCGGATGCCAACTTGGGTTTGCGCCGCTCAAACCGCCTAAAGTAAAGGGATTTGAAACTATGGCTAAAGTCATTGGAATTGACCTCGGGACAACCAACTCCTGCATCGCAATCATGGACGGCTCTAAGCCTCGCGTGATCGAAAATGCTGAAGGTGCCCGTACAACACCATCAATCGTTGCGTTCACAGATGATGAGCGTCTTGTCGGCCAGCCCGCCAAGCGTCAGGCTGTAACCAACCCAGAGAATACAATCTTCGCTGTTAAGCGCTTGATCGGTCGTAACGTCAACGACAAGGTCCTCGCGAAAGACAAGAAGAACATGCCGTTCAACATCATTGATGGTGGCAACGGTGCAGCATGGGTCGAAAGCAGAGGCGAGAAGTACTCTCCCAGCCAGATCTCTGCCTTCATTCTTGGTAAGATGAAAGAAACAGCTGAATCGTACCTTGGCGAAGAAGTGACACAGGCCGTCATCACGGTGCCTGCGTACTTTAACGACGCACAGCGTCAGGCCACAAAAGACGCCGGCAAGATTGCTGGCCTAGAAGTTCTGCGTATCATCAACGAGCCAACAGCGGCTGCGTTGGCATACGGCCTCGACAAGAAAGAAACACAAACCATCGCGGTCTATGACCTTGGTGGCGGTACATTCGACGTCACGATCCTTGAGATCGACGACGGCCTGTTCGAAGTAAAATCAACCAACGGCGACACGTTCCTCGGCGGTGAAGACTTTGACATGCGTATCGTTGACTACCTCGCGAGCGAATTCAAGAAAGAGCACTCGGTCGATCTTAAGAACGACAAGATGGCCTTGCAGCGTCTGAAAGAAGCTGCAGAGAAAGCTAAGATCGAGCTGTCGTCTTCGACGGCAACTGAGATCAACCAGCCATTCATCTCAATGGGCTCAAACGGCGCGCCTTTGCACATGGTAATGAAGCTGACACGCGCAAAGCTGGAAAGTCTTGTGTCTGACTTGATCAAAGCATCAATCAAGCCTTGCCAAGCTGCGTTGAAAGACGCTGGCCTGTCTATGTCTGACATCGATGAAGTCGTTTTAGTTGGCGGTATGACCCGCATGCCACGCGTCAAAGAAGAAGTATCTAAGTTCTTCGGCAAAGAGCCGCATCAGGGTGTTAACCCAGATGAGGTTGTCGCCATGGGCGCCGCCATTCAGGCCGGCGTTCTGCAAGGTGACGTTAAGGACGTTGTTCTGCTTGATGTAACGCCGCTGTCTTTGGGTATCGAAACCCTCGGTGGTGTGTTCACGCGTCTTATCGACCGCAACACAACAATCCCAACGAAGAAATCTCAGGTCTTCTCAACAGCCGAAGACAACCAGAACGCCGTGACTTTGCGTGTGTTCCAAGGTGAGCGCGAGATGGCCGCAGACAACAAAATGCTGGGTCAGTTCAACCTCGAAGATATCCCGCCTGCACCACGTGGCTTGCCACAGATCGAAGTGACTTTTGACATCGACGCCAACGGTATCGTGTCAGTAGGTGCAAAAGACAAAGGTACAGGCAAAGAGCAGAACATCACGATTCAAGCATCTGGTGGCCTGTCCGACGACGATATCGAAGCAATGGTACGTGACGCCGAAGAGAACGCTGAGGCCGACAAGGACCGCCGCGAGATGGTCGACGCCCGTAACCAAGCTGAGAGCCTGATCCACTCGACTGAAAAGTCTATGGAAGAGCACAAAGCGAAGGTCGACCCAACTACGGTTGAGGCGATTGAGCTCGCGATTGCTGCGCTGAATGACGACCTTGAGAAAGACGACGTAACAGCTGAAAAGCTGAAGTCTGGCATCCAGAACGTTACAGAGGCCGCAATGAAGCTGGGCGAGGCGATCTACAAAGCGTCTCAAGAAGCAGAAGGCGAAGCTGAGCCTGACATGAAGGGTGCAGACGAGGGTGGCGACGACGACATCCTTGATGCGGACTTCGAAGATCTGGACGGCGATAAGCGCGACTAAGCGTGAACCGCTGCGAATTGGCCGGCCCATAAATCCGGGCCGGTCTTTTCCTTTTCCCAAGGGGGAAACACCAAATGGCAAAACGCGACTATTACGAAACACTTGGCATCGCCAAGGGTGCCTCAGAAGCTGAGATCAAAAAGGCTTATCGTCAAAAGGCGAAAGAGCTGCATCCTGATCGCAACTCTGACAACCCCAACGCCGAAGCCCAGTTCAAAGAAGCAAACGAAGCGCACGATGTTCTCAAGAACCCTGAGAAAAAGGCTGCTTACGACCGCTACGGTCACGCAGCTTTCGAAGGTGGAATGGGCGGCGGCGGACAGCGCGGCGGTGGCGGCGGTCAAGGCGACTTCGCTTCAGCATTCTCTGACGTATTCGACGATCTGTTCGGCAACTTCGGTGGCGGGGGTGGCGGTGGCCGACCTCGTGCGCAGCGCGGCAATGACCTGCGCTACAATTTGCGGATCAACCTCGAAGATGCATTCCAAGGCATGCAGAAAACAGTCAACGTTCCGACGGCTGTTGGTTGTGATAGCTGTAACGGCACAGGCGCTGAAGGTGGTTCAGAACCACAAACCTGCCCAACATGCTCAGGCATGGGCAAAGTCCGCGCGCAGCAGGGCTTTTTCACCGTTGAACGCACTTGCCCAACTTGTAATGGCATGGGTCAAACGATCAAGAACCCATGTAATTCTTGCCATGGTCAAGGTCGCGTCGAGAAAGAGAAATCACTGTCCGTCAACATCCCGGCAGGGGTAGAGACAGGTACGCGTATTCGCCTAGCTGGCGAAGGCGAAGCAGGTATGCGCGGTGGCCCAACGGGCGATCTCTATATATTTATTGAGGTCCGCGAACACGAGCTGTTTGAACGTGACAGCACAACGTTGTTCTGCCGTGTTCCCGTATCAATCGCCGCTGCAGCACTGGGCGGCGAGATCGAAGTGCCCACCATCGATGGTGGTCGGTCTCGTGTAAAAATCCCAGAAGGCTCTCAATCAGGTCGTCAGATGCGCTTGCGCTCTAAGGGGATGCCTGCACTACGCGGCGGTTCACGTGGCGATATGCTGATTGAACTTGCCGTCGAAACACCGGTGAATCTCACTGCGCGGCAACGTGAAATCCTCCAAGAGTTTGACGAGATCGCAGCCGAGAATAACCCACAAGGGTCCAGCTTTTTTGCTTCAGTCAAAAGCTTCTGGGATGGAATGAAGGGTTAAGCGTTTCACGCTTACGCCTAAGTGGACGTGCAATGAAATGATGAACCGCCAGTATCCAAAGGGATATTGGCGGTTTTACTTTTTCTTCATCCTGAATCGCAAACTGTTAACCTCTTACTAAGAACGTTTCGGCAGTCTATCTTTCATGAACCATTTTTCGGAACGCCCCCAACTGTTTAAACAAGATGAATTTGAAGTTATCGAACGGCCCAAACAGCCGGGCGAGTTATCTTACATCAAAGATCACCGTAAAAGACTGCGTACTAGATTCTTGGCCGGTGGGCCCAATGCAATGCCCGACTATGAACTGCTTGAGCTCATCCTATTTCGGGCCATCCCACGCAAAGACGTAAAGCCATTGGCTCATGCACTTATCGAGCATTTTGGTGACTTTAATGCGGTTATTTCGTCTTCGGTATCTCAGCTAATGCAGGTCAAAGGGGTAGGCGAAGCTGTCGCGCTTGAGATCAAAATAATAGAGGCGGGGTCACACCGGTTGGCGCAAGCTAAGGTACTCCAGCGGAACATCATATCTAGTTGGGACGCGCTGCTCACCTATTGCCACACTGTGATGGCCCATCGGGAAACCGAACAATTCCGCATTCTGTTTCTCGACACAAAGAACACTCTCATCGCTGATGAAGAGCAAGCGAAAGGAACGATCGATCACGTGCCAGTCTACCCTCGGGAGGTTGTTAAGCGTGCGCTGGAATTGAATTCGGCTTCGCTTATTCTTGTTCATAATCATCCGTCAGGTGATCCAACCCCTTCGGAGGCCGACATCAAAATGACAATACAGATAACCGAAGCCGCGGAGACTTTGGGTATTTCTGTGCACGACCATCTAATCATTGGAAAATCAAAAGAGCTATCTTTTCGGGCAAGCGGGCTTCTTTAGGATCTATTGCTTCACCCAAAGTTCGACACGGCGGTTCATCTGGCGCCCCCATTCAGTGTCATCGCAACCCATCGGCAAGGCTTCTCCAAAAGCTTCAGTCTCGACTACGACATCTACAGGTATCGAGCCCAAAACGTTCCTTAATGCGCGACTTACAGCTTCTGAACGTGCGCTCGAAAGATCGCGGTTTGCCTCTGCATCGCCTCGGCCATCACTAAATCCGACAAGCATAAGCTCTTGCTTGGAAAACCGCCCATCACGGATAGCTTGGGCAACATTCAACAAATTTGATCGAGACTGCGCGTCTAGCCGTGTCGATCCCACTTCGAACCTGAAACTTGTAGAAAGACGGGTTCGCGGCGCTAGGATACGCACCATACGTTGCAGCTCTGACAAGGGCAGTTCATCCCCCGCGGCTGCAATTGCATTTACAAATCGCTGCCCCTGCGCATCGAGTGGTATCGGGACCGGACCCTGATCAACAAATCCCGCACGCCTCACGACAAGTTGGGCTTGGGGCGTACGTAGAAAGCTCATGAATTCGGACAAGATTGCTGGCATGCGCCGCGAAGGAAAGTAGAGGAACAGCGGCATAGTAAGTGGAAAGTCTTCTGTCTTGAGCGTCGTCAGTGCAGGCGTGGTTGTGATTCCGCATGCATCTCGCAAAGCTAGCACCTGAGTGAGGCCTGTGTTTCGGTACGGTAAAATTCCCATTGCACCAGGCGTGTTGGCAATTGCATCCGCTAATATCTCAAGCGTCTCATGTCGAACAACGGTATCGGCCAAGCCATCACCCTCGAGACGAACAATCTGATCGACAAACCCTTGTGTTTGCCCATCAGTGATAGGTCCAAGGTGGAGAGAGATTGGCTGATCGGAACCATCGAGTTCAGCCCAATTTTCGAGCTTACCCTGATACGCAGCGGCGAGGTTCTTGAGCGATATAAAATTCAATTCATCTCCCGCGGCAGTCACTGGGACTAATGCATCAAGCCCAATAATCCGACTCTGCGCCGCTTGATCCAATTGCCCAAGCCCGACCTCTGCGGCGCGTTGAATCTCGTCGTCGCGGACCTCGCGGACCGCCATCACAATATCAGCTTCGCGTGCAATGAGGTCAGCAAACCCTTCGTCAGAATTTGTGTTATGAAAAGAGAAGCGTGCAGCCTCTCTGTTATCAGAATCAATCACAACAAGATCAAATCGATTTACATCATCCGTCTCTGTGGTGATGGTTTGTCCACGGGACCGCGCAAATGCGTCAACAAGCGCGGGCATCATTACATCGCCCATTTGCGCCGCACCGGAGAATCTAAGAATGGGGACAAAATTCTCAGCGTCAGGACAATCAGCTCCCTCACAAATAACAGCATCGTAGTCGAGGGTTAGCGGCCCGAATTCAGTTTCAATTTGTAAGAACTTTCCGTCATACCCGATAATTCGGCCATTGAACGCAAGGGCGCCACCTTGAGAGGTTATTGTGACCTCATCAGCCCAAAGAAAAGCTGGCAGGCAAACGAAAAGCGCGGGGCAAATAGCCCCGCCCCTGCAGATGTTGAAAATGATCAAA
>JAWUXS010000086.1:0-10350 GCA_034111185.1 Paracoccaceae bacterium | reverse complement strand
AGCTGGCGATCACAGCCGTTATGCGAAAGCTGATTGTCACCGCAAATGCCCTTCTACGGGATCAGCGAAAATGGGGCGAATATCCAGCTTGACCAATACGGATACTCAGCGTTTGCAAGCAAACCACTGCCGGGCAGTGGGAACACATGACTGCTTCTGACAAATGCACTAATCTGATCAAATATGTCTTGCTATGCAGGAGCCATCCACACATGCCGTTCGCTGCAAGCGCCCGAAAGCCTACTATCTGCAGATAGCGGCTGAGATGAAAAGCGGGAACGGGGAAATGTGGTTTCGCGGCATCTGCGGATTCCACTCCCGCTCGTAATAGTGCACCGACACCTGCTTATTAAGACGGTCTATTTGATGAGCCTTGTGCAGAAAAAGAAGAATAATGACTGAGGGTCAGTATTTCAAAGGGTAGATACCGTCGATTTGCGCCAGTTTTTCTCGCAGGTGAATTCTGAACGCGTTGGTCAACACCGAAGCAGGCCGATGTGCCGGAAGCAAAATCGCTACACTGCTCGTGATCGTAGGTGCGAACTTGCGGAAAACGACCCCTGGGGCTGGACTGGTGGCGGCAGTAATCCGATCAACAACTGCTCCACATAGGCCAGCACCTACAAGTTGAAGCGAGGGCAAGAATGTTCTGAGCACAAACCGTCTATTGAGCGACGCATCACAACGGGCAAAAGCATCTTGGGTCGCGAGAGTGACGGGATGATCGCCAAATAGCATCGCCATGGGATAGTCGCGCAAATCGGTAGGCATCAGAATATCCTTATCTGCAAGAGGGTCAGTTTCGGGAAGAGCAATCACGCATTCAAGGTTGAAAGATTCAATCTTGATCGAACTACGTGAGGCTGGAGTTTCGGCCAAGCCAATGTCGTATTCCTGCGAGGCGATCAGATCTTCCACCACCTGCGAAGTGCGCATCATCAGATCTGCTTTGACATCGGGCCTGCCTTCGAGAAAATCGGCCAGCACTTTGGGCAGAAAAAAGCCTGAAGATGCTGGATGACAGGCGATCCGCAGACTGCCCCGATCAAGCGTGCCAAACTCCGACATCGTTCGCACGGTTCGGTCCAGCCGGTCCAGAACCTCCTCGGCTTCTTCTAAAAAGTAATGCGCCTCGGCCGTTGGCGTCAGCCGCCCGTGTTCGCGCACAAATAAGCTGAATCTAAGTTCTTTTTCAATGTTAGCGATCATCGTGCTTACCGCAGGCTGCGTGCGCAAAAGCGTACGGCTCGCATCTGAAATTGACCCGCTGCGCATAACTTCGCGGAATGTTTGAAGTTGCCGAAGGGTCAGGTTGGGCAGCATTCCATAAATCCTCTTTATGGCTTGAGCGATATTTTAAATTTGGCTTTATGGCAAGTCATGGATGATGGTCACTCAACGAAATTCATGGGGGGAAACAATGGATCGGTTTGTAACCGTTTTGCTGACTGGGCTGATCTGCTTTGTCGCCTTGGGGCAATTTTTCCAAGTTATCACGCGCTACGTGCTTCAAATCCCAGTGATGGGTCTTGAAGAAACGATGCTCTATCCAACGATATGGCTCTACATTTTTGGCGCGATAAACGCGTCCCGTGAAAACACGCATATCCGCGCCAACGTCCTTGAGATATTCATCACATCCGAGCGCGCCCACACAATTCTGGCCATCGTTGGTGAAGTTATCAGCCTGATTGTTGGCCTGTGGATTTTAAGTTGGGCTTGGGAGTATACCCAATATGCTTGGCGGGTCTGGCGCGAAAGCCCGACGCTCTACATCCCGACATTTTACTCTGATGTTGCACTGCTTGTGGGTGTCACGTTGATGATGGTCTTCACCGCCTTGCACCTCGTCAAGCATATCCTCTCTTTGAAGAATGGAACATCAGCATGATCGAGATCGCCCTTCTTGCTATCGCAATTTTGGTCATAACGCTGACACTTGGCGTCCCGTTGCCCTACTGCTTTGGGGCTGCCCTGATGGTCATGTATTTCATCGGTGATGTGACAATGAAAGGCATGATGCTGTGGGGTGTCCAACAGCTTGGTAATCCGATCCTGCTTGCGATCCCTCTTTTTGTACTGGCAGGCACTATCATGGCAGAAAGTGGGATTGCCGCGGCGCTCTTGCGGTTTGTGAATACATTCGTCGGCCATATCCGCGGTGGCCTGGGTGTGGTGGCGACGGTTAGCTGCGCTGTGATTGGTGCGATTTCAGGCTCCGGTTTGACTGGAATTGCTGCGATTGGCCCTATCTTGATCCCGGAAATGGAAAAACGCGGCTATCCGCGTGAATATGCAACGGCGCTGATTGCCAACTCGTCCATCCTTGGGCTGCTGATACCGCCGTCGGTGACAATGATCATTTATGGTTGGGTGACTGATACCTCGATCCTCGCATGCTTTTTGGCGACGCTTGGACCCGGCCTTCTGATCATGTTCAGCTTTTCTGTGACGAACCTGTGGATGAGCCGCAAGTTCAACCTGATCCTTGATGACAAACCAACATTTAGTGAGCTGTCCTCTGAGGTCGCAAAACGCGGCATCCATGCCTTTCCTGCGCTCTTGATGCCGGTCATCATTTTGGGCGGGATCTATGGCGGGATCATGACACCGACCGAGGCCGCCGCTGTCGCTGTCATCTATTCGGTTCCGGTTGGCTTCTTGATCTACAAAGGCCTGCGTCTTGAAAATTTCCTTGCCGCAGGAAAGGAAGCTGCGACAGCCGTCGGCGCGATCATGTTCATGATCCTATTTTCCATGATCCTCAGCCAGATGTTCGTGTACGAGAGCGTCCCGCAAAAAATCGTGTCGAGCATTTTCGAGATCACCGAAAACAAGGTTCTGCTGCTGATCTTTATCAACATCATGCTGTTCTTGGTCGGCATGGTCGTCAACGATGTCACGGCGATCATTCTGATCGCTCCACTGTTGCTGCCGCTTATGACTGCGATCGGCGTCAGCCCGATCCAATTCGCAGCTATTATGGGTGTGAACACTGCCATGGGCGGGGTCACGCCCCCCTATGCCTCGATCCTGTATCTGGGTGCGCGAATTGGGAAAGTCAAAGTAACCAAAGTCATCCCGCCTGCGATGTTTCTCATCGTGACCGGTTATGTCCCCGTCGTGTTTCTCACCTCGTTCTGGCCTGATCTGTCTCTCTATTTGCCCCGCCTCTTCGGCTACTGAATCGACCTCAACAAAACGAACCATCAACAAGGAGATCTACAAATGAAAACTAAACTCATGGCAACTGCGCTTGCTACTCTCATGGCTGCATCGCCAGCACTTGCCGAAACCCTCAAGATGAGCCACGTGCGGCCACAAGACGCCACTATCGACGTCGAACTGCGTGTCTTTGCCGCTGACGTTGCCACAGCGACCGGTGGCGACGTTGAAATCGAATTGTTCCCAGCGTCAGCACTTGGCGATTACACAACCGTGCAAGAACGCATCAGCGTTGGCGCTTTGGACATGGCAACACAGCCTGCCGCGGCTGCCGTTGACCGCCGCATGCAAATCTCGTCCTTCCCGTATATGGCCGAAACATGGGCACAAGCGCGTGCTGTTTATGGTCCGGACGGTGTGGTGCGCGACGTCATGACGGGCCTTTATGCCGAGCAAGACATCACAATGCTTGCAGCCTATCCGGTATACTTCGGCGGCGTCGCCCTGAACGTCGAAAACCCTGCACCGGCTAGCACCGAGCCTAACGGCATCAAAGTGCGCGTTCCCGGCATCAGATCTTTCCAGTTGACTGGCGAAGCGCTGGGTTACATCCCAGCACCAATCCCGTTCTCAGAGGCGTTCACTGCCGTACAAACAGGCGTTGTTGATGGCGTAATCGGGTCGGGTGCAGAGGGCTATTACGCCTCGTTCCGCGATGTGACCAAGACCTACATCCCTGCCAACACGCATTTCGAAGTGTGGTACATGATCATCTCAAACGAAAGCATGGCATCCCTGTCAGACGAAGATCAGGCTGCGTTGGCTGAACAAGCAGCGGCCTTCGAAGCAACGCGCTGGACGGTTGCAGAAGCTGATCAGAGCCGCAACGAGCAGCGTTTGGTTGATGAGTTGGGCGCGACCGTTGCCACGCTAACTGACGAAGATCTGGCCGCCATGTCCGCGAAAGTACGCGCTGAAGTTTGGCCACAGGTTCTGGAAGATGTTGGTGTCGAATGGGGGCAGGCGATCCTTGACCAAGTCGCTGCTGCAGCTAACTAAAATCCAATCACGTGGTGGCGTTGCGCGCCACCACGGCGACCCCTTTGAAAGGCATATTATGGCATCGGACTACGTCATCATCGGCGGCGGTATTGTTGGCCTTTCGACCGCTTGGGGTCTGCTCAAACGCGGGCTTCGGGTTACGGTTCTGGATGGCGATGACGGGTCATTCCGTGCAAGCCGAGGTAATTTCGGCCTTGTCTGGGTGCAATCCAAGGGCATGAAGCAACCGCGCTATGCTCAATGGTCACAGACCTCTGCTGCCGCATGGGCTGGCTTTGCCGAAGAGCTTAGTGATGCAACGGGGCATGATCTAGGGCTAGAGCAAAACGGGGGCTACGATCTTCACTTTTCCGAAGAAAGCCTTGAGGCGACTGTCTCACAATACGAAATTCTGAAAGAAAAATTGGGCGGTAATTATCCGTTCGAAGTTCTGGGCCACAATTCACTGCGTCGCGAAGAACCGGCGATTGGGCCCAAGGTCGTGGGCGCGATCCTGCACCATCAGGACGGCCATGCGAACCCGCTGAAGCTCTTGCGCGCACTTGCCGACGATGTGCGCCGATTGGGCGGGCAAGTCCTGACTGGCAAGCATGTGACCCATGTGGATAAACCCGATTTGTTCCGCGTTTTTTGTGCGGATGGCACCGAGGTGCAGGCGCGCAAAATCGTTCTGTCCGCTGGGCTTGGTGCGATGTCACTCGGACCCATGTTGGGTTTCAAGGCCCCGATCAGGCCGCAGCGCGGGCAGGTCATGATCACCGAGAAAATGCCAAAACTCATCAATCGTCCTTCACTTATCGCGCGTCAGACGGACGATGGCGGCATTCAAATCGGTGCCACCAACGAAGAAGTCGGCCTGGATAACGGCGTCACGCAATCGGGCCTTTCCGGGCTTGCGGCCGAGGCAGTTGCCGCTTTTCCTGCACTTGCCAAAGCGCAGTTGATCCGCAGTTGGGGCGCGTTGCGCATTCTGTCACCTGATGGATTGCCCATCTATCAAGAAAGCACCGCCATGCCTGGCGCTTATCTTGTAACCTGCCACAGCGGGATTACGCTTGCCGCGGCACATGCCCTGTTCCTGCCCGATTGGCTGGAAGGGGCGGAAGCCGCACCAAATCTGGAGGCTTTCAGTGAAGACCGATTCACCCTTTCGTGAAATTGATCCCCAAAGTGATTACGTGCTGGTCTGCTTTGAAGGGGCGGATTTGACGCTACCGCTTGGCGGAAACCTTGCAGGTGCTTTGCTCGTCGCTGGCGTCATGCCATTTCGACACACGCCTGTATCTGGTGCACCCCGAGGTCCGTTTTGTATGATGGGTACTTGCTTTGATTGCTTGGTCCAAATTGACGGTCTGACGGTGCAGGCCTGCATGTTGCAGGTCACCGAGGGTTTGGAAATTACGATGCCAGCCGCAAGAGGTGCTGCTGATGCATAATGCCGACCTGATTGTCATTGGTGCTGGCCCCGCAGGCATGTCCGCCGCCCGTCGGGCCGCCGAACTGGGGCTTCGCGTAATTATACTTGACGAACAGCCTGCAGCGGGGGGACAAATCTACCGTAATGTCGATGGTGCCGGCGCTGTTCAGAGCGATATACTTGGCAAAGATTACACCCACGGACTGACCCTAACCGTGGGCTTGCATCACAATAACATCACGCATCTTAAGGGGGCGGTGGTGTGGCAGGTCGAAGATGGAACCCGCGTGGCTTTCACTCAGAATGGCACAGGTGCTCTTGCTGTTGGTGAGAGAATCCTATTGGCGACCGGAGCGTTGGAGCGGTCCATGCCGCTGTCGGGATGGACCTTGCCTGGCGTCATGACGGCGGGGGCAGCGCAAATCTTGCTCAAGCAATCGGGTATAGCCTGCCATGGCGCGGTCTTGGTCGGATCGGGCCCGCTCTTGTATCTTATTGCCACGCAGATGGTGCGAGCGGGGGTTCCACCGCTTGCGCTTATTGAAACACAAACGACGCTAGACCTGATGAAATCAATGCGCCATTTGGGTGGTGCGTTGCGGGGTTGGCCATACCTTCTCAAAGGACTCCGGATGCTGTGGGAGCTACGTCGCGCAGCCATCCCTCGCCATGTCGGTGCGACAGGCATCGCGATTGAAGGCGCTGAGAGCGCCCAAGCTGTCACCTTCGATATTGGCAAAACGGCGCACCGCATTGAATGCGCCACCGTCCTGCTGCACCACGGCGTAGTGCCCAATACACAAGCGGCACGCTCTATCGACATTCCGCATCTGTGGGACGAGGCACAAAACTGTTTTGTGCCGGAATGTGACGCTTGGGGGCGCTCGGCCGTTGCCACGATTTTTATAGCAGGTGACGGGGCTGGGATCGGCGGCGCAAAAGCGGCCGCGCTCGCAGGTGAGATTGCTGCCCTAGAAATCGCCCACGATCTTGAATGTATCTCCGATTCAGACCGTGACGCCGCGGCCCGCAAACTGCGCAAACATCTGGCCACCGAGTGCGCAGCGCGCCCCTTTATCGATGCAGCCTATCCGCCCTATGCGGGTGCCATCGCGCCGCCAGACGAAACGATCATTTGCCGCTGCGAAGAGGTGACCGCTGGCGACATCCGCCGCTTTGCGGGGTTGGGCTGTCTGGGCCCAAACCAAGCCAAGGCTTTTGGACGATCTGGAATGGGTCCCTGCCAAGGGCGCTATTGCGGGCTATCTGTCTCGCAAATCTTGGCGGCCGCCAATGAAATTTCGCTAGACGACACTGGATATTATCGAATCCGCCCTCCGCTTAAGCCCGTCACCTTGGGCGAACTTGCGGCAATCCCAACAACCGAAATCAATGAGATAAAAACTGATCCAACGCTTTGAGATCGACGCGCGCATGAGTAGAATAGTTGCGCATAACGGCGTCGCAAATCTTTGTGGGCAAGTTGGCGCGGGAGCCACCGTTGCGGAACAAACCAAAGACTGCCTGTCGCGGGTTGAAGCCTTGCTGGCCAAGGTCGGCTCTTCTCCCGACCGCATTCTTCAGGCGATCATCTGGCTGTCAGACATGAATGACTTCGATGAAATGAATGGGGTGTGGGATGCATGGGTTCCACAGGGCAAGCCCCCGCGCGCGCATGCGGCGAAGCACGACTTGCGCGCGAAGAACTCAGAGTCGAAATTATCGTAACAGCGGTATGTGCTTAGCTGTCATCGTCGAGCAAAGACCTGATATCTTGAGGCAGGAGTGAACACAGGGTTGGCCGGACGTGCGGTAGTTATGTCAAAGAGGGTTCTCAAGAAGCAGCAGTGTAGGGATTTCCATTTGATCACGGCCTGAAACGAGCCTTTCAGACCAGAGATCAATGTCTGTTTAACGTGCCTTTTGCCCCTTGGGGCATCTCGCAACATGATGCTTCTTGGGCCTTTTAAAGCCATGCGGCAGCGCGGCGTCAAGCTCAGTTTGGGGTGGCCTGAATGTCGGCTTCCAACCCCGCGGGATGGATGGCTCGCGCTTGCAGCGGATGTCTGCTTTCCTGAAGGTTTTCGATGCGGTCGGAGTGCAATTTTGCCTTCGGGCGCTGAGTGCGGCCCGCGTTGACAAACCTCGGAAGGAGGAAGCTGCGGTGGCTGGGTGCTGCCTATGGGGAAAGAGTAATTGCGGTTGATTGCAATGGTGCCACGGGCGCACTGCTGACCCCCTTGCGCGCGCATCACCATCATTCTTCGCGGCATTGGCAATAGATATTTCATCGATTGTGGGGGTGTGGCACATTTGCAGCTGTCATTTGGGACGATGGGCGCAGGCGGTCTGGTCCAGTCTACCAGTGGCAACCAGCGCTCGTTGTATTGAATGGTCAAGTATCGTGTCATGCCGCCTGCTCCCTTGGTGGCGCGCGCGACATCGGTATCTGCCCGCGCCGAAAGATTTCAATGATGCGCATGGGGCCACCGCAGCACGGGCATGGCTCGCGCAGGGTGAGCTGAGCGGTCTCGGGTTCCGACATGGCGCAGCGGTATGTTCAGCCGTCTGGATGCAGAGCAAGGCACGAACCTTGGTGATATTGGCTTTCCGGGTTGAGCTGGCCAACAGGCCGTAATGACGGATGCGGTGGAACCGATCGGGAAGGACGTGTATCAAAAACCGGCGAATGAACTCGGGTGTAGCCAGCCGCATCACCTTCTGCCGGTCACCCCGTTTGATACGGTAATCCTTCCAACGGAAGGCGACGGTCTTTGCATCCGCGCTGACCAAGCGTGCATTCGAGATCGCGACCCGATGGGTGTACCGACTGAGGTAGGACAGAACCGCTTCAGACCCTCCGAAGGGCGGCTTGGCGTACACCACCCATTCGATCTTGTGGAACGGGGCGAGCCACGTTGTGAAGTCATCAACACCGGCCAAACCAGCCAGGTCGCCAAAGAAGGAGAGCTCTGCTGCCCGGTGCAAAGCGAGCAAGCCTTCGATGAAGAGACGACGGAACAGCCGCGACAGCACCCGCAAATGCACGAAGAACCCCGGCTTGCAGGCAACCCACTTTGTGCCGTCGGCTGACAGGCCGCCACCCGGCAAAATCATGTGGATATGAGGATGATGCGTGAGCGCTGAACCCCACGTGTGGAGCACGCTGGTTATGCCGACCTTCGCGCCCATGCGCTTGGGGTCTGCGGCGATTGTCATCACCGCCTCTGCGGACGCTTTGAACAATAGCCCATAGACCGACCGCTTATTCCAATATGCGATCCTGGCAATCTCCGACGGCATGGTGAAGACGACATGGAAGTGTACGTCGTCAGGTTTTTTGGGTCCAAAGTCGGTTTAAGCTAGGAGAGTTTCTGGCTCATCTGGTTTTTTTCATTATGCGGCGCTCTGGCGGTGATGCAAGCGGCGTGCTTCGCGTCTTTCGTTTGATCCTTTCCCTTTGTTTTAGAATGGCTTTGTCACGTCAGAAGTAGACGTCTGATGGTGTGACGTTGTTCAGGCTCTCGTGGACGCGCAGGTGGTTATAGTGATCAACGAAGGTTTTGATTTGAGCTTCAAAATCACCCGGTAGGAGGTATTTTTCCAGCAAGATGCGGTTCTTCAAAATCTGATGCCAACGTTCGATCTTGCCTTGGGTTTGCGGGTGATACGGCGCGCCACGAGAATGCTTCATACCCTTGCCTTGCAGCCATTTGGCCAAGTCGCCTGAGACATAGCTGGAGCCGTTATCACTAAGCAGGCGAGGCTTGTGGACAACATGAACCTGGTCACATCCCGACGCGGCTAAGGCCAGATCCAATGTATCAGTGACGTCTTGGGTCCTCATGTTTGTACAGAGCTTCCATGAGATGATGTAGCGGCTGTAATCGTCCAGGATCGTGCTGAGATAGAACCAGCCCCAGCCCAGAACCTTGAGGTAGGTAAAGTCAGTTTGCCAGAGTTGGTTGATGGCCGTGGTTTTGTCTTTGAACTCGCTCGCGGCCTTGATAGGCGCAAATGATTTTCAATCAATCGCGCGAGATGAAGGCTCGGCTTGTGATTAGGTCGTGTGCCTAGAGAACGCGATAGACCGAAGCCTCTGATACAAAGTAACTTTCCTTGTCCGTGAAGGTTACGGCCAACTCCCGTGGTGACAGCTCCGTTTCTTCCAACGCCAAGTTCACGACCCTACGCCGCACCTCATCAGGAATGCGGTTCCAGACATGCTTTGGCTTGGGTGATTGATCCTGCAACCCAGCCTCACCACGCTGAAGATACCGGTCGTACCAGCGATAGAATGTGGTGCGAGGAATGCCCAACTTGGCCAACGTCAGACGTGCTGATAGATGCGTTCCTTCGACCAGCCGGATGATCTCCAGCTTCTCAGATGCTGGGTATCTCATTCTTGGTCGCCCCATCCATTGCCCGGCGGGTGATTGCAAAGCAATCTGCCGAGAGGGGCCTGTTATGCTTTTTTTTAAGCAAGCGCAGTTCGAGCGTTTGCTCCGCTACAACTTCCTTCAGAGCGCGCGCCGCTCGGCGGATGTCTTTGACTTCGTCAGTTTTGGCAGCCCGCGCTGTATCGCCAGCAAGCCGCTTCTTGCCAGCTTCCATGAAGTCCTTAGACCATTTGTAATAAATGCCCTGTGAGATGCCTTCACGACGGCACAGCTCAGCGATGCTATCTTCCCCACGCAGGCCGTCAA
>JAWUXS010000085.1:0-13722 GCA_034111185.1 Paracoccaceae bacterium | reverse complement strand
TAGGCAATCCGGTTGGAGATGAAGACACCTTTGGTGCCGCCGACCAATTCCGGTGTGATGTAGTAACCGATGGACAGGATAAACACGAGGATCGACCCCGCACCTATACCCGGCACTGACTGCGGGAAGTAGACGCGCCAGAACGCTGTCCAATCATTTGCGCCAAGTGACTTAGCAGCACGCAGGTATGTCGGTGGGATTGTCTTCATCACAGAATACATCGGTAAGATCATGAACGGCAGCAAGATGTGCGTCATCGCAATGATCGTGCCCGTTTGGTTGTTAATCAGCGTCAACCGACTGTCATCCGCCACCAGCCCGATCCAGACAAGCACGTCATTCACGACGCCTTGTTGCTGCAACAGAACTTTCCAAGCTGACGTCCGCACCAAAAGCGAGGTCCAGAATGGCAGCAGAACAAGGATCATCAGCATATTCGCCGTGCGGTCCTTAAGGTTCGCAAGCAGCCAAGCGATCGGATAGCCCAGCAAAATACAGCTGCCCATAATGGTCAAAGACATGATCATCGTACGGATGAACAAAGTGACGTAAATTTTTTCGTTGTCAGGCCGCGCTTCAACCCCGTCGCTACCTTTCAAAAGGTCGATGGAATTCAAGAAATATCCGTCAGTGTAGACTGGTGCATATGTACTGATTGTCGTCCAAACGTCTTGGCCGCCCCAATCTTCGTCTGCATCAATAAATACAGCTTTCGGATCATCAAGGGTCACACCGTCTAGTGCCCCACGCGCGCTTTCGAACAATGCTTGATCGTCTGCAGACAAGCGGGACAGGTCAGTTACCTGTGCCAATTCCTGCGCAAATACATGCGCTACAATAGGCCAGTCTTTTTCACCGAACGGATTGTCGTCTTTTTCAGCCATTAGCTGTGTGTATTCGCCGTAAAGCCCTGTGGCTTCGGGGAATAGTGCTGTCATCTGGGACTGTGCCGCAAAGATCGGCGCAGGGCCATCTTCAATCGCGCCAGTCCAAACTGCCATCTCGGTCACCCATTCAGGTGTCCCAAATACAGTGCCGAACGTATCGCGTTCGTTCCAGATCGCGTCGTTATCTGCCATCGCTTCTTGGACAGTTCCGCCAATTTCGTCGACACGGCGACCCGTCTTGCGGAACAACGAAGATACGCCAGTCAATTCATAGTTCAATCGGCTACCAAGGCGTGTGTGGGCTTTACGCTCGACCGCGACGGCAAGGTCACGTGCGAGGGCCTCAAATACGGGCGCCTCTGGTGCGCCCTCTTTGTCCCATTCGCCAAGGGCGACTGTTGTGCGCGGCAGTGTCTCGCTCACAATCTGGTTTTCGACTGAACGGAACAGCATATCCACAATCGGCATCACGAATGACAGCAAGATAAAGATAAGCAGGGGCGCAATCAGCAGCATCGCACGCAGCTTTGAGCGGCGCAGCGCGCGGTTCAGCGACGCCTTGAGCGGGCGGCCATCGGCGGCAATTACGGGTTCAGCCATTATTCAGCTCCCTCGACAACGACGACCATGCTTGTGGCAGTGGCAAAACGGATCTCAGCATTTTTTTGATATTCTTTGTTGTGATACGAAGCTTGTGCAGCCGCGTAGCTAGGAAATTCAAATATAACGTGACGGTCAAACTGCGGACCCTCTACGTTTTCGCATTGGCCACCGCGGACCAATGGGCGCCCACCGAGGGGCGGCAGAATGATATTGTTGCGATCAACATACGCCAGATAAGCGTCCGGGTCGTTCACGGTGACATGCGCGATGATGTAGCCTTTGGGCATGGTGACCCCCCCCGGATCGTTTGTCGGATCGTCGGTCGTGCGGACCGGTTTCCCGATCCGCACAAAGTTCTTAACGCTTACTGTGACAGCCAAGCTTGGAATTTTGCATCCATGTCGTCACGGTAATCGGCCCACCATTCGTAGTTATACAAGAAGGTGTTTGTTGCGTTCGCAGGGTCTGTCGGCATGTGCTGCGCCATATCGATACCCAGTGTCGCGTGCTTTCCGACCAGTGGTGCAGAAGACAAACGTGCTGGACCGTATGAGATGTACTTAGCCTGATCCGCAAGACGCTGTGTGTCTGTTGCGAAACGAACATAGTCCAACGCACGTGCTTCACGCTCTGGGCTTAGACCGGCTGGGATGATCCAACCGTCAAGGTCAAAGACCTGCGCGTCCCAAAGCATACCAACTGGCTGGTTCTGCTCTTCGATCAAAGCAAACAAACGACCGTTGTATGTTGAACCCATGATGACTTCGCCGTCAGCCAAAAGCTGTGGCGTGTCAGCACCAGCTGTCCACCAGATTACGCTGTCTTTGATGCTGTCGAGCTTAGCAAATGCTTGCGCCTGACCTTCTTCTGTTTCCAGAACATCGTAGATGTCGCCCTTTGCAACGCCGTCGCAAAGCAGTGCCCACTCAAGGTTACCAATTGGACGCTTCTCAAGTGAACGCATACCTGGGTATGTGTCTGTGTCGAAAAGTGCGCAGATGTCTGTCGGAGGCGTGTCGCCGACGAGGTCTGTGCGGTAACCAACGGTTGTCGAGTAAACGATCTGTGGAATGAAGCAATCAGACACTAGCAGGTCGCCGAAGTCGTCAGATGCTTTTGAACCGTCATCGCCATCAGCAAGCTGAGTGTCGGCATCGATTTCAAGCGCAAGGCCTTCGTCGCAAAGACGGATCGCATCAGATGCAACAACGTCAACAACATCCCAAGTGACGTTGCCAGCTTCGTTCATCGCGCGCAGCTTAGCTACGGCTTCAGCTGAAGATTCGTCATTGATGATCGTAACGCCATTCGCCTCAGCGTATGGGTCGTGGTATGCAGCCTGCTGTGATGCAGAGTACGCGCCGCCCCAGCTGACGATTGTCATTTCTGAAGCCATGTGGCCGTCTGACACAGCCATAGTAGCTGTCAGTGTCAGACATGATGTGGCCAAAAGTGTTTTGGTCAGTTTCATTGATAGTCTCCCGTTAGTTTACTCGGTTTGTTAGTCCAAGGGAGGGGCCGAGCACCCCGCCCTCTTGTTCAGGTGGCGTCAGGCGTTACGCATCAAGTGCGCGACAGTCCTGCGGCAGCCAACCAATCTCAATCTCTTGTCCCGGAACCAGACGTGTCTGGTCGGGTGCATTGCGTGACTTGATGACAAAGTCTTCTTTGCCAGCAACCCGCAAACGCGTGCGGAAAATATCACCCATATAGATGAACTCGAGCACGGTAGCTTTCAGTGTATGTGCGTCTGGGCTTAGGCGTGTTTTGTCGAACTCAACACGCTCTGGACGGATCGACACTTTCGTGCGCTCTCCGACCTTGCTGACGTTCACAGGGATCGCGTCGATAATGTCGCCACTATCAAGCTGAACAATGCAGGTCTCGCCTTTGATCTCTTTGATGACACCTTCGAGTGTATTATTCTCGCCGATGAACTGAGCTACAAAGCTGTTTTGCGGCTGCTCATAAAGCTCGTCAGGTGCAGCAAGCTGTTGAATGCGGCCATCGTCGAACACGGCAACACGGTCTGACATTGTCAGCGCCTCGGTCTGGTCGTGGGTCACGTATACAACCGTAATGCCCAGCTCGTGTGCGAGGTTCGTAATCTCAAACTGCAATGTTTCGCGCAATTGCTTATCCAAAGCGCCTAGCGGCTCATCCATCAAAATAAGTTCAGGTTCAAACACGAGCGCACGCGCAAGGGCGATACGCTGCTGCTGTCCACCAGAAAGTTGCGAAGGACGACGACCAGCGAATGAGTTCATCTGAACCATGCCCAGCGCGCGCTGCACTTTCTCTTCTTGAACCGACTTGTCTAACTTACGCACCTGAAGTGGGAACGCGAGGTTCTCAGCCACTGTCATATGCGGAAACAAAGCGTAATTCTGGAACACCATGCCAATACCGCGCTTATGCGGTGGGATGTTGTTGATGTTTTTGCCGCCCAGCTTGATCTCACCATGTGTCGCGGTTTCAAAGCCGGCCAACATCATCAGACAGGTAGTCTTGCCCGATCCAGATGGTCCAAGCATTGTGAGAAATTCGCCCTTGGGCATCGACAGGTTAAGGTCCTTAACAACAAGGACTTCACCGTCGTAACTCTTTTGCACACGTTCAAATTCAACAAACGCAGCGTTGGTATCAATTTCGGACACCCAGTTCTCCCAAATATTCTGGCGGCGTCTTCCCGCTCTAGCTTTTACGACTAGAACAATCGAAATGGATTCTTGCAACAGCAATTCGTCTAGACGGCCGCAAATTGGCTATCTTAGACCATAACGGCCCGAAAACCGACATGAATCAGGTCAATCAACTGCTTGAAGGCTAATAGAAATCCGATTGCCGCGGCTTGGCAACTCAATCCTGAGGGCATTATATCATAGAAATTACCCGCTAGGGGCATTTCACCCAAGGAGGTTTCCGACCGCAAGCCGCAAAAGTCTGGATGCTTTCGTTTTGGCGATCATAGCCGAAATCAAACCGCGTGATTGCGCGGAACGGATGCTGGCGGTTCAGGTCGCTGCAACGAATATCGCATTGATCCGCGCTGGGCGCTGGCTCTCTTGCTAAGTGAACCTTCCTCAAGGAAAGCCAATACGAACGGCTCTATCCAAACGCTGGTGTATGCTGTGAAAAAGCTGCGGGGCGCCATCAAGGCGATTGTGACAAATGGGAACCGAGCCGCAAAGAGCGTTTCTCTTATGGCTGCAACGCGAAAAAGGCGCACTGTCGCTGCTGGCCCCCAATGGCGGTTCATGCGTTTTAAAGATTTACCCTAAAACAAGGACAATTGATCGCCATCATCAGGTTGGTTTTTCTTCTTGCGTTTTGAAGCCGATTTCCGGCTTCCCAGCTTGAGGAAAATGGCGTTTGCCGCGATCCCAAAATTCTGCTCCTTTCGTATGGCGGCGATCTGTTGTTTTGCAGCCTTCGCTGCAACAGCTTGATCAATAAGTGGGGCTGGATAATCCCGCCCAATCGTAAAATCACCATTATCGATCAGCGTCTTTTGCCATTTCCATGGTTCATGAATGAACTCATCAGGAACGCTCCTTAGTTCAGGCACCCACTTTCGAATGAAAGTGCCTTTTGGATCATGCTCCATCGATTGTTTGATCGGATTATAGACGCGCATCGTATTGATACCCGTGACACCTGATTGCATTTGCAGCTGGCTATAGTGAATTCCGGGTTCATAATCTGTGAACAGCCGTGCCAAATGTTCGCCCGAAACGCGCCAATCGAGCCACAGTTGATAGCTGGCAAAGCTTACAAGCATTGCCCTCATGCGGAAGGTGATCCAGCCTTCTGCAGTCAGGTTACGCATGCAGGCATCAACAAAAGGGTACCCAGTTTGACCGCTAGCCCATGCATGGAAATGTAGTTCATTATGTTCGCCAACACGCAGCCCTTCGAAGCCAGGATGCATGCAGTGCGTTTCTATTTCAGGTTGGTCTTCGATCTTTTGGATAAAGTGACAGCGCCATGCCAAGCGAGAGCCAAACGCCGTAAGATTGCGCCCAAAGCTCTTGTTTTCTTCGGGCGATAATTGGGCGCGGCGTTTGACGATTGATTGGGCCACCTCACGGACAGACAAGGTACCCCATGCAAGATGAGCGGACAGGCGAGAGCAGTGGAATTCAGACAAATCAGGCGCTGAGATATGGTAGAGGTATTTGCGAGATCGGTGATTTAAAAAGCTGCGCAGATCAGCAACCGCAGACTTTCGACCGCCCTTTTGCACTTTGCCAATTGGTGCATCGCCAAACATAGGGTCATTTTTTTCAGGTAGGGTATCTGAACTGCACGACCGAAGCGGATATAGCTCATTTGGTTTTGGTAGTATCTTTTCGGCCATGCGCGCGTTTCTGATCTTCGACCAGTCATCCCGGCTGCGAAGCCGCCGGACAACCCCGTTGTTGGGCGCCTCATGCAGTTCAATGCCGTGGTTCTGGCATAGCTTCTGAACGGCTATATCTCGGTGATACGTCCAAAGGTTTCCTGTTTCTTCGTGCGCATAAACGTCGCTTACCTCGTGCTTTAAATGAAGTTGTTTGATCACGTCGCAGGCGTCGCCAACCCTTACAACAAGGTTTTGACCAAGCTCAGCCAAATCACTGTCTAAGTCACAAAGGCAATCGTGGATAAAATGCCAATGGCGACGAGATGCGAAGGGTTGTTGCCAGTATTCAGGCTCAACAATGTACAGAGGTATGATGGGCGCGTTTGTCTGCGACGCTGCCAGCAAAGGGGCGTGATCATTGATCCGCAGATCTCGCTTAAACCAAACAATGCGAGGTGCCTGTTTCATATGGAACTGATTTCTCTTTGTATTTGAATCCGCACTTTTACAACACTTACTTTCCACGCCAATTAAGCGATTTTCTGTTAAGATCATGTAGGTCGACACGATTGGCGATGATGTCCTCGCACAATTGTACCGCACGTACGGCTTGGTCGTGGGACAGGCTTTTGTAGGCTGGTCTAGGTAGGTGCGCGAACCATGGCCCGTCACAAACATTATCCAGAATGATACGCTGGAAACAGTGATCGTTTTGGACTGGCCATTCCACCAATTGGCCACGCGCCATTCTGGGCATAACCTCTTTCGTCAGAACCATATAGCGACTTACGAGGTCTGCGGTGCCGGTGGCATGAGACGTCATATCTTATGCATGCCTAGCGTCTGATCCAATATTTGCGGGATCTTTTTTCTGACTTTGAAAAACCCCGCGGTCGCATGCGGCCATATCGCATCATCCCACGCACGACGCTGTTCGCATAGCGTTATGCCGCGCTCTGCTAGGTGTGGCGCAGCTGAATTCAGCCAGTCGCACAGTGGCCCGCAGGTCACAAAAGGTGTGAAGATCTGCTTTGCGCCAACATGTGCCGCCCAGTCAGCAAGAACTGACGTCTCTGTCGCACTGAGATGCGTCGTCGTTAAATTTGATCGCAACGCTGCATCAGCTAATGCACCAGCCTCAAAGGCACGGACACGCTCGGACACGGGACGCGGTGAACGCAGGTGACTGCACGACAATGTTGCAGCCCCGCGCAGATCAAAGGCCGCAAGATCAAAACTCTCGATCTCGCAATCTTCGTCTGTGATCAAAAGCAGCGTTGGCAGGTCGGGCTGCGCCGTGCGGACTTTGCGCAACGGCTGCACTGACGGAAGGCCATCGGGCTCTGAAGCCTCCAAGCCCTGTTCAACCTCGGCAAGTTCGTCATGTTTTGGCGTGAAACGACCGTTGGTAAATGTATCAATGTTTTGCGTGCGGGCCGGATAGGGTTTGCCACGCGTATGCAAGCCCGCCGCCCAACGCCACCCGAGTGTGTTCGACGCAGCATCCCCATCTAGCAAATGACGGTAGAAAAAATCAGCCCCAAGTCGCCAAGGCAGTCCAAGCGTGAAAATCCAGATCGACGCAAACCACATGCGCGCGTGGTTGTGCAAATACCCCGTTTCAACCAACTCATGCGCCCAAGTATCGAAATAATCCAAACCCGTTTGACCCGTTTCTGCCAACTCAATATCACGCCGCAAACGACGATCCCGTTTGAGAGACACCAGATCTGTTCTTAGCCCTTGGACATAGCTTTCCCAAACCTGTGGACGCCGCTCCAACCAGCCCTTGAAATATCCACGCCAAATAACCTCTTCGACAAACTTGCCTGCGTCGTCAGGCCCGTGGGCATCCAATGCTGCGGCAACAACCTCTTGCTCGGTGATTAGTCTGCGGCGGATATACGGCGATAGCATTGACACCGCCTTGTGCTGACCCGCGCCGTGATCAAAATTACGTCCATTTTCGTAACGGCGACCCATTGCTGGAATAAACGCCTGCATCGCCGCAAGACCGGCTTCGCGTGTCGGCTCCAATTCAGTCATTTGCCAACATCCCCTCAGTCTTCCGTGTTAATGTACTTTGTGATGTCGTGTTCATCAAAAGCTTTGGCTGATACCGCAAATTATCGATTGAACGCGTTTCACCACCAATCAGTCCCGATGTGGCGTTGGATTCTATCGCCCAAGAAGCATATGCAACGTCTTTGCGTGCTATATGCCTGAGCCGTATGCAAAACGGGAAAAGGCTGTGAGCTTTCGTAAGGAAACCAGACATAGGCACTCTCAACAATTGATGAACTGTACTGGATACGACGCAGGGGGGAGATTGGATGCATATGAATTTGATGGCTGACTGCAAATTTGGAACGATATGCGTCATAAAGCTGTTGGTTATTAAAACATGCTGAAATGACTTCGAAACCAAAGCAGGAGCGAGTTGACGCCTGACATTACGACCCCAAGAGCACTTTAAAAACCGAGTCCACCTGTTCCTAGAAGCAGTACAACGGCGTGGTTGCTTTGATTGTTCATGAATTCCAGAGTTGGAAAGCTGACAGCGACACAGGCTAACGAAGAAAACCGAAACGGCTCATTATGAGCCATTTCATTGGCTGGAATGATAGCAATCCGGTACAAAGTGCCAATGCAATGAGGAGTTAAAGCCAAATGAACTACAAACTGTTCTACGCCCCAGCAAGTGCATCATTGGGGATTAGGGTTATTCTCGAAGAGATTGGAGCTGATTATGAACTCCTTCAAACTGACATCGAAACGGACAAACCCCGAACGCAGAACCATCTGGAGCTAAATCCGAACGGCTGGGTGCCGGTCTTAATTTGGGATGAGAACGCAATGTACGAATGTGCCGCAATAGCGATTTTCCTTTGCGACCGTCATCCTGAAGCGAAACTTGCACCTGCCGCTAATGAATCTGAGCGCGGATTATTCCTGCAAACGATGGTTTATTTTTCCAATACTGTACAAAATGCGTTCCAGCTTGATTATTACCCAGATCGCTTTGCGGACACGCCTTCGACCGAACCAAGTGCCCAACGCCGTGGACTTAGACGATTGCGCGAGACCTGGAAGGTTATTGACGATCAGATTGGAAACAACAAATGGATGGTTGGTGACCGTTTTAGCGCCGCGGACATCTATTTATTCATGTTGACTACTTGGCTTAAACCCAAAAGAGGGCAGCCATCGATACGAGATTTCCCAAACGTTCAACGTATCTCTGACGCTGTGGCTCAACGATCCAGCATACAGCTCGTGTATAAGGAATGGATATCGGAACAGACAAACATCTAGTTAAGTTTTGCGGTGAGTGCTGTGCGACCTTTTGTGGACGTTTGTGTCTAGCTAGGTCGCTGCGGTGCGTTCCATCAAAGCGCCAACATTTTGGCCCTACCTAAGAACCTCTGATCTTAGGCAAAAGCACAATTCCACTTTTGCAAAGCCCCTAGCAACTTTAGTCATCATTGCCGATCAACAATGCTTCAACGCTTTCAATTTCAGGCATTGACCGACCTGCAATTCCTTGCAAATCGCCGTGCATCCCAACCGTAGACGCAATCACTAGATCGATCTGTTTAGCGCGCAGTGCCCATTGCTTTTCAATAAAGACGCGCTCTTTGCGTAGATTGTCTTGCATGTCCTCGAACCGCTCAACAATTGCATCGACACGCTGCTTAAATTGCGTGCCTGTCAGGTAGTCATATACCATCTCCATTTTAGTTTCCTGACCCATGGCGCGGCCTTTGGCACCCGCAACATCAATCAACCCTTGCCGCAACGACGTTGCCAAGGGCACTGCATAACGTGGCGCGCAGACCCAGATACCGTCGACGATACCGAAACTATCAATCCCCTCAGGCAAGGCATGAGAGGTAATAACTGCGACCTCGCATCCAGACGCTCTTTGGTCATCGCGCAACTTGGCAAGCCAGCCAGCAGTCCAGTTCTTTGTACGTTTACTCTCCCAAAGAATGCTGCCCGCGACCCCATTTGGCCCAGCTACGTCTTGGCGCACATCCGCTCCGCTGACCCCTTTGGCCACGGGAACAAACCCATCAATCGGAAATGCGGCGCCCAAGGTTTCCTCAAGAACAATCTCTGCTGCCTCTCCTTGGGTTTGCATCGACCCCTGATCTGACTTTTGCTTGAGCGCTTCAATTTGACGTTTCATCCCTTCCATAACTTGCGCTTGCTCAGCAAGTTTCAGCCCTGCCCTTTCATCGGCTTCACGGGCAAGTTTTTCGGCCAAGGCAGGGCGTTCTTGTGCCAACATCTTTTGCAGTGTCAGCTCCATTTCCGCTTCTTTGTCTTTGAGTTCCTGTTCACGTTTCAGCGCGGCCGTCTGTGCAGCCTGCGCCTCTTTCAGTTTTTCGTCCTGCGCCGTGATCCGGTCCTGTAAAGCCATCTGCTCGGCTGAAGTTTCGGCCTTTGCCGCTTCCTTCGCCTGCGCTTTTGCAGCGACGATTGCTTCTGCCGCTTGTGCTTCGCGTTTGACCAACTCAACGTTGAAAGACGCCTGCAAATCGGCAACCATCGGGCCTGCTAATTGCTCAGTCAGTTCAATTTCGTTGGAACATTTCGGGCACTGAATCTTCAACTCGGACATGCGCTCACCTTGGTAGTTTAGAAAGAACTCAAACTACCACGGAATTGAATGTGTCTCCAGCACGGCTTTCTCAAACAGGGCTTTCAGGTTACTGACCCTCAAAGCTGAAGAAACCGAAGTCCATAAGACAATGATCCGTCAATGCCCGCCAGAGGTTTACGGATGAGTTTTGATAAAAGGCATTATGCAATGGTAGACGTCACCTTTTTCAACTCTTCAGAAGAGTTTGGAGATTGGCTAGAAGCGAACCACTCTGACGCCAGTGAGCTTTGGGTAGGTTATTTCAAGAAAAGTTCCGGTCTTGCGAGTTTGACTTGGTCTACCTCAGTAGACGCTGCGCTATGTTTCGGTTGGATCGATGGCATACGCAAAACCATCGACGACGATAGGTATAAGATCCGCTTTACACCGCGCAAAGCCAACAGCGTTTGGAGCGCAGTGAACGTCGAAAAAGTCGGGACACTTTTGCAGCAAGGAAAAATGCGCCCCGAGGGGATGCACATGTTCAAAAGCAGAAGCGACTTAAAGGGGTATACCTCGCAAGACCGGAACGTTCCACTTTCCCCCGATTATGAATTGCTGATCCGAGAGAATGCAATCGCATGGACATTTTTTTGCGAACTGGCCCCGTCATACAAAAGAGATTCAATCTGGTGGGTTATGAGCGCAAAGAAAGAAAAAACGCGCCTCAAAAGGCTATGTATCCTGATTTCGTCTTCGGAAGACGGGCTGAAAATACCGAACCTGCGAAAAAGTTGACTGCTTCTGTAATCGGCCCAAAGTCTGCCCAAGTAAAACCGCTTACCGCTGCGGTGTCATTTGCCCAAAGTGGACGTTTGTCTAGTTAAGTTGTGGATCAGTGGCTCGCGCCCTATGTGGTATATCATGAATATATCAGACCGCATCTTCCGCCCATTTGAGACACTTGTACGACCTTTCGAGCTTCCCCTGCGCGCACTGCCCGCAACTGGGGTCTGGAGCTTGGTCTGGCATTTTGCGCGACTTTTTCGTGGCATTCTAATTACGGTTGCAGGGTTATCAGTCATCTCGGCGGGGATCGGACTGGCGATGGTTTGGGCGTTAGCCTTTGTGGTCGACGGCGTCACTGCACTGGGTGCTGCGTCATTTATCGCTACGGAAGCATGGACACTGGCCGCATTGGTATTTCTGTTCGCTGTTGTTGACCCAGTCGTGACCTTTGTGCGCGGGGCTTTCATGGCCCAAACGGTGCAGGTTTTGTTACCAGCAGCGATGCGGTGGCAGGCCCATAAAGCTGTCGAAGGACAAGACGTTTCATTCTTCGAAGACGTGTTTGCGGGTCAGGTTGCCAGCCGGATTGGGCAGGTCACCAGCGCGGTGCAGCGGTCCATGATGATCGCCATGCAGATGGTCCCACGGGTCGTTGTGTCCTTTGGCGGCGCTGCACTTTTACTCGCGGCCTTATCACCAATGATGGCCTTGCCGGTTGTGATCTGGATCACGCTCAACATCATTTTGGCATGGTTTGCAGTCCCGGTTTACGCGGCGCGGTCCCGCAAAGTGGCGGCAGCCACCAGCCGCGCCACAGGGGCCATGACGGATGTTTATTCCAACATCGCGATGGTCAAGCTTTTTGCCGCCGAGGACAGCGAAGCAGGTGCAATCCAAAAGGTCATAGGCGAGACGATCGACACCCAACATCGTGAGAACCGCGCGTATGTCTCTACCGATGCATTGGTGCATCTGCTAAATGTGTCGCTGGTTGTGTCTATCTTTGCGGTGGGTCTGTGGGGCTTAGTTTCTGATTTTGTCAGTTTGGGTGATTTCGTTGCGGGGGCCACTATCGCGCGTACCCTGTCGGCTTCGTCAGGTATGTTTATTGGGTTAGGCCAGTCGGTCAGCCGCGCATACGGAACGATCGCAGACGCAATGCCAATTATGACCACACCGCCAACCCTTAAGGACGCGAAGAATGCACCTGACCTAAACCTGACCGCAGGGCAGATCCTGTTCGATCACGTGACCTTTCGGTACGGAGAAGCAGACGCAGTCGTGCGTGACTTGTCACTCTCCATATCTGCAGGTGAGAGAGTCGCCTTGGTAGGCCTGTCCGGCGCAGGCAAATCGACCCTCGTGTCCCTTTTGATGCGATTGCGTGATGTGGATGCAGGCAGTGTTACCGTTGACGGGCAGAACGTCCGCAATGTCACACAGACTTCCTTGCGAGGGCAAATCGGCGTGGTGACACAGGATGTCGGTCTGCTGCATCGGTCGATCCGTGACAATATCCGCTATGGTCGCCCCGATGCCACAGACGCCGAAGTCGAGGCCGCCGCCGAAGCTGCACAAGCCATGGGCTTTGTTCGCGATCTGCGTGATGACAAGGGCCGCGTGGGTCTAGACGCTTTTGTTGGTGATCGGGGCGTTAAACTATCAGGCGGGCAACGCCAAAGGGTCACCATAGCACGTGCATTGCTCAAAGATGCTCCGATCCTTGTCTTGGACGAAGCCACAAGCGCGCTTGATAGTGAAGCGGAGGCCGCGATCCAAGAAAATTTGGATCGGCTGATGGCTGGAAAAACTACATTGGCCATCGCCCACCGTCTGTCCACTATCGCAGCTATGGATCGCATAGTTGTCATGGATGCAGGCCACATCGTCGAGCAAGGCACACACGAAGCCCTGCTGACACAAGATGGCCTCTACGCTCGTCTCTGGGCACGACAATCAGGCGGTTTTTTGGCGCGATAAACGGACACGTTGTAACGTAGAACAAAGTCGGTCCAATCCGACCGATGCCGCATGATGTATGGATGCCTGCAATCAAAACGCGCCAAAACTTTCCACAACTGCTTAAGTTTTAAGTCGTGTTTTGGTCGGCGGCAATTTGGCCGGATTGCGCTCGTTACACAAAGGAGGGTTGGCAACCCAGTTAGCGACTAAATGGGGGACGATGCAACGCCATGAAAATGCTGGATCTCGGCTTCGGCTAACGTTTACGCCAAAAATCCACCACTCCCACTTCCAAATTTAGCAAAATCCATCGATTAAAAAATCTTAGATTGCACGGCCCCACACAAGGCGGACCGCAGGGTGGGCTACAAAACGGGGAAAACCAGTAAACGAATGTAATTGCTTGCCTTAAGCTGCAATTATGGTGCGGTCGGAGGGACTCGAACCCTCACTCTTGTTACAGAACAGCGACCTCAACGCTGCGCGTCTACCAATTCCGCCACGACCGCAAGTCATAAGCTGGTATTCGGCGCATATAGAACAGCCCA
>JAWUXS010000084.1:0-33115 GCA_034111185.1 Paracoccaceae bacterium | reverse complement strand
AGACGGGTATTGGCCCATATGCACAGGGCGATCTTTGTCCGAGAAGAAACGTATCGTCATGACCGTTGCGGCCCCCTTAGCCAAACAGTGTGTCGTGCAAAAAGCGTGCGACATGTGGGAATAATCAGAGCGTAGCCTTTGATGGCCGCTGCGCAATGGTCTTTTGAAATGGAATGTACCGTATCAGTCTTGATCGGCATGTTCCGCAGGCCAGCCTAACACTTGCGAAATTGCATTTGCTGACTTGATCACCTCTTGTGACTTGTCTTGAATGTCTGCCTCAGGAAATTCATCCGCTTGGGTCCAAAGTGACAAACACGCGGTCAGTTTACCTTCGGAGTTCCATATCGGTGCTGCCAAACCCATGATCAGCAGCGACTCTTCTTGAATCGCCTTGGCGTACCCAAGTTCGAGAATATACGGATATTCATTCTCGAGCGCTTCAGGGGTGACCCGTGTCATATCGGTAAACTTGCGCATGACCCCGTCTTGCAGGATCGCATCGCGCTGGATTTTTGACATGTGCGCCAAAAATACTTTGCCTGCTGCAGTGCAATGGAGTGGCGCATGATCGCCTGAATGTGAGGCATAACGTATTGGCGCAAAATCTGCTGTGCGTAGATAAAGGATTGTGTCCTCATCAAGAACCGAAAGTGCAGTGTTCATTTTGGTGCGATCGCTCAGGTCGCCCATCTCGACTGCGGCAATGTGTTGTAAGTCGATCTTGCGCCATGCAGAGCGTGCCCATTGATGAAGGCGGGGCCCTGTATAGTAGGTACGGGTTTTCTTATCGTATGCGACAAGGCCCTCGCCCTGCAGAACAGCCAAAATGCGGTGGCACGAGCTTTTGACGAAGCCTGTCTGCTCAACGATTTCTGAAAATACCAATGGATCCCGCGCTTGTGAAAGCACATCCATCAAGAGCGCGCATTTTGAGACAATTGAACTCTCTGTTGCTCGGCCCATGCTGCTCTCCTGCTCTTACATTGTAATAGTATGAGGGCGTGATGCTGATGGCAATGCATCAGGCGAGCGCCCCACTATTCCAAAATCTTAAGAATTTCAGGAAAGACCGGCAAAAGAATCACGCTGCACGAATCGTCAGAGCCCAACTATGAAATGATTCTTAACCAGTTGGTGACGGAAGCGGTTTCTTTGCCTGAAGTGACAAGAATTGATCATTGGTACACAAGCGATTCACGGGAATTGCTCATATAAAACTGGAAATTCATGTGGGCATCGTACATATTTCATATGGAATGATAATTTCGTACGCGTTTTTGTTGGTATAGTATTTGCGCCCATCGGCTAATTCCCGCAATCTCTAACGACTAACGAAAACGAATCTATTGTTTCTGGGAGGAACAACATGAAATCTTTACGTAACACGGCACTCGGCCTGACGCTTGGCGTTGCTGGTGCTTCTTTTGCTGCGGCCGACGGCCATACTTCGTTGACAATTGCGATCGTGAACAACGGTCACATGATCAACATGCAGACAGTTGCAGAAGCTTACACCGAAGAAACTGGTGTTGAGTTGAACTGGGTATCTTTGGAAGAAGGCGTTCTGCGCGAGCAGGTTACTTCTGACACAGCAACCGGTGGCGGCCAGTACGACATCATCAACATCGGCATGCAGGAAGCACCTATCTGGGGCGCTGCAGGTTGGATCGAAGCACTTGAGTTTGGTGCTGAGTACGACGTTGACGACATGCTGCCAGCTATGCGCAATGGTCTCTCACACGAAGGCACACTCTATGCTGCGCCATTCTACGGTGAGTCATCAATGGTTATGTACCGCAAGGACCTGACAGACGCTGCCGGCGTAACAATCGCTGACAACGACTCTTGGGATAACGTCAAAGCTGCGGCAATGGCGATGCACGATCCAGACAACGGCGTATACGGTGCTTGTCTCCGTGGTAAGCTAGGCTGGGGCGACAACATGGCGTTCGTCACAACTGTTGTGAACTCATTCGGTGGTGCTTGGTTCGATGCAGACATGCGTCCAACTCTTGAATCAGACGAGTGGAAAGCTGCGATCAACTTCTACGTTGACTTGCTGGGTAACTACGGCCCTCCAGGCTCAGAAGGCAACTCTTTCAACGAGATCCTCGCGCTTTATAACGAAGGCAAGTGTGGCCTTTGGATCGACGCTACAATCGCTGCTTCATTCCTTGAAGTTGACGGTGTTGCATACGCTCAGTCACCAAACGCTGGTAACCCAGTTGGTGCGAACTGGTTGTGGGCATGGGCAATGGCTGTTCCTACAGGTTCACCTAACTCAGAAGCAGCACATGCGTTCATCGAGTGGGCAACTTCTAAAGCGTACATCGAAGCTGTAGGCAACCACCCAGACTTCGGTTGGGGTTCTGTTCCAACAGGTACACGTGCGTCAACATACGCAATTGCTGAGTTCCAGGCTGCTGCACCTTTCGCAGCTGCTGAAATGGCAGCGATCGACTCTGCTGCTCCAGAAGCTACAGACCTGAAGCCATACGTTGGCGTTCAGTTCGCAGCTATCCCTGAGTTCCCAGAAGTTGGTACTGCTGTAGCTCAAGAAATCGCAGCGGCTCTGTCCGGCGCGAAATCAGTAGACGAAGCTCTTGCAGCTTCACAAGCTGCTGCAGACGCAATCATGTCTGAAGCGGGCTACTACTAAGCTCTCTAGTTAACGACTATTGGGCCCGATTGTTTTCAATCGGGCCCAATATTTAACGAGTGAAATTGGTCGTTTGGCTTGATCGCGGCGTTTAACAGATTTGCCGCTCGCTAGATGAATACCCATATACCGAAATTTTAACGAAACCCTCGCTTCGTAAGGTGACCAGAGCTATGTCCAAAAGAACGCTCCCCCGCATACTTCAAACACCGGCCGTCGTGCTCTTGTTGATCTGGATGTTGGTCCCTCTCAGCATGACGCTGTACTTCTCCTTCATCCGCTACGTGCTGGCCAGTGTGAACCGTCCTGAATGGACGACACCGGTGCTAAGCAACTGGCGCGGCTTTGGTAACTACCAATACGTGCTGAACGCCAAGGACTTCGGTTTGGCGATCTTTAACTCAGCGTTTATCGTGACGTTTATCTTGCTGATTACGGTCATCTTAGGTCTTGGTATCGCTGTGCTGGTCAACCGCAAATTCCCGGGTCTGGGTATTGTGCGCGTGCTGCTCATCTCTCCGTTCTTTGTGATGCCAGCGGTGAACGCGGTACTTTGGATCAACATGATCCTTGATCCCGTACTCGGCCTTCAAGGAATCGCGGTTGGGGGCTTGAACAACCTGATCGACGGGTTGCGTGATTTCCCAGTGCTAGGCGCGTTCTTTAACTTGTGGCCCCAAATTGAACCGATTTCATTCCGGTCGACACAAGCCTCTTCCTACGCTGTGATCATGATGGTCGCGTGGCAGTGGACACCATTTGCAGTGCTTATCTTCATGACGTCTTTGCAGTCCGAAGATGAAAGCCAAAAGGAGGCAGCGACCCTTGATGGTGCTTCCCCGTGGTCGCAGTTTATCAATCTTACTATTCCACATCTTGGCCGACCGATTGCAATTGTGGTGATGATCCAGTCGATCTTTCACCTGTCCCTTTACGCAGAAATCGAGATCGTCAGTCGCGGTAATGGTAACAAAAACTTGCCGTATCTGATCGGCGAATTCACGAATAACAACATCGGTGCCGCGAGTGCCACGGGCATCTTCGCCGTCATCCTTGCCAACATCATCGCAATCTTCTTGTTGCGTATGGTTGGCAAAACCTTGATGGATTAGGGAGAAAAACAATGGCGACTATTACACAATCTTCTAAGCTCAGCCGCTTTCTTTGGCCGCTGCTGGCTTGGACCATCGCACTGCTCTTCTTCTTCCCGATTTTTTGGTTGGTTTTCACCAGCTTTAAGACCGACCAAGATGCGGTGAACCCAGATATGTTGTTCAGGTTTGTGCCCACGTTGGAAAACTACACCAACATGACACAGAACTATGACTACTGGAAATTCGCGATGAACTCAGTAATCATATCAAGCTTTGCGACCTTGTTCGCACTAGTTGTTGGTGTGCCTGCGGCCTACGCGATGGCGTTTGATCCAAGCCGTCATACCAAAGATATCCTGATGTGGATGTTGTCTACTAAGATGCTGCCCGCCGCTGCGGTCCTGTATCCGATGACGTTCCTCACAAAGAACTTCCTCGGCATTTTCGACACTCATTTCTTGGTGATTTTGGTTCTTTGCTTGGTCAACCTGCCTATCGCGATCTGGATGTTGTTCACCTACTTCAAAGAAATCCCGAAAGAGATCATCGAAGCTGGTAAAATGGACGGTGTGTCTACATGGGGCGAAATCAAGGATATCTTGATCCCGCTCGCTTGGGGTGGCATCGCGTCTACGGCATTGCTGACATTTATCTTCTGCTGGAACGAAGCCTATTGGACTGTGCGCCTGACCACATTCAACGCATCAACCTTGTCAACGTTGATTGAAGGTAACCGCGCCCCAGAAGGCCTGTTCTTTGGTCGCTTGTCTGCTGTATCTACAGCCGCCATCGCACCAATCGTTGTCCTTGGTTGGTTCTGTCAAAAGCAGTTGGTTGCTGGCCTCACATTTGGAGCCGTGAAGTAATGTTGAATGCTGCACCAACAGACCTGACTGGCAAGATTGCCTTGGTCACTGGTGCATCTGGTGGCATCGGCGCCAGCACGGTCGCGCATTTCGCAGCCCTTGGGGCTACGGTTTATGCGACCGATATTGCTGACACATTTGACGGTCCTGCGACCTATAAGCGATTTGATCTGCTCAATGAACTTGATGATTGCACCGCTTGGATTGCCGAGATTAAGCCGGACATCTTGTTCAATAATGCGGCCCTTTTTGATATGGGCAGCGTGTTGGACGGTGGTGACTTGGACCAGTTGGACCGCTTGTTCGGCGTTAACGTCCGTGCCTTCTATGCGGTAATGCAGGCTGTTGCTAAGTCTATGATCGCACAAGGGCAGCAGGGTTCTATCATCAACCTTGCATCGCAGGCGGGTCACCGTGGCGAGGCCTTGGTCGCACATTATTGCGCGACCAAAGCCGCCGTAATCAGCTATACGCAATCAACTGCTTTGGCTCTCGCGCCGCATAAGATCCGCGTTAACGCGATTAGCCCCGGTGTGATCGACACACCAATGTGGAAGACGGTCGATGCTTTGTTTGCCAAGTTCGAGGCGAAAGAGTTAGGTCAAAAGAAACGTGAAGTCGGCGAAGCCGTACCGCTTGGCTATATGGGAGCGCCAGAAGACGTCGCCCGTGCAGCTGTATTTCTAGCTTGCGATCAGTCATCTTATATGACGGCGCAAACCATCGGTATCGATGGTGGAAACGTGCTTAGGTAAACTGATGTCGATAATTGCCCCCGAAATAGAAATGGTCGATCGTAGTACACGGTCCATCCGCTACCTTGAACATGGTTGGCCGGATGAGTTGTGCCGCTGGCACGCCCACGAAGAATATGAGCTCCACCTGATCACTGCGACACGCGGCAAGGCGTTCGTCGGGGATTACATCGGTGATTTTAAAGCCGGCGATCTATTTATGACTGGTCCAAATCTGCCCCATAACTGGATCACTGACAAAGTCTGGTCTGATCCCGCGCCGACACGGGATATGCTGGTTCAGTTCAGTCACGA
Organism: Paracoccaceae bacterium; assembly: GCA_034111185.1. Lineage (GTDB taxonomy): Bacteria > Pseudomonadota > Alphaproteobacteria > Rhodobacterales > Rhodobacteraceae > Yoonia. The sequence goes on along the minus strand of JAWUXS010000084.1, from coordinate 27,444 downwards.
AAGCGTCGAAAAACTCGCCGAAGGGTTCCCTGAGTTCTCTCAGGTTCTGCAGCTTTTGCAGTTGGCGCAATCTGGCATAGTGTTTGAAGGTTTCAATGCGACGTTTGCACGTGGCCACATGGAATCGATCCGCGACAACAAGGGTGCCGAGCGTATCTTGGCGTTTGTTCGTTTCCTTGTTCGATTGAACGAGCATGCTGAGAAGAAAACGCTTTCAGCGACCAAGCTTATCCAGCCAGAAGGCGGCAGCAAGCAGGCACGCATCGCTGAGGTGTTCGACTATGTCGTCAAGAACTTCAGCGAAGGCATGTCAGTAGGTCAGGCCGCCGAAATGGCAGGCATGACCGAGATAACATTCAGCAGAAACTTTCAGGCCGTCACCGGCCATAGTTTTATTGAATTCTTGAACCGTATCCGTATCGGTGAGGCGTGTGGCATGCTTTATGCGTCAGACGAACAGATCATCAATATTTCGCAGATGGCGGGCTTCAAAAACCTGGCCAACTTTAACCGACACTTCCTAAAAGTGAAGGGAATGACCCCTTCCGAATACCGCGATACCGCGCGTAAGGACCTCGCACCGCAATTGGAGCCTACCTCATGAACAGTGCGACACACACACCCGTTTACGCGACCGGCTACGATCGCGCCGCTTGCGAAATCGGTGTCGTGCATTTGGGCTTTGGCGCGTTCCACCGCGCGCATCAAGCCGTCTATCTCGACGATTATATGGAAGTATCCGGCGATCTACGCTGGGGCGTCGCTGCAGTGAACCTGCGCGAGTCTGAGGCGGCATATTTTCGTGCCACGAAAGCAGATATCATCCGCAATGATGGCTATTATCTAAAGTCATATTCTGCTGATGGTGAGGTCGCGCTGCGCCGTGTACGGCCACATACGCGTTTTTCTGACTGGAGCAGTGCGCGTGTGGACAGCGAAACTCTTCTTTCGCTTTCTTCTGTACATCTGGTGACGATTACGGTCACAGAAAGTGGCTACTACACAGATCCAAATGGCAACCTTAATGCCGCAGACCCGACTATTTCTGCCGAAATCGACGGCGACGCTCCGCAAAGTGTTTACGGGTATTTACGTGCCGCACTTGCATTGCGTGTTGAGAATTCAGGCGCGCCTTTGACAATCGCATGCTGCGATAACATTCGTCAAAATGGCAAGATGTTACGCCGCAATTTACTGGCGTATTTGAAAGCCTGTGATGATCATGCGCTTGCGCAATGGGTCGATGCCAATGTCGCGTTTCCTTGTTCGATGGTTGATCGCATTACGCCGCGTAGCCCTGCTGAATTGGCCCCTGAATTGTCAGCATTGGTTGGCAACGACGTGACGTCACCGATCATGGCTGAAGATTTCATACAGTGGGTTCTGCAAGACAGCTCAGCTGCTGCTATGCCCGATCTTGCACAATCAGGTGTGACCGTCACATCTGATGTTGATCCGTATGAAGAAACTAAAATTCGTGTGCTGAATGGTGGCCACACGGCCTTGGCGTATTTGGCAGCACTCGAAGGTGTAGAAACTTTTGACGCTGCAATGCGCGTCCCTCACTTGAATGAGCACTTCCAAAACTTTGAAACCAAGGAAGTGTTGCCAGCAATCACGATTGACCTGCCGTTCTCCAAAGAGAACTATTTGGTCGATATCGCTCGGCGTTTCAGCAATGAAGCGATTGGCGACACGGTTGCACGCATCTGTGCAGATGGCATGGCAAAGTTCCCGATCTTTATTCGTCCGACACTTAGTGGATGTCTAAAGCAGGGCATAATGCCGATCTACGCAATCCGAAGCATCGCAAGCTGGTATGTTTTTGCCCGCCACGTTGCTGCTGGAAAAATTCCGTTTGATTATGTCGAACCTAGTTGGACCGAACTTGCTGCCATGTTGGGTTCCGATGCGTTCTTAACGAACCGCCAACTTTGGGGCGACCTTCCTGAAACTTATCCTGAATTTGCCGAAACACTACGGCGTGAAATTAACGAATTGGAGCTGAAATGTCCGGTCTAACCCTTCGCGATGTCCGCAAAAGCTATGGTGCCACGCAAGTTATGCATGGCGTCGATCTCGATATTGAAGACGGCGAGTTTGTTGTCTTCGTTGGTCCATCTGGCTGTGGTAAGTCGACGCTACTACGCATGATCGCAGGCCTAGAAGAAATTTCAGATGGTTCCATTTCGATTGGCGACCACGAAGTTAACGACGTGGCTGCGTCTAACCGCGGCGTTGCGATGGTGTTTCAATCCTACGCTCTTTACCCGCACATGACTGTTTACAAGAACATGGCGTTTGGCTTGAAGCAGGCGAAGACTGATCCTGCTGAAATTGATCGCCGCGTGAAAGACGCCGCCGAGATTTTGCAGATTACAAATTTGCTTGATCGCAGCCCGCGCAATCTGTCCGGTGGACAGCGTCAGCGCGTGGCGATTGGTCGTGCGATTGTACGTGACCCGAAAGTGTTCTTGTTCGACGAGCCGCTGTCAAACCTTGACGCTGCCCTGCGTGTTCAGACCCGTCTTGAGATCGCTCGCCTGCACGAGCGTCTCGCGACAACAATGATCTACGTGACACACGATCAGGTCGAAGCGATGACGCTTGCTGACAAGATTGTTGTTCTGCGCGATGGTCGCGTTGAGCAGGTTGGCTCGCCGATTGAACTTTATGAGCGCCCAGCGAATTCATTTGTTGCGCAGTTCATCGGTAGCCCAAAGATGAACTGCTTCACTTCAGACGATTTATTGTCGAATGCGGCAAAAGTTCTTGGTCGCGAAGTAGCAGCAACAGAGCTTGTAGGACTGCGTCCTGAGAACCTGGTTTTGACTGATGCATCAGAAGCTGTTGTCGAAGGTCGTCTTGAGTTGGTTGAAAATCTCGGCGAGTACGCTTTGCTTCACCTTGTGACCACAACTGGTTTTGAGTTTATTGCGAAGACAGAAAAGCCACCTGCGGCCGAGAAAGGCAGCACGATTGGCTTTACGATCAAGCCTGAGCTTGCTCACTACTTCGACATAGAAAGCGGCCTGCGCAAGTAAGTCATAGCGCGGTCTTGTAGGGATCGCCTTAGCATGAATTTTCGGCATCACGCTTAACCGCGTGGTGCCGTTTTCTATTTCTGTGGTGGGCCTGAAATCGTAAGTGAGCGGTTTCAAAATCTGATCCAAATCGGGAACCAAGGTGACATACCTGCCTGAATTTTGGGCAGAACAATGAGATGTAAGAAAGCAAAGATTATTAGGAAAAAAATGTTGAATCTGAACGGTTTCGCTGTGTATGAGAAAGTTAGCGAAGCGGCCGCAGTTCTCCTCCCCGAGATGGCCGCAAAGCCATGAGATGGGCCGTCCAGTCAGCATGCACCTCCTCCCGCATGAGTGATTGGGCGGCATCTTTTTTATTGAGTTGAGCCAGTACCAAGAACTGGAATTCCCTTTTTTGGATTATCAAAACATACCGATAGGTCTTGTTTCCCAATTGTGGGTGGTAACAACCGAATGCGCGGCACATATTTAAGCTTCATTAAATTGAGTTAGGATTAAAGATGTCTGCGAAGTATTACGCGCCAAAAGGTGGGCACCCAGGACAAGATCAACTCTTGACGGATCGTGCGGTTTTTACAGATGCCTATGCTGTCATTCCAAAAGGAACGATGCGGGATATCGTGACTAGCTTTCTACCATTCTGGGACGATACGCGCCTTTGGGTCATTGCCCGCCCGCTTAGTGGTTTTGCTGAAACGTTCTCGCAGTACATCATGGAGGTCGCACCAAGTGGTGGGTCTGACAAGCCTGAAACAGACGCAAGTGCCGAGGGCGTTTTGTTCGTTGTCGAGGGCACTGCATCCCTAACTATTGACGGCACCACACATGAGTTGACGCCTGGTGGCTATGCGTTTCTCCCGCCTGAGACGAACTGGACGCTGAAAAACACAACGGACGAGATGCTGCGTTTTCATTGGATACGCAAAGCCTATGAGGCTGTGCCGGGGCTGCCTCATCCAGAAGTTATCATCGCGAACGAGGCGGATATCGCACCAACAGTTATGCCGGGCACGGATGGAAAATGGGCGACAACGCGCTTTGTTGACCCAACTGATCTGCGCCACGACATGCATGTGACTGTCGTCAGCTTTGAACCTGGTGCCGTGATTCCATTCCTTGAGACACATGTCATGGAGCACGGTCTGTATGTGCTGGAAGGCAAGGCAGCTTACCGTCTGAACGCAGATTGGGTCGAGGTCGAGGCTGGCGACTATATGTGGTTGCGCGCTTTCTGTCCGCAGGCATGTTATGCGGGTGGGCCAGGGCCGTTCCGTTATCTTTTGTACAAAGACGTGAACCGTCACATGAAGCTGTAATCAGCAACAACTTGTAAGATGCAAAAGGCCCGGTCGCGATGACTGGGCCTTTTGCGAATGATGTGTAGGTAGGGCCGAAGCCCGACCGATTAGACTGCTTCTTCGTCTGGGAGGATCAGGTTCAGTACAATCGCCATCAGTGCTGTAGGAGCGACTGCAGACGTTGCAAGAACTTTGATCACACCTGGCAGGTACTGAACTGCAGTTGGGACAAGGTTCAGACCCAGACCAAAGGCAAGAGATACCGCGATGATGATCATGTTGCGGCGTGTCATTTGCACATCAGCAAGCATGTTCAGACCAGCCGCAGCAACCATGCCGAACATCACGATCACACCACCACCAAGAACTGGCAAAGGCATAGAGGCGATCACAGCGCCCACTTTCGGGATCAGGCCACAAACGATCATGATCAGACCAGCGATTGTCACAACGTGACGTGACATGATGCCAGTCATACCGACGATACCAACGTTCTGGCTGAACGAAGTGTTTGGCAAGCCGCCAAAGACACCAGCAACTGCTGTACCCAAACCATCTGCATAAGTCGCACCAGCGATCTCAGCGTCTGTTGCTTCGCGCTTAGCACCAGCTTTGGCTGTCGCAGATGCGTCGCCCACAGTTTCGATCGCAGAAACGATTGAGACAAGTGTTACGGCAATCACAGCACCAAGGTTGAATTCAAAACCATATGGAAGCGGCGTGATCGAAGTGATCCAAGATGCTTTTGCAACTGAACCAAAGTTAACCATGCCCAGCACGTATGCCAAAGCGTAACCAGCTAGCAGGCCAACGAGGATCGCAGCGTTTGAGATTGGACCCTTTGTGAAGAACTTAAGAAGCAGTGAAACGATGATCACTGTCAAAGCAACCGACCAATGCTTGAGTGAGCCAAAGCTCTCTGCAGCCATTTGGAAGTCTGCTGCACCACCAGCCGCGTATTTAATCGCAACAGGGATAAGGTACAGACCAATCGCGAGGATCACGAGGCCGATAACCAGTGGTGGGAACAAGAAGCGCAGCTTGTGGATCACTGCACCAAGTGCAAAGTGAATGACGCCACCAATGATACAAGCTGTCAGTGCGACGCCCATACCGAGTGTTGCGGCGATACCTGCAAGAACACCAACAAACGCAAAACTCGTACCTTGCATAATAGGAAGACGTGCGCCGATTGGACCCATGCCAACTGTTTGGAACAGTGTCGCGATACCGGCAAACAGCATTGCCATCTGGATCAGGTAGATTTGCTCAGGTCCACCAAAGGCAAGACCAGCGGCGCCAGCCACGATGATTGAAGGTGTCACGTTCGAGGCGAACATCGCCAGTACGTGCTGAAGTCCGAGTGGGATCGCTTGGCCCATAGGCGGCGTCACATTCGGATCGCTATAATTTGTGTCTGTCATTTCGTTATCCCTATTTGAGTGTATTAATCGCCAGTCGTCCCGCTGGCTGATTGGTTCGTGTCGTTGATCGTCACTGGCGCTTCAAGCCAGTGTTCTTCTAGGTTCGCGCCAGGACCGATACGGTCGATGACTGCGAATAAGCCGGGTTCATGTAGTGGGGTAAGTACCCCGTGCCATGTACCCCGGTTATAGTTAACGCCTTGACCCGGTGCGGTCACGAACGCGCGCGGCAATCCGGGCTTGCCACTGACATCCAATGCAACAATCACCAAGAATGGATCGAGGCTCATTGGAATAAACGCTTGGCTGCCGACGGGGTGGCGTTCAAGAAGCTCTAGATCCATTGGAAAGGAACGGGTCTCTGCTTTGAAAAGGCTGATGCCCGCCATTCCATCAGAGAAATCCAACATAGCGAGGTCGTGATAACGGCCGCACAGCCCCTGATTGATGATCTTGCTTGGCGTACCGTTTAACTCAAGCACATCACCAAACGCCGCAAACGCAGCGGCCGTCAAAGGCTCTGTCTGGATCATCTGGCTCATGTGTCTAGCTTTTCGATGAGGCGCAGTTCGGCAATCCGTTCGACTTGTTTGCAGGCTTGTGCAAATTCGGTTGAGCGGTCGTTGCTAATGCGTTGGGCAAAGGCATCCATGATTGAGGCCTTTGTGTTGTCGCGCACAGCGATGATGAAGGGAAAGCCAAACTTTGTTGTGTAGGCGTCATTGAGATCGGTGAACGTCTTGCGCTCATCGTCGGTTAGCGCATCAAGACCGGCCGCAGCTTGCTCTGCCGTAGACTCGGCGGTCAAACGCTTTGCGGCGGCAAGTTTGCCAGCCAGATCAGGGTGTGCTGTCAAAACGCCAAGACGTTGTTCTTCGGACGCGCAACGGAACACGCGGGCGAGGGCCTGATGGATTCCTTGTGCCGTGTCGTGGGTATGACCAAGTTCGAGGTCATGCGCGCCTTCGGCAATCCAAGGGCTGTGTTCGAATATCCCACCAAACTCAGATACAAAGGTCTCTAAATCCATCTCGCAGGCACGCGTTTTTTGGACAGGTGGATGATGCTTTGCCCAATGCTCGGCGATCTCAAGCCGTGTCGCAAACCAGACGTCATCGTGGGATTGGAAATACTGGATCGCACGGCGCAATGCGGCGGCCCGACCTGGACGCCCCATGATCCGGCAGTGCAAACCAATCGTCAGCATTTTGGGCTGACCTGCGGCACCTTCTTCGTACAGATAATCAAAGCTGTCTTTGAGATAGCTTTCAAACTGATCACCAGTGGTAAAGCCTGCCTGTATACCAAACCGCATATCGTTGCAGTCCATTGTGTACGGAATAATAAGTTGATCGCGACGGCCAATCTTCATCCAATATGGCAGATCATCTGCATAGCTATCGGACACATACGCAAGCTGCTCTGTCTCAGCAGCAAGACGCACGGTATTGTTTGAACACCGACCTGTGTACCAGCCTTGTGGTGCTTCACCAGTGACCTCGGTGTGTAGGCGTATTGCCTCGGCGATCTGCTCACGCTCGACGTCTTCGGGCATATCTTTGTGCTCGACCCATTTCAGGCCGTGACTTGCGATTTCCCAGTTTGACGCTTGCATCGCGGCGACTTGTTCAGGCGCGCGGGCCAATGCCGTGGCGACTCCGTAAACGGTAATCGGCAAATCTCGCATCATACGGTGCAGGCGCCAAAATCCAGCACGCGCCCCATATTCGTACAGGGACTCCATATTCCAGTGCCGCTGATTGGGCCACGCGGCGGCGCCTGTGATCTCGGACAGGAACGCTTCGGATGCGGCGTCACCGTGTAAGATATTGTTTTCGCCGCCTTCTTCGTAGTTCAGGACAATTTGGACAGCAATCTTAGCACCATTGGGCCAATTGGCCGCTGGTGGGGTTGCGCCATAACCAGTCATATCGCGTGGGTAACGGGTCAAATTCATGTCCTTTTTGTTATGGCTATTGTAATTCAAAACAATCCATAAGTTTTTCAAAAAAAACGCGAAAGAGTGTCTTGTAAGGGGCACTTTGCCGTTGCGACTAAGATCCGTCATACCCAGACTTAAACCAAGGAGTTATAGCTATGACCGGATTTTTAACGACGCATGTGCTGGATACAGCACGTGGCTGCCCTGCAGAAGGTCTGAAGATCGAATTGTTTCGAATTGAAGACGATGCGCGGACGCACTTAAAGACGCTTGTCACGAATGACGATGGGCGCACGGATGAGCAGATTTTGCCTGCTGATGCCTTTGCGACTGGCATTTATGAATTAGTATTTCACGCCGGCGATTACCTTGATGCGATTGGTACGCCCCCCGAAGAGCCTCGTTTTCTTGATGTGGTCCCTCTGCGTTTTGGAATGTCAGAGGCGTCGCACTACCATGTTCCGCTTCTGCTTTCGCCGTTTGGGTATTCGACCTACCGCGGGAGCTAAATTTTGGGCGTGCTGTCCCGTACGACTTCGCTGATGCGTTCTATTATGAACTCCATGAATAGCCGCGTCTTGGGATCTTGGCGTTTGCTGTGCGTGAAAAGGCAGGCCATCTGAATTGGCTCTGGCGGAGTGTCGCATGCGACGGGCACAAGGCGCCCCGCCGTGATGTGATCAGCAACTTCAAAGATCGGCTTTAGCACGATGCCATTTCCGGTCAGTGCCCAATCGGTCAACACATCGCCATCGTCAGATTCGTAACGTCCCGTAACGGCGAAACGCTTTGATCCAACAGCGGTCATCAAAGGCCACTGGAATTCGGTTGACCCGGGGAACCGAAGGTTCAGGCATTCGTGGATGTCAGACACCAGCTCCTCGCCCGATGAAGGGTTGCCACGTGCCGCAATATAAGACGGTGCAGCGCATAAGACCCGTTCAACATCTGCAATTTTACGAATGCGCAAATTGCTATCCTCAGGTTGACCAAGAAAGAACGCGAGGTCGAGGCCCTCAGTGGTTAGATCGACTTTTCTATCGGTTAGGCGAAGCCGCAATTTAATCTCGGGATACTTCTCCAAAAACTCGGGGACGTGGGGGGCAATCAACCTGCGCCCAACACCCAACGGTGCCGCGACATACAGTGATCCCTTTGGATTTTCCGCGCTGTTCTCAACCTGCGCCTCGGCGAAATCTACGGACTCGAGGACTTTGCAAGCGCCACCATAATAGGCCTTGCCGTGTTCGGTGGGTGTCAGGCTGCGGGTAGTGCGTTGGAAAAGGCGCACACTGAGATGCTCTTCGAGCTGTGAAATTCGCGAAGATGTCACCGCTGGCGATATCCGTAAATCACGGCCTGCCGCAGACATACTGCCCAGTTCATAGACGCGAACGAAAGTTCGGATATTATCCAGATATGACATTGTTTCGATTTTTTTGATGCTGCTTGGTCTATTGCAAGAATAGCAGAATAATCGCAAATCGCCTAGTGTATGGTTAAGCCCTATTGCGCGCCCCAATCTGACGAGGAAAACATGTACGATATCGCTGTTTTATGGGACTGGATTTCCTTTAGTGTCAGGTGGTTACACGTGGTTACTGCGATGGCTTGGATTGGCGCGTCATTCTTCTTTATCGCGTTGGATTTGGGACTAAAGAAAGCGCCGAATATGCCGAATGGCGTCACCGGCGAAGAATGGCAGGTTCATGGCGGTGGTTTTTATCACATCCAAAAATACGGCGTCGCCCCATCAAACATGCCCGACCATCTGATCTGGCATAAATGGCAAAGCTACATCACGTGGGTTTCGGGCGCTGCATTGATGATGATCGTCTACTGGGTCGGCGGAGAGTTGTTCCTGCTCGACCCATCCAAGGCAGACCTGACATTGTGGCAGGGCATCCTAATCTCTGGCGGCTCGCTGACTATCGGTTGGCTACTTTACGATCAGATGTGCAAACGAGGTTTGAAAGAGCATCCAACACTATTGATGTTCCTGCTCTTTGTGATCCTTGTGATTATGTCATGGGGCTATAATCAGATCTTTACGGGCCGCGCGGCGCTGCTGCATTTGGGTGCGTTTACTGCAACGATCATGACGGCGAATGTATTCTTTATCATTATGCCAAACCAACGGATTGTTGTGGCAGACCTTAAGGCTGGTCGCACGCCCGATGCAAAATATGGAAAGATCGCAAAGCTTCGTTCGACCCATAATAATTACCTGACATTACCAGTCGTGTTCTTAATGTTGTCGACCCATTACCCGCTGTCATTCGCGACCGAGTATAGCTGGATCATCGCAAGCCTGATTTTCCTCACGGGTGTTACGATCCGTCACTACTTTAACACGATGCACGCAACAGGCGAGGGGCCGTTTTGGACATGGTTGGTGACAGCTGCGCTAATGATCTTGATCGCTTTGCTTTCTATGAACTCTGGCATGGAAACCTATGAGGAGGCCGAGGCGCGGGCGCTGACCCCTTACGAGGCGCATTATGCAAATGCCGAAGGCTTTGATGATGCCTACCGTGCGGTGCTTGGTAATTGTTCAATGTGCCATGCGCGCGAGCCGTTTTATGGCGATCTGCTTTGGGCGCCTAAGGGCGTTTTGCTTGAGACCAAAAGCGATGTCGCCCGCCATGCCGAAGAAATCTATCTACAGGCTGGCAGGACGCATGCGATGCCTCCGCCGAATGCTGTGCAAATGGCAGAAGCTGATCGTGCTAAGTTGCGGTCTTGGGTTCTCGCTGCGCGCGCGAATTAGGTGACGCGACCTGTCTGCTGATACTGTGGATTATCCCAATGCCGGTTATCCAAGATGTCAGCCAAGACAACAGCGGCGCGGCGTACATCGTCTTCGTCCACATATAGTGGCGTGAACCCGAACCGGATCATGTTTGGCGCACGAAAATCCCCAATGACATCACGGGCAATCAACGCCTGCATAATCGGATAGCCGTTTTCAGATGCGAACGAGACTTGCGATCCACGCTGTGCACCGTCGCGCGGGCTGGCCAAGGTGAGCGTCGGACACTTTGCCTCAACCTCGGTGATGAACAGGTCAGACAGGCGGATACTGGCCGCACGCAGATCTTCCATATCTACGCCATCCCAAACGTCTAAGGCAGCCTCGAGTGCGGTTAGTTGCATCACGGGCGGCGTGCCAACGCGCATCCGTTCAATCCCGCCTGCAGGGCGATACGACTGTTCAAACGCAAAGGGCGCATCGTGGCCTAGCCAACCGCTAAGAGCTGGTTCTAGTTCTTTGATCAGGTCTGGGCGGACATAGATAAATGCAGGCGCACCCGGTCCGCCGTTCAGATATTTGTATGTGCAGCCAACTGCGAATTCGCAACCTGACGCGGCTAGGTCAACTGGTAACGCACCCGCGCTATGCGCAAGGTCCCAAAGCATAACGGCACCAGCATCATGGGCGGCTTTGGTGATGGTGTTCATATCGTGCATGCGGCCGCTACGGTAATCGACCTGCGTGATCATTGCGACGGCGACGTCATCGGTCATCGCGCTAGCCACGTCTTCCGGCGCGACAAGACGCAATTCATGCCCTTGCCCCAGATGCTTGATCAGCCCCTCAGCCATATAAAGATCGGAAGGGAAGTTACCGGTATCCGATAGGATCACCTTGCGTTCGGGCTGCAGCTTAAGCGAGGATGCCAGCGCTTGGAAAACCTTGATCGACAACGTGTCGCCCATAGTGACCGACCCCTCGGGCGCGCCCACCAACCCACCGACGCGGTTACCAACGCGCATTGGCTGGCCCATCCAGTCATCAACATTCCAACCCTTTATCAGATGCGCCCCCCACTCGTCAGTGATCATAGACGCCAGCCGTTCCGGTACAGCTTTCGGCAGTGGCCCAAGCGAGTTTCCGTCTAGGTAAATCATCCCCTCGGGGAGAGAAAATTTTTCTTTCACAGGAAGTTTGGTCATAGGAATCCTTTAGGGAAATTTAGTCGCCAACAAAGGCGTATGTGATCGGGCTATCTGGGTCACGCAATCCTTCGATCACGGTGAAATGGTCGTGGTCACCGTCGACGGTGCAATTTGTGTGCGCACCTAGGCCGCCCCAGATCTGGGCTAGTATTCGTGTCTGACGAATGAACTCTGGCCGCTCCCCTCCTCCGACCCATGCAGTTATGTGCGGGGCACCATTTGGCATCCGCAGGGCAGGGCTTTCTGATGTGGCCGAGGTTACGTCGAGGCCGAGTGTTTCATTCAATTTGGTCTTCAAGAGTGGGCGTAAATCATGAACGCCACTGATCGATAATGTATGATCAATCCGCGCCGTGATGCTGTGACCTAGTGGCGTGTCATCACAGATCATCCGACTTGCCAAATGCCCACCAGCCGAATGACCTGACAGTCGGATCGGGCCTGCGATCATCTTGGCCGCTGTCGTGATCGCGGCACCAATTTGCTGGGTCATGTGGCTAATTGGAGCATCAGGGGCGAGGGTATAGCTGGGTAAGCAAACAGCCCAGCCCTTTGCGCGCGCACCCTCAGCCAGATCGGTCCACATGGATTTATCCAACCGCATCCAATATCCGCCATGCACAAATACCGCGAGGCCCCTGGGGGTGCCTTGTGGCATCACAAGGTCAAATCTCTCGCGGGAATGATCGCCGTAGGCATGCTCTGTGACGGTGACGCCGCTCGCGCGGTACGCCGCTGCCGTATCGATCCATATCTGCGGCAATGCATCAGATCCAGGAATATGGGCCATGTTGGCATAGGCATCATCCCAATCGCGTGGGGGTACATTTTGTGATTCAGGAGTTGTCATGTGGCAGATCGTATGAGGGTCGGACGCAGATGAAAAGCCGAGAACGTCTGCTGGTTCGAGAGGGGGAGAAAGTCGCCTTTCTCCCCTGATTTTTTAGACGTAGCGGTTCACGACGTTTTCAAGCTTTTCTTGCTGTCCCGAGACTGGCTGCGGGTTTATGCCTGCGGCCTCGGCTGCCGCTGCAATCCCGTCAAGCGTCGCCCCTTCAGCCAGCATCGCCTGCGCAGCTTCGGTTTCCCAGCCTGCGTAACGGGCGCGGCGTGGCGCCTCGAGTGCATCATCTGCAATCATCGCATGGGCAGATTTAAGGCCGCGTGCGCAGATATCCATGCCACCAACATGGGCGGCAATCAGATCGCTCGCGTCCAAAGATTGACGGCGCAGCTTGGCGTCAAAGTTTGTGCCGCCTGTTGTAAAGCCGCCGGCCATAAGAACCTCGTAATAGGCCATTGCTGCTTCGGATGGTGAATTCGGGAATTGATCCGTGTCCCAGCCTGATTGGTAGTCATTCCGGTTCATGTCGATCGAGCCAAAGATGCCAAGGGCGCGGGCTGTGGCAAGTTCGTGTTCAAACGAATGGCCTGCAAGGATCGCATGACCCTGCTCAACGTTCACCTGAACCTCATTCTCAAGGCCGAACCGTTTAAGGAAACCGTATACGGTGGCAACGTCAAAGTCATATTGATGCTTAGTCGGTTCTTGCGGCTTAGGCTCAATCAAGATCGCGCCTTTGAACCCGATCTTGTGCTTGTAATCGACGACCATGCTTAGGAAGCGGCCCATCTGTTGCAACTCACGCTCAAGATTAGTGTTCAAGAGTGTTTCGTACCCTTCGCGGCCACCCCATAGCACATAGTTCTCGCCGCCAAGGCGGTGGGTGACATCCATGCAGGATTTAACTGTCGATGCACAATACGCAAACACATCAGGATCAGGGTTGGTCGATGCACCGGACATATACCTGCGGTTTGAAAACATGTTAGCCGTGCCCCAAAGCAGCTTAGGACCGCCGTTGGCCATCTTCTCAGCAAAGTAGTCGCCCATCTCGTTCAGGCGTTTATGGCTTTCCTGTAGGCTGTCACCTTCGGGGCGGACATCGTGGTCATGAAAACAAAAGTACGGCACACCTAGGATACGGAACATATCAAACGCATCGTCAGCTTTTTGCTTGGCTAGTGCCATCGTGTCTGCAGGAAACCAAGGCCGCTCGAATGTTTGTCCGCCAAAGGGGTCATTTCCCTCCCAAACAAAGTTGTGCCAGTAGCAAACGGCAAAGCGTAGGTGTTCGGCCATCGTTTTGTCGCCCAGCTGTTCAGCAGGGTTGTAGTGACGGAATGCCATAGGGTCGGTGCTATCTGGACCACCAAAGGCAATCGGCTCAATGTCGGCGAAATATTTGCTCATAAGATGTTCTCTCGGTTGTAGATGTTAAGTCTGATTTTTCCGGCATCTGTTGGTAGGTCGCGGCCCTCGGTCAGGCTGCGCATGATATTTACAGCTGATGCGATGGCTGCAGATGTGTCTTGATCCAGCACCAGATCGATTGTGCCGTCGCGCAGGCGCTCTCGGGCTTCTGGGGTCAGCTCGTGGGCGATTGTGATCGGCTTGATGCCTGTCTTCTTAATGGCGTCGACCAAGCCGCGGTTGCCGGCACCAATGGCATAGATGCCAACCAAAGATTGGGTATCGGCAGCTTCGGTCACAAGTTGCGCAACAGTGTCCGCATCATCGTTCCCCTCGACCGCTGGCAACAGCGTAAGGTGGCTGTAACGTTCCTGCATAACCCTGCGAAATCCCATCAGGCGCTCACTATGGTCACGCGCCGACAACGAGCCCGCAATCATCAAGATAGCGCCTGCTTTTTGTACGTAGCGCCCCATGAACTCTGCGGCGGTTCGGCCAGCTGCAACGTTATCAAGACCGACGTAAGCCTCGCGATTGAACTGGGGTAGATCCGCGACAAGCGTGATGACACGTACGCCAGCCGCGCGCAGGCGACTGACCTCTTCTTGGATTTCAGGTGCCTCGCTTGCCATGATGGCAACAGCATCACAATCAAGCTGACGTAGTGCTGCAACTTGATCGGCCACATCAAATGCCCGCGTCGAGGTGATCTGAATTAGTATCTGTTCTTCAATCAGTTTATCGCGCTCACGTTCAAGCGCTGCGCGAAGAAGGGCGACAAAGCCAGTGTCACCTGACGGGACGACGAAACAGAAACGGTAAACACGGCGGCGGGACAAGTTCGCAGCGGCAAGATTGCGCACGTAACCTGTTTGCGCCACGGCTGCTTTGACCTTTGCGACCGCTTTGGCAGATACCCCCCCACGGCCATTCAGCACACGGTCAACAGTGGCCAAGCTAACCTGAGCAGTCTTTGCGACGTCGTGTACCGTTGGTCCGTTCATGCCGTATCCCTTGATAAGGTGATCAGGCTAGGTCGCGAATTGAGGTACGTCAATCAAAAGTTTGATGTAAGTACGTCAGTGGCATAAGAGTTAAGTGGTTCCAGAATGGCTGCGCAGGAAAATATGATGCAAATTACCCTTAATTAGAGTCTAATTTTTTGCATGCGGGGACTATAAGATAAGTTCCATCAGTTCTCTGAAAACTGATTTTCGACCAGAAACTGTATAGCCAGTGCCATCGCCATTATTGGATAATCCCACGTCTGGCTGACGAATGTATCATCGTAAAAGAATAAAAACAGGGCTATCTAAATGCAAAGAGACGATCATCGTCATCTTGAAATGGTACTTGGTTTTTCGCGTAGTGTAATTCTAAACAACGTTCAGCAAGTTCAAAACCAAAGCCTTTTGCACGGCTTGCCCTGTGGTCTCGACGCCAAGCGTTTTGCGCGCCAAGTTGAGGTGTTTATCGATCGTCGTCGGGCTAAGATCCATAATCTGAGCGATATCTTTAACTGTCTTACCGTCTGCGACCCATTGCAAAACTTCCCGCTGTCGGGTGGTCATGCTTGGATATTGCCCAGTGCGAGGGAGCTGTAACATCTTAAGGTGAACGAGAGTGTTGAGGACGAAAATCTCTTTGCCTTGTTCAGACCAGATCTTATCGACATCATCTTGTGTAAGGCCCTGCCTAGCGCAAAGACCGACAACACTTCTAATGCGATTGCTCGTTTCGTCGAACCAAATCGTATAGCCAGCCGCAATTTTCCATTTCGCATGTAATCCGCTGAGCTCAATCTCGGCCTCAGTTAAATCACCTGCTGCTTTCCGCTCCATAAAATTTCGCCAGCTATGGAACCCGGGCTTGTGGTCTTTCCGAGGCACGACTGATGCTCTTTTGTAAAGCCCGCCGTCGACAAATACGTCCACAACTTCTTGAGGATAAGTGGATAAGACAAGCGTATCCGAGATATCGCCCCATTCGCCATGCGTCCGCAGGTTGGTGGATAAAAAGAGCAGTCGGTCAAACCCGTATTCACACATTTTCTGGGTGTGCAGATCCCACACATCATCAGTTGTCGCGCATGCCAAAATGTTGGTGGCAAAGTCTAGAAACTGTTCGTCGATGTCCATAAATTTAGGTTTCCAAATCGCATACCAAAAACAACCCTAAGCCTAGCAACCCTTCTCTAGATGGGCAAACTAAATCCTTCGACAGATCATTCTCTTAAGCTTCAAAAAGCCGAATGCTTAAGGGGTTAGATCCATCGACGATTTCCAGCAAACGGTCGATGTTCGGATGCGCGCCAGGGCGGTTTTTTGCGTCTGCTGTGTGCTCTGCAAAAACCTCAAGGCCATGGGCTGCAGCGTCAGCATTTATGACCCCAAAGGACTGTTCAAGGTACTGATAAACGGCAAGAGAACCCTGCTTGCCCGGTTGGTTTTCGATAGAGGCAACAACGGTCCCCGATTGGTTGATCATGTCGATCCGCGTAAGGTTTTCAAATGACGGCATGAGCTGGAGATTGTCTTTGAACGAAGAAGTTGGCTCGATCATCTGGGTATCCTTACAGGTTAGCTCTCTTGTTTCTTAAGGGCTCTGACGCACAGCGGCAATGCCTTGGGGATATTCTGCAGAGATACGATTGATAGTCAATTTTTTGCACTCAGCAGGTCCAAAGATCAAACGAAATGTCGAACAGCATCCAATGCGAAGGTGGTCATCTCATCGTGCAATTGGTCGTTTTTTGCCGCGCTTGGGCCCATGAGATTTGTCTAGAGTTGCTGTGAAAGGGTTCCAGATGATGCACATACCTAATGCTGCCCCAGCGATAACGCGATTTGATTTCACGACGAAGCCAAGCGAAGATGAACGCGCTCGGATCGGGCTGCTCGTTCTCGAGTCTGATCAAACGATGGAAAGTGAAATCCGTCAATTGACGGATGGTTTGGGCGTCTCAATTTATCACGCTCGGCTTGCGAATGATGCGTTGGTAACGCCCGATACGCTTGCCAAAATGGAGGCCGAACTTCCGGTTGCCGCAGCCCTATTGCCGGAGTTCTTGGGTATCGGTGCCCTTGGGTATGGCTGCACGTCCGGTGCTACAATCATCGGCGAAAAACGCGTCGCCGAAATTTTGAAGCAATCGCATCCGAACGTTCCCTCTAGCAATCCACTGAGCGCAGCAAAAGCCGCGCTAAATGCTTTGGGTGTGCAACGTTTGGGTCTGCTGACGCCTTACACACCTTCTGTGACTGCAGCGATGCAAGCCCGCTTTGAAGCCGCAGGTATTGCGATTTCCGTCGTTGGATCATTCTATGAAGAGAGCGATATCGTGGTTGGTCAGATTGATCCTGAGTCCATTTTGAAAGCGACCATAGCGCTTGGGAAATCTGACGCCTGTGACGGCATATTCATTTCATGTACAAGCCTACGCGCAGCGGGCATCATCGATGCAGCAGAGGCGCAGCTAGGAAAGCCGGTCACATCCAGCAATCACGCGCTTGCATGGCATCTTTTGCGTTTGGCAGGCATCAACGACAAGTTGTTTGGTTGCGGTAGGTTATTCGATCTCTGAATTGGCCCAAGGCGAACCATATCTAAGGAAGCGAGTAAGAAATGCAGATCAATGAGCAAAACCTGATCGACGATCTTTCAGCGATGGTCCGTATTCCCAGCCTGAATACCTTTGGCAATGCTGATCCAGCGAACCCAGCAGAAGAAGGTATGGCGCAGTTCTTTGAGGCGCGTTTGCAAGAGATTGGATTGGATACTTTCAGCTCTCATGTCGCGGACGGACGGCGCAATGTTTGGGGTCTGTTGAAAGGTTCCGGCAACGGGCCGACTGTTATGCTTGCTGGACATTTAGACACGGTAGGCGTTGCTGGATACGATGCGCCATTTGAGCCAACCGTAAAAGACGGCCGCATCTACGGGCGTGGGTCTTGCGATATGAAAGCAGGCCTTACCGCTTATCTGGAAGTTGCCCGTATCATTGTCGCGAGGGACGAGCCGCTTGCGGGGGATCTGATCATCGCAGGTGTTGTGGACGAAGAAGACGCGATGACTGGTTCATATGATTTTGGTTTGCATGGTCCCCACGTGGACTATGCAATCGTAGCAGAGCCTAGCAAGCTGGCGATCAGCACAGCCCATCGCGGGCAAGTCTGTTTGTGGATCAAGACCTATGGTGAATCTACGCACTCAAGCGTTCCTGAGAATGGGATCAACGCGATCTATCATATGTCCGCGATCATCGAAGCGTTGCAGGTTTACGCAAACGCGCTGGCACTGCGTGATCCTGATCCGCTTTGCGGCAAACCCACACTGAACGTCGGAGCAATCAAAGGTGGAGAGCACGCGTCGTCGGTTCCCGATTTTTGCAAGATTGAAGTGGATCGTCGCACTGTTCCAGGTGAAAGCTATGAGACAGTCGTGGCGGAACTGGAGGGGGTTTTGGCGCCGCTGGCTGCAGCAATCCCTGATTTTTCGTATGAAATCACCCAGCCAAGTTTGAATTGCCCGCCATTAAGTACCGACATGGGGTCGCCCATTGTACATGCAATTTCGACTGCAATTGAAGCCGTGACTGGGCAAGAGCCAAGCTATATGACGTTTCCGGGTTCGACAGACGCGCCGAACTTCCGCTGCCCTACAGTAATCTGCGGGGCAGGTGATTTGGCGCAATGCCACTCCTTAAACGAGTACGTCCCGATTTCTGAAATTAAGTCGGCAGTCAGCATTTATCTTGAGACGATAGCGTTGATGCAGACCGCACCAAATTCAAAGTGAGATAAGATGGACTGGCGAACAAAACTTCTTGATCCAAGGCCACGCGCACGCCGAGACTATGCGTCTCTGGCAACCCCAGTTTACCGTGGTTCAACAGTCGTTTTCGAAGATCAATCTTCAGTAAAGGACAGTTGGGACCAAGCCGAGAATGGCTATTCCTACGGCCTTTACGGGACGCCAACTGCTCTGGAGTTGGCTGCGCGTATTTCCGAGATTGAAGGCGCCCATCGGACACTGATTGTGCCTGGCGGACAGGCGGCAATTGCTTTGGTTTACTTTGCTTATTGCAAAACCGGAAGCCACGCATTGGTGCCCCATTCTGCATATGGGCCGAACAAAGAAATGGCCGAAGGTATTCTGCGCGGCCTTGGGATTGAGGTCGAAGCTTACGACCCGTTAGTTGGTGCTGGTATCTCTGAACTGATCCGCGAAAATACGGCGCTGATTTGGTGCGAAAGCCCCGGATCGGTCACGATGGAAATCCAAGATGTGCCTGCGATTGCCAAAGCTGCCCATGCAAAGGGCGTCGCAGTGGCCTTGGATAATACATATGCCGCGGGCGTCATGTTCGACGCATTTGCACATGACGTAGATGTCAGCATGCAAGCGCTCACGAAATACGTGGGCGGGCATAGTGATCTGTTGCTTGGTTCGGTTTCTGTCCGAGACGCCGCTGCATTTGAAAGGATGGGGCCAGTCTATCGCCAGCTTGGGCTTGCGGTGTCGCCCGATGACTGCAGCCTTGCACTTCGCGGCCTTCAAACGCTCGCGCTACGCTTGGAACAACTTGAGCGGTCAACATTGAAAGTTGCGCACTGGCTCGATGATCATCCGAAGATTGAAGCGGTATTTCATCCGGCCTTTGCCTCGTGTCCTGGACATGAAATTTGGAAGCGAGACTTCACGGGTTCGACGAGTGTATTTTCAATCCTGTTCAAGCAGGATGTTGACCCGCTATCGGTTGCGGCATTTCTTGATGCGTTGGACCTGTTCCACATCGGTCTTAGTTGGGGCGGCGTCCACAGTTTGGCTGTGGTTTACCCAAGACTTGAAAGGCCGGGCAGGGATTATTCAGGCAGACTAGTCCGGTTGAATATCGGGCTAGAGCAAGTTGATGATCTGATCGAAGATTTGGAAAATGCCTTAAACACGACTGTTTGAATTCTGAATCTGAGCTCACGTAATACGATGGTCTAAAGCTCAGCATGTAAATGACGAATGTCGTGGGTGCAGCATGCCACAGTTTGAGGATGGTCAATTTGATATTGCCCAAACGCTTGAGCGAATTGATCACACATGGATGGACGGCGCATGGATGATGCATAGTTTTCATCCTGACGCGGACATCAAATTCGAGGGGTTCTTCTTGTTGCGAAAGTCGATCAAGGCGCGAAAGGCATTCAAGTCAGGTGTCTGATAGCAGAGCGTGCCGTTCGCTCTTAGGAAAACGAAATAGCCGCGCTGTAAATCACCACGCGGCTATCCAGAATAGGTTAGTGGCTAAAGATTAAGCTGCCAATGCTTTGAAGATCTTTGACTTTGGCTCATCTTCAACCTTCTGGTTCAAAACTCCCCAAAGGAAGCCAGTTGTAATTGTTTGCACGCCAAGGGCGGCACATACGACAGCTAGGCTTGCAGGACGAACAATCGCGCTTGGGTTTAGATCGCCAAAGCCAGACTGCCCCCAAAACACAATTGCTCCAACGGTCGCGACAAGAGCACCGAGAAGGAAAGTCGCGCCCAGAATGCATGCGTTATCGACGCTGATTCTTTCGCGCAAACGCTCAAAATCAGGAGAGGTTGGAAGAAGACCAAAGCGAACTGCAAAGATGCGGGCTAAGCCATAGAAGCAAACCATTTGGAAGCCGGTCATAATCAGGGCTGAAGCTAAAATCATGGATGCGATGTCAAAGGTCACGCCTCCGATCTGCAAAGGTCCGAACATCAAGGCAGTGAAGATCGTTGTCCCGACACCAAGCATCACGAGACCCGGATAGTAGAAGAGCCAATATGGCGCAAATGTAAGCAACAGCTTGAGGTGCAGCCAACCGTCGCGCCAACTACGCAAGTGTGGAGGGCGTGTGCGTCCGTCCGGTGAAAGTGTTGTTGCAACTTCGGTAATCTTCAACCCAGTAAGCGTGGCCTTGATGACCATCTCAGAGGCGAACTCCATACCTGGTGCGTTCAGTTTCAGACCTGTGATTGCGGCGCGTGAAAAGCCACGCAGGCCACAATGGAAGTCGCCAACTGGCGTCCGGTAAAAGACTCGGCCGATTGTCGAAAGAACCGGGTTGCCTAGATATCGGTGAAGCGGTGGCATCGCGTTCTTGGCGATCCCGCCCTTAAAGCGATTGCCCATCACAAGGTCCGAACCATTGCGCAATGCTTCGACGAACAGGTCGAGCTTTGAAAAATCATATGAATCGTCGCTATCACCCATGATGACATAACGACCCTTTGCGTCAGCAATTCCAGCCATCAACGCAGCGCCATAACCTTTCTGGGGGGCGTCAACGACGCGCGCACCCAGACGTGTTGCGATTTCTTGGCTGCCATCCGTCGATCCGTTGTCCGAGATCAGAACTTCTCCAGCAATGCCTGAGCGTTCCAAGTAAGCCTGCGCCTTAACGATACAAACTTCGAGAGTTTCAGCCTCGTTCAGGCACGGCATAAGAATTGTAAGTTCGGTCATTGGTAGGCCCCTATTAACTGCTGTGGCCTGCTGACTTTACGCCTTTTGACCATTATTTCCCTACATTTGCTGGGAAATGGGGCGCAGATATGGCTCAAAATGTAATATTTGATGATTCATTTTTGCAACGACGGCATATCGAACCCTGACTGATGCGGGGCGGTTGATAGCGAGGTCGCGTTGCGTTGTGTTACCGCGGGGACAAAGCAATTAAGATGGGTGATTTTATGTCCACGAACCCTGATCAGTCAGATTTGCCGGAAAACGGTTTGGATCGATATTTTGTATATTTCAAATGGATCGCTATCGCTGCAGTCGTCGTGCGGGCGGCCCTCGCATTTTCAGGGGTCTATGATGATCTTGCGACAGGTGACAACGACGACATAATGCGTCTGATGTCCGTCAGAGCTTGGATGAATGGCCAAAGCTGGTTCGACATGACGCAGTACCGTCTGCTGCCACCAGAGGGCGTATCTATCCACTGGTCGCGGTACATCGATTTTGGCATCGCGCTCATTATCATGGGCTTTGCTACGATTGCAGATCCAACGGCTGCAGAATCTGCGGCGCTGGTCATTTGGCCGTCTGCATTGATGATCCTCATGATCTGGATTGTTGGCGAAGGAACACGGAAAATCCTAGGCGGCATGGCTGGCATGGTTGCTATTGCCAGCATTTGGTTATGGGGCCCGACGGGGGCAACGTATTTCGCACCAGGCCGCATTGATCATCATAACGTTCAAATCTTGATGATGGTCTTGCTTTGCTTTGCGATGATCGGGCCAGATAGGGCGACCTACAGGGGCATTATTGCTGGATTGGCTGCCGCATTTTCGTTGGCTGTTGGGTTAGAGAGTCTTCTCGTTATTGCGCTGGTTGGCGTAATCCTGACAGTCTCTGCTGCAATGTCAGAGCGTGATGCGCAGCCCGTGTTGGGTAGCTTTTGTATCACGCTTGCACTTGCTGCGACGGTGTTCTTTGTGGGGCAAAACCATCTCGATACTTGGTTGGTTGCGACTTGCGATACGCTATCGGCACCATTCTTATCAATCATTTATGTGGCAGCGGCAGCGTGCCTTTTGCCAATGGTATTTGCGGGCATTCTAAGAACGCCCGCAATGCGGTTTGGAGCAACCATTCTAATCGCCGCAGTGGGTCTGGTACTTTGTCGGAGTTTGCTTGAGCCCTGCCTAGACGGCCCATATGGCTTGCTCCCGCTTGAGGTGCAGCACTACATCACCGCCGCGATTTTCGAAGCGCTTCCGGGTGCGTCGTTGGCGGCGCAACAGCCCGAGGTCTTTAACGCAGCGTTCACCCCTGCAATTGGTGCAACAATCTTGGCCAGCATTATGTGGCTCAAGCAGCGCAATTCCGACAACCTGTCAATCCAGTTACAAAGCGCGTTGGCCAAAATGCTGTGCATCGGGTGGTTAGGTATCATAGCCGGGTTTGCCCAGAACCGAATGATCATTATGGCCGCGCCCGCGGTACCATTTCTAAGCGGCTATGTCATTTTGGTGTTGTATCAGTACCGCCGAAGGTACCAGACGAATGCGGGCACGGTCGCACTTTTGGCCGGTGCCATGGCGACAATTCTCTCACCGGGTTTGGCGTCACCTGCGCAGCGAATTGTTCAGGCCTTCAATCCGTCGAGCGAGGTTTCAGAACCGAAAGCCAAATCTCAGGATGAAGTTTGTCAAAGCGTTGGTGAGCTACAGGTGCTTAATTCCGTGCCATCAGGAGATATATTGACTCGTATTAACCTGGGCGCGACCTTGATCCTTACTACGCATCATAACGGCCTTGCCGCGCCATATCACAGGAGTGGTGCGGCTATCGGTAACGGTTTTCTGCCGTTCGTACGCGACGAGGAAGGGATGAAGCGCGCAGTGCTCGAGAGCGGCGCTGATTATGTTTTGCTTTGTCGGAACGGCAACTACGGCGGTCCAAGCAATTTCGCACATGCGCTCGCCTCTGGGTCATCTGCTGAATGGCTTCGGCCAGTACCTCTCGCAAGCGATGCGTTGATCCTATTGGCAGTTGAGGATCGGCTATGAACATCTTTGGACCGTTTGGGCGTTTTTTGATTGTCGGTGGAAGTGTCAGTCTCAGCTACGCAGTGATCACAGCTGGTTTGATAAACTTTGCTGGTACGCAACCGTTTGCGACGAGCGTGATCGTCTACCTGTGCTGTATCCCGATCGCTTTCTGGCTTCAGAAACGATTTGCGTTTGCGGTTAAGAAGACGCGTAAGTCAGCATTCTTGATCTATGCCGCGACACAGATAGGAAGCTTGGCAGTAGTTTCCGCAGTGACGACAGCGTTCATCTTCCATGACTTCATCAAAGACACGGCATTGATGTTGATCACTGCAGGCTGTGCCGCGGTGATCAGTTTTTTGATTGCAAAGTTTGTTGCGTTCAAGCCTTTGGCGTGAACCGCCCTACAAAGTGAAGCTTGCGTCCAAAGATCATGCTGAGCGGGAATGGATAAAGAGGGACATCTGTTTCGAAACGATCAGTCTCGAGGCTGGCATCAGCCATCCAACGATCCCAGTCACTGCGCGGTGCATAGTTGTACGGCAAGACCACACCATGCGGTGCGTTCCCAACCCAATCCATCAGGCGGAGTGTGAAATGATCCAAAGCGTTTTCGCTTAGGTGGTCTTTAATAACCACACCCTTGCGAGCTACGCGCGCAGCTTCTTTGATAAGAACCGCCGGATCGTCAGTGTGATGCAGGACGTCGACAAAAGTCACGACATCGACGCTGTTGTCATCCATCGGAATTGTTGTGCCATCGAAAAGTGTCACAGGAATATGTGTGGTCCCGCGCAGCATAATATCGATACCTTCGATGCTTGTGCCGCTTTGTGTTTCGCTGATCTGTTTGGCAATGCTGCCATCGCCCGTGCCAACATCAAGGATATGTGCACCTGCAGGAACCATTGAACCGATCTTTGCGACCAGAACCCGTACCCTGCGACTGAAAACCATAGCGCCATGCGCTTTGCCAAGAAGTGATTTGAACATGTGACCTGCTTTTGCCGTTTTTTATATTTGTCTGCTAAATGCGGTTCAAAGTTGAACTATCCTAAAACATGTATTCAGCCGCAATTGTTGCCATGCTTAGACATGTTGAATGGGGCGACACTGCGACAAACAGGCGGTTTCGATGTGATAATATTTGCTATTCAACGCGCAATGCGCACGATTGCCGGCGCTCACTTGGGTTTCAAGGCTTATGCTGTGCGGAAAAAAATCAGCCTCAGCTAAACATCGGCCAAATGTTTAGCGAGGCTGATTTCCGACATCCGTGAGTGGACTTTATCAATAAAAATAGAATGACTAAATATGCCTAATATTGGAAGGCATCTTCGGGATACGATCGCTATCCTTAAGGATACATCGAGTTTTTTGAACCGGAATCGGCGACAGTTTAGACTGTCTAGTACAAACGATCCGACTCGTTGAACGCCATGCGTTCTTCGATGTCATCTAAGGGCATGTCCATCGCACCATGGTCCTTCAGCGCCTGAGAGTATGTTGGGAGCCCTTCCACCGAGCCCCATTTGTCTGGTTGCCACATACGCGACCGGATCATCGATTTTCCGCAGTGAAAGAACGCTTCTTCGACACGCACCAATAAAACAAGATCGGGCCGGTGCCCGTTTGCCTCAGTCAGATCCAAAAGTCCGTCATCCATCACAACTTGGGCTGAGCCATTAATGCGAACAACCTCTTTCCTTTGTGGGACAACCAGCATCATCCCGATCCGAGGATTTTCCAATACATTAACAAACGTATCAGCGCGGTGGTTTCCAATCCGGTCTGGTATGGCGAGTGTTTTGGAATCCAGCACCTTGATGAAACCAGCGGGGTCGCCTTTGGGCGAAACATCCATTTGGCCACGCGCATTGCAGCTTGCTATTGAGACAAAGGTCGTCCTTTCAATCCAAGAACGGCAATGATCATCAATATGATCAATGACTTTGTTCACCTGACTAGGATGCATCACGCTAAGCATGTCTTTCAATTCAGCTGCTGATCCGACCGGCTTTTTGGCTTGGTACATTGTCATTCCCAACTCATTCAAACGATTTGGTCAAAGGCTAGCATTGTCTGTGACGTTCACAAACAATGACAGGATATGTCTCAAATGATGGGTGGAGTTGTCAGACCGGCTTCGTTAGGTTTTTTTGTTCCGAATAATAAGAGGCGGATTTCTGTATGGGTGACCACCTCAAGGGTTTGCTGATCACGACATTGGGCGTATTGCTCGTTGTTCCAGATTCGTTATTCGTCAGGCTTATCGACGCAGAGCCGATGGTCACCGCGTTCTGGCGAAGCCTAACCGCAGGGGTTTTTGTGCTTGTCATCTTGCTGGCAATTCGCGGGCTGCAAGATTTCCGAGCAGTGCTGCACACTGGTAAACCTGGACTTATTTATACGGTTTTGATCGGGACGACGGCGCCAGCTTTTGTATTGGCAATTTCAAACACAAGCGTTGCAAATGTCGTGTTCATTCTTGCATCCATGCCAATCTTCGCTGCAATTTTTAGCCGCGTATTTCTGGCCGAGCCAATCCGTGCGCGCATGGTCATAACAATGGCGGTGGTGATTTTTGGACTAGGGATCATTGTGACCGGCTCAAGCTCAAACGAGATCGCATCGTGGAAAGGCGATATTTGGGCGCTTTATGTTTCTGCCGCGTTTGCTGCGGCATTGACCGCGGTGCGCATGGTCAAAGCGACATCGATGATCCCAGCTATTCCCGTTGGGTACATTGGTGTGGCAATATTAATATGGTTTTTCGTATCACCAGCCGAAGTGTTCGGTACGCAATGGCCCTTACTATTGGGTCATGGCGCATTCATTGGCGCGGCTTCGTGCCTGCTTGCACTCGGGCCCCGCTACATCAGTTCGTCCGAAGTTTCGCTTCTCATCTTGCTCGAGTCGGTCTTGGCACCGCTTCTTGTTTGGGCAGTGATAGGAGAAGACCCGGGCTCATGGGCGTTGGTTGGCGGCGCGGTGGTTATCAGCGCACTTGCCCTGTCAAACTTGTATGCTTTTGATAAAGCATCGATGAGAGAGCTGAAGTTTTAGCTGCAAATGTAAATTACGCGCCCCTAGGAAGTGCACATAATCCATCCAAGTGACGGTTCCGCTGTTATGCTTTTGTATCAACGAACTATCCCAATGCTAGACTCCTCAGCGATGGGAAACTCATACATAAGCTGTGATCAGAGGTGTTCGCCAAATTGGATGCCAGCCTCGTGAAACTCTCAAGTCTATCTCGCTGAGGCTGGCATCTGATTTATTCTTCAGACCCATCAAAAACTGGTTCTTGCCGTATAAGCTTGGATACATGGCTGTTTGGTACAGCTAGCTGGCCAGTTACAAGGCGGTAGCAGTCTCTAGATGCTCGATCTTTGCCAATTCCAAACCCATCATTTTTGAATGAGCGATAGCAGCATTCATTAGATGGACCACTGATTGCGCCGCGATAAGAAAAGCAAGCAGGGTAGCGCAATCCAGAAGGTGTACAAATGGATGTACATAAGCTGAAATTTGTTGGAAAGTGCCTTATTTATATAGCCATCGGCTTATAAAGTGGTGCCAGGAGAGGACTCACATAAATCCCATAATCTTTTGATTTAAAATGTTTAAGTGCCGTGTGGTTTTACTCAATACCCCCAGTGATACCCCCACCCAATGTGGCATTAGGAGGTTCGATGCCTCACCAAGGACTCACCAGATGCGCATACTAGCGCCTAGTTGAACATACAAAATCACCCTCGATGAGACAATCCTAGACCGACCTGCTGCAAGCGAACAGCGCATATGACTTGATCGATTTTTCATTACTGCTAGGCTCCAACTTCCTCGGGGAACTTGTCGAAACCCGAGCATCGCGATGCTCTTCTATCAAGGAGAGAACGTGATGAGGATACTTTCAAAACGCCAAGTCAAGGAGTTAGTCTTGTACTCACCGCAACACATCGCACGTCTGGAGAAGGCAGGTCTATTC
>JAWUXS010000083.1:0-12867 GCA_034111185.1 Paracoccaceae bacterium | reverse complement strand
GCGATGTTTTCTGAGTGGGAAGCCCTCAACGAAGTTAATGTGTGGCGCAATGCCTGGAAAAATAGCCCAAAACAATACGACTATGCAGGTACTGTCGTAACGCTTTTGTTGAACTGGGCGCTTCGTGCAGGAAAAATCAAGTATCACTACTGTAAATTCAAAAAAATCTATAAGGCTGACAGAGCGGCAATTACTTGGACGCAAGAATACATTGATCAATTTCTTAAGGTTGCCCCCGATTACATGGGCCGTGTCTTGATTGCGGCAACCGAAACCGGCCTTCGACCGGCGGATCTTGTCAATCTTCGAAGGTTTAATGTCCAGCGTCTTGATTCTGGCAATCGTCGCCTGCGCATTCCAACTGAGAAACGAGGCACTTTTGCCCATATTCCCATCACTGCGAGGCTTGCGGCAATCATTGACGGCACCCCTGAAGGGCAAGAATACATCCTTACCAATGCCAGTGGTGAGCCCTGGACGAAGCGATACGTCTCACAACGTCTGAGCGCCTTTAAGAATGAGGCGGGGTTGAGCGAAGAAGCTCTGGGCTTCAGCCTTCACCTACACGATTGCCGCGGAACGGCTACGACAAAGCTGCTTGAGGCGGGGGCTGATGCCATTCAACTCGCGACGGTGTTTGGGTGGAACTTACGGTATGCAACCCAGATGATTGAGATCTATGCCATCGTAGGAGGTGACAAAACCGACAAAATTCTTGAGCTCGTCGCGAAGGCGGAAAAGAACGTCACAAGAACGCATTTGTAAAATGCCTTGTAAAATGGAGATTAGGAAATCCCAAAATCTGGTCTAAGTCATTGATTTTAAATGGAGGCGAGTAGTAGAATCGAACTCCTGTTCACGGATTTGCAATCCGCTGCGTCACCACTCCGCCAACTCGCCTCACATGGTGTGAGGGCGGGATATACCAAGGTTTTGTGGCTTGCAAGATACTACAGCAAGCGTTTCAGTGATTGCTGACCCTGACATCATATGGCATCACGATACATAGGATTCCGAAGCGAGAAAGTTGAGCGCGTGACAGATTATACCGCCCGCCGTACGATGATGGTCGATACGCAGGTCCGTCCATCGGATGTGACCAAGTTCCCGATTATTGATGCTATGCTAGACACACCACGCGAAGCGTTTGTGCCCGCAGGGATGCGTGAGGCTGCGTATGTTGGTGAAAACCTTCAGATAAACGCTGATCGCGTCGTCTTAGAGCCACGCACGCTTGCAAAGATGCTGGATGCGCTGGCGATTGAACCAAATCACATCGTTCTCGATCTTGGATGTGGCCTTGGGTATTCTACGGCTGTTTTGGCGCGCATGGCTGAATTTGTCGTGGCCGTTGAAGATGATCAGGCCCTTTCAGACGAAGCGCAGAGCATTTTGTCGGCACAAGGCGTAGATAACGCTGCTGTAATGACAGGATCGTTGGCCGAAGGTGCTGAGAAATCAGGCCCGTACGATGTCATTGTTATCCAAGGTGCTGTTGAGCATGTGCCAGACGCTCTTTTAGAACAGCTTCGCGAAGGTGGCCGAATTGCTGCAATCTTTGCCGAAGGAGCGTTGGGCGTTGTAAGAATCGGCCACAAGTTAGATGGCCAAATAAACTGGCGCTTTTCGTTTAATGCCGGTGCGCCATTGCTAGCTGGTTTTTCCCAATCAAAGGATTTTGCGCTTTAAGATCCGATCGCGTGATCTGACCGTAAAAGACAGTGATGTAAGTTTAGAGGACGAATGATGAAAGTTTTCCACAAAAGCGTTGTGACTATAGCGGTTCTTGTCTCTTTGGGGATTTCAGCGTCCGCTGCGAGAGCAGAGACTTTGGCCGATGCTCTCGTCCATGCTTACGAACACTCTGGGCTACTTGATCAAAATCGAGCGCTTTTACGCGCTGCAGATGAAGACGTTGCGCAGGCAGTTGCCGCAACCATGCCGATTATTAATTGGTCGACTACCTTCACCGCGACTTCGCCTCGTACCTCAGGCACCGACCTTGTATCTGCGAATGCGCTAATATCTGGTCAACTCGTTATCTACGACAACGGTGCTGGACAGCTTGCTATCGATGCCCAAAAAGAGCTGGTGCTGAGCACGCGTCAATCGCTTCGGAATGTTGAGCAGCAAATTCTGTTCCGCGCAATCGAAGCCTATATGAATGTGCGCCGTGACAGCGAATTCGTATCATTGCGCAACAACAACGTGCGCTTGATTACGCAAGAATTCCGCGCAGCTCAGGACCGGTTCGAAGTCGGTGAGGTTACCCGCACAGATGTAGCTCTCGCAGAGGCACGTTTGGCGTCTGCACGTAGCCTTCTTGCGTCTGCAGAAGGTGCCCTTGTGCGCTCAGCCGAAGAATACCGCGTCGCAGTGGGCCGCAGCCCAAGCGCCCTTAGCCCCGTTTCGCCAGCGCCCGTTTCGCGCGGCATTGCCGATGCGAAAGCGTTTGCTGTTCGTAATCACCCGTCAATGTTAGAGATCCAACATTCGGTTGCTGCCGCAGAGCTTAACATCCGTCGCGCAGAAGCAGCGCAAAGTCCGACAGCAACTCTCTCTGGTCAAATTGGCTTTGACCAAGACCTGAGTGTAGGCCGACAGATTGGCCTCACAATTGGTGGGCCGATCTATAATGGTGGCCGTCTTTCCAGTGTAGTTCGTCAGTTCATGGCGCGACGCGATGCTGCCCGTGCTGGCCTTCACTTGACCCGCCACAATCTTGAACAACAGGTAGGCAATGCATACGCATTCCTTGAAGTAGCACGCGCTTCTAGCCAAGCATCGGGCCAGCAAAGCCGTGCGTCAGCTGTCGCATTCCGAGGTGTTCGCGAAGAAGCAACGCTTGGCTCACGCACAACGTTGGACGTTCTAAACGCTGAGCAGGAGCTGTTGAATGCGCAAGCAAATCAAATCTCTGCACAGGCGGACGAAGTCATCGCGTCCTATTCGCTTTTGTCTGCGATGGGTCTCTTGACCGTTGATCACCTGAACTTGCCAGTGCAGCAATACGATCCATCTGCCTATTATAACTTGGTCAAAGACGCGCCGACAATTATGTCTGACCAAGGTGCTGCGTTGGACCGTGTTTTGCGGGCCATAGGCGATTAATAAAACCTTTTCGCAATCAGTTGTTTGGAAACGACCTTTGCGGTAGGTTTCAAGTTGAGGCCAAAGCAGGATCGTTACATGTCAGACCCGATGACTAATGTTCAAATCGAAGACGTGTTGTCTTCTATTCGTCGGCTTGTCGCCGAGGGCGATAAGTCGCGTGATGCTGCTGTTTCTTTAAATAAGGGCTCTGTAGCGCCGAAATCATCCATATCTGATCGGCTGGTTTTGACCGAAGCATTGCGCGTCAGCAATGACGACGAAGCTCCGTTTGCCAAGCAAGAATCGGCCCCCAAAACTGCTCCTAAACTTGATGCTGCGGCCCGTGCCAATCTTGAAAGCACGATCGAAGCGCTAGAGGCCGCAGTCACAGCGCAATCGGACGAGTGGGAACCTGACGGATCAGAACCAACAGTCGAGCCGGTGAAACCCACAGCCACAGCATTCGTTCTAAAGAATGTCATCGAGGATGCAGTCGAAATTGTTTTTGACGATGACGATGACGATGGCAATGAAACTGTAGCCGAGGCTGCACCTGTAGATGCCCCGAATGCTGAAACGGCATCACCGTCTTTCAGGCATTTTAATCGGGATGCGCTGATCCGCGAAGAGACACCATTGCACGCAATGGAATTGCCTGAGCCTGCCGTGCAAGTTGAGTTTCCTGCAGAGGCCGAGGTTGAAGCGACTTATCAAGACGATCTCGTCGAAGACGAGAAAAAAGACCCCCTGATTGATGAGCAACTTAATGCTTTCTTATCAGACGAGGCGATGTTGGCTGATGCTGGTCTTGACGAGACGATACTACGCAAGATGATCGTCGAGATCATTCGCGAAGAGCTGCAGGGCGCATTGGGTGAGCGGATCACACGTAGTGTACGTAAACTGGTGTGTCGCGAAATTAGCCGCGTCGTAGCCACGCAAGACGCCGAGTAGTCGAGCAACCCCGCAAGCTTACTTTACCGCGCTCAAGCTATATCAATCATCCGGACATCTTTAGACTTCGCCTGCAAGCGCGAGCAGCTGATCAATATCCATGTGTGTTTCAAGGTGTTCTGCCAAGGAATCAAGCGTTTGCGTAACGCCTTGGGCGTAATCAAGCGGGGCCGGTGCGGCGCCGATTTTCTGCAAATAGCTTGTACGAAATGCGTCGGCAGTGAACAGACCGTGCAGATAGCATCCCTGAACACGATTATCCGGACTAGACGCACCTTCGCCGCGCCCCTCTAGGGACAGCCACGGTCGTTCACAGTCTGGGCCATCAGTCTTCCCAATGTGAATTTCGTAGCCGGTGACCTTATCGCCTGTCGGTAAATACGTCGCTGTACTACGAGCAAGGCGCTTTTCTGGCTTCATCACTGTCGTTATGTCCAAATGCCCAAGCCCTTGGACCCGCGTTGGCGCACCTTCGATACCGTCATCATCGATGATTTCTTGGCCAAGCATTTGATATCCGCCGCAAACCCCAAGAACGTGACCACCGCGCCTGATATGCGCGTGCAGATCAATATCCCAACCTTGGGCGCGGAAATGCGCAAGGTCAGCGATTGTCGATTTAGATCCGGGGATAAGGATAAGGTCCGCGTTGGCGGGCAGGGGGCGTCCTGCTGGAACCATCTCAACGGTTACGTCTGGCATCGCGGAGAGCGGATCAAGGTCATCAAAATTCGCGATGCGGTTCAGGCGTGGCACTGCAATCTTGATTGGGCCACCTGGGCGGCTCGCGATATCCATCACATCTTCTGCGGGTAATTTCCATGCATCGGCGAACCAAGGAATGATGCCGAGAGGCGCCCATCCGGTTGCTTTTGCAATGATATCTATACCTTCGGCAAAAAGGCTGGTGTCACCGCGGAATTTATTGATGCCAAAGGCGCGGATCATCGCGCAATCCTCTGGGGGGAGGACAACATGGGTTCCAACGATCTGGGCAATCACACCCCCACGGTCAATGTCCCCAATAAGAACAACAGGCACGTCCGCAGCGGTCGCAAAGCCCATATTCGCGATGTCACCATTGCGCAGGTTCACTTCTGCTGGGCTGCCTGCGCCTTCGATGATGATCAGGTCATGTTGCGAAGCGAGACGCTGAAAGCTTTCTAGAACGGCGGGGAGCAAGGTCGCTTTCAGCTTACCGTAGTCGCGGGCTTTGAGAGTTGTTAGCCGTTTACCATTCAAGAT
Organism: Paracoccaceae bacterium; assembly: GCA_034111185.1. Classification (GTDB taxonomy): domain Bacteria; phylum Pseudomonadota; class Alphaproteobacteria; order Rhodobacterales; family Rhodobacteraceae; genus Yoonia. The sequence goes on along the minus strand of JAWUXS010000083.1, from coordinate 7,575 downwards.
GACTTGTGCACCAACTTCGGACTCGGGCTTTAGCAGCACTGGGTTCATATCCGTATGGGGCTCTAATCCGCAGGCCAGCGCCTGAAGCGCCTGTGCACGGCCAATCTCGCCTCCGTCAACTGTCACGGCTGCATTGTTGGACATGTTCTGGGGTTTGAATGGCGCAACTGACAGCCCTCGGGCGCGGGCTGCACGGGCAATGCCTGCTACCAACATCGATTTCCCGACGTTCGAACCGGCACCTTGAATCATTATCGCTTTGGTCATTGCGTCCCCTTTGGGGGAATGTCTAATGGGCGCAACCGCGAGGGGGAAGAGCATGAACACACCGGCGCACTTGATTTTTGGCCTTACAGCCTTTGGCAAAGCCAATCGCACAGCTGTCACCGCGGCAGCGTTGGTTGGCGCAATCATTCCTGATCTTTCGCTTTACCTTATGGCTGGTTGGCATCTTGTCGTTGCTGGCACCCCGCCCGAAGTCGTGTTCGGAGAGCTCTATTTCTCGGATGCTTGGCAAAGTGTCTTCCGGATCGATAACTCAATGGTGCTTTGGGGAATTGCCTTGGTTATTGGCCTGATGTGGCGATCACCTGTTGTGATTGCGCTATGTGGGGCTGCGCTGTTGCATCTCGTGCTGGACTTTGGGCTGCACCACGATGACGGTCGTGCTCACTTTTGGCCTGTCTCAAATTGGATTTTTGCGAGCCCTGTCAGTTATTGGGACTCGCGTCATTTTGGGAATATCGTTGGCCCGATTGAGGTGGCACTATCGCTTGGGTGCTGCGTCGTGTTGTGGCGGCGCTATACAGGACGATGGATGCGCGGGTTGATCTCAGCACTTGGCCTTATGGAATTCGCGCCGATAGTCCTGTTCACAATAATGTTTGCAGGGTCCTAGCTGCAAAAACCTACCTAAACGAAAAACGCCACCCCGAGCAGGAGGTGGCGTTTCTATGAGTTGACCTGGCAGGGTCAACCTAACTGTACTCGCTTTTATGCTGCGCGGGCTTCTTGCTCGGCTGCATTGCGGCGTTCGCTTTCTTCGCGTGACAGTGCAACAGATGTGCGGACGCCTTTGCCCACAAATTCCATCAAACCTGAAACAACACGCTCGTTCGGGTCGATGCCAGCGCATGAAAGCACTTCACGACCATCGCGAGAGCGTGCCCAACGAGCAATCTGCTCCGGGCCGTTGCCATATTTCTTGTCATCCGCAATGGCATCATCCAATGCGGCCAGTACTACTGCAGCAAAAAGCTTGCGAGCGCGGTTGCCCTGCTCGTTATTGAAGGCTGTGCCGTCGACGAAATCTCTCATCTTGCGTCCTCTTTTTTGCTCTTGTAGTTCTCAACGTCGGATCGTTATGGCCTATTCAAATCGATTCGGGGAACCTCATTTTGCATGACTGACATGCGCTGAGCGCATGGCTTGTCCTGCGCGTTTGGCGTATATAGTCGCCTTGTAAGGTTCTCTTCACCAAGATATAGCTTTCGACAGAGTTCGATCAACCTTTCGCCACAATTTTGACACGAAGTGAAACATGCCCAAAATCAACGGAAACGAGATACGCCCAGGTAATATTTTGGAACATGACGGTGGCCTGTGGGCTGCAGTCAAGGTGGACCATGTGAAACCGGGCAAAGGCGGCGCGTTCGCGCAAGTCGAAATGAAAAACCTGCGCGATGGTCGCAAGCTGAACGAACGCTTCCGTTCAGCCGACAAAGTCGAGCGGATTCGTTTGGATCAAAAGGAACAACAATTCCTGTTTGAGGCCGACGATATGTTGACGTTCATGGATAATGACACGTTTGACCAGATCGCACTGCCTGCGGATATCTTGGGCGATCGCCGTCCATTCTTGCAGGACGGTATGACCGTTAAAATCGAATACCACGGCGAAGAAGCGCTAAGTGTGACCCTACCTCTAAAGGTTACATGCAAGATCGCCGAGACCGAGCCTGTCGTCAAAGGCCAGACAGCTGCAAACAGCTTTAAGCCAGCGACATTGGACAACGGTGTTCGCGTGATGATCCCGCCATTCGTTGGCGTGGACGAAGATATCATCGTGAACACAGAGCTAAGCGAATACGTAGAGCGCGCGTAAGTCTAAACCGTGGCTAAAGAATTTTAGGTCAGTCTGCTAACCGCAGGCTGGCCTTTTCAGTTTTCAGGGCACTTGAGCGGTCAAATCGCAGATAAGCAATCCCTTGGCTTCCTGAGACAGTATATAAGGTGCCTGCAGGCTTTTCGTCATTGGTAATAGCGTCACCGGTTTGGGCATCGCCACTGATTTCTACGCGAACAAGGCCCTTTTTCAACTCGGTCTTGTGCTTCATGCGTGCCGCTATCTCTTGCCCGACGTAGCAGCCCTTTTTAAAGTTGATCCCGTGAAGGCGTTCAAACCCAGCCTCCAGAATGTAGGTATCTGGTGTCAGCTCAATCCCTGTTTCGGGGATAAGATGGGTGACCCGAATTGCGTCCCAATCAGTTTGGTCATCAACCGAGCCGCCGCTGTAGTCGCGCCAACCAAGTGCGTCATGGCGGGGATCTGCGACTGCATTATCAGGCTTGGTGCCGGTTCCACGTGTTACCTTTGCCGATGTGGCGTCGATCTGCACGTCGGCGCGCAAGCGATACATCGACAAGCGTTGTACAAGGGCAGGGGCATGGCTGCTGGCCACGTCCAACATCACGTGTTCATCTGCCGCGACCATAAAAAAGTCGGAAATGAATTTGCCCTGCGGTGTCAATAAGGCGGCGTATTTGATTTGGCCTGCATCGGTTGGAACATCATTTGTGACAAGCCCCTGCAAGAAACCCATGCGGTCGCTACCTGCGACGGAAAGAATGGTACGTTCGGTCATGATGCGCTTTCAGTTTGGGAAAATTGCAGGCGGTGGAGGTCCGCGTAAAGGCCGCCGCGTTTGATTAACTCATCATGGCTGCCTTGATCGACAACGCGACCTTGGTCTATGACGACAATTGAATGCGCATTGCGGATAGTAGAGAGGCGGTGCGCGATGACAAGCGTGGTGCGCCCAGTCGAAAGTTTCTCAAGTGCGGATTGCACAGCGGCCTCTGCCTTAGTGTCGAGCGCGCTGGTCGCTTCATCCAATAACAGGATTGGCGTATCGCGCAACAAGGCACGTGCAATGGCGATACGCTGGCGTTGCCCCCCAGAAAGGTTTGATCCGCGTGGCCCTGCGGGGCTTTGTAACCCTTCGGGCATCTTGGCTAAGAAATCTTGCACGTTTGATGCGCTCAGAGCCGCGTCTAGTTGGGCGTCACTAATGTCGGTCCGCCCAAGCAATATGTTGTCGCGCAAGTTTTCGTCAAACAGTGCGGCATCTTGCGCCACAACCGAGAACAAACTGCGCAGATCGTCGAGAGCTAATGCGTTGACTGGGATGTCGCCAATGCGGATGATGCCGCTGGCAGGGTCAACAATGCGGGTCAGCAGGTTAAAGACGGTACTTTTACCTGCACCTGATGGGCCAACGAGTGCGGTTGTCTTGCCCGCCTCGGCGGTAAAGCTGGCCCTGCGCAGAACCGGTAAATCACCGTACTGTAGCGACACATCATCAAAGCTGATTGCGGGTGCCCCTACAGGCGCGGCTGATGTTTGCGCAGGGGATTTGAGTGTCGGAACTTCGTGCAGGATCTCTTGGATACGGTCGATTGATGCGGCAGCCATCTGCCATTGACCACTGAGCGCACCGAGGCGACGCAATGGCTCAAACGCCAGCGACATTGCCGTGAAGAAGGACATGAATTGGCCAACGGTCTTTTCGCCCGCGATAATTTCAGCGCCGCCAAAGATCAGGACGCCCAAAAAGCCGATGCCGGTCATGATATCGATCAGGGCAGGCACCGCCGCTTGCCCTTTTGAGGCATTCACCTCGGCTGTAACACGCTCGGCCGAGAGGGTGTCGTAGCGAGCGGATTGGTAGGTTTCCAAGGTGTTCAGCTTGATCGGATTGATGCCATGAAACACTTCGTCCAATCGTGTGGCCATGCGCCCCGCCAACGAGCGGGCGGTACCAGCCCGTTTGCGGACGTAGGATTGTGCAATCAAAGACGGCAGAACCAGAAACGGAATACCGATCAGAGCAACAGCCGTCCAACGCCAATCAACGCCGATGGCCACAGCGAATAGCACGATCACCGCAATCAAATCACGGCCAAGGCTGGTCATAACGCCTGTCCAAACACCGTTCACCGCTGTGACATCGCCTTGGACACGCTCAATAAGTTGCCCCGGCGGGTTTAGCTGATGATAGCTGCTATCAAGGGCCATAAGATGCCGAAGAAGGTGACTGCGCATATCAGCGGCAGCCAGCTGGCTTACTTTGGTGGTTAGGATTTTTTGACCCGCAGAGCTAAGTGCGCGGGCAATGAAAATTGCGAGGATGCCAAAGCCAACCCACCAAAGTGTATCCGTCTCGCCTTGTACAAATACATTGTCGAACATTGGCTGGATTATCCAGCTGAGGAACCCAAGCATCGACCCTTCGATCATCATGCAAAAAATTGCGGCTGCCAACAAACCTTTGTGGCGGTGCAAATAGTCGCGCCAAAGCCACCCAAAAAGGGCAACGGCGGATTTTGGTTTAGGATCGATGTTTTGCATAGGCTTGGTCTATCGGGAAAGGGGGGCGCGGGGCAAGCGACAGCAAGTACCCACAAGCGGTTGACCTCGCAGGTAGTGGGCGTAGGGTCAAATTCAACAATCCTATGAAAGCTTCGTCATGTCTCTTGCTAATGGTCGCTCGTATCTTGCAATTCCTGGACCTTCGGTGATCCCAGAAAAGGTTTTGCAGGCAATGCACCGTGCTTCGCCTAATATCTATGAGGGCGAATTGCATGACATTACGAAAAGCCTGATCCCTGATCTTAAGGCTGTGGCGCGCACGGATGGAAACGTTGCGATCTATATCGGGAACGGCCACGCCGCATGGGAGGCCGCATTGTCGAATGTCCTTTCAAGAGGAGACACAGTTCTAGTCTTGGCGACGGGCAGGTTCTGCATTGGCTGGGGCGAAATGGCCGCGGCGATGGGCGTAAATGTTCAGACTATCGACTACGGATCACAAGCGGACATTGATCTTAGCCAAGTCGAAGACGCGCTGCGTGCTGATAAGGCGGGCAAGATAAAAGCAATTTTGGCTGTTCATGTCGACACGTCGACATCGGTAAAGAATGATATCGCAGGCCTACGTCAGACCTTGGATGCTGTCGGGCATCCTGCGTTGCTGATGGTGGATTGCATTGCATCGCTTGGGTGTGACCGGTTTGAGATGGACGCATGGGGCGCTGACGTGATGGTCGCCGCCTGTCAAAAAGGCTTGATGACGCCCGCTGGTGTCGCGCTCGTTTTCTACAATGCCAAAGCTGATGCGCGCCGCGGGGATCTGGTGTCAAGTTATTGGGATTGGCGTCAACGCACTGATCCATCTGAGTATTGGATGTATTTCAACGGTACTGCGCCCACGCATCACTTGTACGGGCTGCGGGTCGCTCTTGATATGATCTTGGACGAGGGGCTTGAGGCCGTTTGGCAACGACACGCGGTTCTTGCGCAATCGGTTTGGGCGGCGTTTGATGCGTGGTCTGTTGATGGGCCGCTTGCGCTGAACATCGCAGATCCGGCAAAGCGATCACATGCTGTGACTTCCTGTGTGGTAGGTTCGCCAAACGGGGATAAGCTGCGCCATTGGTGCGAAACTCAGGCTGGTCTGACGCTGGGGATTGGACTGGGGCGGACACCTGCAGACGCCTATTTCCGCATTGGGCATATGGGGCATGTAAATGCGCAGATGATCATGTCTGTGCTGGGAACGATGCAAGCAGGCCTTTTTGCTTTGGATATTCCACACGGAAGCGGTGCAATCGAAGCTGCGGCGCGTGTGATTGCAAATGAAAGCCGTAAATCCTTAGGTCAGGAACCGCATCAACCAAGTGCCAATGCGGTCAATAACAAGTGCTGTTAGAAAAACCCACAAGAACCCTGCCATCGCAGCAATCGCCCAAAACACCATAAAAAGCAGCACGCCAAAGGCGGCGAAAAAAGCATCGGTATAATTTTCAACCGGTTGTGGGTGTTGGTTATAAGACATCGTTAAGGCCTCCGCTGAGTATTCAGCCCAAAATTTGGGCTGAAAGCAAGCCTCACATCCTTGCAGCTAACAGCGCGGCGGGTAACGCTTTGGAAAAAGCGGTCAAATCTTCGGCATTGCTGCAACTCACGCGGATACAACGGTCTTGGGGTGCGACAAACGGCATCCGTACGAAAATGCCTGCCTCAATGAGGTTCTGAAGGACCTTGCGCGCGAATGCGCCATCCTCTCCGCAGTCAATCGTGACAAAGTTTGTCGCCGACGGGAGTGGCGTGAGGCCGTTCTCATAGGCGATCTTGGCCAACTCGCCGCGTGCGGCCTCAACCTCTGATTGGACATGAGCAAGCCAGTCTTGATCGGCCAATGCTGCGAGTGCGCCTGCCTGAGAGATCCGCGACATTCCAAAATGATTGCGGACTTTGTTGAACGCCGAAATGAGATTTTCATGACCAATCGCATAGCCAACCCGTGCGCCTGCCATGCCGTAACCCTTTGAAAAGGTTCTCATGCGGATCACGCGGGTATCGGTTGGGTTGATTGCTGGGCTGGTGCCTTCGGGGGCCAACTCAACATATGCCTCATCGAGGAGGAGCAGGCAGCCTTCGGGGATTGCTGCAATCATCTGTTGGATTGTGACGGCGTCATGCCAGCTGCCCATCGGGTTATCAGGGTTTGAGATATAGATAAGCTTTGCGCCGACCTCTTTCGCTTTGGCCACAAGGCGGGCGGGGTCTTCGAAATCGCCCGAATATGGCACCGTGTGCAAAGTGCCTCCAAAGCCGGCGACGTGGTAATTGAACGTAGGGTAGGCACCAGCCGAGGTGACGACGTGGTCGCCTGCCGTGATCAGCAAGCGGACGAGGACGCCCAACAAAGTATCGATGCCTTCGCCGACCATGACGTTTTCAGCAGGGATGTCGTGGTGGGCTGCAATTGCATGGCGCAGTTCATGGCTTTCAGGGTCTGCGTATTTCCATGTCTCTGCTGCTTTGCCCTGCATCGCTGCGATCGCTTTGGGGGATGGCCCAAACGTGTTCTCGTTTGCGCCAAGGCGAGCGGCAAATGGCTTGCCCAAACTGCGCTCCTGCGTCTCAGGTCCGACAAAAGGGACAGCAGAAGGAAGCGAGGCGGCGAGCGGGGTGAGGCGAGGATCATTGGTCATGGTTTTAGGGTGCCGTTGTTAGTGGTGACTTGCAATTGGGGAAATCGTGCCTAATTGAGAATAATTCGCAACAAGAGGTGTTGAGATGAAATTAAGTCGTAGAGGGTTTCTGGTCAGTGGGGCCGCCGCCGCGTCAGTGCGCGTGTTGCCGCAAGTGGCAAAACCGCAGGGTCGTCAGATATTAACGCTGGTTTATGACAAAGCGCTGGGCATGATGCGTGCCGTTGAGCGTATCGTTTATTGAGTTGTGAATGCTATTAAGCGTTGCGCCGGAGGCATCAGTTGTGATGCCTCCGG
>JAWUXS010000082.1:0-10826 GCA_034111185.1 Paracoccaceae bacterium | reverse complement strand
CCCTTTTAGTCGAGCAGTCGCAACAGGTAGTCGCCGTAATCATTCTTGGCAAAGAGAGCGGCGCGCGCACGAAGCTGGTCGGACGTAATCCAGCCAGCATCATAGGCTATTTCCTCAAGGCAGCCGACTTGTAGGCCTTGGCGGTTTTCTAATGTGCGTGCCATGTTTGAGGCATCAAGCAGTGACGCATGTGTGCCCGTATCGAGCCAAGCAAACCCGCGGCCCATTTTATGCACCTGTAAGGAGCCTTCGGTGAGGTACATTTCCAAAAGGGTCGTGATTTCAATTTCGCCGCGCGGCGAGGGGGCAATTGTGCGGGCCTTGGCAGGGGCGTCCCCATCAAGAAAATAGAGCCCAGTGACGGCATAATCTGAAGCGGGTGTTTCAGGCTTTTCGATAATGCTTTCAACTGAACCATCAGCGGCAAAGCCAACCACGCCGTAACGTTCGGGGTCGCGGACCTTATAGCCAAAGACCGCGTTTTCCGAGCTATCGCTTGCAGCAGTAAGAAGCTCGGTTAGGCCATGTCCAAAGAACAAGTTATCACCAAGAACCATCGCAGAAGGTGCGCCGTCTAAGAACTCTTCGGCAAGCAAATATGCTTGGGCCAGACCGTCGGGGCTGTCTTGGGTGATGTAGGTAAAGGCAAGCCCCCATTGGCTGCCGTCGCCAAGGGTGCGTTGGAATTGGTTTTGATCCTGCGGTGTCGTGATGATCGCAATCTCGCGGATACCAGCCAGCATCAACGTCGAGATAGGATAGTAAATCATCGGTTTGTCGTAGATCGGCAAAAGCTGTTTTGAGACAGCCATCGTGATCGGATACAGTCGCGTGCCAGAGCCACCAGCGAGGATGATACCTTTGCGTGTCATGTGATGTCTCCTAGGACGGTGGCAAGGGATGTGCGCCAATCGGGGCGTTTGATCCCAAAATCAGTCTCTAACGTTGTGCAATCAAGCCGCGAATTCAGCGGGCGGGCGGCTGGTGTCGGGTAATCTGTGGTTGGGATAGGTGTAACCACACAGGCGATGTTTGCTAGGGTAAATATTTCAGATGCAAAATCAGCCCATGAACAATCGGGACCACCCGTGAAGTGGTAGATGCCTGACGTGGTGCGCCCATTTGCATAAGCCTTGGCCATCGTCAAAAGCGCATCCGCAATATCATCCGCAGCAGTCGGCCCGCCAATCTGGTCACCTACGATTGTGAGCGCGTCGCGCTGTGACCCGAGGCGCAGCATTGTTTTTACGAAATTAGCACCCGTGGCCGAGAACACCCACGAGGTGCGCAGGATCGCGTAGGTCCCGCCTGCCATTTCAATCGCTTCTTCGCCGCGACGTTTGGTGGCGCCATAAACGCTCAGCGCGCCAGTTTCGTCCGATGGGTGCCATGGCTGCGTCCCGTCACCGGGGAATACATAGTCGGTTGAGATGTGTAGCAAGGGCAGACCGCGTTTTGCGGCGGCCCGCGCGATTGTGCCCACGGCCAGATGATTGACCTGCTCGGCTTGATCAGGATCTTCTTCGGCTTTGTCGACGGCTGTGTAGGCTGCGGCATTGATGATGACATCCGCATCGGTCGCCATGATTGCAGCACGCAACATATCGGGCGACCCAAGGTCGGCTTGGTCGCGACCTAGGCAGATCACATCAACGTCGCCGCCGCGCTTTTGCAAAGATTGTGCGACTTGGCCGTTTTCGCCAAAAACGAGAACCCTCATGTTTTGAGACCCAAACGTGTGCCGACACCGTCGCGGGCTTGCAAGGCTTCCCACCAACCAGAGTTGTCGAGATACCATTGCACGGTCTTCTCAAGTCCCTGCTCAAGGGTGACTGACGGGCGCCAGTTCAGCTCTTCGCGGATGCGTGTGGGGTCGATGGCATAACGCGCATCATGGCCGGGGCGGTCGGTGACAAAGGTAATTAGGTCCGCGTAGGGGGCGGTGCTTGGCTTTTTGCGGTCAAGGATGGCACAGATCATCTGGACCAGATCAAGGTTGGTCGCTTCGTTCTCTCCGCCGATATTATAGCTGCGGCCTAATGCCCCTTTTTGCACAACAGTCAGGAGGGCGTCTGCGTGGTCTTCGACATAAAGCCAGTCGCGCACGTTATCGCCTTTGCCGTAGATCGGGATCGGCTTACCTGCCAACGCATTCAGGATCACCACTGGGATCAGCTTTTCAGGGAAATGGTAGGGGCCGTAGTTGTTAGAGCAGTTGGATAGAACAACGGGCAGGCCGTAGGTTTCAGCCCAAGCGCGCACCAAGTGATCAGAGGCAGCCTTGGAGGCAGAGTAGGGTGAGTTGGGCGCGTAGGCCGTGTCTTCTGTGAACAGCCCCGTTGCACCCAGCGTGCCAAACACTTCGTCGGTTGAGATGTGGTGAAAACGGAAACCTTCGGGACGGCTCTGTGCCTCCCAATAGGCGCGTGCCGCCTCAAGCAGAGTATACGTGCCAGTGATATTGGTGTGGATGAAATCACCCGGCCCATCGATGGAACGATCAACATGAGATTCAGCCGCCAAATGCATGACCGCGTCAGGCGCATGATCGGCGAATACAGTGTCTAATGCGGCGCGATCACAGATATCGACTTGGGCAAAGTGATAGTCAGGATGATCAGCAACCGCCGTCAAACTATCAAGGCAGGCCGCATATGTCAGCTTGTCTAGGTTGATAACAGTATGCCCGTCAGCAATTGCCTGACGCACCACGGCAGAGCCAATAAAGCCTGCACCGCCTGTGACCAAAAGTTTCATGCTGGGGCCTCATATTTGAAGGGGCTGACAAAGTCTGCAAAGGCTGGTGCCTCGGCGTCTTTACCAGATAATATGACATCGTCGCGACCCCAGTTGATCCCGATGTAGGGGTCGTTCCACAGGATGGCCCCTTCGGTTTCGGGGGCATAGGTGTCGGTGCATTTATACAAGAACTGCGTATCGGGCAGCAGCGTCATAAACCCATGCGCAAACCCCTTGGGGATCAAAAGCTGTTTGCCGTTCTCTGCCGAAAGCTCAACCGCGACCCAACGGCCATAGCGCGGTGACCCGCGCCGGATATCAACGGCCACATCAAGAACCGCACCCGTTACCACGCGCACAAGTTTGTCCTGCGCGCGGGGTGGTGCCTGAAAATGCAGCCCGCGCAACGTGCCAACAGGCGCCGAGAGCGAATGGTTGTCTTGGACAAAATCAAGATCAATACCTGCTGCGGTCCATGTGTGGCGGTTCCATGTTTCAGTGAAAAACCCACGGTGATCACCAAAACGGCGTGGCGTGATTTCAAGAACTTCGGGGAGGTCAGTTGGGGTGATTTGCATGAGTGTTGGTCCTAATACGACGCTGGTTGCTATTTAAAAGTAGATTGCAGTCCGTAGTCTAACAAAATGAAGGGGCCGTGAATTAGGACTCTCAAGTCGTGCCTTGATGGCATGGGCGACATTAGGTTTGCACAAGGCGGGCCAGTGGACCTTTTTATAGCGGAGTTGATTTGGCTACAACGCTATCTGAGGGTAAAGATTGCTTCAATAGTGGAAACAATGGATAAAATATCAAGGTATTGGGTCAAATTTTAGCCTCAATCGGTTTGTAAACCCCCTGTACAGTCATCCAACGTTTCAGCGGAAGACGGCGTCGTTCGGGTTTCACGGGTATGGCACCCGTATGAGAGCTAAGAGCAATATAAGTAAGGCAAGAAAATGAGCAATCAAACGTTTGAAAATGTGACCGCAGGCGTCAAACTTGTGATCTGGGACCTGGATGAAACGCTTTGGGATGGTACGCTATCCGAAGAAGGTATTCGACCGGTTCAGGTACATATCGATATGGTGCGCGCCCTCGTAGATCGCGGTATTATGTGTGCTATTTGCTCAAAGAACGATTTTGAAACGGCCAAGAAAGCCGTAGAAGAACTAGGCATCTGGGATCTGTTCGTTTTCCCACACATCGCATGGTCCCCAAAAGGCCAAGCGATTGAGAAGATGATCAACGATATGGGTTTGCGCGATGAGAACGTGCTGTTCTTGGACGACAACCACCTGAACCTTGAGGAATCGTTGTTCTTTAACAAGAACTTGATGGTTGTTGATGCCAGCAAGTCTTTGGATGGCTTGCTCGATTTGCCGCAACTGGCGGGCAAAGACGATAGCGGCCACAGCCGTCTTCAGCAGTATAAAGTGATGGAGCAAAAGCAGTCTGAGCAGACAGAGACAGGTCTGTCGAATACAGAGTTCTTACGCCAATCCGAGATTAAGATCCGCATCGTCACAGATGTCGAAAATCACATGGACCGTGTTCTGGAAATTCTGAACCGGACCAACCAACTGAACTTTACCAAAGTGCGCGCCAATACACCAAGCGAGCGTAAAGACCTTGATGAGCTTTTGGCTGTCTCAGGTATGCATGCCGGTTTGATCGAAGTGCAGGACCGCTACGGCGACTACGGTATCGTAGGGTTTTTCTGCGTCCGTACAAAATTCTCAGGCACAACCGTGCATCATCTGGCCTTTTCTTGCCGGACGTTGAACATGGGTGTTGAGCAATGGGTCTGGGACTATCTGGGTCGCCCAGAGTTTAAGGCCGAAGGCCCTGTTGCAGGCGCATTGTCAGAGCCCGCGGTTGTGGATTGGATCAGCGAAGTCACGGACTTTGACACGGGTGCCAATCAACTTGAGCAGCGCCGCCTGTGTTTGGTTGGTGGCTGTGATCTGCTGCAAGTGTCATTCTACTGTGGTACCAACCGCGATGAATTTGTGAACAAGCAAGACGACCAAGGTATGTTGGTGCGCTATGATGATGTTGGGTTCTTTGTTAACCCACGGGACATGGCGCTTAAGCACAACAAAGCGCTGACGCGGTTTATGGGCTATACCTACGAAGAGATGCTCGCGCTGGATACGGCGCTTGGCCAAGCGGACCTTGTGTTGCTATCGATGTATTTCTCGGTGCCATCTGACAATCTGTTCACCTATGGCGGCGAAGAATTTGGCGGTAAGTATTGGGGCACTGTCCCACCGCGTCGCTTTAAGAAAATGATGAAAGATCCTGACACAGCCACACGCTTTGCCAAAGAGATGTTCCATCGCCGCCTGCCGCTCGCCAATCGTCTAGAGCTTACCCGCAAATCGTTTGAACATGCCGCGGCACATCGCGATCCAGCGACACCGCTGTTCATTCTGGGTGCTGCAACGGTCTACGGCCAACAGGCCGAGCGGACCCAAGACATGCGTCAGGATTTCAATACGATGTGTCGCAGTTTCTGTGCGGCGACGCCCAATGCGATCTTTGTTGATGTTGATACATTGCTTGAGCCTGAAGAATTTGCAGACAGCGACCACTACACGCGGACCGGCTACTTTAAGATCGCGGATTTTGTGAACAAGCAGACAGATAAGATTACGGCAGCCCGTGCTGCTGGTGGCACTGTTATCCAAGCCGCACCACAAGTTTCTGAACCTATTGTGAGCAAGGTCGTCGCGAAAGCACCGCCAGCCCCAGTTCAGCCTACACACACACCGGCACCTACACCGGTACCAGCAGCACCTGTAGCAACGACGGTCAAAGTTGAACCGATCGTGGCCAAGGTTGTTGAGAAAAGGACACCGCCTATGACACCCCCAGCGCCAACAACTCCGGCTTCGCCTGAAGCTGAACAAGCCCCAGCAGCGCCACAGCCTGTGGCAGCCCCAGCAACACCCAAAGCGGACACACCACCGGAAGTTACCGCCCCTGCGCAGCAACATGCACATGTTCAAGCGCCGGTAGAGGTTCCTGTGTTTGTGCCTTCTGAGATTGGCACATTGGAAAACCCGAGCAAGATGGAACGCTACATGGGCTTTCTTGTGCAGGAGTGGGCCAAGATGGCTGCCACGCCTTTGCACGATCCAGCAGCACCACCGCAATCAAACACCAATGTGCTTGATCACACTGTCGGTGTCGTAGACGAGACCCCAGGTCTGCGTTTGGAATTTGGCGTTTGGCGCGGTAACTCAATCAAGCGCTGTTCGGCGCGGTTCCCGAACCAGCATTGGTACGGATTTGATAGCTTTGAAGGCTTCCCAGATGATGGCCGCATCGACTGGCTTAAGCCGTTCAAAGTGATCACGATGCCAGATACAGGTCCGAATGTGACGTTGGTCAAAGGCTACTTCTCGGACACGCTGGATCCATTCTTGGCAAGCACACCTGGCGACGTCGCATTCGTGAATGTGGACTGCGATATCTATTCGTCTACGGTTGATATTTTCACCGCACTTGAAAAGCATAACCGCATGCGCGCTGGTCTGGTCATCTACTTTGACGAGCTGATCAACTACGTTGACTACATGTGGAACGAAAGCCTTGCCTTGTTCGAGATGTGTGAGCGGACTGGCTTTGGCCTTGAGTGGATTTGCCATGATCATCACCTGCGTCAGCCGGAACAGTCAGCCACGCATTTCCATGCGGGCGATCACCCGACGTGGATGGAAGATATGGCATCTGGCCATTGGATGCAGGCCAGCTGTCGTCTTGTCGATGGTGGGGTTGATCTTGGTCCTATGCAAGATCCAACGTACCGCGAAAAACTCGTGTGGATGTTGAAGGGCTATGACGCCCAAGAAGAACGCCGCCTTGTTGCTGTCGCACAACGTAATGAGCGTCTTGTTGAGATGGAGCGCGAACGTGAACGCCGCTATGTCGAACGCAAGAAGCTTGAGAAGCAGCGCCAAAAAGAAAACATGGAACGCCGTAAGCTGGAACAACAGCAACAAGGCTAATGAATGAGTATAAGGAATCTAAGACCACAGGTTTTAGATCAGACTAAGCGTATTGAGGAATACTATAATGGCCGCGAAAAAGCCCCAAAAAGTTGAGATTGTAGCACAGGACGGACCAACAGAAGAAACTGTTCTGGATAGGACAGAAAAGATGCTTGGCCAAGCTGGCAAGCTTTTGTCACAGATGCAGGCCTCTACGCGGTTTAACAGCGCAATGCGTGCTGACGGCACCTGTCCGATTTTTTATCAAGACGTCGTGCAGCACATTGCGTTGCCGTGGGCTGACTTTGAACTTTCACAAATGCAGCTTTTGGCCCGCCGTGCGCCAAAGGATGATGTATTCCTACGCCAGCTTTTTGATCTTGTGCCAAGTCTCGAAGGCAAAGCATTGATTGATGTGGGTAGCTTTACAGGTGTGCACGCGATGATGTTGCGTGCGTTCCTCAAGCCCAAAGAAACACACATGTTTGAGCCGCAGAAAACCATGAAAGAAGCGCTTGAGACGACAATCGCTGTGAATGGTGCAGGCAAAGACGTGACATTGCATACGGACGTCATCGATGAAGACGGCCAAGACATCGTAATGAGCGCCTATCGTCCTGATCGTTTGTCTGAAGCGACTTATCTGCGCCGTGCTGATGGCCCTTTGAAATCAAGGTCGATCGATAGCCTGAAAATCAAAAAGGTTGGGTGCCTGTGTTTGGAGTTTAACAATTCCAAGGTGAATGCTTTGCGCGGTGCGGAAAAAACACTGATCAAAGACCGCCCAGTTATAACGTTGGATTTGACAGCCCGTGATATCGACGAAGTGCGCGCTTTCCTTGAACCGCATAACTACGAAGACATTCGCGCTGGACAACACAGCATCATCTTTTTGCCCAAGTAGGGTCTGATCAGATGTCCACCATTTTTGTCACCATGGTCTATAACGACCCAATCTTCCTAGATATCTGGGTGCGGTATTATTCCAAGCACACAGATCGGGCGAACCTACATATCATCACGCATGGGCCTGGTCAGGACTATGCGCATGAGATGGGCGAGGGGTGTAAGATCTTAGAATGCCCGCGGGATCCTTTGAACCCGCGTCTGGATCAAGATCGCTTTGCGTTTATCAATGAATATTGCTCTGAACTGGTCAAAAGCCATGATCGCGTGATTTACAATGATGTTGACGAAATCGTTGTATTAGATCCTGATTATGACGGTAACCTTGTCGAATATATCGAGGCGATTGACCCTGCTGTGCGGGTGATCACGCCGCTTGGACTTGAGATTGTGCACCGCAAATATCTTGAGAACGATTACGATTATAGCCGCGCGCTATTCACGCAGCGCCGCTTTATCCGCATGAATGGATGGTACACGAAGCCCTGTATCACCAACACCGAGATCACATGGGGCCCTGATGGGCACGGTTGCTCGCATGATGAGTTGTATCTCGATGACAACCTCTATCTTTTCCATCTCAAGTGGTTCGATGATCAATTTCATATCCAGCGCCACAAAGAACGCCTTAAGCTGCGCTTCAAAGACGAAGACGGTGAAGAGGTGATTGTCGGTGCCGGTAGCTGGTCATGGTCTGAGATGACGTATCAATTGGTCACAAACAGTTTCCTGCGGCATGGCGATGATAAGCATAACAAAGGTTTTGATTTTTCCCGCCACCGTGACCGCGTGGTGAATAGTTTTCAGGGCAACGAAAAAGGTATGTATAAGATCGACTGGTTCGTTGACGGAGATTTCCGCCTGCTTCCTGAACGCTTTGTTGGTGTCATTTAGTACAAGTTTTTGGCTGCGCATGGTGATGCATCCGCATTGGCATAGATATTAACTGTGAAGGTACAGCTTATGATCACTCCGGTTCTTCTTTGTGGGGGCTCGGGCACCAGACTTTGGCCCTTGTCGCGCAAAAGCTATCCTAAGCAGTTTTCGAAGCTTCTTGGGGACGAGACGCTGTTTCAAGCGTCAGCAAAACGTTTGACAGGTGCTGAGTATGCGGCCCCGATTGTTGTCACAGCAAATGCGTTCCGTTTTATCGTGACCGAACAATTGGCGGGCGCTGAGATTGCACCGGCTGCTGTACTGATTGAACCGGATGCACGCGATACGGCACCTGCCGTGTTGGCCGCTGCGTTGCAACTGGCCGCGAGCGATCCTGACGCGCTGATGTTGGTAGCCCCTTCTGACCATGTGATCCCTGATCGCGAGATTTTTGACGCAACGGTGCAAGCCGCCGTGCCTGCCGCACTGGCGGGGCAGCTTGTCACGTTTGGCATTACCCCAGATCGCCCAGAGACGGGCTATGGCTACCTTGAGCTTGAGACCGCCCCAGAGGGGGAGGCTAAACCATTGCCATTACGTGCCTTCGTT
This sequence comes from Paracoccaceae bacterium, assembly GCA_034111185.1. GTDB lineage: Bacteria > Pseudomonadota > Alphaproteobacteria > Rhodobacterales > Rhodobacteraceae > Yoonia. The sequence goes on along the minus strand of JAWUXS010000082.1, from coordinate 1,701 downwards.
GAAAAGCCAGATGCCGAAGCTGCGGCAGCGATGTTGGCTGAAGGTCGCTACCTTTGGAACGCGGGCATCTTTTTGTTTTCAGTTAAAACGATCCTTGCTGCGTTTGAGGCGCATGCCCCTGATATGGTGCCTGCCGTGCAAGCTGCCGTTGATGGTGCGAAATCTGACCTTGGCTTTACCCGCCTAGACCCAACAGCTTGGGCCAATGCTGCGGCCATTTCGATCGACTATGCGGTGATGGAGAAGGCGGACAACCTGTCTGTTGTGCCTTTTGGTGGCCGTTGGTCAGACCTTGGCGATTGGGCGGCTGTGTGGCGCGAAACGCAAGAGAATGGACTGTCTTTATCCGAGACAGCAACGGCACTGGATTGCAACAACACGCTGCTGCGCTCTGAGGTTGCAGGCCAAGCCATTGTAGGTATTGGCTTGGAAGACATTGTGGCGATTGCGATGCCTGACGCTGTGCTGATCGCACATAAAGACCGCACACAAGATGTGAAAAAGGCGGTTGCCGCACTTAAGGCCAAGGGCGCTGCACAGGCCGAGACATTTCCAAAAGATCACCGCCCTTGGGGTTGGTTCGAGACATTGGTCGTTGGCGAAAGGTTCCACGTCAAACGTATCGTGGTGCAACCTGGTGCTGCCCTATCATTGCAAAGCCACCACCACCGCTCAGAGCATTGGATTGTGGTCGAAGGCACAGCCCGCGTCACGATCGATGAGGATGTTAAATTGGTGAGCGAAAACCAATCGGTGTACATCCCACTGGGCGCCGTTCACCGCATGGAAAATCCTGGCAAAGTGCCAATGGCGTTGATCGAAGTGCAAACGGGTGGCTATTTTGGTGAGGATGACATCATTCGCTATGAGGATGTGTATGCCCGTAGCGACGATGATTAACTGAGCCGTAACTGTCGCTGGCTAAATCTATGCGTGAAAAGGCTTCGTCAAAATGACAAGGTCTTTCCACAAAAAGGACCCTTGGGTTTGCGATAGGGATGGTATGTTAGATTTACTCATTCGTTTTCCAACGAAAACCAAGACGGCTTTGGCCTTTGGTTTGATGGCGTCCCTTGCAGCTTGTGGGGGCGGTGGGAGCACTACAGTGGGTACCGAAGATGCTAGCATTCCTACACCAGAAACGACGTCGACAGATACTTCGGTAACGGAAGCGACGCCTGAAACACCACTTACGGGTGAGCAGATGCGGAGTAATGCATTGGCTTTGGTAGGTGACTTTGACCCAATTGAATACACGGCACTAACGTCGGTCCCTACGACGGGAGAGGCCGTCTACAATGGCTACTTCTACGGTGGTCTTGCCAACGATACTGATGACATTACGGATTCAGTGATTGGCACTATGGCGATGACAGTAACGTTTAATGCGACTTCTGTCGGCGTCACGGGCTCGGTGGATGACTTTGCCGACGCAGATGATAACGCGATGTCGGGGTCAGTGACACTTTCTGGTGGTAGTTTGAACCGCGATGGGAACCCATCAAACGATGCAACATTGTTGGTGCAGGCGAATGGTACGCTGACTGACAGTGCGGACCGTGCTTTGGTGTTGGGTGCCCAATTGGAGGGTGATTTCCTTGGCGGGGCCTATACCGGTGTTGGTGGTGCCGCGTTGGGTTCAGTAACTGTTGACGGTGTTGATCAAGATTTTGACGGCGGCTTTATCGGCGAAAAGTAAAG
>JAWUXS010000081.1:0-43608 GCA_034111185.1 Paracoccaceae bacterium | reverse complement strand
GTCAGGGTCATCGGCAAACTCTGCCGCCGCCGCACATGTCGCTGTCTTCTTACCTTGGCGCACAAGCGCGAGAAGGCTTTGGCACAACTCTTGGCTATCGCCAAACTTGAACGTACCCGCACCGGGGTAGGTTTCTTGCAGGTCTTCGATTTCGTCGGCCATTTTGTGGGTCCTTTTGTGAGTGCAACATGAGGGCAGCGCATGGAGCTCGGGGTGGGTTGGAGGCCTCTTGGAAACGCTCAAGGACCGTTTCAGCCAACTGGGCGAAATCGGTAAGGTTATTCGTATCCCAGCATCTTAATTGCCGCATGTGCAGCAGCGGAACCCACTGTGTTCCGCAGTAAAACGCTAGCTTCCCGCGGAGTGACATTTCTTAGATTGTTCCAAAAAGTATCATCTCGAATCGCTTCAATACTATCGTGTCCAATGGCAGTAAGATTGTAGCGAATAAACTGGTTATCGGGCTCTACTTTTATGAGACCGCGCTCAACCAACAGCCCTAAATTATATTCAATATCCTTTGTTAGTTCCTGGCAATCATCCAACATTTCCTCAGGAATCATAGCAGCACGCGCAGCGGCCTTATTCGCAAAAGCAAGCCCACTAAGCCTATCACAATCTTCAATATCAAAGAGTAGCTGCCGCTGGATTTCAGGTGACTGCTTCACCGCGACAAACCACCATCCAAAGTAGGCACGTTCAACGACTGGAAGCCGTAGTGGCGCAACCAGCGCAGGTCGGAATCAAAGAACGCGCGCAGATCAGGAATGCCGTATTTTAACATCGCGATGCGGTCGATACCGACGCCGAAGGCAAAGCCTTGGTGAACGGCGGGATCGACGCCAGCGGCTTGCAAGACTTTCGGATGGACCATGCCCGAGCCGAGGATTTCGAGCCAGTCATCCCCTTCCCCGATCTTCAGCGTGCCGCCTTTCCATGAGCAGCGAATGTCGACTTCGGCTGATGGTTCAGTGAACGGGAAGTGGGAGGCGCGGAAGCGCAGGTCAACGGATTCAACTTCAAAGAAAGCTTTCACAAATTCTTCGAGGCACCATTTCAGGTTCGCCATTGAGATGTCGGTGTCGATGGCAAGGCCCTCGACTTGGTGGAACATCGGCGTGTGTGTCTGGTCATAGTCGGCGCGGTAAACGCGGCCCGGACAGATGATACGGATCGGTGCCCCATTCGCCTCGAGTGAGCGGATCTGCACGGGGCTGGTATGCGTGCGCAGGACGTGCGGCGGGCGGTCGTCACCGGCGGCGCGGTGCGTATAAAACGTGTCCATCTCGGCGCGTGCAGGGTGGTGACCCGGAATGTTCAGCGCGTCAAAGTTATACCAATCAGATTCGATCTGCGGCCCTTCGGCGACAGAAAAACCCATGTCGGCAAAGATCGCTGTGACCTCGTCAGTGACTTGGGAAATAGGGTGGATCGATCCCGCTGGGCGGCCACGGGACGGCAACGTCACATCAAGCCATTCATTGCGCAGTCGCGCATCCAAAGCAGCATCAGCAAGGCCGGATTTCTTTGCGATTAGCGCAGAGTTAATTTCGTCCTTAAGCGCGTTCAGCGCGGGGCCAGCAACCTGCCGCTCTTCGGGGGACATCTTGCCCAGCTCGCGCATCTGCAATGAAATCTCGCCTTTTTTGCCAAGCGCTTGCACGCGCAGGCCTTCAAGGCTGTTTTCATCGCCAGCGTCAGCGATCAGGGTCAGGTATTTGGATTTAAGATCGTCCATGGTGCGCCTCTTGCATCTGTTGCCGAGGGGGTAGCGAAATGGAGGGCTGGTTGCAAGGTTCGTGCGCCCAAAGCCCAGTCTATCCTGCTGTTTGTTGACCCCGTTCGTGGAAGATGAAGCCAAGGAAGTTCAGCAAGACCTGCGCGGCAAGGATCGCGGTGCCGCCTGTGTGGTCATAGTCGGGTGCTACTTCGACCAAATCAACGCCGACGACGGTGTTCCGTTTCGCCAGCGCCTGCAGCATCTCAATCACTTCGTAGTACAGAAACCCACCGTGACTGGGTGTTCCGGTACCCGGAGCTATCGAGGGGCAGAAACCATCGATATCGAGCGTGACGTAGACATTCGCACCTTCGGGAATACGGTCAATGACGCCTTGCGGGCCAAGCTTACGCATTTGCCGGACAGATAGGATGTCTGACCCCATAGCCCGCGCATCAACGTAACCTTCTTTGGCGGTGGACGACACGTTGCGAATGCCAACTTGGGTCAGCCCAGTGACATAGGGCTTTTCGGCAGCGCGGCGCATCGGGTTGCCGTGACCGTTGCGCACGCCGTGGCGTTCATCAACGAAATCAAGATGTGCATCGATCTGAAGGATATGAATATCACCGCGACCAGCGAAGGCATCAATGCAGGGAATATTCACTGAATGGTCGCCGCCAATCACGACAGGAAACGCACCTGCATCAAGGATCGCGTTTACGCCCGTCTTGATGTTCTCGTGGCTTTTTTCGGTGTTGGTGTGCACAATATCTGCGTCGCCTAGATCAACGATCCGCACATCACCGCCAAGGTAGATGCAATCATCCTCGTGGTCATAGGCACCGCCGTGGCCAAAGCTAAAGAGCGTTGACGCTTCGCGGACGGCACGCGGGCCAAATCGGGCACCGGGGCGGAACTGCGTACCAAAGTCATAGGGCGCACCAAGCACCGCAACATCCGCATCAATCGCTGCCCAATCTGAGACGTAAGGGCGTTTGCCAAAGGTTGAGATGCCCACAAAGGGAAGGTCGAGGCGACCGTTTTCGTAACCGTGATCTGACATGTTGGAATTCCCTGCGTTGCTCGACTGTTACATATAGCAAACGCGGCCAACGCATCGGGGTCAATTTTAATCGGCAAACTGAGAGCACTGTTTTGATATTCGCCCTAGCCCAAAAGCAAAAAAGGCCGCCCTGTTTCCAGAGCGGCCTTTTGAAATTCTTTAACGAGTTGGCTTAAGCAGCCAGCGCGTCCTTAGCTTTGCCAACGATTGTCGCAAATGCCTCTGGCTCGTGAACTGCGAGATCGGCGAGAACCTTACGGTCAACTTCGATGCCGGCCAGTGTCAGGCCATTGATGAACTTGGAATAGTTCAGATTTGCGTCAATTGCGCGAACACCAGCGTTGATACGCTGGATCCACAACGCGCGGAAGTTCCGCTTGCGTGTGTGACGGTCGCGGGTTGCGTATTGGCTAGCTTTTTCAACTGCCTGCTTCGCGACTTTAAAAGTCTTTGAACGACGGTCATAATAACCTTTCGCCGCATCAAGAACTTTCTTGTGACGACGATGAGCAACGGTTCCACCTTTGGTACGTGACATATCAGATTCTCCTTAGCGCGCGTATGGCATCATGGACTTGATGATTTTCGCATCAGGTGCCGCTAGCAATGTTGTACCGCGTGCATTACGCAGAAATTTGTTTGTACGCTTAATCATACCGTGCTGTTTGCCGGCTTGCGCTGCTCTGATCTTGCCACTGGCAGTCATCTTGAACCGCTTTTTGCAGCTCGATTTAGTCTTCATCTTCGGCATTTCCGTCTCCTCTAAGGTTCGGTCGTTACACGCGACTCGGCATGCCATATCGGCCGGACGCGCGGTTGAAGCCGTGCTATAGGACAGCACGACCTTACTGACAAGGTGTTTTGCGGGTTTTGCGCCTAGAAAAACTGCGCAACTACGCGGACAAAAACATCTGGAAGAGTCTCAAAGTTGTATGAGCCGGGTCGCTGGCTCATGGTGTAGGCAACCATTGCCCCGCCGATCACAATAATGACCGCCGGTGCACGTGGCGTGCGCCCATCTACATAAGCACTTACAATCGCTGGAACCGCCAGCAATGTAATGACGGTGCCAACAACAAAAATTGTGTCCAAATCCATACCGACAAACCTCTACCCAATAGAATGTGGGACTAGGTTAATCAGCATCAGCTGCGAAAATCAATCTTTCTGCGCAAGGCGCCACACGCAAGATGTTGGTTGAACCAGGTGTATTAAAAGGCACACCAGCGGTTACGACTACCATATCTTGTTCATCAGCGAGGCCTTCGCTTTTGGCGGCGCGCACGGCGGCAACGACGGCATCCTTAAAGCGGCTAACCTCGCCTGTAACGACACAGTTCGTGCCCCATGACAGGCACAAGCGACGCGCAGTGCTTTCATGGCTGGTCAGCGCAACGATCGGCACACGAGGACGTTCGCGTGAAACGAGCAGCGCAGTTGTGCCAGATTGTGAGAAACAACAAATCGCTTTTACGTCAGTAGTCTCGGCGATTTCGCGGGCCGCAGCAACGATACCATCGGCAACAGTTGTACGCTTTGCTTTGCGCGATGCTTCGATGATTTCTGTGTAAGTTGGGTCTGATTCGACCTCGCCTGCAACATTGCTCATCGTTGTGACGGCTTCGATTGGGTAAGAACCCGCTGCTGATTCTGCAGACAACATGATCGCATCGGCGCCTTCATAGATGGCAGTCGCCACGTCTGAGACTTCGGCGCGTGTTGGCATCGGGCTGTCGATCATGGATTCGAGCATCTGGGTCGCAACGATCACAGGCTTGGCTGCTGCGCGACACTTGCGCACCAACTGCTTTTGGATCGGCGGAACGTTCTGAACTGGCAATTCGACACCAAGATCGCCGCGCGCCACCATGATACCGTCAGATACCGCCAAGATCTCATCAAACATTGTAACAGCCGTTGGCTTTTCAATCTTTGACAACAACGCCGCGCGGCCTTTGCAAAGCGCGCGGGCCTCTTCGACGTCGGCAGGACGCTGAACAAACGAAAGCGCAAGCCAATCGACACCCAGTTCACAAACGAACTCAAGGTCTTTGCGGTCTTTCTCGGACAAGGCAGCCAATGGCAGGACCACGTCCGGAACGTTCACGCCCTTGCGGTTTGAAATCTGGCCGCCAACAATGACCTCGCAATCTGCAAAAGTAGCACCGCAGTCTTTGACACGCAGCTTGATCTTGCCGTCATTCACCAAAAGGTGCGCACCGGGCTCAAGCGCGTCGAAAATCTCTTTGTGAGGGAGTTGCACGCGGTTCACGTCACCAGCGGCATCATCCAGATCAAGACGGAAGTCAGCGCCGGGGATCAGCTCTTCTCCGCCATCGTTGGCGAATACACCAACGCGCAGTTTTGGTCCCTGAAGGTCGGCAAGAATGCCAATCGGGCTGTTGAGGTCTTTTTCGACCTTGCGGATGATTTCATGGCGCACTTTGATTTCGGCGTGGTCGCCATGGCTCATGTTAAGGCGGAAGACGTCGGCACCAGCTTCGACCAGTTTGCGGATCATCTCATAGTCATTTGAGGCAGGGCCTAGCGTAGCGACGATCTTAACATTGCGGTGGCGTCTCATGTTATCTGTTCCTTCGTGCAGTAAATAAGGGCGCGTTAGCGGTAACAGCGCGGTTGCGTTCTTATTGCGCAATTCCATTCCAGTCACAACTAGCCTATCTCAATTACAAAGTAATGAAGGTATTAATGAGCACTGCATTCGAAGTTGAGGGTCGCGAAAGACTTGGCCGGTGGGTGATCACCTGTGATCATGCGACAAATCATGTGCCCGATTGGGTGAACGGTGGCTATTTAGGCTTGCCTGCCAAAGACATGGCACGCCATATCGCGTTCGATATTGGCGCAGCAGGCGTAACACGCGCCTTAGCAGCTGCCTTGGACAGTCCCGCAGTTTTGTCCAACTTTTCGCGGTTGGTCATTGACCCCAATCGCGGTGAGAAAGATCCGACACTAGTTATGCAACTATATGATGGCACAATTATTCCCGCCAATCGCAATGCAGACACCGCAACCCTAAGTGACCGGTTGGAGAAGCTGCACCGACCTTATCACACCGCTTATGCAGAACTTGCCGCGCGGCAAGAAGATACCGTGATTTGTGCTGTCCACAGTTTCACGCCGCAACTGCGTGGCCGCCCTGCCCGACCTTGGGAAATTGGCGTCCTTTATGCAGATGACGCGCGACTGGCAGTGCCGCTGATGGCTGCTTGCGAAAAGGCAGGTTGGTGCGTTGGCGACAACGAACCCTATGTCGGGCATCTACCCGGTGACGCGATTGACCGACACGGGCTGCAACACAACCGCCCTAACGTTCTGATCGAAATTCGCAATGATTTGATCGAAACTTCAGCCAATCAGGCCTTGTGGGCCGCGCGTCTTGCCCCAATCTTAGCAACAGTATTGGCCGAAAGCGGTCTTTGATTCAGGAGAGCACTATCATGGACGATCAAACCCGCATCGAATTGGAAGCCGCAGCATTTCGCACTTTGCGTGATCACCTGATGAAAGAACGCACTGACGTCCAGAACATCGATATGATGAACCTTGCTGGCTTTTGCCGTAATTGCCTGTCGCGTTGGTACCAAGAAGCAGCCAATGAGAGGGGAATAGAGATGTCAAAAGACGCAGCCCGCGAATCTTTCTACGGCATGCCATTCTCAGATTGGAAAGCGCAGCACCAAACTGACGCTTCAGAAGTGGCTAAAACGGAATTTTCAAAGACACATTCCGCTGATTAAGGCCTTATTGTTTCCAGGGGCGTACCAATAGGGCAGCCGTCTGGGTTTATTCACCTGATATTCATCTAAGACGCTGCTATTTCTTGACAATCCCTGCACCACCACATTTCTTGGATGTGGGTTGGGGGCCTTTGGCGTGTGTATTTGTTCATGCCGAGCCCTACATTTTATTTTATGGGCATCGGAGATTTGACATGGAACTATTGTTACCACTTTTATTAATTGCTGGTTTGGGCTTTCTGTTTTTGGATGACGGCGAAGCCACTGAAAATAGCGGCACGGCCGGTGACGGGGACGAAGGCGAAACACCCGACGAGGGCGTGACCCCAGTAAACAACATCCTTAATTTCACCGAAGACGGCGACACCGCTCTCGGCACAGATGGAAATGACGTTATGCGGGGCCTTGGTGGCGATGATTTCATCATTGGCGGTGAGGGCAACGATAACATTTTTGCAGGCGACGGTGATGACACGGTAACCGGTCAAGAAGGCGACGATCGCATCTTCTTGGGCCGCGGCGACGATGTATCATCCAACTCTGATGCGTTTTCAGAACTAGAAGATGGCCCAACGGGACAACTTGCTGGTGGTGATGACCTTATTCGTGGCGGTGCAGGTGCGGACAAAATCATCGATGTCCTTGGCGCGAACACTTTGTACGGTGACACGGGCAACGACATTCTTAGCGGTCGTGATGCTGGATACGATCAAGGCACGGCCGACACTCTCTTTGGCGGATTTGGTAACGACGTTCTGCGCGGCGATGATGGCGACGTCATGTCAGGCGGCGAAGGCTCAGATGTATTTGACGTCTATGTAAGCGGCGACGCTGCCCCTGCTGTCATTACTGATTTTGAGGAAGGTGAAAACCTGATCATTCGCCTTGCAAACTCAACCCCTGCCGAGATGGATCAGATCACATCAGCACTTGCTGAAAACGGCGAAGACACGAACATCTTGTTGGATGGTGATGTTGTTGCGGTCCTTAGCGGTCTGACCGAAGTGCCTGAGGGCGCATTCGAGATGATGGGCAATGGAACCGCTGGTGCATCAGGTTCTTCCGCGACCGGCGGCGCATTCGACGATGCATTGTTTGGCACTGACGAGGACGACGTTCTTGTTGCCGACGACGGACAGGATGCTGTGTTTGGCGGTGCAGGTGATGATACAATCACCCAAAGTGACCCAGTTGCGTCCAGCCCAGAAGATCAAGATTTACGCATCAACGCAGGCATCGGTGATGACATCGTTGTTGGTGGCGGTGGCGATGACGTGATCTTTGGCAACCTTGGCGCTGATGTCCTTGCTGGAAACGAAGGCACTGACGCAATCTTTGGCGGCTTTGGTAGCGATCTGATCGCACTCGACGACATTACCACGGACACACCAGATACGGCAGACGGTGGCGCAAACAACGACGTTTTGGTTGGCGACAATGGTGACACGTTCACTGGTGGCACAGGCACAGACGGCTTTGTGAATGTTCTGCGGGACGTCACAAGCGATCCGATCATTGTGACCGACTTTGATCCTGCAAATGAAGCCCTCGAAGTGTTGTATGAAGCCAATGAGCTTGCGATCCCGCCTGCGTTTAGCAAGGCAGCATCCGAAGATGGTGAAGACACAATCGTGAGCTTTGGCACATCAGAAGTCTTCGTTCTCGAAGGTGTTGATGTTGCCGATGTGAACTTGGCAGATATCATCCTGACGGATGCTGACCTCTAAGACGTTTCATACCTTAGAACGACGAAGGGCCGCGCATGATCTGCACGGCCCTTTTTACTTTGGAGCAGTCTTTTGGTCAGATCGCAGCTTTGCGCATCTCATCCAAATAGATCTCGCGCAGACGCGCAACAACATCGCCCGGCTTTCCGGTACCGATAGCAACATCATCGATCTCGACCACTGGCATCACAAACGTCGACGCCGAGGTGATGAACGCCTCATCTGCTTCTTGTGCTTCTGCGATGGTAAAGCTGCGCTCTTCCACAGTCATTTGTGCTTCTACGGCGAACCGCAGCACTGCGGCGCGTGTGATCCCGTGCAAAATCTCGTTGCCCAAGTGGCGCGTGATGATTGTGTTGCCTTTGACGATATAGGCATTGTTTGAAGACCCTTCGGTCACCGCACCGTCTTCGACCATCCATGCATCGTCTTTGCCTGCAGCCTTGGCAGCCATCTTGGCCATCGAAGGGTAAAGCAGCTGAACGGTTTTAATGTCGCGGCGCGCCCAGCGCTGATCTTCGACAGAAATTACTTTCATACCAGTCTTGGCTTGTGGGCTGTTCGCAAGGCCCGGCTTGTTTTGTGTGAACAAAACAACTGTAGGCTTGGTTGTCTTTGGATCAGGGTAGACAAAGTCGCGGTCCGCAGGCGCGCCGCGTGTGATCTGCAAATAGATCATACCTTCGTCGATGCCGTTCAGGCGGACCAACTCGCGATGAACCTCAAGCAGGTCATCCATCTCAATCGGGCTTTGCATGTCCAGTTCAGACATTGAGCGTTGGAGCCGCACAGCGTGCCCCGCAAAATCGATCAGTTTGCCGTCCAGAACAGACGTCACTTCGTAGATGCCATCGCCCATCAAGAAGCCACGATCAAAGATCGAAACTTGCGCTTCGTTCTCGGGAAGGTAGTCGCCGTTTAAGTATACAGTCCGCATTATCTTAGCCCCATAGTCTTGCGGTAGGTGCATGCACCCCCGCGTCATCAAATTTCAAAGGTTGTTCACGGTCTTCGGCCAGAAGTAGCGGGCCGTCAAGGTCGGTGAATGCCACACCCTGCGCAAGAATCGTGGCTGGCGCCATCGCAAGCGATGATCCGACCATGCAGCCGACCATCACATCATAGCCCGCAGAGATGCCCGCTTCTTTAAGAGCGAGCGCTTCGGTTAGGCCGCCAGTCTTATCAAGCTTGATGTTAATCATGTCGTACTTGCCCTTAAGCGCGGGCAGCGACGTCCGGTCGTGGCAGGCTTCGTCTGCGCAAACAGGCAGCGGGCGTTCAATCTCAGCCAACATATCGTCTTCGCCTGCAGGAAGTGGTTGTTCGACCATCTGTACACCAAGGCGCAACAAATGCGGCGCAAGCTCTGCGTATACCTCAGCGGTCCAGCCCTCGTTTGCATCAACAATGATCCGCGACACTGGCGCACCAGCGCGAACCGCCTCAAGACGGGCCATGTCGTCAGGTGTGCCCAGCTTAATCTTCAACAGAGGGCGATGCGCATTGATCGCGGCCTGCTCTTGCATCTTTTCAGGTGCGGCCAGCGACAACGTATAAGCGGTGATTTCCGGCTTTGGCGCGGAAACACCCAGTAGATCCCAAACACGTTTGCCTGCTTGCTTTGCCTCAAGGTCCCACAACGCACAATCAACTGCATTGCGCGCAGCACCTGCTGGCAACAAATCTTGCAATGTTGCGCGTGTCAGATTGGCAGGCAGTTCTGCTATCTCAGCAGCAACGCTTTCAAGCGTCTCGTCATAGCGGGCGTATGGGACGCATTCGCCGTAACCTACCGCGCCGTCTTTGCTGACTTTCACTGTCAGCACTTTGGCCTCGGTCCGCGAACCGCGGGAGATCGTAAAGACCTGCGCCAGCTTGAATACGTCGTGCGTCACTTCAATTTGCATGCTGATCTCAACTTTTGTTCGTTCATTCCACCACCGGAGACATAAGATGTGCAAAGCACATGCCAACGTCTCCGGCAGAGATGCTTTTCTTAAAGAGCTTCGAGAGCATCCACCAGACGCTCTGCGCCAAAGCGGAAAGGATCGGTTGTTGGCAGACCCATGCGGGTCTCAACTTCGGCCAAATATGCTTTGGCTTCGTCCTCTGCCATGTTCTGTGTGTTCACAGAAATACCGATCACCTGACATGCTGGGTTCACGACGCGCGCAATCTGCAATGACAGATCCCGCAACTCTTCGAGAGTTGGCAACGTGTAGGTTGGCAAACCGCGCATGTGTGTGCGTGTCGGCTCGTGTGCGAGAACAAGCGCGTCAGGCTGACCACCGTGGATTAGCGCCATTGTCACACCTGAGTATGACGCATGGAACAGGCTGCCCTGACCTTCGATGTGATCCCAGTGATCCGCATCATTGTTAGGTGTCAGGTATTCAACGGCGCCGGCCATAAAGTCCGCGATCACGGCATCTAGTGGCACACCGCCACCAGTGATCAGGATACCTGTCTGACCGGTTGGACGGAATGTTGATTTCATACCGCGCTTGCGCATCTCGGTGTCCATGCAAAGTGCTGTGTACATTTTGCCAGCGGAACAATCAGTGCCCACTGCCAAAACGCGCTTACCAGTACGCTTAACACCATTGGCGATTGGGTATGCAACTGACGGGATACGCACATCAAACAATGTTTGACCGTTAACGCGTGCCGCAGCCATCAGCTCGTCTTCGTCGCGCAGCAAGTTGTGCAAGCCAGACGCGATGTCAAAGCCCATAGTCAACGCTTCGACCAAGATAGCTTTCCACGCGTCAGAGATAACGCCACCGCGGTTTGCGACGCCGATGACCAGCGTTTTCGCACCGGCTTCTTTGGCTTCGGCAAGTGTCAGGTCTTTGATGCCTACGTCAGCGCCACAGCCTTCCATGCGGAATTGGCCGACAGCGTTTTCGGGGCGCCAGTCTTTGATGCCTTGGGCCACTTTCGCAGCAAGTTGGTCAGGCGCATCGCCAAGAAACAAGAGATATGGTGTCTGGATCATGTTGGTCACTCCGGCAGGAAGAGGAAGGAATCATAGGTTCGCGAGATATTCACCGAAATCGATAGAAATCAATTCCCTGAAATTGCGGTATTTGGGGGTGATTTTAGGATATTTCATCCACATTGCGCTACATGGCAGGAGTTTCTTGCGACACGCCAGCAAGGGTTAGGCATATCTTGCGCCACGAAGAAGGGCCCGACGCACGCGTCAGGCCCTTCAATTGTCTAGCTTAGTTAAGGCGTATTAGCCCTTTGAGAACTCAGGGTAAGCCTCCATACCCAGCTCGGACATATCAAGACCGTTGATCTCGGCTTCTTCGCTGACGCGGATGCCCCACACTGCCTTGAAGATGAACCAGATCACGAGGCTCGCAACAAAGGTGAAGACACCGTAAGCGAGGATACCAGTGATTTGTGCACCAAAGTTACCTGTGTAGAAACCAACTGCCAGCGTGCCCCAGATACCTGCAAAGAGGTGAACAGGGATCGCACCAACGACATCGTCGATCTTGAACTTGTCAAGAAGTGGCACAGTCACAACAACGATCACACCACCAACAGCACCTGTCAAAAGGCTACCCAAAAGGCTTGGTGCAAGAGGTTCGGCTGTGATTGAGACCAGACCGGCAAGTGCGCCGTTCAGAACCATCGTCAGGTCAGCCTTTTTGTACATCAGTTGTGTGGCGATCAGTGCAGTTACTGCACCAGCTGCTGCTGCCATGTTTGTGTTCGCAAAGATGCGGCCAATGTCTGTGATGTCGCCAACAGTACCCGCAGCAAGCTGTGAACCACCGTTAAAGCCGAACCAACCAAGCCACAGGATGAACATACCCAGTGTCGCCAGTGCAAGGTTTGAACCCGGCATTGGAACAGTGCGGCCATCCTTATACTTGCCCAAACGTGGACCCAGTACGATCGCGCCAGCCAAAGCAGCCCAGCCACCAACAGAGTGAACAACAGTTGAACCAGCGAAGTCAGAGAAGCCCAGCTCGGACAACCAACCGCCGCCCCACTGCCAAGAACCTGAGATCGGGTAAAGAACACCAGTCAGGATCGCGCAGAATGCGAGGAATGGCCAAAGTTTGATCCGCTCAGCCAAAGCGCCAGAAACGATTGAGGCTGTCGCGGCCACAAACATCAACTGAAAGAAGAAGTCAGATGCAACAGATGCGTAATCGAGTGACGCATCAGCAGCGGCTAGGCCAACAGGCTCAAGCGTTGTGACGGCAAAGAATGGGCCCAACCAGCCTGCGACTGACCATGCATCACCTGGATACATCAGGTTAAATCCGATTGCCCAATATGCGATGGACGCGATACCAAACAGTGCGATGTTCTTTGTCAGCTGCATTGCAACGTTCTTAGATCGCACGAGGCCTGCCTCGAGCATCGCAAATCCGGCGGCCATGAAGAACACCAGAAAGCCTGCCACAAGGAACAACAGAGTTGTCATGATGTACGGGCCGATTTCATCAAAGGTAGGCGCAGCATCTTGCGCCAAGGCGAATGTCGGCAGCGCTGAAAGCGCGGTACCAACAAGAAGTGTTTTCGTCAGTTTCATTAGTCTTGTCCCTCTTGCGTCTTAAAGCGCGTCGTCGTTGGTTTCACCGGTACGGACGCGCAGAGCGCTTTCCACATCGAGTACAAAAATCTTGCCGTCACCGATTTTGTCAGTCTTGGCTGTCTCCGCGATTGTCGAAACAACCTGATCGGCCATCGACGCTGGTACGACGATCTCGAGCTTTACCTTTGGGACAAAATTCACTGCGTATTCCGCGCCACGGTAAATTTCTGTGTGGCCCGACTGTGAACCGAAGCCTTTAATTTCTGACACCATCATGCCGCGCACGCCGATGGTGGTCAGCGCTTCGCGAACCTCCTCCAGTTTGAACGGTTTGATTGTTGCGATAATGAGTTTCACGTTCTTCCCTTTGCATATCTGCTTGGTCGACCCAAAGCTGAGCCTCTGCGCACAGAAGGACGTGTCAGGGCGCGCTGAACAAGGAAATGGCGGGAAATCTAAGCCCCGAAACTTGTCTTTTTGCACAATTTTTGCACAAATTACCATCTTCGCCTGAAAATTAGGCAGCGCATAAAGGGTTCATTAACGAATCAACGTCCTCTACAATTCCGAAAAGCCGCGATAAGGTCGGCCCAATAACACCAAAAGATAATTGAGTGGTACATGAGCGGTAATGACAAAAAGAAGTCACCTTTGGTGGCCGAACGGCGCTATAGTCGTGCAGAAGCAGCCCCAAAGAAAAAGGCAGCGACAAAACGCACTGCCCGCCGCAAAACTACGGCTACGCGCAAAAAACGTGGACCGATTGCATGGCTGTTCGCTGTGATTGGCGGCTTCTTTAAATTGATTTGGCGTCTGACTTGGCGGCTGACGTCTGTCATGGCGATTATTCTTGGCGTTGGCGTCTACTACTTTGCGTCCCAAATGCCACCAATCGAAGATGTAATTGATGGCCGCGCGCGTGGGTCGGTCACATTGGCCGATTACCGTGGTGACGTCTTTGCATGGCGCGGCGACCAATTTGGCGGCATGATCACAACCGACACAGTCAGCCCCCATATCGTCAACGCCGTCGTCGCATCCGAGGACAAACGTTTCTATCGACATCTTGGCATTTCCCCACGTGGTATCGCCTCTGCGGTGCGTATCAACCTGCGCGCCGGACGCGGCCCTTTGTCGGGGAATGGTGGTTCAACGATTACACAGCAGGTCGGCAAGCTTTTGTGCCTTGGCGTGCCTTACGATCCATCCCAGTGGGACAGCGAACGGGCCTACGAAGAAGACTGCCGCCGCACGACACTTTGGCGCAAAGTCAAAGAGGCTGTCTTTGCGATGGGAATGGAGGCCGCCTATACCAAAGACGAAATCCTGACGATCTACCTTAACCGCGCATATCTTGGTGGTGGATCGCGCGGGTTTGAGGCCGCATCACAACGTTATTTCGGCAAATCAGCTGCACAGGTTACACCGGCTGAGGCGGCGATGCTGTCTGGTCTGCTACCTGCCCCCTCAAGCTTTGCACCGACACGGAATTTAGAAGCGGCACAAGGGCGCGCAAATATCGTGCTTGGCTTGATGGAGGCACAGGGCCGACTGTCTGCCTCAGCCGCGAACGAAGCACGTGAAAATCCTGCAGGCCTTTCGGGTGCCGCAGAACGCCGCGCAGGCGGGTATTTTGCCGATTGGGTGATGGCGTCTGGCCCAGAATTCTTTACCCGCGACACGACAGAAGACGTGGAAATTCGCACCACCCTTGACCAGCGCATCCAATCAAGCGCCGAAGATGCACTTGCTTGGATCTTTGAGAACAAGGTGCGTGAAGGGTCCGAAGCTGAAGCCGCAATCGTCGTTATGTCTGCAGATGGTGCAGTTCGTGCAATGGTCGGTGGGCGCAATCCAACAGTCTCGGGTGCGTTCAATCGCGCAACACAGGCGCGACGTCAGACTGGATCATCGTTCAAACCCTTTATCTATGCCGCAGCGCTTGAACTCGACTTCTCTCCGCTCGACATCATTGATGATCGGGAAACCTGTTGGAACATCGTAGGCTCTGGCGAATGGTGCCCACAAAACTACGACCGGAAATTCAAGGGGCCCGTCACGCTAACACAGGCTTTGGCCGAAAGCCGCAATTTACCCGCCGTTATCTTGTCCGAAGACGTTGGCCGCGAAGTTGTGCGCACCGTCGCAAATGGTTTTGGCATCGAAAGCGACCTTGCAAGTGGACCCGCTCTGGCGCTTGGCGTTTCTGAAAGCACATTAATTGAAATGACCGGAGCCTATGCTGGCATCCTGAACGGTGGGTCGTCGGTTGCACCTTATGGATTGGTCGAACTGCGCCTGCAAGGTGACGCAGAACCATTGATGACCCAAGCAGGTGGTATCGGTGAGCGTGTGATCCGTGAACATGCAGCCCGCGAACTGACGTGGATGATGACCAAAGTCATTGAAACGGGCACAGGCGGCAGGGCCAAGATTGATGGCTGGGACATTGCTGGAAAATCGGGCACAACCCAAGCGGCCCGCGATGCATGGTTCATTGCATTCACTGGCGATTACGTCACTGGCATTTGGATGGGCTACGACGACAATCGCCCGCTGTCTGGTGTTACCGGTGGCGGCCTTCCGGCTGATATCTGGCGCGAGACAATGACCCGAGTGCTTGCTGGTCGCCCACCAACGATCTTACCGATGCAAGTCCCGCAGGGTGGTGGTTCTCAGATTGAAGGACCAACTGGTGAGACCGGTAGCGACGCTATTCGCAATGTTCTTGAAGGTATTCTAGGTGGAGCCGGAAACTAGGATCAATTGGGATCGCAGCGGTTATACGCAAAGGCATAACCGTTCCAAACCATAATGATCCCGTCGTCTTCGGCCGCGTCCATCAGCATCGCGCGTTCAGTCCAAACCTGATCTTCTCCAGAGCATTGCATTGTATAAAGCGTGGCATCCATGCTGATCACGTCGACCGGACGTGTCATACGGCATTCGACCTCAACGCCATAGAATATGCCGTCTTCGATCTTCAATGATCCACCATCGACGCCAATCAAACCGCAATCAGAGTTTGCAGTTTGCTTGAACGTGCCATCGTATGGCGTTGCGAATGCAAGAGACGGAGCAAGCAGGAATGCGAGAGCAAGTTTCATCGTTAGCTTCCGATCTGTGCAATAAGTGCGTTCATATCGCGGCCCTGACGATCCAGCAAAGCGCCGATTTCGGCACGCTCGGTCAGCAACATGTTCACGCCTTCGATGATGAAATTGAAGAACTTGTGGCTGCCTGAACGATCAGAGACGTGAAAATCCATCTGCAACGGCGAACGGCCACGCAAAAGAACTGCCGTCTCAACTTCGATCCAGCTTTTTACAGGTACAGCGCCTTGTACGGTAATTTCACCGCCAATGAATTCATGGAACCGGCGACCATATTTGCGTGCAATATAGCTGCGGAACGCAACAGTGTAGGCTTGCATTTCAGCGGGCGAAGCACTGCGCGCATCGACACCAAGGCAGTAGCGGGCAATCGTCGGCACGTCAGAGTAGACATCAAAGATGCGGGCAAATTCGTTGATCATAGCAGCTTCGGACTGGCCTGACGCAATGACGGCGTTCACCTCGGCGACTAGGCCGCTAACCAATTGCTGGGAAGCATCCACAGAAAGCGCGTGAACGGTCTGAGGCAAGATCATTGCGCTTGTCGTTGCAGCTATCATTTGGCGGCGGTTCATCATCTTATTCTCCGTATAGATCGGCGTATGGATCGACTTCTTCTGCGGCCTCAAGGCCAAGATCAAATCTGCGGTTCTGCAAATAGATCAGCCGCGTTTGCACGTAGCTGTCTGCACTTTCGTTCAACACACTATCAATTGCTGCACCGTATTGATCGCGCTTAAGTACCCGTGCGCCAATACCCGCCACCGTCGCCGCAGTATTCTGCGTATCGGTGCCATAGTGACCCAGCGGATCAATAAACATATCAACGACGCGTCCTGTTATGCCTCGCTCTGACGAAGGGCCAAGTAAGGGCAACTCGAGGTAGGCACCTTCCGGTATGCCCCAAACGGCCATCGTATGGCCAAAGTCTGTTTCAATCTCTTCTAGGCCAATTGCATCAGCCGGATCAAAGATGCCGCCGATACCAACCAAGGTATTCAAAACAAATCGAAATGCGTTTGTGCTGGCACTTTTGATGTTGCCCTGCAGCAGGCCATTCAAGACCATACCCGGCCCACCTGCATTATCCGAAAAGTTGATAACAAGGGCGCTAAGATCGGGATGCAGCAATGGCCCGCGGTCTTCACCGTCGTCATCACCTGACAGCGCGGCATTCACATTCTTATTGAACGTATGTACTTGGCGGTTAGCCCCTTCATAAGGGTCGTGCACCGTCTGGCCTACAGTGGCAACCGAGCAGCCAGCGGTTACGAGTAGCAAAGTAAGTGGTAAAATGCGCAGCATATTAAAAAATATCTCAATCGATTCCTTGGGCACTGGCCTTACAAATGCCCTAACAGATGTGACAAATGCCACATAATTAACGTTCACAGCAAATATACAGTGACGAATACGAGGCTTTTTGCCTATTTTGGCAGAAAATGACAGGCAGTCTCCAGACAAAGGGCGGAAAAACGCACATGGCTGACGAACAACAGGCAAACGGCAGAGCAGAATTGATTGAGGCACGGCGCGAAAGCCGCAGCCTTTATTGGATGGTCGCGATCTTTAGTTTCTTCGTGAACATGCTGATGCTAACCGGTCCCCTTTATATGCTGAACGTATATGATCGCGTTCTCGGTTCACGAAGCCTCGAGACGCTAGTCGCACTCTCAGTCCTCGTTGGATTCCTTTACGGCATGATGGGCATTTTGGACTATGTCCGTGGTCGTATAATGGGCCGTGTTGGCGCACGCTTTCAGGCAACAATGGACCGCCGCGTCTTTGCTGCTGTTCTCAAAGCCACCACTGTGAACCGCGCGGTGAAAGAAGCTGCTACGGGCCTTCGCGATTTAGAATCCGTGCAGCGCTTGATCACGTCCCCCCCTTTGATGGCACTTTTTGACCTGCCTTGGACGCCGCTGTTTTTCCTCGGCATCTTCATCTTCCATCCGATGATGGGACTTCTGGGCCTTGTTGGCGGAGCGTTGTTGATCTTTATCGCAATCCTAAACCAACTTTCGACGCGCAAACCTTTGGCGGCTGCAAATGCCGCAACTTTCCAATCCGAGACGATGGGCGCACAAATCCGCTCTGAATCAGAAATGGTTCATTCGCTCGGAATGCGCGATGCAGCGTTTAGCCGCTGGCAGGTTCTACGCGGCGCATCTCTCGACGCGACGATTGGTGCTGCGGATGCCGCTGGCACATTCAGCGCACTGACCAAGGCATTCCGCCTTTTCCTGCAATCCGCGATGCTTGGCCTTGGCGCATATCTAGTTTTGCAAAATGAATTGACACCGGGTGCGATGATCGCGGGTTCGATCCTGCTAGGTCGTGCCCTTGCCCCCATCGAAATGATCGTCGGCCAATGGGCGGTGTTCCAACGTGGCCGCGAGGGTTGGGGTAATCTTGCCGTGCTTTTGGGCAACGTCCCAACTGAAACACCGCGCACGAACTTACCTACCCCAAAGGCCCGCATTGTGGCCGACCAATTGACCGTCATCCCACCTGGCGAGCAGACTGCTGCTTTGCGCATGCTGTCGTTCGCTGTGGAACCGGGTCAGGCTGTTGGCGTGATCGGTACATCCGGCGCTGGCAAGACAACACTTGCGCGGGCGTTGACTGGTGTTTGGCGTCCAGCGGGTGGAAAAATCCGGCTAGATGGGGCGGCACTTGATCAGTATGATCCTGACGTTTTGGGTCAGCACATTGGCTACCTCCCTCAGCGCGTCCATCTGTTCGAGGGTACGATCAAAGACAACATCGCCCGCATGTCCATGACCCCAGATGATGCAGCTGTTGTTGCGGCATCCAAAAAGGCCGACGCACATGAGATGATCCTTAAGCTGCCTGACGGATACGACACCCGCGTCACAGCAAGCGGTGGACGGCTTTCTGGCGGACAGATCCAACGGATCGGCCTTGCCCGCGCAATGTACGGGGACCCCGTTATCCTTGTCTTGGACGAGCCTAATTCGAACCTCGACAATGATGGCTCTACCGCGCTGAACAACGCAATCCGGTCGAGCAAAGCCGAAGGGAAATGCGTATTCATCATGGCACACCGTCCCGCTGCCATTCAGGAATGCGATCTTTTGCTTGTCGTTGAAAACGGCACGCGTCGGGCGTTTGGCCCAAAGGATCAAGTTCTCCAAGAGATGGTCAAGAATGCTGACCAGATCAAACAAGGCGGCAAAGGAGGCGTATCATGACCGATCAATCACCTAAAAAACGTTGGTCCACACGCGGCCCGATGACACTTGGCCTTATTGCGCTTCTTGTTCTTGTTGGTGGCTTTGGCACGTGGTCCATTATGGCGCAAATCACTGGTGCAGTTATCGCGTCAGGCCAAATCGAAGTTGACCGCAATCGTCAGGTCATCCAGCACCCTGATGGCGGTGTCGTTGATGCGATTATCGTCGAAGAGGGTCAGCTGGTTGCCGAAGGTGACATTCTGATTAAGCTTGACCCTGATGAGCTGCTTTCAGAGTTGGCCATTGTTGAGGGTCAGCTTTTCGAAATTCTGGCCCGTCGCGCACGGCTTGAGGCGGAACGCGATGGCACGAATGACATAACTTTTTCTGACGTTTTGACTGATCCGGCAAACGTAGGCGCTATTGAATTAATTGCGGGTCAAACACGCCTGTTTGAAGCACGCGTTGAATCAATGCTGCGTGCGCAGGAACAATTGACCCAGCGCCGCGCCCAGATCCAAAGCCAGATTGGCGGGATCGACGCGCAGCAGGCGGCACTTGTTACCCAACGCGGACTTATTGGCGAAGAACTCGCTGACCAGCAGACACTACTTGATCGCGGCCTTGCGCAGGCAAGCCGTGTTCTTGGCCTTCGCCGTGAAGAAGCAAATCTGCTTGGTCAGGTCGGTGAGCTGTCAGCGTCAGCAGCCCAAGCCGCCGAACAAATCACCGAAATCGAGATTGAGATGCTGGGCCTTGAAACGACCCGCCGCGAAGATTCGATTACGCGCCTGCGCGACATTCAGTACAATGAGCTTGAGCTAACTGAGCGTCGTCGCACATTGACGACACAGCTGGATCGCCTTGATATTCGGGCGCCTGTTTCGGGCATTGTATATGGATTGACCGTCTACGCACCGCGATCGGTTATTCGTGCGGCAGATCCGGTGATGTTCTTGATCCCACAAGATCGCCCATTGGTTATTGCGGCCCAAGTTCAGCTTACAGATGTTGATCAAATTCACCTCGGCCAAGAAGCCACTTTGCGGTTCTCTGCCTTTGACCAGCGCCGCACACCTGAACTGTTGGGCAAAGTCACCCTGATTTCAGCGGATGCATTTCAGAACGAAACGTCAGGTCAATCATTCTACCGTGTCGAATTGCGCCTCTCGAATGGTGAGATCGAAAAGCTGCCCATAGACATGACCTTGATTCCTGGCATGCCGGTTGAGGCATTTGTACGAACTGCAGATCGTAGCCCGATGGATTATCTGATTAAGCCATTGGCAGATTACTTTGCGAAAGCTTTCCGCGAGTCATGATTGCATGAGACGGGTGTCAGGGTTAGCGTCTGAAAGAACACCTTTCAGGAGATTGCCATGACATCCGCTATCGATGCTAAACTTGCCGAACTCGGTATCACACTACCAGAAGCTGCGGCTGCGGCTGGCAACTATGTGCCCTACGTCGTTGTTGGTGATATGGTTTATATTTCCGGCCAAGTTTCTATGAACGCGGATGGGTTTGTGGTTGGGAAACTTGGTGAAGATACCAGCGTTGATGAGGGTGCTGCAGCGGCCAAGCTGTGTGGAATTGCACTGCTGAGCCAATTAAAGGCTGCATGCGGCGGCGACCTAGATCGCGTCACCCGCGTGGTAAAGCTTGGTGGATTTGTGAATTCCACGCCTGACTTTGGCGACCAACCAAAGGTTATCAACGGTGCGTCTGACCTGATGGTCGCAGTATTCGACGACAAAGGTCGCCATGCACGCGCCGCCGTCAGTGCCGCAAGCCTGCCATTTGGCGTGGCTGTCGAGATCGAAGGTACATTCCAAATCTCATGAAGCTTGATCCCGCCTTTGTTGCTGTCCCATTGACCCATCGCGGTCTGCATGATGTCACCGATGGTCGCCCCGAGAATTCGGCCGAGGCGATCGCAGCGGCGATTGAGCATGGCTATGGAATTGAAATCGACCTGCAACTATCCAAAGACGGGGTCGCGATGGTCTTTCACGACTATCACCTTGGACGATTAACAGGCGAAGCGGGGCCAGTCGCCCAGCGGACAGCAGCAGAGCTTGCAAAGATCACCCTGACAGGTGGCCCGACTGGTGTTCCGACATTTGATGAGGTGCTTGCGCAGATAGCGGGACAGGTTCCGTTGTTGGTTGAGATTAAAGACCAAGACGGCGCGATGGGCAAAAACGTTGGCCCCCTTGAACACGCAGCAGCGAAAGCGTTGGAAAATTACACCGGCCCAGTCGCTGTGATGTCGTTCAATCCAAATTCGGTCGCAGCCTTTGGCGCCGCTGCATCAGGGATAGCACTTGGGATTGTGACATCCGCCTATATCCCCAAAAGCTGGGCACCTTTGCCAGCGTCGGTTTGTGATCGGTTGCGCGAAATTCCAGACTACGACCGCGTTGGTGCATCATTCATCAGCCATGAAGCCGCAGACCTGCACAGTGCCCGCGTCGCCGAACTGAAATCTCAAGGCGCATCCGTTCTATGTTGGACAATCACAAGCGCCAAAGCAGAAGCAGAAGCCCGCAAAGTTGCGCAGGGAATAACTTTCGAAGGTTATCTGGCTTGACCATTCGTGCGTCACGCCCAAGTCACCTAATATGACCGACACAATAGAAATTACGGCACACCCTGATCTGTCAGGGATTGATCCCATTGCATGGGATGCTTGCGCCGGCCCAGAGGCTGCTGACGGCCGCCCGAACGATCCATTTACAACTTATCGGTTTCTCAAAGCGCTTGAGGATTCTGGATCAGTTGGACAAGGCACAGGATGGCAGCCGCGTTACCTGACGGCGGCACAGAACGGCGAGATTATCGCGGTCGCCCCAGTTTACGCAAAGGGCCACAGCCAAGGCGAATATATCTTTGACCATAATTGGGCCCATGCGTTTGAGAACGCGGGCGGACGGTATTATCCAAAATTGCAGATGGCCGTGCCATTCACTCCTGCGACGGGAAGACGTTTCCTAACCCGTCCAGGGTTTGAAGTTTCGGGCATGTCAGCATTGATGCAAGGCGCGGTACAGATAGCATCCGACAATGATCTGTCGTCTCTCCACGTTACGTTTTGCACAGAAGCCGAGGCGCTTGCTGGCCAAGAGATGGGCCTGCTGCCGCGGATCGGTCAGCAGTTTCATTGGGTCAACGACGCATACACAGATTTTGATGGTTTCCTTGCCAGCCTATCAAGCCGCAAACGCAAGAACATCAAGCGCGAGCGTGCACAGGCCCAAGGTTTTGGCGGCGAGATTGTCACGTTTACAGGCGATCAAATCCGACCGGAACATTGGGATGCATTCTGGCAATTCTACCAAGACACCGGAAACCGCAAATGGGGCACCCCGTATCTAACTCGTGCGTTCTTTGATCACGCCCAAGAGACGCTGCGCGATGACATTCTGTTGGTATTTGCCATGCGCGACGGGCGGGCCGTAGCTGGCGCATTGAATATGATTGGCCGCGAGACACTTTATGGTCGGTACTGGGGCTGCACAGAACATCATGCCTGCCTGCATTTCGAGCTGTGCTATTACCAAGCCATCGACTTTGCGATTGCGCATGGCTTGGCACGGGTTGAGGCGGGCGCGCAGGGCGAGCATAAATTAGCGCGCGGGTACCTGCCTGTTGCCACGCATTCCCTGCATTGGTTCCGTGATGCTGGTTTCCGCGACGCTGTCGGTAACTACCTTGAGGCCGAGCGCGACGCAGTCGACAACGAGATTGAGATCCTGACGCAATACGGACCATTCCGCAAAGACACACGAGAGGAACAGCAATGACCGACGCTTTAACACAGGCCGAGCGTGACGAAAAACTGGCCCCACTCTTGGCGAATGGTTGGGCGATGAAGGCTGGCTGCGATGCAATTCAAAAGACGTTTGTATTTCGAAATTTCATTGATGCATTTGGATTCATGACACGATCCGCAATCTGGGCGGAAAAGTGGAACCATCATCCTGAGTGGTCGAACGTCTACAAAACTGTCGATGTGACCCTGATCACCCATGATGTTGATGGGCTTAGCCTGCTGGATGTAAAGCTGGCGAATAAGATGGATCAGATGGCTGGGTGATCCGGCCCCCATTCAAAACGGGGACCAAACATAGCGTGGCTTAAATCGCGTCGAGCAGTGTCTCGCCCGCAGAAATCTCACATTCACCCGGGCTGCCTTCTTCGTTCAGCACGGTGACGACGCCGTTGTCGACCAGCATTGCGTAACGCTTTGAACGGCCAAGCAGGCCAGCAGGGGGTGCTGTGAAATCCATGCCAATCTCTTTGGTGAACGCACCATCAGCATCGCCGAGCATTGAAATCCCGGCGTCAGCAGCGCCAGTCGCTTCGCCCCATGCCTTCATCACAAACGGGTCGTTGACTGATACACAAATAATCTCGTCCACGCCTTTGGCAGCGAACTGATCTTTTGTACGGATAAAGCTAGGGACATGGGCCGTTGTGCAGACACCAGTGTAGGCACCCGGCAGTCCAAAGATTACAACTTTGCGATCCTTAAGCGTGTCAGAAAGCGATACCGCCTCTGGGCCGTTTTCGCCCATGCGGAGCAATGAAGCGTCGGGAAGTGCAGTACCTGTCGAAATCGTCATATGAGATGTCCCTGTTTGGATTGCGTCTGTTCGCTACACCCATATAGGGTCTGTGTGCAGACAGACCAGCAAAACAGGATCAAAAATGGCGCATGTGGTAGTTATCGGGGCCGGACAAGCCGGATCGTCTTGTGTCGCGAAATTGCGCGGCGAAGGTTTTGACGGCCAGATTACATTGATCGGCGCTGAGCCTGTCCCGCCTTACCAACGCCCGCCATTGTCCAAAGCATACCTATTGGGCGAAATGGCCGAGGAACGGCTGTATCTGCGCCCAGTGGAATTTTACGAAGATCAAGATATCACGCTGCGCTTGGCGACACGGGCTGTGTCCGTTGATGCGGCGGCCAAAACGGTCACCCTCGAGGCCGAAGAAGTTCTGCAATACGATGACCTTGTTTTCACAACAGGATCGCACCCAAATACTTTGCCTGCCAAAATTGGCGGTGCTTTGGATGGTGTTTTTACTGTTCGCGATTTGAACGATGCCGATACAATGGCCCCGCGGTTTAAAGCGGGTGCAAAAGTTCTCATCATCGGTGGCGGCTACATCGGGCTTGAGGCTGCAGCGGTTGCGTCGAAACTGGGGCTGAACGTTACACTGGTTGAGATGTCCGAGCGTATTTTGCAACGTGTCGCAGCGCCCGAGACATC
The DNA here is from genome assembly GCA_034111185.1 of Paracoccaceae bacterium. Taxonomy (GTDB): domain Bacteria; phylum Pseudomonadota; class Alphaproteobacteria; order Rhodobacterales; family Rhodobacteraceae; genus Yoonia. Next base: position 19,184 of record JAWUXS010000081.1, on the reverse strand, counting down.
AACGTATTTCCGCGAGCTGCACCAAGCCAACGGCGTTGATATTCGCGAGGGTGTCGGCCTAGATCATTTGATTGGCGATACACATGTCACAGGGGCAAAGTTGACGGATGGTACCATCCTTGATCTTGATTTCGCGGTTGTTGGTGTGGGGATTACGCCCGCTAGCATTCTGGCAGATAGCGCCGGTGTGATCCTTGATAATGGGATTGCGACAGACCTGAACGGGCGTACGTCTGATCCACATATTTGGGCTGCGGGGGACTGCGCATCATGTCTATTCAACGACACCCGCATTCGGATCGAAAGCGTCGGCAATGCAATTGATCAGGCCGAGGTTGTTGCGAAAAACATCATGGGTGCAAATCTAACGTACGCACCGAACCCTTGGTTCTGGTCCGATCAATATAGCTGCAAATTGCAGATCGCCGGACTGAACGTCGGCTACACGGATGTATACGTCCGCAAAGGTGATGCGGACGGTGTTCAATCGCATTGGTACTATAAAGATAGCCAACTTATCGCTGTGGATGCAATGAACGACCCACGCAATTACATGGTCGGCAAGCGCCTGATCGAAGGTGGACGCAGCCCCGATCCAGCAGCGATCACGGACCCTGCAACTGATATGAAGGCACTGTTGAAAGCGTGAGGATCATCGGCGGAACCCATCGGGCAACTACGCTAGCAGATGTTGGCAAAGGTGATGTCGAAGCGCATTTGCGCCCGACGTCTGACCGCGTTCGCGAAAGTCTATTCAACGTTCTGATGGGCGGTCGTTACGGCAACCCGATCCAAGACGCGCGCGTGCTTGATCTATGTGCGGGCACAGGCGCATTGGGGCTTGAGGCGCTATCGCGCGGTGCTGCACATGTGACCTTTGTCGATTCCGGCAAAGCAGCCCTGAAACTGATTGACGCCAATATCAAAAAGCTGCGGCGCGGTGCGGATTGTGCAGTGCTATCAGTCGATGTGTCTCGCCTTCCTAATGCACCGACACCCTGCGGTTTGGTCTTTCTTGATCCACCTTACGGACAAGGTATTGGCGCCAAGGCCTTAAGCTCTGCCAAATCAGCGGGCTGGATCGCAACCAACGCGTTGGTCGTTTGGGAAGAAAACACAGCACAGATTGCACCACCCGGTTTCCAAGCGCTTGATCAGCGGCGTTATGGCGACACGTGGGTCACATTAATGAGGGCAGTATGAAACCCAAACTCGTCATCTTTGATTGCGACGGCGTTCTTGTCGATAGTGAGCCGGTGACCGACCGCACCCTCTCGGCTAACCTAACAAGGTACGGCCTGCCCATCCCTGTAGAAGAGGTGCACCACCTATTCGCCGGTGGCACAATGAAAGGTGCGGGCGAAGAGGCGCGAAATCGTGGTGCGAAACTGCCTGACACGTGGCTCGAAGACATCTATGCCGAGGTCCTTACCGCTTTGCGCGCTGGCGTTCCCGTGCTGTCAGGCGTTTTCGATTTGCTAGATGCCTTGGAAACAAATGGCATCGCAACTGCCGTCGCCTCAAACGGGCCAATGGTGAAGATGGAGGTGACCCTAATGCCCACCAACCTTTGGGGCAGGCTTGAGGGGCGGATATATTCTGGTCACGACTACGTCCCGAAACCAGATCCCGCGATGCTGCTGCATGCTTGCGCTGTTGCAGGCGTTGATAAATCCGAAGCAGTGATGATCGACGACACCGCAACCGGATGCAGATCCGCGTTGAACGCTGGTATCAAGTGCTTTGGATATCGCCCAGTGGGCGACACCAGTGATCTGATTGACGTGCAAGCCGAACCTGTCCGCGCGATGGCGCAAATCGCCAAAGCGCTCGGGTTAGACTAGGTTTTTAGCGACTAAACGCTGTAGGTCGGATGGAATGTACCGTTCGGTGACAAAGTGAAAATCTCACATCCATCAGCGGTAATCCCAATCGAATGTTCAAACTGAGCTGACAGTGATTTGTCACGTGTCACAGCTGTCCAATCATCCGCGAGCACCTTGGTTTCAGCGCGGCCTAGATTGATCATCGGCTCAATCGTAAAGAACATACCCTCTTCGAGAACAGAACCAGTGCCTGGCCGTCCGTAGTGCAGGACGTTCGGTGCAGCGTGGAAAACACGACCCAAACCGTGACCACAGAAATCACGCACCACAGACATGCGGTTACCCTCGGCATAGGCCTGAATTGCGTGGCCAATGTCACCAAATGTATTGCCCGGCTTTGCGGCTTCGATCCCGCGCATCAGCGCGTCATGCGTTACTTGCAGCAGCCGCTCGGCTTTGCGGTTCGGTTTGCCTGCGACATACATCCGCGATGTGTCACCAAACCAACCATCAACGATAACAGTCACGTCGATATTTAGAATGTCACCATCCTTAAGAACCTTATCAGCCGGAATACCGTGACAAACAACATGGTTCACAGAGATACAACTGGCGTGTTGATAGCCTTTGTAGCCAATCGTCGCCGAGGTTGATCCAGCCGCGACCACCATCTCGGTGATCAGGCGATCAATCTCGGCTGTCGTTTGGCCTGTAAAAACATGCGCTGCGATATCATCAAGGATCGTCGCGGCCTGACGGCCCGCTTCGGCCATGCCAGCGAAATCTCCAGCTTCGTAAATCCGAATGCCATCTTTAGTCAGGCGACCAGTATTGGTTTGCACGTTTCTCATCCTTCACAACTCGTGCCCGCGACATAAGCGATCTTGCCCGCCAAAACTAGTGGGTGGTGATCACAGTCTTTCGGAGAGCAGATAATTGCTAAGTCGTCGCAGCTTCGGATAGGAAGGGTAACGAATTGCGTAGGTCAACACCGTCAGGCGTGATCGCGCAATCGAACACCATCACTTCGACCCCCGCCTCTTTTGCCGCATCAAAGGCTGCTGCGTACTTAGGGTCGATATCGCGGGCCAGCGCCATCCGGTCACAATCAGTTCTTTGGACCAGATACAGCATGACCGCACGGTGTCCCGCCTGCACCATCGCAGACAGCTCAGCCAAGTGTTTCGCACCACGCGCGGTGACGCTGTCAGGGAATTCCGCGAGGCCCTGTTCGCGCGACAGGGTCACGCTTTTTACTTCGACGTAGGTGTCAGGACCGCGCCCTTGAAGCAGGAAATCAATGCGGCTGTTCTCGCCGTATTTCACCTCTGGTCGAACGGTCTCATAGTCAAATCCTGGCACTGCATGTGCCTCAAACGCGGCCCGCAATGCGCGGTTTGGCACAGATGTATCCACACCTGTGAAATGTCCGTTCTCATGATCAATCAGCCGCCAACCGAATTTTAGCTTTTTCTTGGGATCATCGTTCGGCTCTAGCCAGACCAACATCCCTTCATCGGCCAGCCCCATCATCGAACCGGGGTTCGCGCAATGGGCTGTAACCTCTCTGCCATCGCCCAAACGAACGTCAGCAAGAAAGCGTTTATAGCGGCGGATCAGCCGCGCGGGGATCAGAGGTGTGGCAAAGCGCATGCGCTGGTCTATAACGAATTGAAACGTATCGGAGAAGCCTATGTCAAACCCAACTGCCGCCATGCTTGTCATTGGTGACGAAATCCTGTCGGGCCGGACCCGTGATGGCAATACGCACTACCTTGCTGGACAACTGACCGAGGCGGGTATCGACCTTGTCGAAGGGCGCACAGTGTCAGATAACCGCGACGCGATCATTGCAGCGGTCAAAGCACTGTCAGCCGCGTATGACTATGTCTTTACCAGCGGTGGCATTGGCCCAACACACGATGATATTACAGCAGACTGTATCGCCGCTGCCTTTGATAACCACATCGATGTCCGCAACGATGCCCGTGCATTGCTGCGGGCACATTACGATCGTTCTGGCCAAGAGCTGAACAAAGCGCGTCTGCGCATGGCCCGCATTCCAGACGATGCCACATTGATCGACAATCCCGTCAGCACCGCACCTGGTTTCAAACTAGGGAACGTGCATGTGATGGCGGGCGTGCCGTCGGTCTTTCAGGCGATGGTTGCTTCCGTGATACCAACACTGACCGGCGGTGCGCCGCTTTTGTCGCGCTCGCTGCGCGTTGTACGCGGAGAGGGGGACATTGCAGGGCCGCTAGGTGCCTTTGCGGAACGGTATGCTGATCTTTCAGTTGGGTCGTACCCGTTTCAAAAGGATGGTGTGTACGGGTCAAACCTTGTCATTCGCGGGTCCAATGCTGCTGAATTAGACTCTGCTATGGCCGAACTTGCGGATATTTTTGCATGAACCTACCCAACGCCCAAACCCTCTACGCGGTCATCGACGCGACGTGGCCCGCAGCCTCGCAACGTGTCGTCGGACCTTGGGTGATCCGCGAAGGTGGAAGCGGAGGCAGCCGCGTCAGCGCGGCAACTGCGCAGGGGGTTGTGACAGCGGATGACATTCCACAAGCAGAGGCTGCGATGGCAGATTTGGGCCAACCATTGCTATTTCAGATCCGCGAAACGGACACTGAATTAGACACTAACTTGGCCAATTTGGACTATATCATCAAAGACCCAGTGAACCTGTACGCAGCGCCTATTGATCTGATTGCCACCCAACGCCCGCCGCCAGTGACCTGTTTCGAAGTGTGGCCACCGCTTGAAACCCAAAAAGACATTTGGGGCGCGGGTGGCATTGGCGCAGGTCGTATTGCCGTTATGGACCGTGCGCCGCATCCAAAAACAACCATCCTCGGTCGCAAGAATGACACGCCCCTTGGCACCGCCTACGTCGGTTTTGCGCATGGCTGCGCGATGATCCATGCCCTTGAAATTTTGGTAACTGGACGTCGTTTGGGGTTGGCCCGCCACATGACCCAAGCCGCCGCCTTTTGGGCGAAATCACAGGGGGCTGATTACATGACCCTTGTCACCACGCGGGCCAATGTTGGGGCAAATGCGCTCTATACTTCCCTCGGGATGCAGGTTGTGGGACAGTATCACTATCGTATCAAAGAGGATGCCACCGCGTGACCAAAGAACCAACCGCACTCGACCTGCCAATGGTCGACCCGCTGCCAGCAGATACTCAAAAGTATTTTGACATCTGCACCGAGAAATTGGGCATGATACCCAACGTCTTGCAGGCCTACGCATTTGATATTGAGAAGCTGAATACCTTCACGGCGCTTTATAACGACCTGATGTTCAGCGAATCTGGCCTTTCCAAGCTTGAGCGCGAGATGATCGCAGTTGCGGTGTCATCGATTAACAAGTGCTACTACTGTCTCACGGCACATGGCGCAGCTGTCCGGTCGTTGTCTGGCAATCCGCAATTGGGTGAAATGCTTGTGATGAATTGGCGTGTTGCACCTTTGGATGCGCGCCAATCTGCAATGCTCGAATTCGCTGAAATGATGACAGTGGCCAGTGCCAAGATAACCGAGAAAGATCGCGATGCTTTGCGTCAGGTAGGATTTTCGGATCGGGACATTTGGGACATCGCAGGCGTTGCAGGTTTCTACAACATGACCAATCGCATCGCGTCGGCGACTGACATGCGCCCCAACGATGGCTACCGTAGCCAATCAAGATGACGCACCGCAGCGCAGGTCTGATTTGTTGGCTGATGCTAGCAACGCCATCTATGGCGCAGGACCTTCGTTTGCCTGGAAATGCATCTGAAACGCACAGTGAAGCCAATCAAGTTGACAGCTACGACTTTGCAATTGGCCCTTGGTCTGCCGGTGTGGTCCCGTCAAAAACTGCTGAAGGCACAGTGAACAAGACGGCTTGGCGCATCGCGGCACAAGGCATCACCTCTCTCCAAGTCCTCCGCCCGCTGCGCGATCAACTATCCGGTGCCGGCTATGAGATCTTGTACGAATGTCAAACACAGGCATGTGGTGGTTTTGACTTTCGCTTCGCTCTCGACGTTCTTCCACCACCCCATATGCAGGTCGACCTTGGCGACTTTCGCTATCTTTCTGCCGCTAAGGCGGGGATTGGTGGTGAAACAGTTGTCGGCGTCCTGATTAGCCGCACTGGATTAGCGGGCTACGTACAAATCGTTCAAGTTGGGCCTGCGGGCGAAACACCCGCCGTTGCATCAACAGGTGGGGCAAGCCTTAGGGCGGCGCGCGATCCGTTAGCCGCAGATGCACCTGATTTGATCTCCGATCTCGAACAAGCGGGGCGCACAGTCTTGTCCGATCTCACTTTTGAAACGGGATCTGCACGGCTGTCCCAAGGATCATATACTTCACTGCAAGAGCTTGCCGATCATCTAGCGGCAAACCCCGACCTTACCCTAGCCCTTGTTGGGCATACAGATTCCTCGGGATCGTTGGACGGCAATATTGCGCTATCGAAACGTCGCGCGGGATCTGTGCTTGAGCGTCTTGTGACGGATTACGCAGTATCGAGACAGCAACTCGAAGCGCAGGGGATGGGGTATCTGTCACCTATCCAGAATAACCGCACCATCGAGGGTCGCGAAGCAAATCGGCGTGTCGAGGCGATTATTACGTCGACCCAGTGATTGGCTAGAACACCCTAAACGCCAATAAATCTCTAGTATCAAAAAGAAAAAAGCGCGACCAATTAAGGCCGCGCAAGGTAGGTGTAAAACACCAAGGGAAGTATCGTGGTATTGGGTCCTACCAGACGTCAGGGCCCTTATCGGCCAGCTGATGTACAAGGTAGTCGATGAAAGCTCGGACTTTAGGCTGGGTAAAGCGACCCGGCGGGTAAACCGCATAGATGCCTTGTGTCTCGACTGGCAGATCAGGGATCGCCTCTTCGACAAGACCAGCTTTGAGAGCATCCGCATAAAGGAATGAAGGCAGGTAAGCGATACCAAGGCCACCGACACAAGCGTTCAACAAAGATTGCCCATCGTTCACAGTAAGCCAGCCTGCAGTACGAACCTGACGCTTTTCGCCAGATGGCGCAGTCAGTTTCCACACAGCAGAGTTTGCCTGATTGGAATAGTGCAGGAGCTTGTGGTCGTTTAGATCGTCGATCTTCTCAGGCCGCCCATACTGTTCAAAGTATCCCGGGCTTGCGATCATACGCTTTGTAGTCTCAGTCAGTTTGCGGGCTCGTAATGTGCTGTCTTCCAGCTCACCGATGCGCACGGCCATATCAAAGCCTTCTGAGATCAGTTCGACGTAACGGTTGTTCAAAACCATGTTGACCGTGATGTCAGGGAATTCTGTTAAGAAGTCACCTAAGATCGGGGACAGGTGGTTCACACCAAAGTCTGTCGCTACTGAGATCCGTAAAAGTCCGGATGGTGCCGACTGCATTGACGTAACCAATGCATCCGCTTCGCCTGCATCATTTAGAACGCGTCGAGCACGGTCATAATAAGCAAGGCCAATTTCAGTTGGACTAACACGACGTGTTGTCCGGTTCAAAAGCCGCGCACCAAGGCGGGCTTCAAGGGAGGAAACATGCTTTGAAACTGCGGATTTTGAAATCCCCATCTTCTTGGCTGCGTCCGTAAATCCACCTTGGTCCACAACAGTGGCAAAGGCTTCCATTTCAGTGAGGCGGTCCATGCGCGCTCCTCTATTCATGCATCGTTATCTTGGGATGATGTTTCGCCCCCAAATCAGTCACGAATGGGGCAAGCGCCTGACAATAAGGGGGTAATGGTAGGTACTTGTGAAGGCATGGAAACAAACGAATTATGCTAATTTGCTTTCCATTTGATCCGCAAACACCTTATTATTAGGTTATGTCTTCTGATTATGATGCACTTTATGCCGACCAAAAGGATGCGCTTGGTGCTCCGACCCAACAATTCGTCAAATTCTTTGATGCACTGCCACCCGTGCCGCTTCGCGTCTTGGATGTGGGCTGCGGGCAAGGTCGCGATGCGCGTTTCATCGCACGTGCGGGGCACCATGTTGTGGCTGTTGATCTGTCACCAGCCGGCGTGGCCGATGTTCAATCGGTCGCCGATGCTGAGGGGCTTGCGATTGTGGGGGGCGTCGCAGACGTTGTTGCATACACACCTGACGGTATGTTCGACGTTATCTTGATCGACCGGACGCTTCATATGCTTAAAGGCGCGGATCAGACTAAGGTGCTTACCCGTTTTTTAGGTCATGCGTCGCCGCGCGCATCACTGCTGATCGCGGACGAGACAAGCAACCTGCCCCGCTTTCGCACTGTACTTGCCGAAGACACAGCTGAATGGACAACAACGCTAGACGGTAAGGGCTACCTGTTTGCCCAGCGCGACTAGAGAGCCGCTGCGAGGCGGGTTCCCTGATCGATCGCCCGCTTAGCATCCAGCTCGGCTGCGACGTCGGCACCACCGATCACATGTGGTCTACGCCCTGCTGCAATCAATTCATCAGCAAGTGAACGTTCTGGCAACTGCCCTGCGCAAAGCACGATGGTATCAACGGCAATCAAGCTCGGGTTTTCGCGGGCTTCGCCATATGAAACATGCAAGCCGTCAGCATCGATACGTTCATAGTTCACGCCGCCAACCATCTTAACATTCTTCATCTGCAAAGCGGCGCGATGAATCCAGCCTGTCGTCTTGCCTAGGCCTTTGCCCAACTTTTGGGCTTTGCGCTGTAGCAAAGTAACCTCGCGGGTGGGTGCCTCTGGCTGTGGACCATCTGGGCTGACGCCTCCACGATTGTCGGACGGATCAGTTACACCCCATTCGGTTAGCCATGCATCCAGATCCTCGGTCGGGCTATCGTCGGTAACAAGGAATTCGGCGACATCAAAGCCAATACCCCCTGCCCCAATGATTGCAACGCGGGGGCCAACTTTGGCCTTTCCGCGCAGCACGTCTATATAAGAGAGAACATTTTCGCCGTCCTGACCCAGAATTGCCGGATCACGTGGGCGCACACCTGTCGCAATAATTACTTCGTCAAATGCAGCAAGTGCCGCTGCACCCGCGACTTCACCAAGACGCAGCGTGATCCCCGCATTAGCGACAGCGGTCTTATAGTAGTCAACAAGACCCCAGAACTCTTCTTTCCCCGGAACCTGCTTGGCCATGTTCAGCTGGCCACCCAGCGCATCAGACTTGTCAAACAAGGTCACATCATGCCCGCGCTCAGCGGCAGTAAGGGCCGCCGACAATCCTGCTGGGCCAGCACCAACGACAGCAACCGTCTTGGCCACAGTCGCGGCAGCGACCACAAGCTCGGTCTCATAACAGGCGCGTGGGTTCACAAGGCACGATGACAGCTTGCCACCAAACGTGTGATCAAGGCAGGCTTGGTTACACGCGATACACGGTGCGATCTGTGCGGCCTTCCCTGCTGCAGCTTTCGCAACAAAGTCTGGGTCCGCAAGAAACGGGCGCGCCATACTAACCATATCGGCACAACCATCCGAAAGAACGTCTTCTCCGACTTCGGGTGTATTGATGCGGTTCGACGTGATGACAGGAATGCCGACTTCGCCCATCAGCTTTTTCGTAACCCATGTGAACGCGCGGCGCGGAACTGACGTTGCAATCGTCGGAATGCGGGCTTCGTGCCAGCCGATACCTGTGTTCAAGATAGTGGCACCTGCAGCCTCGACAGCGCGGGCCAGTGTGACGACTTCTTCCCAAGTCGATCCGTTCGGGATCAGGTCGATCATGCTAAGGCGGTAGATCAGGATGAATTCCGGCCCAACCGCCTCGCGAACGCGACGCACGACCTCAACCGGTAGACGCATCCGGTTCTCGTACGACCCACCCCATTCATCTGTGCGCTTATTTACGTGGGTGACAAGAAACTGATTTAGGAAATACCCCTCAGAGCCCATCACTTCGACGCCATCATATCCAGCCTGCTGCGCACGAACGGCAGCGGTCACGATATCGGCAATCTGTTTTTCAATACCTTCTGCGTCCAACTCCTTGGGTGCGAAAGGCGAGATCGGCGATTTGACGGGTGACGCAGACACGCAATCAGGGCTGTAGGCATAACGACCCGCGTGCAAAATCTGCATGGCAATTTTACCGCCAGCATCATGTACCCTGTCGGTCACAATGCGGTGGTTGGTAATATCGTCGTCGCTGAACAAACCTGCAGCACCAGGAAACACCCCACCCTCTTTGTTGGGGGCCATTCCGCCTGTCACCATCAAAGCGACGCCACCTCTGGCACGCGTTGCATAGAACTCGGCAACGCGGTTCCAGTCCTTCGTTTCCTCAAGGCCAGTGTGCATTGAGCCCATAAGCACGCGGTTCTTCAAAGTCGTGAAGCCAAGATCAAGCGGGGCCAAGAGGTGGGGATACTCAGTCATTTTGTTTGCCTTCCAGAGCTTGGCATCACTGTGTCGAAAGATACCGCATTGGTCACGCCCAACGCAGCGTCATTTGCCAGCAGGCAACTGTTTATGAATTTAGCACAGCGACAAAGGGTTCGGCAAACGCGGCTATCTGTTCAGGACATTCGTCCTATTTAGGTGGGCTCGCTGCAATGACGGCGAAATGCGCGTTTCAACATATCAAGCTCTGCGCGCAAAAGATCCATCTCGGCACGAATATCTTCTGCCAAGGTTTCACCCGAAAAGAACGCAAAGCTGTTCAGCGTCTCGCCCGTTGCTTCGTTTAAGATAACAAACGTCTGCACGCCGTCGGCAATCAGCTCGGATGGCACAGGAACTTGAACGAACCAAGTGCCCTCTTCTGGTCCCGCGCTAAGCGTGATGCCATCAACCAAAAGACCAAGGTGACGCACTGTCAAAGCGGGCTCTGTTTTTCCAGCATCCGTCAGCACGCCTTCCCAAACGCCACCAATCATGTTCGTTTTCGTCAGCGTCATTGATGCCTTGATTGCAGGCGTGGTTTTTTTAGCGCTCATAGTTCAGCCCTCGGGTAACGACAAAAAGTAATGTCCCTAATGGTCACTTGGTTCATCGCCGGCCCCTCAAATATAAGATCAAGCCACATGCGTTCTACACGCTGCTCATTGATCTCGGCATAGGCTAGGTCAAACTCAGCGATGACATCATCATTATCCAACGACAGCTCTGTTGAGATCTGTTCGGTATTCGGGCCATGCTTAATGTTCAGTCGTGCAAACACCTCAAGCGGTTTTTCAATCGACATCAATGCATTCATCCGGATGACATGCCGCCGTGACACACCTGCAGCCGCGTCCAACGGCAGGTCAATGACCAACGACAAAAAGCTGCCATCAAAGTTAAAGACATCCATACGCAAGGCAAAGGGTGCAAGATCTTCCTCTTTTGCATTGCGCAATTGGCGCAAGGTAATTTCGCTTTCTTTGCAGTCGTGGAATATTGAAACGATCTGCCCGATCTTTGTTCGCGTTGGCGCCCCTGCGATGCCACGTTGCGACAGCGCTCCTCGCCACAGGTTAGGTCGCCAGCTCCAGCTTGTACCAGGTGGACGTGGGTATGCCGTAGATCCAATGCGTGGGAGCGCCAAACGACTGTCGGCCACAAACGTGACCTCGTCTAACATGCCGCGCAGCTGACGTGCACGCTGACGCTGTTGCCGCAATGTCTCTAACTCAGCATCACCAGCATTACGCGCCGCTTTCGACCAAACCAAAAGCACGCGCATATGAAGAATACGCTCTTTCACTGCTCTAAGTTGCTTTAACACGGCCGCTCCATCTGAAATATTAGTCTGACGCCTAGCGCTCTGACACTACCTACCTGTCAAACTGTTTCGCATAAAGAAACAATTCATTATGTATCATCGTCCGCTAGGCGTGAATTTGCAGATAACAATGCAGCAACTGCATCATCCAACAAGCTATCACCAGCCGTTTCACTGATGGGCGCCGCCAAAAGCGAATGCACGGAAACCGTGACAAGCCGATCATTCACATCCAGAAAGCTACGCCATTCATGCGGACTAACGCCTGCAATTGGGTTTTCAGCACTATCGTCAAAATAGACAGTCACTTGACCGTCGCCTGCACGGGTACCATCCAGATCAACTGTCTCGGCATCGCCGCTGCGACTAAGGACAGCGCGTCCCGCATCACTTTCCAGGAATCGCCGAAAGGCGTCTTCTGCGCCAGCAACCGACGCACTATCCGCCACACCTGCCTGAATAACGATCAAGCCGTTGATGGACGGGCGGGCATCACCACCTGTGATCGCGTCGCAGGCTGCCAACAACGCAAATCCACGCGAAGCACGACTTGCACTAGCATCAATACAGTACCCAGTAGGACCGACTGCAGTCAGCGCGCCACTGTGCAGCGCCAACGCAGGCAAGGCAGATGCGCCACCCAAATTAAATTCAGGAAGAGCAAACCCGCCCTCGCAACCTGCAAGCAGAACCAAAGCGAGGGCGGAAGATGTAAACTGGCGCATTTTAAACACGGATCAAAGATCCATGTAGATGTGCTTTTCTTCCTTCGCACCCGGATGCGTCACCGCACCCAAACGAGTCGAACCAACAAGCTGTGAGTACTTCCACAACGCGCCGGACGCATAGATCGTTGGTTTCATGCCCTTCCAATCCGCTTTGCGCGCAGCAAGGTCTTCGTCAGTCAGGTCAACAGACAACGTGCCATTCACAGCATCCAGCGTGATGACATCGCCGTTCTTAAGCAAAGCAATTGGGCCGCCATGTGCCGCCTCTGGTCCAACGTGACCCACGCAGAAACCGCGTGTCGCGCCTGAGAAACGACCATCTGTGATCAAAGCAACCTTCTTGCCCATACCTTGGCCTGAAAGAGCCGCCGTAGTGGAAAGCATTTCGCGCATACCTGGACCGCCTGCGGGGCCCTCGTTGCGGATCACGATGACTTCGCCTTCTTCGTATTCACGGGCCTTAACAGCCTCGAACGCCTCTTCTTCGCATTCAAATACCCGGGCTGGGCCGACAAAATACTGCTCTTGCGTGGCCATTCCTGCCACTTTCACAATTGCGCCTTCAGGGGCAAGGTTACCCTTAAGACCAACAACACCACCTGTTTTCGTCAGTGGGCTATCGATGTGATAGATAACGCGATCGTCGGCTTCGCCTTTGATCATGTCCAGCTCTTCGCCCATTGAACGACCAGACGCCGTGATGCAGTCTTCATGGATCAAGCCGGCTTTGCGCAGCTCTTTCATGACGATGGGCACGCCGCCTGCCTCATAAAGGTCTTTGGCTACGTATTGACCGCCCGGCTTAAGGTCGACGAAGTATGGTGTGTCTCTGAAGATTTCACAAACGTCTGACAGGTCAAAGTCGATGCCTGCTTCGTGCGCAATCGCAGGAAGGTGCAGACCAGCGTTTGTTGAACCACCCGTACAGGCCACGATACGTGCCGCGTTCTCAAGTGACTGACGTGTAACAATGTCACGCGCACGGATGTTTTTCGAAATCAGGTTCATCACGGCTTCGCCAGACGCAACGCCATACTGGTCGCGGCTTTCGTACGGTGCAGGCGCACCAGATGAGTTCATGAGCGCGAGGCCAATCGCCTCGGACACACAGGCCATAGTGTTGGCAGTAAACTGTCCTCCACAAGCACCCGCAGATGGGCAGGCCACACGCTCTAGGATCTCAAGTTCGGCATCTGTCATATTGCCCGCTTGGTGCTGGCCGACAGCCTCAAACACGTCTTGAACAGTTACGTCCTTGCCGTTCAAACGACCCGGAAGGATGGAACCACCGTAGATAAAGACCGACGGTGTGTTCAAACGCACCATCGCCATCATCATACCCGGCAGTGATTTGTCACAGCCTGCAAGACCTACAATCGCGTCATAGCAATGACCGCGCATCGTCAACTCAACCGTGTCAGCAATCGCTTCACGCGATGCCAAAGAAGAGCGCATGCCTTCGTGGCCCATTGCGATACCGTCTGTCACGGTGATCGTTGTAAATTCGCGCGGTGTTCCCATGCCCTTTTTCACGCCCAGCTTCACGGCTTGGGCCTGACGGTTTAAAGAGATGTTACAGGGCGCAGCTTCGTTCCAGCAGGTCGCAACACCAACCCAAGGCTGTGCAATCGCTTCTTCATCAAGGCCCATCGCATAGAAATATGACCGATGCGGCGCACGTGACGGGCCCTCGGTGACATGGCGGCTTGGTAGGTTGGATTTATCGATTTTTGACATGGGGTGTTCCCTCCCGAAAAACTGTTGAACGTGGTGTAATAAAGGGGGACGGGCGTGACAAGGGCGGTAGGTTACACAAACGCGGGGAATTATTTGCAAATTCACCTGACTGATTAGGGCAATTACATCGCAAAAACTGCAATTTTGATCAACAGAAGCCACCTTCAGATCGACCTGTGTCGTTGCAATCTATCCATGGTCGTCATATTTGAAATAAAGCATTGCAGGAACGAACGTATGAACTGGATCACCAACTACATCCGCCCAACAGTGAATTCACTGTTTTCGCGTCGTGAAGTCCCCGAGAATTTGTGGAGCAAATGCGGCGATTGCGGCACCATGCTGTTTCACCGTGAATTGTCAGACAACTTGAATGTTTGCACAAACTGCGGACATCATATGGCCATCGGCGCGCGTGATCGCCTGACCGCACTTTTTGACGGCGGCATCTTTGTAGATGTTGCGGTTCCAGAGCCTGTCGCAGACCCGCTGCATTTCCGTGACCAAAAGAAATACGTCGACCGGATTAAAGACGCCCGTAAAAAGACTGGCGAAAGAGACGCGATGCTTGTTGCAGAAGGCGAAATTGGCCGCACGCCGATCGTTGTTGCTGTGCAGGACTTTTCATTCATGGGTGGTTCCATGTCGATGTATGTCGGCAATGCGATCATCGCTGCTGCTGAACGCGCAATTGAAATGGGTCGCCCACTGGTTCTGTTTTCAGCCGCTGGTGGTGCACGTATGCAAGAAGGTATTCTTGGCCTGATGCAAATGCCGCGCACAACGATTGCTGTGCAGATGCTTAAGGAAGCAGGCCTACCCTATATCGTTGTTCTGACACACCCGACAACCGGCGGCGTCACAGCGTCTTATGCGATGCTGGGCGACGTTCAGATCGCGGAACCAAATGCTTTGATCGGATTTGCGGGTGCCCGCGTCATCGAACAAACAATTGGTGAGAAATTGCCCGAAGGCTTTCAGCGCGCTGAATACCTTCTCGACCACGGGATGCTTGACCGCGTAACACCGCGCAACGCCATCAAAGAAGAACTGGTGACGATCATCCGCATGCTTATGGGGCAGCCTGCACCTGTAATGGGCGACCTACCTGCGCCTGATGCAAAAGCGGCAGATGCAGAAAAACCCGAAGCGGATACAACCGCGTGATCCTACTGCCGGCGCTGATCGGCGCAGGCGCAGCCGGATTGATGATGCTTGCCTTTCACAGGGCTGGCCTCTTGGCGGAACGGTCAGGAATGACTGTGCTCTTGGCCGCAGTCGCATTGTTTTATCCAGTTTTTGCCGCCGCCGAGGGTGACTGGACCGGTTTCGCACTTCATTTTGTTATTTTCCTAGGCTTTTCTGCCGTAGCATTGCGTGGCTTTCGCAAGGGCATGTTTCTGCTCGCAGGTGGTCTAATCGCCCATGGTCTGTTTGATGCAGGTTTGCTCCTTATCGGCGGCCCCGGCCCGATTTGGTGGCCCGCCTTCTGTGCAGCCGTTGATATCGTCGCAGGTTTCACTTTGATCCGCTTGATCCAAACGCAAAAGGTGCCCCAATGACCATGACATCTGATCTCATCCTTGATCGGATGATGTCGCTGCATCCTAAGATTATTGACCTCACACTTGATCGTGTGTGGCGATTACTGGCGGCCTTGGAAAACCCACAAGACAAGCTGCCCCCCGTGATCCACGTCGCTGGCACCAATGGCAAAGGGTCCACACAGGCCATGATCCGTGCAGGTCTTGAGGCGACAGGCAGCAAGGTTCACGCCTATACCTCGCCGCACCTTGCACGCTTTCACGAACGTATCCGCCTTGCTGGTGAACTGATCACCGAAGATGCACTGACCCAAGTGCTTGATCGTTGCTACACTGCAAATGGGCCAGACAGCATCACGTATTTCGAGATTACAACAGTGGCTGGCCTGTTGGCTTTTGCAGAAACGGACGCCGATTATACCTTGCTTGAGGTTGGCCTTGGTGGACGGTTGGATGCGACTAACGTGATCAACAACCCTGCCCTCACAATCATCACGCCGATCGACTTGGACCATCAATCGTTTCTTGGTGACACGCTCACGGCAATTGCGGGCGAAAAGGCTGGCATCATCAAACGTGGTGTTCCCTGCGTTGTCGGCCCACAGCACGAAGAAAGCATGGACGTCATCGAAGCAGTCGCCGCCCGTCTGGGCGCACCACTTTTGGCGCATGGTCAGCAGTGGCATGTCAGCACAGAACGCGATCGTCTTATCTACCAAGATGAGCGTGGCTTGCTCGACCTTCCACTGCCATCTTTGCCCGGCCTGCATCAGGTGATGAATGCTGGTGCTGCGATCGCCGCCCTGCGCGCATTGGACAAGCCCGAACTAGCCGCCGAAGCCGCAATGACAAACGCCTACTGGCCCGCACGAATGGAAAAACTGACCGAGGGCGCATTGGTCGACCTTGCTGCCCCAGCAGAGCTTTGGCTGGACGGTGGGCATAACCCTGCGGCTGGACGTGCCTTGGCTGCGACGTTGCGACAGCAACCTTCGCGTCCGACGCATTTAATCTGCGGTATGCTGAACACAAAGGACGTCACCGGCTATATGGCGCCCTTGGCAGAAGTCGCCGCAAGCCTGACCGCCGTTTCCATCCCCGGAGAGGCCGCAACCTTGCCTGCCAATGAAACCGCAAACGCGGCGCGGAAAGTTGGCCTTGAGGCAAGCGAAGCAACTGACGTTAGGTCAGCAATTCAAACGCTTACGGCCGAACACCCTAATGCGCGTATCTTGATTTGCGGGTCACTCTACCTAGCGGGGCATGTCATCCGAGAGAATCATCTCACGTAATAATCCCCTAGTGATTCGTTTTTGCTTTGACCACCGAATCACTCTGTGCCTATATCTAGGAAAATTTACTAAATATCTGAGGCCTGCCAGCCTCACGTTCAAGATATAGTAGCTCAACGATTGGGGGATCGTCATGAAATCGCAGGCAGTATTTTCTGCTGCGTTTGTCGGGGTTTATTTTGCCACGGCATCCATCGCACAAGACACAGTTCAAAACGCATCGTTCGTTTTCAACGGTCAGCAAAAAAATATCACACAATCATTATTCGCAGACACCAACAAAATTGGCGCGCTTTACCAGCTTCCTTCTGACTGTCAGGGGCTTTGCCTCTCTCCGCATCAGGCCGCAGACGGCGTTGCAACTGTTGTTGAAAACGAAGTTGTTGATTTTCTAGTGAGCAATGTCGCCGCGAATAGCGGCCTCATCATTGATAGTCGCAAAGTCCAAGACCACCTTCGGGGCCATCTACCGGCTTCGATCAATGTCCCTGCAGGATTGATCACACCAACAAATCCGTTGTTGCCTGACATCCTGCGTGCACTCGGCGCACGGGACGTGGGTGGGCAGCTGAACTTTGAAAGTGCTTTGCCCTTGATCGTCTATGACGGTGGGCCGACCCAAACCGACGCAACAACTCTTATTCGTGCCCTCTTGTCTCAGGGCTATCCATCCAGTGCGATCCGCTATTACCGCGGCGGAATGCTTGTGTGGGCAACACTTGGCCTGACGACCGAAGGAACACCATCATGACCCAATCATCACCAATCAATTCAATGCAGCGCAACCCATCCAACGTATTGCCTTGGGCGATTGCTGTTGGCGCAGTGGCCTTTGCATTCGGTGCAGGCAGCATGTTTGTCTATTCTCAGAACCAACAGTCCGCACAGAACGAAGCACTTCAGGCGCTAACGATGCAGGTCGTTGGCATGCAGCAAAATGCAGTGACACGAAATGCACCTAACAATTTGCTCGACGTGCCTACGGCTGCTGCAATAGCGGCTACGCCGGTTGCAGTAACACCCGAGATTGTTGCCGAGCCTGTTGAAACTGTCGAAACAGTTAGCGCATCTGGGATCGTCACAACCACGGTTCTGTCAGCGGATCCATCTGCGGCGAACACTGCTGATCTCGAAGAGAAAATCGCCGAAGCTCGGGCGATTGCTGCGCAAATCAAACTGAACCGTCTTTCAGAAGGTACAGTCGCGGACATGCTGACCGAAGGCGTCATCGCGGGTGACTATTCAGTCGAAGCTTTGGTCGAAGAAGGCCAGAACGGTGGTGTCGCCCTTATTCCAGATGGTCTAAGCAACACTGCCGGTATCTTGGCAGAACTTATCGCCACGTCGGTAAACGCGGGCGAGATTGTTGTGCCTGATTATATCCCACGTGATGAAACAGGTAACGTCGACAGCCAAACACTACTGTTTGACCTGATCCAGCGCAGCTTGGAAAACGGAACTGCCGAAGAAGTCGCCGCTGCGGCTGAAATGCGCCGCCGCACGATTGAGGCGTTCACTGTTGGAAACAACGCCACTGTTGTCGAGGCTGCGGTTGCCGTCGAGACAGCAGCCGAAGATCGCTACTACACAGTCGAGCCTGGCGATAACCTCGCTTATATCTCGCTTCAGTTCTATGGCTCAACCGGGGCTTATGTCCGGATTTTCGAGGCAAACAAGAACATCATCTCAAGCCCTGATCGCATTCAGGTTGGGCAGCGGTTGAAAATTCCTAACGTTTAGTACGTTCCTCCTGCGCATCAGCAATGCAGGCCACATTGGCCTGCATTTTTGGCCAACCACCATCGTGGCCCAAAGTAATTGAACAAAATTCGAATCAAATTCATTGACGGCGAATCACTTTGCACAATAGATTCGAAGCAACAGAACAAGAGCAGCAGATGCAGGCGTTAAGATCAGCATTTTCTACAGTCTTGGCAGGGCAAGGGGGCAGGCTTTGGCCTGTCTTTTTGTTTCTAACAGGCGCACAAACCAATCCGATGGAAAGAGCCTTTGATTTCTCGGTTCAATCCATCTATTTCTTCCTTCGGACCTATTTCATCGGGGCCAAAGTATATGTCACGGCAAGCATGATTGGCCTGACTGGTTCCGCATCACATTCGCAAAGGCTAATTTCAGCATGATCCGTTTCGTAGTTGGCTTGTTCATTTTTGCGGTCGTGCTTTGCGCGTATATCGTAAATTTGCCCCGCGATGATGCGCGCCGTCTTGCAAGCCCGCTGTCTCAGCCAGCTGATGTTTCACGAAGCGAGACTGCGGATACCCTTAGCGTCCCAACACCACAGGCTGTTGCGGTCATCGAACGTGAACTGCCTTCTGACCTCC
>JAWUXS010000080.1:0-10017 GCA_034111185.1 Paracoccaceae bacterium | reverse complement strand
CGGTTGTGTCCAAAGCGGACTGGATGGAGGGACTGCCTGAGGTGTTCACCCAATATGCAGCCCACAATGAACAGGTCACGAAACTACCCAAAGGGGCCAAAGTCTTGGCATCCTCAGGGGGCTGTCCAGTCTCTGGGTTTCGGATCAAGAACAGTGTCTATACGACCCAAAATCACCCAGAAATGACCGATGATTTCATCGCAGCGTTGGTGACCGAATATGCGCCAAAGCTGCCAGCGGGCGTCGGTGATCAAGCCAAAGCATCATTAACGGATATTGCTGATACAAACGCCTACGCGCAGACGATTGCGCGCTTTTTTGAGGGCGGTTCAGCCGACTGATGCGATCAGGTTCATGACTGTCTGGCGGTCATAGTTGAAATGAGCAGCCATTGCAGCCGTGGCCTCAAAACTACGTTTGCCCAATATGTGATCGGCGATTTCCGCGTGTTCATTGGCTGACAATTTCGCCGCATCAGGATGGCTGTAGCGCATCCGGTAATAGGCCATCAGTTTGCGGGCGTTCGTCTTAACCATCGCAAGCAGCACATCGTTACAGGCTGCGCGTACGATCACCTCATGGAATTGTAGGTTAAGCTGGTAATAGGCAGCGGGACTACTGCTACCATGCGCCGCCACATGGTCAGAGCAGGCAGCAACAATTGATTGCAACTCAGCCTCAAGCGGTGGGGTGATACGCTGCGCCGCAAGGCCTGCCGCAAAGCTTTCGAGGTTTGCGTGGACTTCAAGGATTGTGAGGAACTCAGCGACTGTGGGGCGAAAGATGACAGCCCCTTTGCGCGGGTGGCGCTGGACAAGCCCATCAGTTTCAAGTCGGATCAATGCCTCGCGCACTGGTGTGCGGGAAACGCCGCAGGCTTCCATCATCTCTTTTTCATTGATCTCGTTACCAGGAAGAATGTCGCCAGCGTCGATGCGGGCGATGATCAAATCAATGACTGAATCCGTTTGTCCTGCCACGCTGTGTCCCCTTGTCTACTTTGGGCAATCTACCCAAGCTTTGGATGAACGGCCAGCGCGATTAGCGCAGTGGTCCAGACGGAAAAAGGGCCACACATTCATCAAATGCGCGGCCCCGTTCGTCGTCGATCTAGCCGATAATGGCGTTCAGCGTTTGTGATGGACGCATAACCGCAGCAGTCTTGGCGGCGTCTGCGTGGTAATACCCACCCAGATCAACGGCTGGACCTTGTGCTGCTGCAAGCTCGGCCAAGATGTCGGCTTCGCCTGCTGTCAGTGCCTGTGCGATTGGTGCAAAGTGTGCAGCCAATTCAGCGTCGCTGTTCTGCGCGGCCAATGCTTCGGCCCAGTAACGTGCAAACCAATAGTGGCTGTCGCGGTTGTCGGGCTCGCCTACCTTGCGCGAAGGAGAACGGCCGTTGTCCAAGATACCTTGGGTCGCGGCATCGACGGCTTGGCCCAAGACGCGGGCTTTTTCGTTGCCTTTGGTGTTGGCAAGGAACGTTAGGCTTTCACCCAATGCGCAAAATTCGCCAAGGCTGTCCCAACGCAGGTGGTTTTCATCCTGCAACTGCTGAACGTGCTTCGGAGCAGAGCCGCCAGCGCCTGTTTCAAACAAGCCGCCGCCATTCATCAGCTTAACGATGGAAAGCATCTTAGCAGATGTTGCCAATTCAAGGATCGGGAACAGGTCAGTCAGATAGTCGCGCAGCACGTTGCCCGTGATCGCGATTGTGTTCTCACCCTTTGTGATCGTCTCAAGCGATGCGCGTGTCGCTTCGCGTGGTGCCATGATCTCAAACTTGTCGGCAACGCCTTTGGCCTCAAGGATCGGTTTCACATATGCGATCAATTCGGCGTCGTGGGCACGTGATGCGTCGAGCCAGAAAATAGCGCGGCAGCCTTCGGCCTTTTGACGGTCGATAGCAAGGTTCACCCAGTCTTCGATTGGTGCCTTGCGTGCCGACGCTGACCGCCAGATGTCGCCCACTTGGACATCGTGGCTGTGCAGCAATGTGCCGTCATCAAGGATCATTTTAACCGTGCCTGCGGCTGCAATTTCAAAAGTTGTCGGGTGTGAACCGTACTCTTCTGCTTTTTGCGCCATCAAGCCAACGTTCTGCACTGTGCCCGCTGTTGCAGGGTTCAGCTTGCCGTTCTCTTTAAAGAACTTCACGGACTCGTCGTAGATCGGTGCGTATGAATTGTCGGGGATCACGCAGTTTGCATCAGATTCGTTCCCATCAGGGCCCCAACCTTTGCCGCCAGCACGGATCAGTGCGGGCATAGATGCGTCGATGATCACATCCGAAGACACGTGCAGGTTTGTGATGCCTTTGTCTGAATCGACCATATACATCGGTGGACGTGACGCCATGCAGGCTTCGATGTCTGCCATGATCGCGGCGTCGCCTTCAACACGGGTAAGAAGATCACCAAGGCCTGAATTTGGGTTCACACCAAGATCAGCCATTGCCGCGCCGTGCTTTTCGAACACAGGCGCTAGGAATGCTTTGACAGCGTTACCAAAGATGATCGGGTCAGAGACCTTCATCATTGTCGCTTTCATGTGAAGCGAGAACAATGTGCCGTCTGATTTGGTTTCGGCAATCTGCTCGGCCAAGAATGACTGCAGCGCAGACGCGCTCATGTAAGTTGCGTCAACGACTGTGCCGGCGGGGTAGGCGATGCCGTCCTTCAGAACGGTCTCGCCTGCGGCTGTGGTCAGAACGATTTTGGCAGTCGTGTCAGCGGCCAACGTGCTGGAGACTTCGTTTGAAAAGAAATCGCCGCCTGACATCGCAGAGACCTTTGTCTTGCTGTCAGCAGACCAGTCGCCCATGCGGTGTGGGTTGCTTTGCGCAAAGCTTTTCACGGCCTTGGCCGCGCGGCGGTCTGAATTGCCTTCGCGCAAAACTGGGTTCACGGCAGACCCTTTAAGGCCATCATACTTTGCGCGGATCGTCTTGTCGGCGTCGGACTGTGGCGCCTCAGGGTAATCAGGTAGTGCGAAACCCTGCGACTGAAGCTCTTTTACGGCAGCAACAAGCTGCGGTACCGAGGCTGAGATATTTGGAAGCTTAATCACGTTAGCTTCGGCAGTTTTTACCAAACGGCCCAAGTCCGCGAGGTCATCTGACTGACGTTGATCATCTTTCAGGTGCTCGGGAAAGGTGGCAAGGATACGGCCAGCAAGGCTGATATCTTTGGTCCCGACAGACACGCCAGCAGCGGCAGCAAATTTCTGGATGATTGGCAGGAATGACGCCGAGGCCAGTTCGGGCGCTTCGTCCACAATTGTGTAAATGATATCTGACATAGGGGACCCCTTGTGATTAACTTTGCCGCGTTCTAGCCCAAGCATCCGGAGGCGTCGATAACATACCGCGAAAAACACCGTAATATGAGGTTATGAGCCGATTAGTTGGCGTCCATATAACCCAACCCATCCATTCTTGGCGGATTTGACCAAATGCGACATCAGGTAACCTGTCAGGCGCGGTAGTGGGTCACTTTGAAATATTTATTTAGATGTGGCGTCTCTCATCTTTGGTCGCCCAGCTTTTAGCTAGAGTCTCGAACTTGCAATAGTAGGTGGGTGAGGCGTTCTGCCGAAGCTGCATCACCAATGGCTTCATGCAGGCCCAGTCTGTAACCAAAGTCGTTCTGCACTACTTTTTGTAAGATTTTCTGTCAAGGTTTCCAGACGAAACGCCAATCGCTCCAAGCTCGTATCTATAAAGAATCGCCCTGACCGTTGCGGCGGCTTCACCGTGCGTATTTTCAGGATCGGCAAAGCGGAATATGGGCAGGCATGGGGATTTCCATACCTGCCCTTTTCTTTGTGATCCGTTAGGGAATACCGCACGTGTAGGATTTAAGTTCACAAAGGATCAACGCGTCCCTATGTGACTGAGACAGCCATCGCTGAAACGTTTGACTTTATACAAGTTGCGCTGGGGCAAATTACCCAGCGACAGAAGGAACACCATGAAGAAGCTATTGGGTTATGTAGGCGTAGGCCTACGCGAGATTTTCTGGATCGTTGTCGCAGTTGCGGTTGTATTTGGTGGTATCAATGGGTTCCGTTATTTAGGCGAAAATCGCGAGGTTGTTGAGCCTGCGGTGGTTGAGCGTCCGATCACTTTGGTTGAGACGGCCGAGCTTACCCTTCTTAACGCGCCGCTGCCAATTCGTGGCGAAGGGTTCATGCAGCCGTTTCGCCTTGCTGATCTTGCTAGCCAGGTTGGCGGGCAAGTCATCGAGTTACACCCAGCGATCACAAATCGTGGCTCTTTCAAAGAGGGCGAAGTCCTTGTTCATCTTGATGATAGCTCTGAGCTTGCCGCCCTTTCGCAAACGCAGGCTAATATCGACGGCACGCGCGCCCGCTTGGACCTGAACGAAATTTTGCTTGAGCGGACTGAGACCCTCCGCGCAAGCGGCGCAGCCAGCCAAGCAGCGCTTGATCAAGCCCGCAGTCAGAACGCAGAGCTTTCCGCGACTTTGAATAGCCTCATCGCGGCACAAAGTGCCGCAGAACTTAGCCTTGGACGTAAGTTCGTTAAGGCTCCGTTTGATGGTGCGGTGCTGACCAAAGAGATTGAGATCGGCAGCGTTATCAATGGTGGCCAAGGCATCGCAGAAATCTACACAGAAAGCCGGATGGAAATCGACGTGCCCGTTCGCGAAGCAGACGCAGCGCTGATCCCAGGATTGTTTGAGGGTGCTTCGCCTAACGCAACTGTGTCTGTGCGCTTTGCTGGTCAAAGCTTTGAATGGGACGCACGCGTGACAAGGGTTTCCCCCACACTGGATTCGCGCACGCGAACGCTGACTGTCACGGTTGAGCTGAACGACATTGACGGTGCCCGCGCAACTTCGGCCAGTGCATTGTCATCTGGCACACCGCCGGCATTGATCAACTCATTCGCAAAAGTTGTGATCGAGGGGCCGCAGCCACAAGCGATTTACCCGATACCATCAACTGCTATGCGCGGTGGTGAGCGTATCTGGTTGCTTGAGCCCAGATCTGAGGGAGGCGGTACGCTTGTTATCGTTCCTGCAGAGCTCGTGCATGTTGATGGCGAAACATCATATGTGCGGGCCGAGGGGATACCCGATGGCGCACGTCTGATCACTACGGCGCTGTCTACGCCGCAGGCGGGCATGCAATTGCGCGACGTGATCGACACCAATCAGGCAACTGCAAACCAAACCGAAGCATCGGAGTAATTGGTCATGAATAATATCCTCAAGTGGATGGCAGAGCACCCTGTCGCGGCCAATTTAACAATGGTTTTTGTGGTCGTCGTCGGCCTTCTTACGGCGTTCCAGATGCCACAGAAAACGTTCCCAGAATTCACCTTGGATACGGTCAGCGTTTCGGTCAACTATCCGGGCTCGTCACCTGTTGAGATCCAAGATAGCATCGTTCGCCCAATTGAGGATCAGCTGTCAGGTATTGATGGCATCGATAGCATCACCGCGACGATCAGCGAAGGAAGAGGCGGGGTGACCGTATCGTTCCTGCGCGGCGAAGACATCAAAGACAAGCTGGACGAGATTAAGACCGAGATCGACCGCATTTCCATATTTCCAGAAGACGCGAATGACCCCGTCGTTATCCAAGCCAGCAACAGCACGCGTGTCCTTGAGATTGCGATCCACGGTGACGTGTCCGAGCAGGTTCTCAAAGAAGAAGCTGAGCGCCTTAAGAACGAACTGACCGCGCTGAACAGCATTTCTTTTGTCGAAGTTGGCAACATCCGCGCATACGAGATTTCAATCAACGTCGACCGCGATGTGCTGCGGGCCTACGGCATTACGATGGCCGAAGTCGCTACCGTCATTGGTCAAAACTCAATCGAATTGCCGGGCGGTTCGATCGATACAGATACTGTCGCGATCCCGATCCGAACCACAGGTCGGAACTATACGCAAAGCGACTTTGAAAACATCATCGTACGTACTGATGACAAAGGCGGCCGCGTCTATCTTCGTGACATCGCCAAAGTGGTTGATGGGTTTGAAGACGCCGATCTGTCAGCCAATTTCAACGGTGACCGCTCGGTCTCGGTCAATGTTTTCCGCGTAGGCGACGAGCAGGTTCTGACGATCGTCGAAGAGGCTCGCGCCTATTTGGCATCAACTTACCGTCCAACGCTTGAGGATGGGATCAACGCGACTGTCTGGCAGGATGATTCCAAGGACTTGCAGGACCGTGTTGATCTTCTTGTGAACAACGCGGCCATTGGACTTGCGCTTGTTGTGCTTTGCCTCGCGTTGTTCCTTGATATCCGGCTGGCGTTTTGGTCGGCGATGGGCATCGGCGTATCGTTTGCGGGTGCATTCATCATTATGGGCGCGCTGGGCATGTCGATCAACATGATCTCGCTCTTTGGTTTCATCCTTGCCATCGGTATTGTTGTGGATAACGCAATTGTCGTCAGCGAGAATATTTACAAAAACGGCGAAGACGGTCTGACACCAATGCAAGCAGCCGTGAAAGGCACGCAGCGCATCGCGGTTCCCGTTATCTTTTCCGCGCTGACGACCATCGTGGCGTTTTGGCCGCTGACACAGTTGCCGGGTACGCTGGGCAAATTCCTGACGGACATTCCGATTGTCGTGATTGTGGTTTTGACGTTGTCGCTGCTGCAAGCATTGCTGATCTTGCCGCGGAACCTGTCGGGGCTTGATGTATCGCCGACGTATCGCCCGAACCTTGTGTTCCGTCTGTTGAACGTGATCCGCGCGGGCGTTGATGGAGTGCTTCAGTGGTTCATTCAAAATCCACTTGATGCCGTGTTGCGGTTCACGACCAAGGGCTTTGCCGTATTAATCCCAATCGCATTTTCGGTTGCGATGATGATCATGACGGTTGGTTTACTGTCATTCGGATACGTTAAATTCAATTTCTTCCCGTCCATCGAAGGCGACTTTGTCACCGCGAGCATTGAGATGAACGATGGTACAACATTCGACATGACCCAGCAGGTCGCCGAGCACGTCCGCCTGTCCGCTGTTAAGGCTGGCGCAGACATCCAAGCAGAGCTGCCAAACGACGCACCTGACGTCATCGTTGGCGTGAATGTGGTCGTAGGGCAGGGTGTTGCTGCTGGTGGCCCCGAGGGCGGCTCAGCCGCAGGCGGCGCGACGCTTGCGAACGTTGTTGTGCAGCTGACTGACCCAAGCCTGCGTGACTGGGATGCTGGCATGTTTGAAACTGCTTGGCGCGCCGAGATTGGTGCCGTGGCGTCTGTGAATAAACTGAGTGTCTCAGCCGAGCTTATCGGTGCGGGCGACCCTGTCTCAATCGAGCTGTCGCTACCGGATGGGCAAGACATCACACCGCTTGTGACCGAGTTGCGTGCGGGCCTTCGCGAAATCCCCGGTGTCTTTGCGATCCAAGATGACAATTCGGCTGGTCGCATCGAATACCGTCTGGCACTGCGCGAAGAGGCGCGCCTTTACGGTGTGACACTCTCTGACCTTGCGAACCAAACCCGTGCTGGTTTCTTTGGTATCGAAGCAACGACCGTGCAGCGCGGCGCCGACAACGTGGCCGTCGTGGTGCGGTACCCTGCTGACCAGCGTGATAGTTTGTCCGACCTGCTGTCCACGTGGATTGCGACGCCCAATGGCGACCAGATTCCGCTGAATGTTGTGGCCAAAATCGAAGAGGGGCTTTCCCCAACACAGATCCTGCGCCGCAACGGCCGTCAGGTCACGACTGTGATCTCGGATCTTGATATTAACGTGGCCACCAGCTCTGAGGTGAACGCGATTATCGAGGCCGAATTGATCCCGCCTCTGCAAGAGAAATATAGCGACCTTTTGATCAGCTCAGGCGGCGAACAGCGCCAGCAATCAGACGCGCAATCCGCATTGGGGCAGGCGCTTGGTATTGCCTTGTTTATCATCTACGCGCTGCTGGCTTTGGTGTTCCGATCATATGTGCAGCCTATTGTTGTTATGGTCGCGATCCCGCTTGGCCTGATCGGTGCGGTCGCTGGGCATTACATCATGGGTATCCCGCTTACGATCTTGTCGATCTTTGGCATCATCGGACTGGCGGGCGTTGTGATCAACAACTCGTTGGTGATGGTGGATGTTTATAACGAATATATCGCCGAAGGCATGGACGTGCGCGAAGCGGTCGTGCAGGGAACAAAACAGCGCTTTCGCCCGATATTGCTAACGTCTTTGACGACGTTCTTGGGTGTGTACCCACTGATAATGGAGACGTCACTGCAGGCGCAATTCTTGATCCCGTTGGCTGTGTCTATTGGCTATGGTGTGCTGTTTGGAACGGTCATTATCGTTCTGACTGTACCTGCCGTGTTCATGGCGCAGTATTACATCAGTACGGGTTTGTCGGCGGTCATTGGCGCGTTTTCACCAGACGCGGAACCGTCTGGCAAACAAGCCTCGGCCATTGTTACCCCCGCTGTGCCCAAGCTAAAGGCAGCCGAGTAGTTGTAACTTGGTGAGAGGCTGCAATGCGCTAGGTAACCTAGCTTTGCGAAATTGGCGTCGCGCTTTATGCAATAGCCGTGCGTTTGCTATGCCTGATCAATGGTTCGTTCAAAGTAGATCTTGCCGCCAGATAGAACGCAATAAGCGGTGAACTTTTCGCGATCTAATTCACCAATTGCACCTTGGAATGCTTTGGGTTGGTCAGACTGCTTGTTCTTTTCATGCGGGAGTTCGAAACTTGCCGAAAAGATCACAACAGACAAAGTGCGTTGTGCATATGATCTAAGGACCTCTATCTGGGCATTTACGTCCTGTGGCGGTAGCTTTGGGATTAGCTCGTTCAAATCCTCAATTAGGATCACGCCACCACGTACTTTTGGGCCTACGGTTTCAACGATCTTGTCAGCATCCAGTGCATCAATATTTAAAACGTTAAGGTTGGACGCATCTGCAGGCGAACTTTGGCCAAAGTGCTGTATCTGAGACTTGATCTCAGCATGATCGTTTGTTGAGCTAAAGACCCAAGTCTTAGCTTTGAGATTGATCATGCCGGCGAGCAATTGGAGTTTTTGGGATCGTGAAGTCGGGTCGGGTCGACATTCCATCAGTATAAAATCGCCGGGTTCAAATCTTGCTAGAAGGTCATTTACGGTTCTGGTGGATGCATATTTGGCTGCCAAACTGCCCCAGCTTCTATAGCCCTCTTGCTTAGCCACAAGGTTCAAGGCTTGGCTTAGCAACAAGTCAGTTTCGCGGCTAATCTGGCGCGCGCGACGCTTTAGTAAAAATATTGGTGATGAAAGCCTCAACCCCAATCCTCCATACGAGATACATACACATTTCCTCCTTATGTGACGGCTCGCGATGGGGCTACGGTCAGAGCTACCTTACATGTAAATGCTTTCCCGGCGGAGGAGGGATGCGTAGGTAACGCCTTTTGATGTTATTCGGTTCACATTTTGAATTCAAGATGCTATCTTTTCAGATGTTAAATTTAGAAATTCCTCAAGCTTCGTAAGAATTTTTGAACAAATTTTTTTGCAGAAATTAAAATAGCTATATTTCCCGCTAGGATGATATTGTGAGTTCAGTTCATGATATTGTGCTGCTGCTGTAATTTCTTCAGATTCATTTCAAAAACCGGAATGCAACCATAGACATGTATCGTGACCGTACTAAACTACCAGTAGTGGCTAAAGAGACTGTTGTGTTAACGATTTACACCGAGGTAATTTGTACGACCATTTTCATGATGCGCTGTGTTGGAAGCGGTGGGGTAGATATTGAAACATAGAGTTTTAGAAGTACTTTCGGGCGTGGCAGAACATGGCCCGATTACTCTGGATGGTCTTTGCGAGCGTATCCCACGATCAAGATCTTCAATTTATCGTGCTTTAAATACTCTTCACGATGATGGTTGGATAAGACGCTGGGTGAAAGGACGTGACTACGTTGTAACTTCAAAGCTGGACGAACTCTTGGCATTTGCCGAAAATGGCACATCAGAGAGAGAGCGCTTTTTTGTTAAGTCCAAGAAGATTGATCTTGCTAGCAA
>JAWUXS010000079.1:0-20224 GCA_034111185.1 Paracoccaceae bacterium | reverse complement strand
TGCAAAAGCTACCCCCGCAGCGACCGCAAAAACAAACCAATTCCGCCGAACAGCAGGACCAAGATGACCAGCAGGTCAAACGCGCTGAGGGCTGCGAATTGTAGGGTGAGGTTTGAGATCACGCCAGCGATCAGGGCGATGACAGCGCCGATGGTAAGGAGCCAGCCAATTTTCGTTCGACTGTTGTAGAACACCATGGCGATCCCGAACATGAATGGGATAAGCAGCATACCGGTTGTGATGTTCACGCCGCCCATGCCGAATGCACGTGTGCCAAGGCCAAATGTCGGGCGGACCACGATGTTGGACAGCAAAAGGTAGCCGCCTGCGATCATCATCACGATGCCAATGAGAAAGCTGAATTCTCCGCCTTGGGTTCCGCCTGCGCCGCGCATGAATTCTCTCCTGATACGTGTGGGGGGACGCTAACGGATGGCGAGAAGCGGGGCAAGGACATGGCCCTTGGCACGGGAATTCCAATGCGACTATCGTCAAAAGTATTTAAACTTGTGTGGTTAACCAAGAATTCGGGCGGGCAAAAAGGAAACGTAAAGGGTTTGGTTCCTACGATGGCGGCATTGAAATACGTTCAGAGGAGACTGACGTGAATATTAGTTCTAGTATGTCGAGTTCATTCCAAACACAGCGCCCATCGGGGTCACCGCCGCCAAAACCAACTGGCGAGGGTTTAACAGAACGGCTCGATGCAGACAAAAACGGCAGTTTATCGGCGGCTGAAATCGAAGAATCCCGCTTAGGCGAGATGATTGGCGACCGTTTTGGTGAAGTTGATACAGACGGTGACGGCGCGCTATCCACGGCCGAGCTTGATGCCGAGTTAAAAGCGAATGCCCCCACCGAGGGGCGAGACGCGCGTGAAGCAGGTGGACCACCACCACCACGCGGTAGCGAAACAACGGCCGCGAATGGCACGGGCACGGACATCGCGTCACTTTTCGACAGCCTGCTGTCAACGGTTGAGACTGAAGGCAGCGACACGGATGCGTCCGAAGTAGCGCAGGCATTGTATACTCAAATGCAGCAAATTCTGACATCAGCAAAAGCAGCCTAACAGGTTTGGTTTTGGGGGATTAGCCCTTGTAACCATAGAAAAAGGGCCGCCCAAATGAGCGGCCCTTTTGTAGTAAGATAGCGATGTGGACCTTAGTTCAGGTCGCTCTCGTATGCTGATGCAAGGTCAGCCTCGGCTGCAGCAACCGCTGCGTTCATAGCGTCGAGGATTTCATTGCCACCGTCGACGTTGCCACGGAACCAGTCTTGGACTGGTGCTGCTGCTTCGGCGAACATAGCTTTCTCTTCTGGAGTTGGCACATAGAGGTCACCACCGCCTGCAACGAAAGCTTCGTATGCTTCGATTGACTTGCGCTTAGGTGACGCGAATGTAGCCTGCTGCAGTTGCGAGAAACCGTCAACAACAACGCGGCGCAGGTCAGTCGGCATCGCGAGGAAGTTGTCGTTGTTCATGAACCAAAGCGCACCCATGTATGCGTGACCGTCGAGGGTCACATACTGGAGGCCTGCATCAGGGAACTTCATACCCATGATATCGGTGATGCCGTTCTTGGAACCTTCTACAACACCCGTTTGGAATGATGTGAACAGCTCTGGCCAAGGGATCGGCGTCGGGGACGCACCCAATGCACGGACAAGTTCTTGCGGCAGGTCAGCCACAACAGTACGGATTTTCAGGCCTTCCATGTCGGATGGCTGTGCCACACGGCGCTGCGTGTTGGCAAAGTTGCGCCAGCCGCCCGTGTTACCGATTGTCATCAGACGCAGTGCGCCGTCAGTTGCCTCGAGGCCCATGTCACGCATTGTGCGTGTGAAATCGCCAGTCAGGACAGCCTCGGCTACGCGGTCGTCTGACATCAGGTATGGCAAGTCGAGAACCTGAACGAATGGCATGATGCCAGCAGCACCGCCAGATGTCGTGATGTAGACGTCGATTGAGCCTTCGGCCACGCCCTCAAGACATTCGGCACCACCAGAACAAAGCTGTGTACCGATGAACAATTCCACACCGATACGACCGTTTGAGGCTGCTTCGACGTAGTTTTTGAAGACAACCAGACCGTCATAGTCTTCGTCGTTTTCGTTTGAGTTGGCGACCGCGCGGATCGTCATTTCCTGATGAGCGTCGGCCCACGCAGATGTGGCCCCCGTCAGGAGAGTAGCGGCGAGTGCGCCTTTTATAAGACCTTTGAGCATGTGTTCCTCCCTATGCATTTTGGTCAACGAACGGGTTTTCCCCGTCCGAGGTGGTTAATTTACGAAGCCCGTCAAACGGGGGATCGTCATGGAAATGGCTGGGATATAGGTGATCAAGAAGATCACGAATATCTCGACGGCCAAAAATGGCAGAATGGCGCGGGCTATGGTTTCAACCTTTTCGCCCGATACGGTAGAGGCCACAAAAAGCACGAGCCCCATGGGCGGTGTCGCAAGGCCAACGGTCAGGTTCACCGACATGATAATCGCAAAGTGGATCGGGTGAACGCCAAGATCGACAAAGATCGGACCCAAGATCGGACCAAGGATGATAATTGCAGGGCCCGCATCAAGGAACATCCCCACAACGAAAAGCAGGATATTGATCAAGAATAGCAAAACCAGCGGGTTCTCTGACAGTGACAGGATGTAGTCTGACATGATCACCGGCGCGTTCGATAGGGCCACAACGGTTTTGAACGAAACCGCAGCGCCAACCAGCAAAAGAACGGCTGAGGTGGAGAGTGCGGATTTCGCAAGAACTTCCCACAGATCGCCAGCTTTCATTGAGCGTAAGACGAAGAAGGACACGATCAGCGCGTAGGCCACGGCGATAGCCGAGGCTTCGGTTGGTGTCATCACACCAGCAAGGATACCGCCCAAGATAATGATCGGTGTTTGCAGCGGTGCGACGGCCTTTTTGGCGACCATGCGGAAATCATAGCTGGCTGACTTGCGGTAGCGCATCAGCAGGTAGTGGGCAGCAAGCAAGGCGGTTGCGAAAAGTGCCCAGCCCGCAAGCGGTTGATCGGCTGGCAAAAAGAAGCTGCCAAGCCACCACAAAAGCCCGCCAAGATTGAGGCGTAGCAAGGCAAAGCTAACCCAATATTCAACGGCAGTGATCTTTTGACCGGGGTTCACGATACGCTCGGCCTTAGGCAAGTCGTAGCGGTCGGCCATGACGCGGACCATGACCATCAGACCAACACCAACAAGGATACCCGGCACGATGCCTGCAAGGAACAGCGCTGCGACGCTTTCGCCCATCACATAGGCGTAGATGATCATGATGCCCGATGGTGGGATGATCGGGCCGATAACTGAGGATGCGGCTGTGATCGCTGCCGCGAATTTGCGGGAATAGCCGTTTTTTTCCATCGCAGGGATTAGGGTTGAACCAAGTGCCGAAGTATCAGCAACAGCAGAGCCTGAGAGGCCGGCAAACAGCATTGAACTAAGGATATTCACATGGGCAAGGCCGCCACGCAGATGGCCCATAAACGCTTGTGAGAACTCAACAAGGCGGTTGGTAATGCCGCCGCGGTTCATGACTTCGCCAGCCAACATAAAGAACGGCAACGCCATCAAAGGGAAGCTGTCCATGCCGTTGTAAAGATTGCGGTACAGGCCCGCGACAACGTTCCGGCCATCCCCCTCGAGCATGATCATCGCGATTGGTGACGCGAGCAGCGCAAAGACAATCGGCAGACCAACAAGGATCAGGATTAGGAAAAGCGGAAGGAACCATAAAAGCATCACGACGACCCCGCAATTTCTTCGGAAGAGGTATGATTGGTGAGG
Source organism: Paracoccaceae bacterium (assembly GCA_034111185.1). Lineage (GTDB taxonomy): Bacteria > Pseudomonadota > Alphaproteobacteria > Rhodobacterales > Rhodobacteraceae > Yoonia. Next base: position 16,414 of record JAWUXS010000079.1, on the reverse strand, counting down.
CGGTGACCTTGGCCAAATAATGTGATGATCTGGCGGATAATCAGTTCAACATTCACCAGCAGCAGCAGGTTGATGCCAACCCAAAGCGATGCGTATTGGAACCGGTTCTGGAATTTCGGGCCGCATTTGCCGAATTCAATCCCAAACGGCCAACGCAGTGACGCAGAGCAGCCTTTGCCGGACATAGTATCAACGTGGTTGTTCAACCCGCGATCCCAAAACACAAACAGAACCCAGAAGGTGATGATAAGAAGTGTCAGCGTCAGCAGCGAGGATAGGACACGGGGCAGGGCGCGTTCAAGCATATCAATCGAAACAAAGCCGCCCATACGGTAAGCTAGTGGCGCCATAAGGCCAGCCATCCACAGCATGCCAAAGCGTGCACCTTCTTCGGTCCAATTGGGTGCGTCGTTCAAGACATAGCGGAAGAAGACCTGCCCTAAGATCAGGCAGACCATAATCGCCAGTGCGATAACCGAAATCACCCGCCCGATGGCGAGAATCCAAGTGTTGAACTTTTCCAAGGGCCAAAGGACCCCAAACAGGACCGCCATGGCGGCTCCTCCCCTGTTGTTATGTGGGTGGCCACCCCAATTTAGGGGTGGTCACATTTTTTGGTCGGACATCTCACGGGCTTAGCTGCCGTCGAAACGTCCGTATTGTCCGCCGTGAAATACCAATGGATCGCCGCCCTGATGATGGGCTTTGGTCACGCGGCCAACGACGATGACGTGGTCGCCTGCGTCGTGTGTTGTCTCGAGATTGCATTCAAACGTAGCAAGCGTGCCCGAGATGATTGGCATGCCGCAATGTGATGTTTCATGTGCGATGTCTGCGATTGCTGTCTTCGATTTGATGATCGCCGCACAAACATCGCGTTGGTTCTCCGACAGTACGTGAACCGCAAAGCGACGCGAGCCCGCAAAGTGTTCAAAACGATGCGAAGATTTTGCCGGTGACCACAAGATCAGTGGTGGATCAAGTGAGACGCTAGCAAAGCTATTGGCCACAATGGCAACTGGGCCTTCGGGGCTGTCTGTGGTGACGACTGTGACGCCTGTAACGAATGTGCCCAACGCGCCGCGAAAGCTGGCGGCGTCAGTGGTCGGGTCGAAGCTTGCGATAGTGCCTGCGTCCATTATGGGACCTCTTTTCCAAGGGCTGCGGTGTAGAGTTCGAACCATGTCTCGCGGTCCATGTTGATTTTCATGGCATCTGAGAGAGCGCTGATCCGGCTCAGGTTGTTCGTGCCCATGACGGGCATGATCTGAGCAGGGTGCGCGAGAAGCCAAGCAACTGCAACAGCCGCAGCGTCAACTCCGTGATCTGAACCGATTTTAGCCATAAGATCGCGGGTTGCAGAGCTCGAGGTCAGCAGAGCGCCACCACCAAGTGGGGACCATGCCATAATCGGGATATCGCGCTCTTGGAGGTATGCGACGTCGCCGTTGGTCAGCGCATCGTGGGCTGAAAGGCTAAGTTCAATTTGGTTCGTGATCAGCGGGGTCTTCATCGCAGACTGAAGCAGTGTCCAATCATGCAGCTTAAAGTTCGACACACCGATTGTGCGCACCTTGCCCGATGCAACAAGCGCATCAAGGGCAGCGCCCGTTTCATGGTGGTCCATCATCGGGTCAGGGCGATGCACCAGCAACGTATCGATCTTGTCGAGGTTCATCAGGCGCAAGGAATGGTCAACGGATGCGTTAATATGCGCGGCTGATGTGTCGTAATATTTGCCCCGTGCATCAGAATAGCGGCCTGCGGGGGCCACGATATCGCATTTTGTTACGATCTCGATCTGGTCTTTCAGCTGAGGCGCTGCCTTGAGCGCGGCACCAAGGACCTCCTCGGCTGCGTAACCACCGTAGATGTCGGCCTGATCCATCGTTGTGATGCCTTGGGCCAGACAGGCCTCGATCTTGGCCTGCACGTGTGATGGTGCGGTGTTGTCGTCATCGGACAGGCGCCACATGCCATAAACAATGCGGCTGAATGAAAGGTCGTCTGTGATGGAAATACGGTTCAAATGCGTGGTCCTGTGCCTAGCGGTGTCGCGGGTGTTTCAGTTGGGACGCGCCCATATTCATGGGGAAGCGAGCATGTTTTAAGATGTGGCATGACTTTTTGGCCAAAGTGTTCAGCTTCGGCGATATGCGGATAGCCTGAAAAGATGAACGAACGGATGCCCATTTTTTGATAATCTTCGATCTTGCTGAGGATCTGATCTGTTGATCCAACAAGTGCGGCACCGCAGCCAGAGCGGGCACGGCCAACACCTGTCCAAAGGCCGGATTCTGTGTAACCGAATTTGTCAGCCAATTCACGCGCGCGGGCCTGATGGGCCACACCAAGCGAAATGCTGTCATGGGCGCGGTCGCGGATCAATGTGCCGTATTCATCATCCAATTTCGAGGCGATGTATTCAGCATATTCTTTTGCCTCTGCTTCGGTGTCGCGCACAATCATGTGGACGCGCAAGCCGTAGTCTAGGGTGCGGTTGTGCGCCTCGGCGCGTGCATGCACTGCTTTCATCCGTTCGGCCAGAACGTCTTTGGTTTCGGGCCACATCAGATAAACGTCGCATTGCGCGCCACAAAGTTCGAGGGCGTCAGGTGAATACCCACCAAAGTAAAGCAGCGGGCCGCCGTTTTGTTGGTAAGGTTTCGCCGGACCTGTCGGGACATTTGCAAACTGATAGATTTCGCCCTCGTGGTTAATCTCGTCTTGGGTCCAAGCCTGTCGTAGGATTTGCACCACTTCGTGCGAACGCTTGTAGCGATAAGGCGACGCTACTTTTTCGCCTGGAAAATCGGATGAGATCACGTTGAGGGTCAGACGACCTTTGAGCATGTGATCAAGCGTGGCCACAGTTCGTGCCAGCATGATTGGCTGCATCTCACCGCACCGGATAGCAGCGAGAAAGTTCATACGTTCTGTGAGTGGGGCCATGCCCGCGACATAAGACAATGTGTCTTGTCCGACTTGGAAGGATGAGGGGGCAAGGATGTTACGAAAGCCCTGCTTTTCTGCAGTTAAGGCGATGTCGCGGCAGTGATCCCAGCTTGAGCGTAGGTCAGGGTCAGGCACACCAAGAAACTGATAGTCATCTGAACAAAGCGCGGAAAACCATGAGATTTCAGCGGCATCCAGATCGGCACTTGTGACCGGTACGATGGTCATTGATTCTTCTCCCCCCGAAGCATCTTGAGTCTTGCATAGCATGCCGGAATGAGTGCATCAATAGTGTATCAATTTTCATTTTGTGTCGGGGAGGGCACCAGATGGCCGCAAGCTCTGCTTTGCCAAAATACGTACAAGTTAGTGAAATGCTGATCCGTGATATTGCTGCGGGTCATTTGGCTGGCGGTGTGCGGTTGCCGCCTGAACGCGAGATGGCTGTAGAATTGGGGATCTCTGTCGGCACATTGCGCAAGGCGTTGCTGGATCTGACCGAAAAGGGCCTGCTGGAACGTGTACAGGGTTCGGGGAATTACGTGCGCAACAAGCCGGATGTGAACTCTGTCTATACATTGTTCCGTCTTGAAAAGACGAAAGGTGGCGGATTGCCTACCGCCGAAGTCCTGTCTGTTGATCGATTGGGCAAGCCCAAAGATGCACCAGATTTTGGCCCTGATAGCGAGGCACACAGGATCAGGCGTCTCCGGTATCTTGATGGGGACCTAATAGCGCTTGAGGAAATCTGGCTGGATGGATCGGTCCGTGACACGATCGCGAAAAAGGACCTGTCGGATTCGCTGTATCAATTCTATCGCGCGGACTTAGGAATCACGATTGCACAGGTCGAAGACAGGATCGGCGTCGCGGGATTGCCCCGCTGGACGCCGGAGCAGTTTCATCTGCGGCGCGGTGTGCCGATAGGATATATTGAGCGGGTCAGCTGGACGGCGGATGCGCTGCCGCTCGAATTCTCGCGAACATGGTTTGATAATAACAAGGCGCGATACGTTTCGCGCATGGGAAAAGGGTAAAGACGTTGGAAAAGGTCAATTACGGGATCATCGGCTGCGGGATGATGGCCCACGAGCATATCCAGAATATCAATCTGCTGCCCGATGCGCGGGTATCAGTCGTTTTTGATCCGGTTGATGAGTTGGCACAGTCTGCGGCCAGACTGTCGGGTGGGGCGCATATAGCCGAGAGCCTTGATGCGTTGCTTGAGTTCGCACAGCTTGATGCATTGGTCATCGTAAGCCCAAATTATTTACATGTGAGCCAGCTACAAGCGATTGCCGCCAAGCGGCCTCTGCCTGTGCTATGCGAAAAGCCGCTTTATACCGACCCTGCAGATGCGGTTGTGATTGCTGACATGGCTGAAACCTATCCCGCACCATTCTGGGTCGCGATGGAATACCGGTATATGCCGCCTGTCGCCGCACTGATCGAGCAGGTTCAGCAAGCGACGGGCGGAGTAAAGATGCTAACCCTGCGCGAGCATCGGTTTCCGTTCTTGCCAAAGATTGGCGATTGGAACCGCTTTAACGTCAAAACTGGTGGAACATTGGTTGAGAAATGCTGCCACTTCTTTGATTTAATGCGGCTTATCCTAAAGGATGAACCAGTGCGGGTCATGGCATCTGCAGGCCAATCAGTGAACCACCTCGACGAGACGTATGAAGGCGAAACGCCAGACATCTGGGATAATGGCTATGTGATTATCGACTTTGCAGGCGGGGCACGCGCCATGCTTGAACTGTGTATGTTCGCAGAAGGTGCGCGTTACCAAGAAGAGATTTGCGCAGTTGGTCCAAATGGCAAGATCGAGGCGCGCGTGCCGGGGCCGGGGCGTTTCTGGCCCAAATCCCTTGGCGATGCGCCTGTGCCGCAACTGATAATCTCGCCTCGCAGCCCAAAGGGGCCGTTCATGTCAGAAATTCCGGTTGATCCGACATTGCTTGCTGCGGGTGATCATAACGGATCGACATTCTACCAACATCAACGGTTCAACGCCGCCGTCCGCGGTGAGGGCAAGGTCGAAGTGACGGCGCAAGACGGTGCAAAGGCTGTGGCAATTGGACTTGCCGCACAAGAAAGCGCGCGCACGGGGCAGGCCGTTCTATTATAGGCTTATTTCAGCGGCGGTGTCTGGTGCAGAGTCACGCGAATACCGCCGTGTGAAACAGGGGCCGTTGTCGGTTTGAACGGCAGACCTGTGGCCTTGGCCAAACCGTTTTCCGAGGTAACAACAGCGACGCGCCAGCCCTGAAATCGTGCCAGCAGGGTCTTACCCATCGCGCCGTAAACGCCAAATAACAGCTTTTTGTTACCGATCCGGCCACCGTAGGGTGGGTTCACGATCACAAGGCCTGGTGGCCCATCGGGGCGCTGCAAGTCGCTGATCGCGTGGGTTTGGAAATGGCATTTGTCGGCCACACCTGCTCGTGCTGCGTTCTTGCCGCTGATGTTGATTGCACCCGCATCACGGTCGCTGCCATAAAAATGGGCTGGCGTATCTTTGGGTGTGTTTGTCTTAAGCGCTTCCCATTGGGCGGGGTCAAAGCTCGATAGATCCTCGAACGCGAAACGACGTGTTCGTCCAGGGTAAAGGCCTGCTGCGATCTCGGCGGCCTCAATCACAAACGTGCCAGAGCCGCACATCGGATCAAGTACGGGGCCGGTGCCGTCATAGCCACATTGGCGCAAGAACAACGATGCAAGGCTTTCACGCATGGGGGCTTTGTTAAGCGCTTCTTTATGTCCACGGATGTGCAAAGCCTCGCCCGAAGTATCAAGCGAAAAGGTGCAAAGGTTGTCATCGATCCGAACTTTGAGGGTCAGATTTGCCTCGGCATCGATTGTCACGCCAAGCTCTTCTTTCAGTGCAGTTTCAATGCGTTGCGCTGCGGCTTTGGCGTGATAAATCTTGGAAGACTTAGTGGTGACATCTACCCGCAAAGGGACATCGGCGCGCAGCGTATCGCCCCAAGGGAACTTGCGCGCACGCTTATCAAGCTGGGCCAAATGAAACGCGCGGAATTCACCAATGCGGGCCAGAACGCGGGTTGCACCGCGCAGCACCAGATTGGCACGCCAAACATCCGGCCAATGACCTTGGATGGTGACACCGCCGGGTGTGGCAACTGCGGTTGAAAAGCCAGCTTCGAGGGCCTCGGCGCAAAGCGTCGCTTCCATGCCAGGCATGGTCACGAGAAAGATATCAAATGGGTCTGTCATGCGCTGTCCCTAGCCGGAAATCCCCGCCACAGCGAGGGTTAATCGGCGTGTGCTTTGATCTGGTGTTCCATCCTTGATGCAAACTGTGCCGCATTGTAAGTGTCGGCAACTTAATCTGGATCAAGCTGATATGGCGACGGCACAACAAAACACTGCGGCGAACGGTGGCGAGCGCAATCTGCGGCGCGCTGCGCGTTTATCCGTGGCACCAATGATGGACTGGACGGATCGGCATTGCCGTTATTTTCACCGCCTCATGTCGCAAGAAGCATTGTTATATACCGAAATGGTCACGGCCCTTGCGGTGATCCACGGGGACCGGACGCGGCTATTGGGGTTTGATCCGTCAGAGCATCCTTTGGCGGTGCAATTGGGTGGGTCTGACCCAAAGCAGCTAGCCGAAGCCACGCGAATTTGTGCTGACATGGGCTATGACGAGGTTAACTTGAATTGCGGGTGTCCGTCTGACCGTGTGCAATCGGGGTCGTTTGGCGCGGTTTTGATGGAGCATGCAGGGCTTGTTGCTGATTGCGTCAAAGCAATGCAGGACGCTGTGGATATTCCCGTGACGGTAAAATGCCGGATCGGTGTTGACGATCAGGACCCAAGGGCGGTGCTGCCAGAGTTCCTTGCAAAGGTGTCTGCGGCTGGAATTGATCGGTTTTCAATTCACGCCCGCAAAGCGTGGTTGCAGGGGCTATCCCCGAAAGAGAACCGCGATATCCCACCTTTAGATTATGATCTGGCCCGCGAGATGAAGGTTATTTTTCCACACCTTCACCTATCGATAAACGGTGGGATTGAGACGTTGGATCAGGCCGTTGATCTGCTTGATACCATGGACGGCGTGATGATTGGACGGGCGGCGTATCATACGCCCGCTGATGTTTTGCTTGATGCTGATGCGCGCATTTTTGGCGGTACATCGACCCGCACAGCCGAGGATATTGTACACCTGATGGTGCCATATATCGCTGATCACATCGCGAACGGTGGGCGTTTGCATCAGGTCACGCGCCATATGCTGGGTCTGTTCCAAGGCCGACCCGGTGCGCGATCTTGGCGCAGGCATTTGTCTGAAAATGCAACACGAGAAGGGGCAGGGCCCGACGTGATGTTGGCCGCGATGGCCCATGTAACGGAGCTAGCAGCATGAGTATTTTGGTAAGCATGGCATTGTTGTTGCTGGTGATTGGCGCGTTTGCGGGTGTCCTTGCGGGATTGTTGGGTGTCGGTGGCGGCATCGTATTGGTACCTGCGTTCTTTTATGCGTTCACCGCCCTTGGCTATGACAGCCCGCAGTTGATGCAGATGTGTCTGGGCACGTCGCTGGCGACAATCATCGTGACGTCGGTGCGGTCCGTCATGGCGCATAACAAGAAGGGTGCTGTGGATTGGGATATTCTTAAATCATGGGCACCGGGTATCGTTGTTGGCGCTGTGGTTGGCTTTTTTATTGCAGCCTCGCTTCGGTCCGATGCGTTGCAGGCGATCTTTGGCTGTTTGGCGATCATCGTTGGTCTTTATATGGCGTTCGGGAACGCCGCTTGGCGATTTGGCCCTGCGATGCCAACGGGTATCATGCGGGTGTTGCTGTCGCCTCTGCTAGGGTTCCTATCTGTATTGATGGGGATCGGTGGCGGATCGTTCGGCGTGCCAGTGATGAGCCTGTATAACGTGGCGATCCACCGCGCTGTTGCGACCGCTGCGGGCTTTGGCGTGATTATCGCTGTGCCATCGGTCATCGGTTTTCTAACGGTCGATATTGCGGTGGCTCCACCTTATTCGATTGGTGCTGTGAACCTTGTTGCATTTGGCTTGGTGATTGCGATGACGCTGATAACTGCGCCTTGGGGGGCTGCCCTTGCGCACCGGATGGATCCTAAGCCGCTTAAGCGGGCGTTTGGTATTTTCTTGATCCTTGTGGCGCTGAACATGCTGCGCAAGGCAATCGGATATTGAGCGATCTGACGAAAGACGGCTACCGCGTTTTCCCATTTGAAGCGCGGGTTGCTGACTGGGCGCGGGCCGCGCATACGGCAGCAATCAAGGTTTGCAAAACAACAGGCGATTTGCGCCACGGGAAAACGTGGCGGGTTGGCGTGGACGAATTGCCCAATGCGGCTGACGGTAGCATCAGTGGTGTGGCGCTTGCGGGGGTTTGGCGGGAACACGTCACAGCACCTGCGGCTTGGCACGCGGCACAGTTGTCGGTGATTTATCCAGGATATCCACAGCAAGATACGGACGAGAGTGACGCAGTGCACGGGTTTCGGTTGAACCGTGATGCGGCGCATGTGGATGGGTTATTGCCGGAAGGGCCGCACAAACAGCGCCATTTGCGCGAACCGCATCAGTTTGTGCTGGGGGTATCCCTGAATGAAGCGACAGCAAGCCCGCTGGTTGTCTGGCCCCAAAGCCATAAGATGATCAAGGCTGCGTTTGCTGATGCGTTCGCGGGCATTGATCCCGCACATTGGGGCGATCAGGACGTGACCGAGATTTACAAAAACGTCCGCCGCACGGTTTTCCAAACCTGCCCACGGGTTGAGGTGCATGCAAAAGTTGGCGAAGCCGTTCTAGTTGATCGACATCTGCTGCACGGTGTCGCCCCTTGGGGGGATGGCTCCGCGCCAAGCGAAGGCCGGATGATCGCGTATTTCCGGCCCTTGGTCGCTGACACGGCTGACTGGTTGGCGTAAGTTTAGCCCCGTTGTGATTGGTAGTCCGAGAGAGATTTGCCCGTTTCATCGACGAACAGGCTAGGCAGCAAGCGTAGCGCGGTGATCTGGTCAATGCGCAGATCATCAAACGCGCGCTTTGCTTCGCACCAAACAACACAGGTCCAAAGCCGCCCCCAGTAATCAAGCTGGAGAGGGCGCACAATGCGGTCTTCGTCGTTGATCGTAAGTTGCAGCTTTTGGCGGGTGCGGATCGCCTGCCGGATGAGGGGCAGGTGTTGGAACCCACGAGCGGCATCGGCAAAGGGGTATACCGCAAATCCGTAGCCTGCGGGCGCGCGTGTGCTGTCCTCAGGCATAACGGCGTCGATCTTTGCGGAAAGGGATGCCGCTGCCTTGGACAACTCGTCGTCGCCACCTTTGCCAACGGCCATAAGGCCAAGATGCAGGGCTTCAACCTCGGTCATGGTTAGGTTCAACGGGGGCAGGGTGATCGCGGCGGTGACGCGGTAGCCGATCCCGCGCTCGCCCTCAATTGGGACGCCAGATGCAGCGAGGGTGTCCATGTCGCGGTAGATCGACCGGATCGAGACGCCAGTCGCTTTGGCGATATCTTCGGCGCGGTGAAGGGTCCCGTCGCGTAAAAGTTGGATGATCTGCATGAGGCGGTCAGCGCGGCGCATATGATTCCCTTTCGGTTTCGACAAGTTTTGCCAATTTTCTGGCAACTGACAAGTTATTGTCACAAATATTGCAAAAGCCTTGCAAAAAAGGATGTAAATGCAGTGTTTCCCCGTTGATTTGGCCTTTTAACGGTCAGCAACAGCCCCTATCTGTCAGGAGAAGCGAAAACATACTGTGGGCGAACATGCCCCTTTGAGGAGAAAATAAATGCTCAATAATATTGGTCTTCCTGGCATTCTGCTAATCGGCGTTGTTGTCTTGGTCCTGTTCGGCCGCGGCAAAGTATCTGGCCTGATGGGCGAAGTCGGCAAAGGCATCACCGCATTCAAGCGCGGCGTTGATGACGGCAAAAAAGAGCTCGAAGACGGTCTGGAAGAGGCACGCGATGTAACGCCAGAGACTGAAGTCGACAAAGACAAAGCGTAAAGCTTAGCCGACCCCCTTTTTGAATTGGAGAGCAGCTAATGTTTGGCATGGGCTGGAGCGAAATGATGGTCGTGGGCATCGTGGCGTTGATCGTGATCGGACCCAAGGACTTGCCTGGATTGTTCCAACAGTTGGGACAATTCGCTGGCAAGGCCCGTGGTATGGCGCGTGAATTTACGAACGCTATGAATGACGCGGCGCGCGATAGCGGTGTTGGCGATATTCAAAAAACGTTGAACGCAGCAGCGAACCCCAAAAAGTTCGGGTTGGATAAAATCCACGAAGCAACTGCGGGCGCGACTGCAGATCTGGGTCCTGCGACGACAGCACTTTCAGAAGAGCGTGCTGCATCTAAGGCGAAGTTTGAGCAGGCGGCGGCTGATATGGTCACGCAGCGCAAGGCGACAGCAGACAAGGGTGCAGCAGCGGCAAAACCCGCAGCAAAACCCAAAGCTGCGGCAAAGCCGAAGGCGGCAGCCAAACCCAAGGCTGCACCAAAACCAAAGGCAGCCCCTGCCAAAGCTGCGGCGAAACCAAAAGCGCCGGCGAAACCACGTAAACCCAAGGGTGACGCATGAGCACGACGGACAATATCCAAGACAGTGCAGCCCCGCTGATTGAACATCTGGCTGAGCTGCGCACGCGGCTGATCTATTCAGTTGGTGCTTTCCTCGTGATGATGATCCTCTGCTTCTCGTTTGGTAGTGCGTTGCTTGATTTCCTGCTGGGTCCGATTGAACGGACGATGCGCAGCTTGGGTAATCCGAACCCTGTGATGCAGTATACCGCACCGCAGGAATATTTCTTTACGTTGATCCGTGTATCCGTTGTTGGCGGCCTTCTGTTGGCGTTCCCTGTGATCGCGTATCAGCTGTGGCGCTTTGTGGCGCCGGGTCTTTATCGCAATGAAAAGAATGCGTTTTTACCGTTCATCATTGCATCACCACTGTTGTTTGTCCTTGGTGCATCCTTCGCGCATTATGTGGTTGTACCACTGGCGATGTCGTTTTTCCTTGGCTTTGCGGACCTTCCGTCATTCGTATCAGCGATCATGGCCGATGCGGTGACACCAACCGGTCAATTGCTATTGCCTGGCTCGGGCGGCGGGGCTGCTTTGCCTCCTGTTGCAGAGCTGACGCAAAGCAGCGGTGTATCAATCGTCTTTAACGGTAAGGTCAACGAAACACTTGATATCACGCTTAAGATGATCGTGGCATTTGGCATCTGTTTCCAGCTACCAGTTCTTTTGACACTGATGGGTACGGCTGGTCTTGCCAGTTCGCGCGGTTTGCGCCGGACACGCAAATATGCAGTCGTCGGTATCTTGGTTGTTGCAGCCCTGATCACACCGCCAGACGTCACAACGCAGGTTATCTTGTTTGTTGTGGTCTACGGTTTGTACGAGATTTCGATCCACCTTGTTGCTGCAGTCGAGCGTAAGAAAGACCGCGCTGCCCGTGCAGAAGGCATAATCGGCGAAGATGAGAGCCTGTTTGACGATGATTATGAAGAAGACGAGGACGACGTGGACCCAGAAGCGGCTGCAGATGCAGCTGATGCAGAGGAGCCGAAGCCATGAATGATGCGGCCTTAGAGCGGATTGCAGCAGCGCTAGACCGCCTTGCACCACCGCCTGAGGCCGCACCTGACCTTGGTGCGGCGCCAGCGTTTGTCTGGCACACGAACCCTGACCGGCTAGAACCTGTTACAGACGTGAACCGTGTGGATGTATCGTTGCTGGTGGGTGTGGACCGTTCAAGGGACACGCTGATGGCCAACACACTACAATTCGCAAAGGGATTGCCAGCAAACAACGCTTTGTTGTGGGGCGCACGCGGGATGGGAAAGTCCAGCCTTGTCAAAGCGATCCACGGTGCTTTGCAAGCCGACTATCCGCAGTTGAAAATCGTTGAGGTTCAGCGCGAAGATCTGCCAAGCATCATGCGATGTCTTGAGCTGTTGCGCGGCCAGCCAGAGCGGTTCTTGCTATTTTGTGATGACTTGTCGTTTGGACATGATGATGCACACTACAAGTCCCTAAAAGCTGTCCTTGATGGTGGTATCGCGGGACGGCCCGAAAACGTTGTGCTGTATGCGACGTCAAATCGTCGTCACCTGATGCCACGCGACATGATCGAGAACGAGCGTTCTACATCGATCTCTCCATCAGAAGCTGTGGAGGAGAAGGTGTCGCTGTCTGACCGCTTTGGTCTATGGCTTGGCTTTCATCCTTGCGATCAGGATCAATACCTCGCGATGATCCGCGGATATTGCGCTGCGCATGGCGTTGAGATTGATGATGATACGCTGTGGGCCGAAGCCATCGAATGGCAAACGACACGCGGTAGCCGCTCTGGTCGGGTGGCTTGGCAGTATTTTGTTGATCTGGCAGGGCGCCGCGGCGTCACTATATAAACACGCAATTTAACCTGCAGAGGTTCTGAAAAACCCTGCAGGTGCTTTTGTGCGTTTATGGCAAGAAGTCTGCAGGATCAACGGATTGTAGGCCGCGCCGAACTTCAAAATGCAAGAAGCTAGGATCAGCGTCGCGGACCCGTGCGATCTGTTGGCCACGGGTTACGCTGTCACCTTTAGCGACCGATAGACCCTCGAGGTTGGTGTAGACCGTCAGTAGATTGTCAGGGTGCTTAATCACAACAATCGGAACTCCACTGGTGTCTGTGGTCACGGCTGCAACTTCGCCTGCTGCGGCTGCTTTGACCGATGCGCCAGGTGCGGCGCCGATATCGATGCCTTCATTCCGACCAGGTGAGTAGGCGCGAATGATGTCGCCTTGGACTGGGTAAATCAGTACGGCGTTGCTTGCTGCCGGTGCTGGAGCCGCAGTGCCGATATCTGGCGCATCAGGTACAGCTGGCGCTGCTGCTGGCACAGAAGGTGTTTCATCTGGCAAAGGTGCTGCTGCACTTGGTGGAACAGGTGTTACGCTACCTTGTCCTGGTTCAACAACTGGAACAGGGGCTGGTGCGGATGATCCATTTTGCGGGATCAAAAGGAACTGACCTTCGCGCACAGCAAGGTCGGGACCAAGTCCGTTCCAATCGGCGATTGTGCGAACGGGAACGCTATACAAGCGGGCGACGGAATAAACCGTTTCGCCGCGTGCTACGCGGTGGCGAAGCGGTTCAGCGGCAGCTGGCGTATCGGTTGGTGTTGTTGCTGTCGGTGTTTGCGTGTCGGCACGATCAAGTGCTGATGTCGCAATCGCTGTCACATCCAAAGGCGCAGATGTGGTTGTACCAGACGGTTCAGACACGCGGCTTGGCAATGCAATAATCTCATCACGACGCAGGATCGTGTTTGTGCCGATACCGTTGTAGCGGGCCAATTCACCTGCATTCAGGCCAAGGCGTTCCGCAATAGACGTGATCGTATCTTCCTGTCGGGCAACAACAACTTGGTATGTTGGGTACGAAATAACACCGCGATCATCTGGGCTAGGTCGGTTCGGGCGGTTTTCGACGGCCGAAGTTGTGTCAAAGCCTTCGCCAAGATCACGCAGGTCCATGTCAAAGTCAGCACAACCAGCCAGCGCAACAGACGTGGCGGTCGCCATCAGGATATGTGTAATTCGTTTTGCGGCCATTGGGTCTGCTCCTCAGATCGGATGCACCCTTATTCGTGGGCGTTTTCCGGTTTCGTCTTGGTTTAGTCCTGTCCCAGCCCCTCTAGCAAGGGGACAAATCGAACTGGGCGTAATTCATCGTATTCAAAGCCGGTTTCAGTGCGCGTGACGCGGATAAGCGTCTGCACGGTGTCCGACTGCCCAACAGGCAACACCATTATACCGCCAACGCGCAACTGCGCCAAGAGCGGGCTTGGCGCGTCTTCGGCGGCTGCGGTCAAAAGAATGCGATCAAACGGGGCTTGTTCTGAGTAACCATGACTACCGTCAGCGGTGAAAGCTGTGATGTTGGTGATGTCTTGTGCATCAAATATCGCGCGTGCCTCGGATACCAGACGCTTAAAGCGGTCAATGGTGTAAACGCGGCGGGCGAGGTGCGACAGCACAGCCGCCTGATAACCTGAGCCTGTTCCGATTTCGAGCACCTTGTGACGTGGCTGCACATCAAGCGCTTGGGTCATCAGGCCCACAACAGAGGGCTGGCTGATGGTTTGACCACAAGAAATCGGCAGGGGCATGTCTTCGTAGGCGCGATCAGCAAATATACCTTTGACGAATGCGGCGCGGTCCACGGTTTCCATGGCCGTCAGTACGCGGGCATCGGTCACGCCTTTACTGCGCAGCGCAAAGAGGAATTGCATTTTGATGTCAGCGGTGGCGTTCAAGATAGACGCCCCTGTAGATCATCAAGCACGTCATGGGCGGTCAAATCGACGCGCATCGGCGTCACCGAAATATAGCCATCAAGATTTGCGTGCGCGTCTGTCCCTTCGCGGGTTGGCAGATGCTGAGGGCCGCCTTTGACCCAAAGATACTTGCGACCAGACGGCGATTCCTGTCGAACGGTCGTAAAACGCGCGTTCTGGCGATAGCCTTGGGCGACGACTTTGTGGCCCTTAACATCCGCACCAGCGACAGGTGGAAAGTTGAGGTTGTAGAACAGGCGGTAATCTTCGGTGTCCCACAACCCATTGTCGATCAAATTGCGGATTAGGGCCGCACCGTGTTGGGCTGTTGCCTCAAATGGGTTGTCGGCTTTGGCGTTGGCGGGGCCATAGTATTGGGACAATGCAATTGCGTTGAAACCCTGCAGTGCCGCCTCAATCGCGGCGCCTATTGTACCGGAATAAAGCGTGTTTTCAGCAGCGTTGTTGCCACGGTTCACGCCCGAGAGAATAAGATCAGGTTTCGCATCGATCATGATTTCGTGCAAAGCAGCAAGGATGCAATCCGCCGGAGACCCTTCGACCGCAAAGCGGCGCGGGCCAAATTCACTAACCATTGTGGGCTTGGTATAGTTGATGCAGTGCCCAACGCCTGATTGTTCAAATGCTGGTGCAACGGTCCAAACTTCGCCATCGGCACCCGCAAGCTCGGTCGCGATGTCGTGCATCACCGCAAGACCCGGAGCGTTAATACCGTCGTCGTTAGTAATCAGAATGCGCATGTTACCCTGCCTTTGTTGCTATGTTCGTAAGCGAGCACACGAATTGCGGCAAGCGGTGGCGTGCAGGATTTGGCGGCTGTTGCGCGAGAGACTCTAATTTGGAGCTATTTGAGCTGTTTAAGTAGGCCTTTGGCGAAAAACAGGTTTAAGCGGTGCCAAGGATCTTAGGCAGAAGGCGTGCAGCCTCGGACGCGGGATCAGTCAATACGCTGCGATCTTCACCTGGATGAAAACGCCCACGGGTCGCCGTTGGCATTGGGGCGGGGTGTAGAATTTCGACATGCGGTCCTGTGTTTGCGGATTCGACCTGCCAGCTTTTGGCGAGTGCGATTTGTGCGCCCTTGGTTGCGCCATATGCGCCAAAGAACGGCTGTCCTGCGCGCGGGTCATCAAAAAACACAGCGCGCCCTGCTGTTCCCAAAAGAGGTGAGACATAGCTAATCAAGCGGGCAGTGCCGTTGATGTTAATATTCACAGACTTTTCAAGGTCCTTTGGGCCGATGTGGCCCGCGGGTGCCAATGGTGCTGCATGAATGGCCGTATGAACCCAAAGGTCCAGTGTGCCCCATCTTTCATAGATTGAACGGCATAGCTGCTGCATTGCAGGCTCAACCGTGATGTCCATTGGCGCCAAAGTCGATTGACCGCCTGCTGCTTGGATCGCGTCGTCCAGCTCTTCCAAGGCGCCAGTTGTTTTTCCCACGGCAATGATGTGATGTGTCGGTGCGAGGGCGAGGGCGATTGCTGCGCCAAGGCCACGTGATGCACCAGTGATAAGAGCTGTTTTTGTCATAAGGGCCGTTTGCACCGTTGAACGGGAAGGGTCAAGATCTTGGCTTGCGGTGATAGGTAAAGGTTAGCGCGGCAAGGTGGCACAGGGCGTCCTGCGGAAGTGGCTGATCTAGATCAAAGGCCATCGTGCGGCTACCGTCGTTTTCTATGTGCGGATAAAGGTCCGCCATCGTGCCCGCTAGGGAGGATTTGCAATCAACATAGACCATGAATTTGTCAGGGTTTTTATCGCACCAACCGATGCGCAGGGTTGATCCGGTACGCGGCCGTGTCGGGCGCCATGCGTATTGCCCCCACTTAAGGGCATCATCTAGCGGCGCGGTGTCGGTCTCAGTCGCTATGGTTTGGAACCAGTTACTGCACTGATCTCGTGCGTCTTTTGCCTTTTGTGGCCAGTGCGCACTAGGATCGGTAAGCGGTGTCGCTGCATGTTTCATGCAACGACCTTAGCATTCGGATAGGTGGCCCTGTCTAGAGGGCGCTATTCAGCTGCTTCTTTTGCGCGGAAACCCTGCGCGATCATATCAGACGGTGCGACTGGAT
>JAWUXS010000078.1:0-23271 GCA_034111185.1 Paracoccaceae bacterium | reverse complement strand
TCAAACGTGTAACCAGACAGAAGCCAAGCAAGCGCCGCCTCCTCAAGCTCTGCCCCCTCAAGCCCGGATGCGATTTGGTATGTACCCACGGGCAAAGATGTTGTCGCCTTAGCAATATGAAAACGTCCACGACGTCGCGCGGCCTCTGTTCCATTTCCAAAGAGTGCGACGCTTACTTTACCGGTGGCATCAGGTACCACGCAGGTTTGACCTAGCGCGCCCGTAAAACCATTTACCTCGACCCAAGCGCGCTGAGCCGGCTCAAGCGTATCCAATACGCTGCCCACCGTATCAGGTGTCACGACATGCAGTGGGATCGCATCGGCAGTTGCGGGCATAAACGAAAGCGGCATCTTAAGTCCTCTGAACAGGTATTTCCCAACCAGAGTAACGTGGCGGCGCGCACCCGCAAGGGCCCTATTTTTTTACAAAGTTCTGATAGTTCCAAACCTGAGAAACTGCGGCATCGAATGCCCGCTCAAGCCGTGCGGAGGTCGCACCAATCGCAACACCGTTCTTCTGCTCAGACGCACAAGCAACGTGTTCTGCAGCGACCGCCACTGACTTTAGGCCGATCTGGCGTGCAACCGCCGCAATCCGGCGCGCTGGTTTCAAAATATCATCAAAGCCACCGGCAATCCGGTAAATGTGCAGACTGTCCAACCTTGCCGCGATATCTTCTAGCACACGGCAAACAATGTCTTCCGCCTCATCTGCGGGCATTTCAGCAAAAAGCTGCGCTAATGGCGTTGGATTCATCTCAAATGGGTCATCGCACCGTAAGACTGCGATCGAAGCGGACGAGAGCGGCTGGGGAGCCATAAGGGAGCTGTGATATGTCATAGAACAAGTCATAACGCTGCTTGGTATCCAGAAGGTTGATAGAGCTCTAGATTATCGCTCGAAATCGCGTCAAATACAGCATAATGAGAATTGACCAAGTTTAAGGGACAAAGCCATGGAATTTGCACGCCCCCTGCCAGAGTACCTAACCAAGCGTTACCACGGTTGGAAAGCCACTACGCATGCTGAAAACAAAGCATGGTACCGCAGGCTTGCCGACGAAGGGCAGCGCCCACGCGCAATGGTAATTTCGTGTTGTGACAGCCGCGTGCACGTCACCGCCATTTTTGGCGCTGATCAAGGCGAGTTCTTTATTCACCGCAATATCGCAAGCTTGGTGCCACCTTATAACCCAGACGGCGAATATCATGGAACATCCGCAGCGGTTGAATACGCGGTGAATGCGTTGCACGTGTCTCACCTGATTGTTCTTGGCCACTCAGGCTGTGGCGGTGTCGAAGGCTGTTACAACATGTGCGCCGGTCACGCCCCAGAACTTGAAGAGAAAAGCAGCTTTGTCGGACGTTGGATGGACATCCTGCGCCCTGGCTATAACCGATTGGACAACGGTACCGAAGAAGAGCGCAAGACAGCCCTCGAGAAAGAAGCCGTCCTTGTATCTCTCGAAAACTTAATTTCATTCCCGTTTGTCAAAGCGGCCGTAGAAGATGGCAGCCTTTCCTTGCACGGGCTTTGGAATGACATCGGTGACGGCACATTGGAAACCTACGATCCGGCAACTGGCGACTTTCATCTAATCTAAGTGGCAAACGCATCAGATTATCCACAATAGGGCAAAAACTATGAGTGAGATCCTCGAACTAGCGGCCAGCAATCTTCTTTCGCCGATCATCCTATCCTTTGCCCTTGGCCTTGCGGCAGCGCTTGCGCGATCCGACCTCACCATCCCCGAGGCCGTCGCAAAAGGCATGTCGATCTATCTGCTGTTCGCCATCGGCTTTAAGGGCGGCGCATCAGTGGCTGCCCACGGATTAGACGGCACTTTGCTGGCGGCTGTCGGCGCAGGGATCGTGCTATCATTTGGCTTGCCGTTCATCGCATTCGCTTTGTTAAAAATACTCACAAATCTTGACCGCACCGATGCGGCAGCTGTCGCCGCCCATTACGGCTCGATTTCAATCGTCACCTTTGTTGCCGCGACCTCTGTCCTTGAGGGGCGCATGATTGACGCCGAAGGCTACATGGTCGCCGTCGCCGCCGCGATGGAGGCCCCTGCGATACTCTCGGCGCTTTGGCTCGTTGCCAAAAGCGGGAACGGCAAAATGGCAGATGGCCTCATGCGAGAGATCATGCTGAATGGCTCTATTGTATTGCTCGTCGGCGCATTCTTGATCGGCGCTGTCACCGGCGAAAAAGGCCTAGCTGAAATCGCTCCGTTCATCGTCACACCATTCAAAGGGGTGCTATGCCTGTTCCTACTCGACATGGGGTTAATTGCGGGTCGTGGATTACGCCAAGCCAAAGGGGTCGTATCATTCCCGATGGTCATATTTGGTATCGCAATGCCGCTGGTCGGGTCGGTCATCGGTTTGGGCTTTGGCATGTTGATCGGCCTGTCGCTTGGTGGGATCGTGCTGATGATGGTTCTTGCCGCCTCGGCGTCCTATATCGCTGTACCTGCCGCCATGCGCGTGGCCCTGCCACAGGCAAACCCCGCCGTCTATCTGACCTTATCGCTGGGCGTCACATTCCCCTTCAACCTAACGCTAGGTATCCCGCTATACCTCGCGGTCGCACAAACAGTCACAGGAGGCTGATATGGAAATGCACGCCGCAAAACGCGTATCCATCGTGATCGAAGCACCCCTTGAAAGCCGCCTCACAGATGCGCTGAACAAGGCCGAGGTCACGGGCTACACAATCATGCCCGTCATCGGCGGATCTGGGCGTTCAGGCCAATGGACCCGCGAGGGCCAAGTCGGTCGCTCTGGCATGGTCAACGTAGTTTGCCTGATCCGACCCGAGCGGTTGGATGCGTTGTTAAAGGCCGCATTCGCTGTGGTCGAGCCACACATCGGCGTGGTGTCCGTGACGGACGCGCAGGTGCTAAGGGCGGAACGATTTTAGAAGAAGGTCGGCACTGCGGGACGAAGCTGCCGTTGCTCAGTTTCAGAATTTGTTCTACCGCTTAGATAACGCTTATGGTGCTGAATACATGGCTAAACAAAGATGAGACTAGTTTTTAAATTGCGAAGGAAGTGTGACATCCATCCAAGCTCGACGGTTGTGGCTTTTGGAGAAGGCAAGGAATTTTCCATGTCCTGCACCTGTTTAGCGAGTAAACACGGCGCACCTATTTGCACCCATATTGTCGCTGTTCTTCGCGAAGACAACGATATCGTAATGTACGGACGCGATCAGTTTGATGAACTTAGGACGAGGTCACTGGGCAGCCATACAATTGATCCCAACAATGGTTATTGGCAATTTTTTCCTGAGAACTGACAGTAACTTCGGGCTCAAACCCGCCGTCCCCCAAACAAAAAAGGCCCCGCAAACCGCGAGGCCTTTTCCGTCATTTCAAAGACCGCTTAGCCCTTCTTAAGGCACTCACGTCCCAGCAATTCTGCGATCTGGACTGCGTTCAGTGCAGCGCCTTTGCGCAGGTTGTCTGATACGCACCACAGGTTCAGGCCGTTATCAATCGTGCTGTCCTGACGGATACGCGAGATGAATGTCGCAAAGTCGCCGACACATTCAACCGGCGTGACATAGCCGCCGTCTTCGCGCTTATCGATGACCATGATACCCGGTGCTTCACGCAGGATATCGCGGGCTTCGTCTTCGTCTAGGAACTCTTCGAACTCGATGTTGATCGATTCAGAGTGACCAACGAACACAGGGACACGGACACAAGTCGCGGTGACCTTGATCGATGTGTCGATGATCTTTTTCGTCTCGACGACCATCTTCCACTCTTCTTTGGTGGTGCCGTCTTCCATGAACACGTCGATATGCGGGATCACGTTGAATGCGATCTGCTTGGTGAACACGTCTTGGGTCTTGTTGTCAGTCGGGTTGTAGATCGACTTGGTCTCGTCCCAAAGCGCATCGATAGCAGCTTTGCCGCCGCCAGATACAGACTGATAGGTCGACACAACAACACGCTTGATTTTCGCGCGGTCATGCAAAGGCTTCAACGCCACAACCATCTGCGCGGTTGAACAGTTAGGGTTCGCGATGATGTTCTTTTTTGAGTAACCGTGGATCGCCTCAGCGTTCACTTCTGGCACGATCAAAGGCACATCAGGATCATAACGATACAACGATGAGTTATCGATCACGACGCAGCCAGCCTTGGCCGCAAGAGGTGCGTATTTCTTTGTCGCTTCAGAACCGACAGCAAATAGCGCCATGTCCCAGCCCGTGAAATCAAACGTATCAAGGTCTAGGGTTTTTAACGTTCTTTCGCCAAATGACACTTGGGTGCCCAGCGACCGGCGGCTTGCCAGTACTGCGATTTCATCGACAGGGAACTGACGTTCCGCGAGGATGCTTAGCATTTCGTGACCCACATTGCCTGTGGCGCCAACGACAACGATTCTATAACCCATTGTTCCTATCCTTGTTTGAACACGGGTCCTTTACGCTGATGTGGGCGTCAGGGAAAGGGCAGCGCGTCTAATCGGTGCGGTCTGGTGCAAATAGATAGACCAAAAGCCCGACAGCAAGGGTTCCTGCGAACACAAGGAACAGCGTGGCGTATAGATCTGGCCCTGCATTGCTCGCTCCGCCTGCATGGATTTGACCAGTAAAGAACTGCATCAGCCCCGCGCCACCGATCCCGAACAGGTTCAGCAGTGTCACGCCTCTGCCCGTCAGATGCGCCGGTAAGAACGCTTTGGCATGGGCCACGATCATAGGGAAAGACGCACCCGTCATGCCAATCACGGCAAGCAGCAGTGTCGACATCCAGATGTTCCAATCGACAACCAATGCCAGTGCAATCAACGCCGCAAGCCCCAGCGCGTTGCCGCCAAAGATCACCCACTTGCGGGTGCCAAGTAACCGATCTAGCGGGCCATATGTAAAGCTACCTGCAATCATCGCGAGGCCCATCAAAAGCGTCATCGTACCGATACGCCCTGCATCTGCGCCAAACACATCCGTGGCATAGGGGCCGATCCAAAGCCCTCTAATCCCAGCTGAAGGCGCGTAAGCAACTGTCATAATGACCATGATTGGCCAAAGCGCACGTATCTTGAGCACATCAAGAACTGAACCACGCTCGGTCGTCTCAACCCGCGGCGGGTCTTTGATAAAGATTCCGAGAAGCACGACGACGACCAAGGTCATGCCTGCAACACTGTACATCGACGCACGCCATCCATATGCCTCGGCGGCCCATGCTAATGGCGCTGAACCAGCAAGATTACCGAGTGAGCCTAGTCCAATGATTGCGCCCGCAAGCGTCGCAAATACAGCCGGCGAATAGACACGTGCAAAGATATAGTAAGACGCCATCAGCACTGGCGCACAGCCAAGCCCGATCAGGCCCATTGCAATTGTGATGTCGCGTGACGACTGCGCCATCGCAAAGACCAGCGCGCCGCCGACGCCGCCGATCAGGAAAAGAACAACCGTTGTGACCTTTGGGCCAATTCGGTCCAATGCCGCGCCGATCGGGATTTGCATCGCTGCAAAGACCAAGAACAAGACCCCAGATGCGGACGCCAACTGTTCAGGAGTGGCACCGATATCAGCCTCAAGTGCGGGGGTAAGTACAGCAAGAAACGCACGGTAAAACTGCGAAAGCCCGTAGGCCAAAACCAACACTGCAATTCCAAGTTTCATATATCCGCCCTTTATCGTCTTTGGCCAATTTCGCCATGGGCAAATACTGCAAAATCACTGACTGAATTCAGTGCTGAGCGGTTTGGAAATTCCATGGTTGGGACAAGACTTGTCATGCAGGCGAGGCTGTCACAAGACCCAAACCAAACGAATGAAAATGTCTATTGCTGCATAGGGTCAAAGCTTAGTCTTCGAGAACCAACTTAGCCAACTTTTGCGCAGTGTCCTGCATAAGCGGAAGATGAGACCTGAGGTTTGCGAGTGACAGACGTTGTATTGGCGCGTGGATCGACAGTGTCGACAGCAAACGCCCGCTTTCGTCTGTGATAGGAACGGCCATCGCGACCATACCGTCCATGAATTCTTCGGCGTCAGTGGCAAAACCTTGCGCTTTGATCGCCTTCAACTCTTCTAGCAATCCGACGACATCAGTCATCGTTTTGTCGGTCTGACGCGCAAGTGGCGCAGCGTTGAGATATTGATCAAGATGGCTGGGGCGCAGGGACGACAAATACATCTTGCCGCTAGCCGTGCAGTGGAACGGAACAGTCGTACCGATAGGAAGCTGAATACGCAGCGGCCATTTGGTTTCAACTCTGTCGAGATAAACCATCGCGTCGCGGTCTGGTGTCGCGATGTTGCAGGTTTCTCCGACCTCATGTGCGAGTGCGCTCAACACAGCCACGCGGGCTGCACGAATGCGCAAAGACGACAGCACATTGACCGAAAGGCGTCGCAGCCGCGCACCGGGGCTATAGGACCGCCCGTCGATGTCACGTTGCAAAAAGCCTTCGTCCTCAAGTGTTGAGAAGAGGCGATGCACAGTCGGCTTGGGCAAACCAAGCCGACTGTTAACTTCGGTTGGTGTCACAGGGACACCTGACGCGGCGACTTCTTCGAGCAATAACAGCAACCGTAGATTGGTCGGTATGTTTTGATTTTCGCTCATTTTGATCCGCCACTCATTAGGTCATTAGCCGCCGACTTGCGGAAGCAACATCAATGACAACGCTGGGGTCAGCGCAATGATGAACCACACCGTGATCAAAGAAATCAGGTAAGGCACAATATAGCGAAGCAAACGGAAGTAAGGAACACCCGTTACACCCGATGCCACGTACAAATTAAGCCCGTACGGCGGTGTAATAAAGCCAATCGATGCACCAACCAAGAAGACCACCGCAAAGTGGATCGGATCGATACCCACAGATGCCGCAATTGGCGCAAGGATCGGTGCCAAAATGATCGTCACTGGTAGTGATTCAAGGATCATACCTGTGACAAACACGATCGCCATCGCAGTAAACAGAACAGCATAGTAGCCGCCCATGCCCATGACAAAGTCACCGATAAAGTCCTTAGCGCCCAGTGATGACATCACCTGCTGCATCGCAACCGACACAGCAATCAGCGGCACAAGAATACCGGTGATCTGCGCAGAACGCGATACGATTGATGGAACCTGCAACAGGGTAAAGCCTTCGACGACAACCATCGACAACGTGCTTTTCTCAGTCACAGGAAGCTCAGACGAGCTACCCATCATCTTGTTAAGCGGGTAACAAATCAAACCGATCAGCACACAGAAACCAACGGTGACGCCAGCAGCCTCGGTCGGTGAGAACTTACCCGTATAAATACCCCAAAGAACCAAACCGATCGCAAAGAAGCCAAGCCAAGCGCCAATCGCTGTCTTGAAGATCCGTGAAACTGACAGCTTGATCAGGTAGCCCCAGCCGTTGATCGTACAGATGATGAACGCAGTCAGCATCATGCCCAGAACCATCAATGATCCCGGAATAATACCAGCAACGAACAGGTCTGAAATCGGAAGGTTCAGCAAGAAGCCATAAACGATAAAGATGATTGACGGTGGAATGATAATTCCAACGGTACCGCCCGCAGCAGCAGTCGCCGCCGAGAAACGTTCATCATAGCCGCCTTTGACCATTTCAGGATGCAGCATCGAACCAATAGTTGCCGTCGTAGCCGAGTTTGAGCCCGAGATAGCAGCAAATAGTCCGCAAGCAGCAATTGACGCCATGGCCAAACCACCACGCAACCAACCCAAACAGGAATAGGCAAAGTCCGATAGCCTTCGCGCAATGCCCGACTGATTGATCAAGTCACCTGTGAGAATGAACAGCGGCATCGCAAGAAGGGCGAAACCCTTACTGAACACGTTGATCAACTCGTTACCTGTGTTCGCCAATGGCAGGTCGATGACAAAGCTACAGCCGACGACCCAGTAAAAAATAACCAGCAAAACTGGCGTTCCGAGCATGAAAAAGACCGTCACGCCCAATGAAATTAGTGTAATCCAAGATCCATCTGACATTACGTATCCGCCCCGATTACTGCTTGTTTGATAATAGGCTGACCAGAACGGTAGTTCTTCCAGTCTTCCAACCAATTGCCGATCACACGACCAGTCATAAGCGTAAACGCGATTGGCACAGTGATATAGAACCACCATTTCATCACGTCATCCACGCCATCAACCAACTGAAAGTTATCAGCGGAAAGAGCAGTGAAACGCAAAGATGTGGTGATCGCGATCCAGCAGAAAACAAACCACAAGGCAGCATCAAGCGACAGTGTCGCCATCTGGCCAGTTGGCTTCATCTTAGAGCGGAATTCGCTAAAGCTTAGGTGGGTGCGCAAACGAACGTTATATGAACAGGCAAACCACGCCATGACCATAAAGAGGAATGGCGGAACGGTTGTTGATCCCGACCACTGGCTTGAGAACACAAACCGGTCGATGACGCCCCAACAGATAATCCCTGCTATGACCAAATAGACCGCGACTGAGATGCCTCGCTCTAGATGTTTATCCATGAACGGAAAGTATTGGTAAAATAGATGCGCCAGATACCCAAAAACGAAGGTTGCGACGAAACAGAATAACCACATTCCGTCTGCGTCGAATGCGCCCCGCATGTCCCAGGTGCTCCCCGAAAATATAGCAGGTATCACAGCCGCTGCTTCAGCTAATAGTGACATCTAGGTCTCCCCCCTCATGTGTCAGATCCCGCCACTATGCAGCGGGTATTTTAAGTTGAAAAGGGCCGACCGAACTCCCATTCAGCCGGCCCAAATCTTTAGATCAGGAGAGGAGCCTTAGCTCTTCCACCAACGACGTGGTTCAACATTCTCTGGCAGAGTATCTGCATCGATTGTGCGAACTTCGTCATAGATTTCCTGGTATGTGTCCAAACCACCGGACCAGCCATTAAGGCGCTCACGCCATTCTTCCCACAACTGTGGTTGGAACTCAGGTGAACACATCTCTTCGGCTTTACGGATCTCGGCAGGTGACAAGAATGCGTTACGCACGTTGTTTTGCGCAAAGATTGTACCTGGAAGCTGTGGATCGGACTGACCAACTGTATTGATCAATGCAACTTCGTTCGCAGCCTGAACGTGCGTCTGAGCCCAATATGAAGACTCAAGAACAGCGTCCTGCAGATAACCTTCGAGACCATCAAAGACGCTAGCGTTCATTGAAGTCGCTTCAGTACCACAGAAGAAGTTCAGGTGAACTGACTGAGACACAACTGGCGCCATGTTTGCGTATGCAACAGCAGACGCCCATGTTTCTGCACCATCGATCAAGCCCTGCTTCAGACCGTCGAGTGTTTCTTCCCATGCAACAGGAACTGGGTTCAGGTTCAAAGCCTCCATCGCGATGCGACCAAGCTGTGTACCAGTCACACGGTTCTTTGTGCCTGCCAAATCTTCTACTGACGTAACAGTTGGCTTGTCTTCAAAGTTAAGACCCATCTGCATGCCACGAAGTTCAGCGTGGCTGAACAGGAACTTCAGACCGTGACGTTTCTCATATGGATCACGCAGCAACGCTTGTGACGCTGGTGAATACAAGAAGTGGTACTGGTCCGCGCGGTTACGGAACATATACGCATAGTCCAGAACGTTCAGGTAAGGTGCACCACCAGCTGAGTTCTGTGTAGACGCTGAATAGATGTCTACGATGCCCTGCTGAGTTTTCTCAACGCATGACGTCTGACCACAGATCTGGTTGTCACCGATGAATTCGATGCGGATCTCGCCGTCTGTACGTGCTTCGAGGTCACGTGCAAATTCCAAAGCGCCAGCGCGCTCGATCAGAAGGTTACGGGCGTTAAAGCCAGCAGCGCCGAACTTTAGGTTATATTTCGCAGGCTTAGAAAAGCGACGCTCGTAAGTTGACTCTGCAGCTGATGCCAAATTGCCAAGGCTCATTGCTCCGCCGAATGTACCAGCGGCGATAAGCGTGCTGCTCATGCCGTACTGACCAGCCAACTTAAATAAATCGCGCCGATTAATCTGGCTCAGTTTATTACTTACACTCATTGTGGTTCCTCCCTTATGGTGTTCGATTATTGAGACTTTTAGTTTCAAAAAAAGACTAGTATGCGGAGAGCGTTCTGCATAGAGTTTTTTTCACATTCTACGTATGACACGCTAGAACGCTCAACCGGAGGAAGCAAATGCAAGCAGATTATGTGATTGTTGGAGCAGGATCAGCCGGTTGTGTCTTGGCCAATCGACTAAGTGAAAACCCAAAAAATAGCGTTGTTTTACTTGAGGCTGGCGGCCGCGATTTGAACCCGTGGATTCACGTTCCTGTTGGGTATTTTAAGACGATCCATAACCCCAAAGTTGATTGGTGTTATAAAACAGAACCTGACGAAGGCTTGAACGGCCGCTCGATTGACTGGCCGCGCGGCAAAGTGCTGGGTGGATCGTCGTCGCTGAACGGCCTTTTGTACGTCCGTGGCCAACCACAGGATTATGATCGATGGGCCCAGATGGGCAACAAAGGTTGGGGTTGGGACGATGTTCTACCGCTTTTCAAACGTGCCGAAAACAACGAACGCGGTGCCGATGAATTCCACGGCGATCAAGGCCCACTATCTGTAAGCAATATGCGCATCCAACGTCCGATTTGTGACGCTTGGGTTGCCGCCGCACAGGCCGCTGGATACCCATACAATCCCGACTACAATGGTGCCAACCAAGAGGGTGTAGGTTTCTTCCAATTGACCAGCCGGAATGGCCGACGCTGCTCTGCTGCTGTGGCCTATCTGAACCCAGTGAAAAAGCGCGATAACCTGACAATCATCACGCATGCTCAGGTTGAAAAAGTTGTAATAGAAAATGATCGTGCAACCGGTGTCACTTATACGGATCGTCGCGGAACTGCCGTTACAGTGAACGCAGGTCGCGAAGTGATTCTGTCGGGCGGCGCAATCAACTCCCCTCAGATTCTGATGCTTTCGGGTATCGGCGAGGCTGAACAACTCAAAGCAAACGGCATTGAAGTCGTTAAAGATTTACCTGCGGTCGGCAAGAATATGCAGGACCATTTGCAGGCTCGGCTTGTCTATAAATGCAATGAGCCGACGCTGAATGACGAAGTGCGCGGCATGTACAATCAAGCCAAGATCGGCCTCAAGTATATGATGTTCCGGTCTGGTCCGATGACGATGGCTGCATCGCTTGCGACTGGGTTTATGAAGACCCGCGAAGATGTTGAGACACCGGATATCCAATTCCACGTCCAGCCATTGTCAGCGGACAACCCAGGCCGTGGCGCCGATGAATTCAGCGCGTTCACGATGTCTGTCTGCCAGCTTCGTCCAGAAAGCCGTGGCGAGATCAAGCTGGCTGGGCCAAATCCGAAAGCGTATCCAAAAATTCATCCGAACTATTTGTCGACGGAAACGGATTGCCGGACAATTGTGGCTGGTGTGAATATCGCGCGTCGCATCTCGCGCCACGCGCCGCTGACTTCAAAGATCTCAGAAGAATACAGACCGCATCCTGATCTTGATATCGAAGATTATGATGCAACTTTGGATTGGGCGCGGAATAACTCGGCTTCGATCTATCATCCAACTGGCACGTGTAAGATGGGCGATGGTCCAAATACCGTGGTTGACCATGAACTACGCGTTCATGGAATTGCGGGTCTGCGCGTTGCGGATTGTGCAATCATGCCAGAAATCGTGTCAGGCAATACAAATGCCCCAGCGATCATGATTGGTGAAAAAGCCAGTGATCTTATTCTCGCCGCACAGTAGCGGCGAAGACTTAGTTCATCTGTACTTGAAGCGGATACTGACCATCTTCGAATGGACCAAATAGGTCCTCGAGGTCAGGGTGCTCTACTGGTTGGCCTGAATAATCGGCAACCAAATTCTGCTCAGAAACATAAGCCACATAGTAGCTTTGGTCATTTTCAGCGAGAAGGTGATAGAACGGCTGGTCCTTTTTAGGACGGCTTTCTTCAGGGATCGCCTCATACCAGTCGTCAGTATTCGCAAACATTGCGTCCACGTCAAAAACCACGCCACGGAAAGGATGCTTCCTGTGACGTACAACTTGACCTAAGTGATATTTTGCCCGCGTCTTAAACATTAGTGACGTACCCCTGAGGGTTTATTAGACGTCTCAACACTAAAGTCTATGTAAAACCTGCCGAATCTAAGGAAACAGTCTGTGAACCTAATGCTAACAGTCTTAAATATCGTTGCTCCTGTCTTCTTGCTGGCCGGTATTGGCTTTGTTTGGGTGAAGGCCGGATTTGAATATCGCGTTGAATTTGTCACCCGCCTTGCGATGACGCTTTCAGTGCCGTGCTTGATCTTTGTAGCCCTTATGCAGACCGAGATTGATCCGCAGGCATTGGCGGCATTATCGCTGGCAAGTTTGGCCGCATACGGGCTTGTGGCGTTTGGGTGTTTCTTGGTCGTCAAACTCATGCGTCTCGACCTTCCAACATATCTTGCTCCGCTTATTTTCGGGAACACAGGAAACCTTGGCCTGCCTTTGGCATTATTTGCATTTGGCGATGTAGGTCTGGGTTACGCAGTCGTTGTCTTTGCCGTGATGGCAATCTTGTCTTTCACCATCGGCATTTGGTTGGTCTCTGGTGGTGGCTCAATCCTGCGTGTTGTTAAGGAACCATTGGTCGCGGCAACTTTGCTAGGCGCATTGTTCCTTTGGCAGGGATGGGAAACGCCAGAATTTTTGACCAATACCCTCGATCTTGTTGGACAAATCGCGATCCCGATCATGCTGATCACGCTTGGCGTCGCTGTCGCCCGGCTTGAGACAAAGGCACTTGGCGTCGCTCTTGTCCTTGCGGTGATCAAAGTCATTATTTGCGCAGGTGCTGCTTGGCTTGCGGCGATGTGGTTTAACCTTGGCCCGATTGCGACAGGTGTTTTAATTGTCCAAGTTGCGACCCCCGTTGCGGTTACATCCTATCTGTTGGCCGAGAAATATGGCGCTGATGCCCAACCCGTTGCGGGTATGGTCGTCATATCAACGCTTTTGTCAGTGATCACATTACCGCTCATTCTGGCGTTTGTGATCTGACGCTTCGACCTTTACCGTTCACAGCCTGCATAGATTACGCTATACTTTAAAAAAACAAAGAAGAAGCGAGAGGCAGATGAGCAAAATCTTTCGCGCTATGGTACTTGTGGCGATTTTAGGCAGCTGTAGTTCTGGTTACGGAACAGCACCACGAAATCTCGATAATGCCTGCGCCATTGTAAACGAACGTCCCGAATACTTGCGCGCGTTCAAAGCGACCGAACGCAAATGGGGTGTCCCCATCCCAACAATCATGGCGATGATCTACCAAGAGAGTAAGTTTATCTCGAATAACCGCCCGCCGCATCAGTATGCATTGGGCGTGATCCCTATCGGCCGCCAATCTAGCGCCTTGGGTTATTCCCAAGCCCTCGATGGTACTTGGGAAGAATACCAACGCGAAGAAGGTGGTTTCAGCACTGACCGCGAAAGCATCTGGGACGCCGCTGACTTTATGGGTTGGTATATGACCGACACGGTCGCCGAAACCGGCGTGCCACTTAGCGATACGCGCAATCAATATCTGGCTTATCATGACGGCCGGACGGGCTACTTGCGTGGCACGTGGCGCGGCAAGCCTTGGCTGGTTCGCATTGCAGGCGAAATAGAACAACGCGCCGCAAATTACGGCGCGCAGCTTCGCTCATGTGGAAAAATCTAAACGAAACGGCGGGCGCTTAGCCCGCCGTTAGCCGTTCATGGGTTCCACTTGTTCATCTCTGCAATGATGTTGAACTTGACCTCTCCAATCGATCCACCTTGCACCAAGTCATTCAAAATCACAGTCGTTTGGCCGCCAGTATCGTCGGTCACGATCCACTGACGCAGCTCAACTGGGTTTGACGTGAATACCAATTTGATGTTGCCGAACTGTGGATTGTCAGGATCTTGCGCGGTCACCGTTGTGCTTGTTCCATCTGACGTATGACCTGTCACCATCCGCTCACGGCCAAAGTCGACATTGTTGTCCAAGATGATTTTAAGCGGCGTCTGGTTTAATGGATATTGATCGGGCCCTGTATTGGAACGCGGATCAAAGATAGCAACCTGTCCACCACCAGCAACCATCAAAGAATTGTCAGGCGCGTTATATTCAAACCGGATACGACCGGGGCGTTTGATATAGATTTGCCCTGTCGATAATGTGCCATCCCCATTGATCTGGGTGAAACCACCCTGCGCTGTACGCAGCTGGTTCAAGTACGCCGAGATCTGGCCAAGCGACAACTGCTGCGCTTGTGCAGAGGTCACCAAAGCAGGTGTGGCAAGGGCGGCGGCACCTAGTGCCAAAAACGAACGTCTAAACATATCACTACCTTTGTTAGGTCAGGGCATTTGCCCATCTGAGATAAGGATCAATCTGCCCAAGCACCAGTGGATAAGCGATAACAAGCGTACTGTCGCCTGATAACAAGCCACTGCAATCCCTGTATTTTCAGGTTAATGCTGAGTATGAGACGAAAAAGGCGCGAGGCAAATAATCTTGCCGCGCGCCTTTTTCAGTTTTCACAATATACCAAAGCCGAAGCTTAGTGATGCTGTTCGGGCACCAAAATCTCGCGCTTACCTACGTGGTTGGCCGAAGACACGACGCCTTCGTCTTCCATCTGCTCAACAAGACGCGCGGCCTTGTTATAACCAATCGCCAATTTGCGCTGGATGTATGACGTTGAACATTTGCGGTCCTTCAGAACAATCGCAACGGCAGTGTCATACAAAGCGTTTTCAGTATCTGAACCATCACCCAGACCTAGCACCAAATCGATGCTGTTCTCAGCACCCTCAGGCGGGCCTTCGACAACACCTGACATATACTCTGGCGGGCCAAATGCCTTGAGGTGGTTTACGATCTCTTCGACTTCCTCGTCTGAACAGAATGGTCCGTGGATACGGCTAATCTTGCCGCCACCAGCCATATAAAGCATGTCGCCCATGCCGAGTAACTGCTCGGCACCCATCTCGCCCAGAATTGTGCGACTATCGATTTTCGATGTCACTTGGAACGAAATACGCGTTGGGAAGTTAGCTTTGATCGTACCGGTGATAACATCCACCGACGGACGCTGCGTCGCCATGATCAGGTGAATACCCGAAGCACGTGCCATCTGCGCGAGGCGCTGAATGCAGGCCTCAATCTCTTTACCAGCAACCATCATCAGATCGGCCATCTCGTCTACGACTACAACGATGTATGGCAGAACTTCTGGCTGGAACTCTTCTGTCTCAAAGATCGGCTCGCCTGTTTCGTCGTCGAACCCAGTCTGAACTGTGCGGCTGAACATCTCGTCTTTGACCAGCGCATCTTTTACGCGACCATTATAGCCATCGATGTTCCGCACGCCCATTTTTGACATCTTGCGGTAGCGTTCTTCCATCTCGCCCACGACCCACTTAAGCGCGACGACCGCCTTTTTGGGATCAGTCACAACAGGCGACAACAGATGCGGGATACCGTCATAAACTGACAGCTCAAGCATCTTCGGATCGATCATGATCATCCGGCATTCTTCTGGGCTAAGCTTGTAAAGCAGCGACAGGATCATCGTGTTGATCGCAACCGATTTACCCGAACCCGTCGTACCCGCGATCAACAGGTGAGGCATCTTTGCAAGGTTCGCGATGATCGGCTCACCGCCAATATCTTTGCCAAGCGCCAGCGGCAGCTTCATGTTGCTATCGCCAAAATCACGGGCTGACAGCATTTCGCGCAGCACAACCATCTCGCGCTTTTCATTTGGCAATTCGATACCGATGACCGAACGACCTGGAACAGTTGAAACACGTGCAGACAATGCGGACATAGACCGTGCGATGTCATCGGCCAGACCAATAACACGTGACGCTTTCAAGCCGGGTGCAGGCTCTAGCTCGTACATCGTCACAACAGGACCGGGACGTACGGAAACGATCTCGCCCTTAACGCCGTAATCATCCAGAACGCTTTCAAGCATCCGTGCGTTTTCTTCTAACGCTTCATCAGACAAATGATGACGTTCAATTGTCTCGGGGCTTGTTAGCAATGACAGCGGCGGCATTTCATAGTCAGCATAGCGATCTTCGAACTTCAACTTTGGCTGAGATTCAGCGAGCGCTTGTTTCGAAGGCATCGACGTACGCTTCAACGGGTGCTGCACAACCTTCTTTGGCTCGGGTGTCGGAATAACAACACGCGGCGTTTCAGCAGCTGGAACAGGCGCATGTGCTTGCGACCGCATAACCGGAATTGATGGGGCTGCTTCGGTTGGTGCGATTGGCGCAACATCCTCGAGTAGAACCGCCTCGTCCGCATATTCCATTTCCGCAGGATACGCAGCTTGCGTCGCGGGCTCTTCTATCAATGGGTTCGTCTCAAGCACCAAAGGTGTTGGGCGGCGATTACCTGTCAAACGTGGTTCAACGCGCGCTGTCACAACTTTGGAGACAACGCCGCCTGCACGGCTGCGGATTGCATCGGAAATACGGGCCGAAATGCGGTCGTCATCAGGTGCTTCATCAGTCGCTACGGATTCGTGTGTGACCAACTCTGGCTCTGGCATGGGATCACTACGCTTCAACAGGCCAGCCAAAAAGCCGCCTTGTTGTTGAACGGGTGCGTGTGAAGCACGCGCTGGCGCAGCAAGTGGAGCAGCTTGTGCCGCATCCATCGGCGCTTTGCGTGACATTGGTGGCATTTTGCGGCCATCCGCACTTGGCATTGGTGCCGCTGTTGTAGGCATCGCTGGATTTGCGCGCACAACAGCCGCAGCACGTGCTTTGGCTGCGGTCGCTTCTGGGATCAGATGTTCAGCATATGCCTCTTCAGCAGCGACTTGTGCCTGAACGGCACGTTGTTCGCGGGTCTGTTCACGGCGGGCTGCGATATTGGTGCCAACACCTTGTGCAGTGTTCGCGGCCATAGACGCGCCCTGCCCCAACAAGCGCAGGATAAACGCATAAAGCATGACACAGCCAAGCAACGCAAAGCGGATGCCCTGATTGATTTCTGACTTAATGAAGCCCAGAACAAACGCGAGAAGAGCAATGAGCGATACACCAGTAAGAAGCGACATCGTTTTAACCGTAAAACCCGCGCTGAATGGCAACAGCTCAAGCAAAACAGCCAACACTGTGTCACCAAACAAACCACCCAAACCAAAGTTTGGTGGCCACGATGCACCTGGCGTCAAAGTCGCACCATAAACCGAGGCGACAGCCACAGCGATTGGTACAAAGATGACACGACCCACTGCGCGCTCAAGCCCGATGTGCATCACAAAACGAACACCCCATGCAACCAACGCAAGCGGGGCAACCCAAATACCCTTGCCGACGATCATCATCAAAGTCGAAGCCGTCATAGCACCAAAGCGGCCCATCCAGTTTTGCACCGGCGCGTCCGTGGCAGACATCCAACTAGGATCATCAGAGGTGTAACTGAACACCATCGCTGCAAACATCAGCCCGATGATAATCAATCCAAAACCCAGTAATTCCTTACTGCGCCTCTCGATCACCGCTTGGGTGTTGCTGTCCAAAAGTGGATCGCGGTTGCGTGCCTGATATGATGCCATTTTCTAGTCCCTCAGCCGTAGAGACAGTCGCGGATTTGGGTCAATCCACGCTGTACTTCTTGTTTTGGGGCCACAAGTGCGACCCTAATAAATTTCTGTGCGGGGTTTGACCCGTTGTAGTCTTGTGCAAGGTAGGCACCCGGAAGCGTACGCACACCGGTCTCCTCCCAAAGTTTCACAACTGCGGCTTCGCCATCTTCGACCGGAAGCCAAAGAAAAAAGCCCGCTTGTGGCGCGAGGTATCCAGGCAAGTGACCCAAGATTTCATCTGCGATTTTGAACTTCTCTTGATAAAGCGCGCGGCTTTGGATCACGTGCTCTTCGTCCAGCCATGCCGCGGCAGCAACAGCCTGCAATGGTTCAGGTAGCGGTGTTCCTGCATATGCGCGAAGCTTGCGAATACGTTTGATATTCTCAACGCCGCTACAAACAAAGCCTGACCGCAAGCCCGCAAGGTTTGAACGCTTAGATAAGGAATGGAAAACCACAACGCGCTCTGGGTCGGTGCCCAAACGCTGCGCCATTTCCAACGCACCAACGGGTGGCGTGTCGCGGTAAATTTCAGAATAACACTCGTCCGCGAAAATCTTAAAGTCATGCTTATCAGCAAGCGCGAATAGCTCCGCCCAGTATGCTTCGTTAGCCGTCGCACCTTGTGGGTTTGTCGGCGAGCAGACGTATGCAATCGTCGTGCGATCCAAAATCTCGGTTGATAGGCTTTGGAAGTCCGGCAAGTAGCCGTTCTTTTCCTCGGACGGTAAGAACACCTGCTCGGCACCAACCGCAGCGGCGGCGGCGGGGTAAGACGAATAATAGGGGTTGGGCAGCAAGATAACTGGCGTCTTGCCGTTCTTGCTTTGCGGGTTCAATGCGATGGCTGCGTTATACAAACCTTCGCGTGTGCCACAAACTGTCATAAGATTTTCAACCGTCACAGACACATTATATCGCTTATCAAGCCACAGCTTAATCGCGTCCATCAATGCTGGAATACCATTGTTATCAGGGTATTTCTTAAAGCCTTGCAAATTCTCAGCTAGGATCGGACCTACGAATGAGGGAAAGTCGTGTTTAGGCTCTCCAATGGTCATGTTGATGACCTCACCGCCCGCTGGGCGATGGTCCAAAAGCGCACGTAGCCGTGGCCACGTCGCAACCGGAAGGGTCGAGAACCGCTCGTTGTAAGTCATAACTGCCTCAGTATGCGGGATCATTTTTGCCCCGCTTTTTTCCAGATTAGCCCGTTTGCGGCGCAACTGTCCAGAAATTCAAAGCCCTAGACGCCGCGACCGTGGCTGAAATGTGTCTTTTGAGTCGCCCTTCCGGCTTTGGTCTTAGCTCAAGACCGTCTCAGCCGCGGCGCAAAGGCGGAGCAACGCCGCCTCGCCATTCGGGGGACCGTTGAACAAAATACCGCAAGACGCCGTGTCTGTTGGCAATGTCAGACCACAAAGGCCAAGCATATTTCCGATGCGTGTATTACGCAGACCAAGTAGGTTTTCAGTTTTATAATAGGCGTCGTCTTCCACCAGACGTTTCACATTAGGCGGCAAAATCGGCGCGGTCGGCATAATCACAGCATCATATCCAACCGTAAGTTCTGCGTAGGCTTTGCGCATGGCATGCAAACGATGCCAGCCCGCGACATAATCCACCGCAGCAACGGATGCGCCGCCGCGAACACGTTCGAGGATTTGCGGGAACATCACATCTGGATTGGCTTCGACCAGATCACGCCAATATCCGTAACTGTCCGCCCCATATAGGTTTCCTGCATCTGCAAACGCCTGATGCAAGTCGGGAAAAATTGCATGTTCGATAGTGGCACCAGCATTCTTTAGCTTTTGAACCGCAGCGGCAAATGCAGCGCCAGGTTTATCACGGACATCCTCGCTCGCGATTGTGTCCAGGACCAACAGCCGGACACCGGCCATAGACAGTTCTTGTAGATCGGCAGCTTTTGCGCCCTGCATTGCAGACAATAACAGATTTGCATCCTCAACCGAGCGGGTCAGCGGCCCAATCGTATCAAACGTCAGGCACAGCGGCACAACACCCTCAAGCGTCAAAAGCCCATGCGTTGTTTTTAGTCCAACCAGATCATTCCAAGCTGCAGGAATGCGGACAGAACCACCAGTATCAGACCCAATTGCACCCGCTGCCAACCCAAACGCAACAGACGCAGCCGCACCTGAAGATGAACCACCAGGAACCGCGTCTGGATCGTTCTTGTTCGGTGGCGTGCCCATCACTGGGTTCAGGCCCAAACCGGAAAACGCGATTTCAGACATATGCGTCTTACCCAGACAAACCAAACCCGCGGCCGTCGCATTTTGCAGAACTACCGCATCGGTATCAGGCACGCGCCCCTCGAGCAGTTTTGTGCCTGCTTCTGTCCCAACACCAGCCGTATCAAACAGGTCTTTCCATGAAATCGGAACACCGTCCAAAGGGCCACGCCGTAATCCGGCCTTTGCACGGGCAGCCGCGGCCTTTGCCTCGGCCCTTGCACGGTCATTTGTCACGCGGGCATAGATCCTGTCGCGCATGGGGTGTGCGTCAATTGCATCAAGATAAGTCTCTGTTAATGCGGCAGGATCAATCGTGCCTGCCCCAATACCGCGACCAAGGTCAGCGGCCGTCATCCATAGCCAGTCTTGCATAATCATCCCCTTTGTTACCCAAACCCTAGCGACGCAGAGCCGCATGGACAATCCCGCGCCGTCCGCCATATTACGCCGTATGAAATCAGATTTGATCATTGTGGGCGGCGGTCTGAACGGCCCTGCATTAGCCTTAGCTGCGGCCAAGGCCGGCTTCACTGTTACCATAGTTGATGCGCTGACCGTCGACCGGCGCAAGGCACCTGATTTTGATGGGCGGTCATATGCAATTGCATTGGGGTCGCAACGCCTTTTGCGTAACATCGGGGTTTGGGATCAGATCGCTGACAACGCGCAACCAATGCTTGAGATTAAGGTCACCGATGGTCGCTCCGGCGAAGGGCCGAGCCCGTGGATGCTGCACTTTGACCATGCCGAAATCGAAGAAGGCCCAATGGGCTTTATGGTCGAAGATCGCCATCTTCGCCGTGCATTTCTTAATGCGATGGATGCATCCGAACATATCAACCACCTTTCGGACAAGACTGTTGTCGCCCAAGATATCACGCCTGCAGGTGTCACTGTGACGCTTGCTGACGGGGACCAGATTACAGGTTCAGTCCTGATCGGATCAGACGGACGCGGTAGCGGAACGGCCCAACGCGCTGGTATTCAGCGGACCGCTTGGGGCTATGACCAGACTGCGGTCGTTTGTGCTGTCAGCCATGAAAAACCACATCACGGCATCGCGCATCAGTTCTTTATGCCCGGTGGCCCCCTCGCTATTTTGCCATTGACCGAAAACAGATCATCTATCGTTTGGTCAGAAGAAACCAACCGCGCGACGGCTATGATGGCCCTAAACAATGCTGGTTTTCTTGACGCTTTGCGCCCTGCCTTCGGCAGCTTCCTAGGTGAGATATCCTTGACAGGTGCACGCTTTACCTACCCATTAGGGCTTTCCTTGGCGCAATCATTCATTGCGCCCCGTATCGCATTGGTGGGTGATGCGGCACACGGCGTCCATCCGATTGCGGGGCAAGGTTTAAACGCGGGTTTGCGTGATGTCGCGGCCCTCGCCCAAGTTCTACAAGAGGCCCGCGGTCGCGGAGAAGACATTGGCGGTGCGCAAGCCCTAGCACGATATCAAGAATGGCGACGGTTCGACACTGCGACGCTGGCCTTGGCGACTGATACGTTCAATCGGCTATTCTCAAATGACAACCCATTGCTACGCATGGCCCGCGATGCAGGGATGGCCGCGATTAACACCGCGCCTAAACTGCGCCGAAATTTCATCCGCGAAGCCGCTGGACTGTCCGGCGACCTGCCTAAACTGATGCAATCTTAACGAACCGTTTGGCGCGTTGCATTTAGCGGTGGCGCGACTCTGACATGTCGCACGAAATCGGTGCGCCAATACCGTTCATCATTCAGAATATGATCAGGCAGTTTGTCCCGCAGAAAAGTTCTGTGCTGCTGCGGCTTCACCTCGGCTACGACATCAACGCCCGACTTGGGAAACCTATCGTTTAAGAACCCATTGTTAAGAAAGCTCTCACGCTCTTTCAACCGACGGATTTCATCACGAACGACTGCTAGTTCGTCAGCAGGGAGGATAGTGCGTAACGCCATGTTCTACCTTTCAGCATCGGTTAAACACATCAAACGGCAAAACCCAGAACAATTAGTTAATTGTCCGAGCGGCAAATCAATCCAATGCGCGCGCTTCGTCGATCAACATAACTGGGATGCCACCACGAATTGGGAATGCCAGATGCGCCGATTTCGAAACGAGTTCTTGCTTATCAGCATCATAGGCCAACGGGCCTTGGGTCTGCGGACAGATCAATGCCTCTAGCATTTTGGGGTCAAAACCTATTTCGCTCATTGCATAAATTCCTCGTTTAATCCGCCGCGCAAAGCGAACTCAATCAAAGTAGTGAGCGTTTCACGGCGCGTGGTCAAGGATGGTGCCTCAAGCAAGGCCTGCTTGTCTTCGGGTTCAAACGGACAGAGCATCGACAGAGAATTTATCAGCAATTCGTCATCTGCATCACCCAGAGATTCCCAATCGGTCTTAAGACCCTGATCTTCAAAAAAGCGGCCCAGCGCATCCATAAACTTGGGGCGATCAAAACCTGTGTCGGTTTCGTCTGGCCCTAAGTCGCGCTCAAATCCGGTCCAGTTCACACGGATGCGACGATAGGGGGTAAACCCCTCGATCTCCTCGACAATCCGAAACCGTGACGATCCAGCCAAAGTCACCATGTACCGACCGTCTTCGGTCTCGGAAAACGACGACAACCGTCCTGCACAGCCGATGCTATGCAACGCGCCAACGCGGCCGGGTACATCATTAGGTTGCACCATGCCGATCAGCCGCTCGGGCGTTTTCATCACGTCTTCGATCATCGCGAGATAACGCGGCTCAAACACATGCAAAGGCAACCGAGAGCGCGGCAACATCAGCGCACCGGGCAAAGGGAAAACGGGTATCGTGTCGGGGAGGTCAACGCTTTTGTTCATGACGCTAAGCTAGCCCGTGATTGCGTTCAGGCAAATATCAACGATGAAAGTTTTCGCCGTCCGTTCAAAACAAGCGGGTCAGTGGCTGACAAAGCGTCGAAAATCTTAAACAACTGCGTCCGTGCTGCGCCATCATTCCATTCGCGGTCACGTGCAAACAAATCCAAAAGCTGCGCGATTGCATCTTCGGTCTGGCCGGTCGCGTGTAATGCCGTCGCAAGATCTAGGCGGGCCTGATGGTTAGAAGGATCAGCAGCAACCTGCTCGGTCAGCTCGGTCACTGGGCCAGCATTCGCAGCTTCGCGTGCAAGTTCGATCTGGGCAAAGACAGCCTCGAGTGCCGGATCTTCTGAAATCTCAGCAGGTGCGCCATTCAACGTCGCCTCGGCCTGATCAATATCTTCAAGCGCGAGGTAGCAGCGCACAAGACCCGCATAAGCCACAGCGCTGTTTGGCTCTTCTTGCAGGATTGCGTCAAACGTCTCAATCGCGTCTGCGAACTCACCTGCCTCGTACATTGCTTCGGCGGCTTCAATAGCAGC
>JAWUXS010000077.1:0-17858 GCA_034111185.1 Paracoccaceae bacterium | reverse complement strand
TTAATGACAGGCAAAATATTGCGAAGTTCTTCGAAGATTTTGCAGTGCTTGATGTCAGGACAAGTCGAGGGTTTGCGTTGTCAAACCTGATCCGGACGATCAGGGAATGGCACGAGGCTCAATCTCTCTGAAGATGACAAGCGATCTTAATAGCAAACAGAAAGACAAATTGCGCACTGCCACATCGGCCACTTTGATGTGGCCGCATCTGAGCGACCACCTGATGTTGACTATGGACAGGACGAAACGTTTGCTCGTTGAGCACGGCTATGAATAAACTCCTACTTGATGAGTTCTAAACTTTCACGGTGTGTTCTCGTCAAAAGCCCTTACGATCTAAACGTAAAATCCATTGATTTCAAAAACATGCCTAGTCTTGCAAATCCGTGAACAGGAGTTCGATTCTCCTACTCGCCTCCAAATACAATAGATCTATTCGTATAAATATACCTATAGATAGATTATTGCATACATACCCATCTAAACCAATGTTACTGATTTAGACTGGCAGCTTCAGCATGCAACACTGAGGCAGGTAATTTGGATTTAGTCAGACAACTTGGGGCAAGCTGTTAATCGCTTTTTCATACACACTATCTGGTCAGTCAGGCACCTTTCACCCCAATCCTCCCCCTGACTTCAACGGTGAGATGGTGACACTTAACACTCAATATCGGCCACAGCCCCTATGTGTTTGTTGCCAAATATGGGCA
Organism: Paracoccaceae bacterium; assembly: GCA_034111185.1. Classification (GTDB taxonomy): domain Bacteria; phylum Pseudomonadota; class Alphaproteobacteria; order Rhodobacterales; family Rhodobacteraceae; genus Yoonia. The sequence goes on along the minus strand of JAWUXS010000077.1, from coordinate 17,145 downwards.
GCGGCCAGAAAGCACCCCATCGTCAATCACATTTACGAAGAAGAATATCAAATTGGGCGATGTTGTCGGGGCCCGAACTCCAACGTCCGCCGGCCCTTGCGCTTACGCGCCTATCACCAAATGAGCGCTCCGCTCTGGCCCTTAGGGGCCATTCGCCAGACCAACGATACACGTTCCTGGGGAATTATCTCCGCTGCTTTTCTCTGTATACTAAAGGCCTCCAATCCGGCGAAGTTGCATTTTGTCAGTAGTGTTAGCCGCTGCTTTGATCAGCTCGTGGCCAAGCGATTTCGCATTCTTACCTAGGGGTTCCATTCTATCCCTCCCCTTTGACAAGAGGACGGGATTGTTCCCACGTATCGACTTCAGCAACTTTCCAGCGCGTGCAGCCAGGTGACAGGGAATATGGTTTTGGAAAACCGATTTCACCTTTTACCCAGCGCCAGACCGTGGGGCGGGCGACAGAAAAGCGAAGTGCCAAATCGACCTGTGCGCCTTAAGTATCGTAACCAGAAAAACGTCCAAGGCTGCGAGTATCTTCTTTGGGTGCTTTTTGCATTAGGTGCGCCATTCTTGATGCCGGTTCCCAAAAGCGCCTAGTCATGCCGCTATGGGAAAGACGCAACGGGCTCACACCAATATTTCTCAGATAGGATTAGCTAAGAACGATTTGAAAATTCCATAGTTTTGCAAAAAACCTTCGCGATCGAATGTCGAGCTTTCATAGCCTTCGTAGGATAGAATAACCTGTGCAAGTCTATCGATCTGGATCTGGCCGCCGTCATCCGATGGGTTTCCGTTAGGGTCCATCTCGGACATTGTCCGGTAGGCCCATCCAGACGCTGGCGTGCGGTCATCCGCCAACCTTTCGGTCATAAGCGCGCGGACCTCAGATGGCTCATGCGTGTTTGGGTCAACAATGCCAAATCGGCTAGCTTGATCGACATAGACAGTCTGGCCAACATGTTTTCCGTCAACAACCCGCAGCGTAGTAATCGGATCAACCGAGTTTAAGATCCGGTAAGCTGCAGGTTCGTCTGGATCAGTCAGTCGTGGAACTATATGCGGATTGTCGACGGCTAACGCTGCGGGATCAGTAAGTATGGTTCCAAAGGCAGCTTTGTCAAAGAATGTTGATTTCAAAGTATCTGTTGTCAGAATTTTCGCCCAAGTTTCGTCGCCACTCACTGGTGCGCTAAACGTCACCAACTTGGTGTTTTGCCACGGCCAGATCTTAAGCGCGTTGGGCATCTCGTCGCCTTGACCTGCGGGGCCATATGCATCACCCAAAAGGACTGAACTCACAAAATGCTGTGCAAGACCACCACCTAGGCTGTGGCCAGTTACATAGATGTTTCTTGGCAAGGCACCGTTCATCAATTCATTAACTTTGCTCAGGCAGCGGAACAGTTGCGGTTCAATCGACGCAACGCTCCGCGCCAAACCTCTGTGAACTTTTCCCTGGCTGGAGATATGGCCACCGCCAGCCTCTGCCGAGACAAGGTCATACCCCAAATCTGTAATCCAATCAGGATTTCCCTTTGCGTTGTCTTCGCTGAACGCTTCCAAGGCCGCGCGAGCAGCAGAGCCGCTCCGGCTACCTCGAAATGCGACATGGATGTCGTAGGTGCCCGTAGCAGGCATGCGACGCAAAAGCACAAAGCCCATCAGGCTATGCGAATGTGGCTGACCGTCCTCACCCTTGTCGCCTGTTCCGCCTTCGAACGCCAAGATGACGTCGGCACTTGATGGTCCGCGGCGCACCCGTTCAATGACTGTCGCCCCCAAATCCGAGCCAGTCCGGCGGTACGACATATAAACATCACCCAGATTATCGGCGATGGCTGAGGGAGTGTGAATTTCCGTCCATCTATCGGTACCGAACGAAATTGAAGGGCGCTTTGGGTCAAGGCTTTTGTAGGAATACAGAATTGGATCGTGCAGCAAATTATCAGCAAACCCGGACAGTATACCGGGCCCACGGTACCCGCCAAAAGGCGCGCCCATTTTCGTTTGTTCGTGCCCAATAGCTGCGGCCCAGTTTTGGACGCCTGCCATGAAATTTCGGCGGCCTGAATCGTTCGTGGAAACGTTCTCGTAAAACGGATCAAGTGGCCAAACCAATGATTGCGCGTAAAGCTGATAGGTCAAATTGCAAAGATCAAGGTGATACGGCAGTGGGTGGTAAGGAAGGCCTGCAAAATTCAGAGTTCGCGAAATTGCTGCAATTGGTCGGGGTTGGGAAGCGCTACATCCAGCGAGAACGAGTGCCGAAGCCGATCCAAATAGAAAGGATCTGCGTGAGTTCATAAAATTCGACATTCGTATGTATCCCAAATTTGGTTAAGGCAGTGGAGAAATGTTTTGATCTGGATCGGTGCATGCAATTGCTATCTGAGCTTTGAGCAACGTTCGGTTAGCGTAGATACAGGCGACCAAACCGTCCAGAAAATTCAGCTACTGTTTCAATAGAGCTCTAACATTGACGTGCTAGAAAACCTTCAGCGCTCAAGATGAACCGTATCAACAATAGCCTGAACGTGTAAGCTAGTCGGCATGTTGGGCTCCGTTGCAAAAAATTGGGCTTAGGTTAGAAGACCCCTCCTCTTTGACCAACTCTTCTGCCCACGTTCACAGCCAAAGGCGTGGCCAAAGCGGGTAAATTGCCCCCCCCTAAAACTGATAGTGCCGTCCTGTCGGAAGCCACATGACTGTTATTGCATTGTTTACTAAATATTTAGGGGGTCGCGTGGCGCCAGAAGAGGACGTCAAATTTGCGGGGTTTCTGTTTGTTTGTAAGGGCTGATGGGACCGTTGAGAATGCAAAGGGGTCCTGAAAGCGATCCCAATTGTTAGAATTGCCCAAAAGCACGGCGATAAACACCATCACAATCGCCCCCCGATCTTGTGAATTCAGCCTGTTTCATTTGTCACTGCAGATATCGGAATGACGGCAGAGGACCAACTCAGAAACAAAACTGCCGGATTGCAAATGCCGTTTTCCACGATCGTGGATACTAAATCGCTGGGACGGCAACTGGCTATGATTTGATCAGATCTTTGTGCATTGGCGACAATGTCGATCTTTACAACAGCTTCAAGGCCTGCCGTTTGCAGCATCTTGGAAATCTGGCCTGCGGATGCGACCCCCATATAAAGCGCGACCCTTGTTCCTGGCCCAATCGCACTTAACCAGTGTGGTGATGTGGTCTCACTCTCTGTGCGTCCCGTAGCCAAGATCAGTGTGTCACAAGCCCCACGTTCGGTCAGAAACCCACCCATCGCTGCACTGGCACCACTTGCCGCCGTAACACCGGGCACGATTTCAAAAGGGATGTTCGCAGACGCTAATGCATCTGCTTCTTCTTTGCCACGCGCAAACACTGCAGGATCACCGCACTTCAGTCGGACTACGCGCTTACCTTGTTGGGCCGCTGCAACGATCACGTCACAAATCTTGTCTTGGGGCCAATGGTGACATCCTGGTGCCTTACCGACATAGACCCGTTCTGCATCGCGACGTGCCAAATCTAGGATCTCTGGGTCAACAAGGCGGTCGTAATAGATCACGTCAGCTTCTTGCAGACGCTGGACTCCACGCAAAGTGATCAAGTCCTTGCCCCCCGGGCCAGCCCCAACCAAGGTCACAGATCCTGCAGTATCATCGCGGAAATTGCCGGTTTCGATCGCGGCCTTTATACTTTGAATGGCCATTCTTTCTTGACCGCTTGCGTGACTGCGTCGCACGGGTCCATCAAAAACCCAGCGCCACAAATCACGCCTGTCACGTGGCCCGAGACGCATGGCCGCGCGTCCGCGCAAACGCCCTGCAATTGCGGCCAGATCACCCAAACGTGGTTCTAACATCTGCTCGAGCCGCGTTTTGATTTGGCGGGCCAAAACGGGCGCCGTGCCTTCGGTGCCAATGGCTACAACGACAGGGCTGCGATCCACAATCGATGGGGTAAGCGCGTCGCATAGGTCTGGTTGATCAACCACGTTGACTGTAGCCCCGCCAACCTTGGCCAACATATGCAGACTGGCATCCAATCCTGGACACCCTGATGCGATAAACACCAAAGCGGTGCCCGCAAAACTTTCGGGGCTGATGGGCCCTGTGTCTAAATCAATGCGCCCTTTGGCGTGTAGATCCGCCAATTCAGGGTCTAAATCAGAGGCCAGCACGGTAATTTTGGCATGTGTTTTTAATATAAGACGGCATTTTTGTGCGGCTTGTTCGCCACCGCCCGCAATGACGACGCGCCGTCCTTGCATTTGCAAAAACATCGGGAAGGTTTTCATGATACTCTCCTACGCGGTGAAAGACGGTCAGCCCATAAGTCATGCGCCTGAGCTTCGCATTGCGTGACGGTTGGTGCCGCTTTAGCTGTCCAAAGCGCGAGTGCAGCCGTGCCAATCACTGTCGCTTGGGAAAAATCATCCAACTGATCCCCAACCCAAAGGGCGGCTAAATCAATCGGTCGGGACGGTTCGTTTAGCCTGCGGTTTTCATCAAGCAGCGCGGGTGCAAACGCATCGAGATCACACCCGTCACGCAGGCCAAATAGCGCTGATTGTTTTGCTGGATTACGTTCAAATTCTCCACCCCCACCTTTGATCACAGTCAGGCTTTGATCGCCCAACAGGTTAGCGGCCCGCGATTGGAGCCCGCGATACGACGGGTGAAAAACCCCTTGCACAGAAGCCCTAGAACCCGACGGGTTCCACATGCGCAGCACCGTGTTGATACAAGATCGCAACCCGAATGTATCGCGCAACCCCAAGAGACGGAACGCAACAGGGTGCAGCGTTTCAAGCGCGTCATACCGCAAACCATCCCCGTCCAACCCAGATTCCTGCAAAGCTGTGCGCAAGTCGGCTGCTGTGCCTTGATGTGAATTCCAACCATGCATCGATACGCGGAAACCCGCATCCGCAACCAAACGGGCCGCAAGCAGAAACAGTGGCGCGCCACGGGTACGGCCCGCCGCATAACATGGCCAATCCAGATCTGCGGGTGGTAAGGTTGCTGTGGTCTGCTGGCGCAAGGCGGCAGCAAAACCCGCGATTTCTGCATCCGTTTCGCCGCGCAATCGCAGCACCATTAACAAAGCGCCGACAGCTTCTGGCGCCGCATTCTCATTGAGGACCAATGTCATCGCTTCTTGCGCCTCAGCCATCGTCAATGCCCTTGCGCGGCCTTTGCCTTGAGCCACGATCCGCACATAGTGCGCCAATGTCATTGCGCGGCCATCAGCAGCGTAGCCGCACCCAGAAGCGCCTGTATTTCTGGCTTGCATGATCCACAATTAGTTCCAGCACAAGTAGCGACACCCACGGCATCCGTGGTCATAGCCCCTGCGTCAATCGCGCCCTGCACGGTATTCACGCCGACATTCATACATGCACAAAGCGTCCGACCCGGATCAGGTTGCCCCGCACCGATGCGTCCTGCCATCGCAGCAAGCGCTGGCACATCTGTGCCAATCAGTGAAATCGCATTGGGTCGCGCCAGCCTGACCGGCTGGGAACTTGCAAAAAACAGACCAGCCAATTGTCCGCTAGTATGTCGCGCAAACCGGTAGGTTTTGTTGGCGGAATCATAGCTTGATGCGAGATCAGTACCGTCAGACCCTAAACATTGCGCCGCCAGTTCAGCCCATTCAGAGGGGGCTTTATGTCCGGCAAATTCGCCCCGCCAGCCCGTGGGCGTACGGGCAATCGCTGCATATTCCCCCATCATATGCAGATCAATGGCCGACGTCGCAAAACCATACCAAGCAGCGTCATACCTTTTAGCTGAAACGCGCCCCGACTTAAGCGCGGGTTGACCCGACACTGGATCGGTCAAGGCAGGTGTCACGGCATTGACTGATCCGTTGATGCTGGACTGGCGGGTCCAATGCATCGGCGCAAAGAACTGCCCTTTGGAAACCTGCGCCGTCACAAGAACACGCAGGATGATATGACCGTTGACCGCCTCAAGCAGCACCAAATCCCCAGTCCTTACGGCAAGATTATCGGCATCGGCAGGATGAATTTCGACATAGGGTTCGGCCAAATGAGCGCCAAGTCTGGGTGATTTTCCGGTGCGGGTCATTGTATGCCACTGATCGCGGTTGCGGCCTGTGTTCAGCATGTAGTCGCCAGATTGCTTAACGGGTGCCAAAATTGGCAACATCCGCGCCTTGCCATCAGGATGGAAAAACTGCCCGTCTGCAAAGAACCTTGTGTCGTTCTGTGGCCACTGTGTTGGAATGAGTTTGGCATAATCTGCATCCGCAAAAATGCTTAGGTCCAAGTCACGGCCAAAATCACGGACAGCGGCCGAAAGACTAACATATTCCGCGAATATCTGCGCTGGCGTCGTATAGGGAAACGCATCCCCCCAACCCATGCGCGCGGCCACATCACAAATGATCTGCCAGTCTGGGCGCGTGCCTTGGGGGGTAGGCAAAAACGCCCGCTGCCGCGATATCCGGCGTTCAGAATTGGTGACGGTGCCGTCTTTTTCGCCCCAGCCAGCAGCAGGCAATAGCACATCGGCCAAATCGCCAGTATCAGTACGGGCCATGATGTCAGACACGGCAACAAAGGGTACGTTCTTGATTGCCTCTGCGACCCCATTCGCATCCGGCATACTGACCGCAGGATTGGTCGACATGACCCAAAGCGCCTTGATCTTGCCAGCAGAACAGGCATCAAACAGATCAACGGCTTTAAACCCCGCTGCAGTGCAAATCGTCGGACTGTCCCAGAACCCCTGCACGGCCGCACGGTGATCCGCATTCTCGATGTCCAGATGGTTGGCCAGCATATTGGCCAAGCCACCAACTTCACGACCACCCATCGCATTAGGCTGCCCAGTGACCGAAAACGGCCCGCTGCCCGCAATGCCGATGCGCCCCGTTGCAAGGTGGCAATTCAAGATCGCATTGACCTTATCAGTGCCACAAACTGACTGATTGACCCCTTGAGAATAGACCGTCACCACCTTTGGCGTGGCGGCCCATAGGCTGTAGAACGCAGACAACTCATCCGAACTTAGGCCGCTGTCCATCGGGTCAGTTGCCCGCGCGGCATTCATAGCCTCGAGGCAACCGTTTACGTGGTCATGGACATAAGCCAGATCAAGTTCGCCTGCATCAGCCAGATGTGCCAGCAACCCGTTGAACAGGGCGATGTCGCCATCGGGCGCAATACGCAAGTGGGTATCAGCCAGCTCTGACGTTGCGGTTTTGCGTGGGTCGATATTGACGACCCGCATGTTTGGTCGCGTGGCCTTGGCCGCTGCTATCCGTTGGTGCAAAATTGGATGACACCACGCAAGGTTCGATCCAACCAGCACGATCAAATCAGCCTCTTCCAGATCGGTATATGTGCCTGGCACCGTGTCAGACCCAAATGCGCGTTTGTGCCCTGCCACCGATGACGCCATGCAAAGCCGTGAATTGGTGTCGATATTGGCCGATCCGAAGAAACCTTTCATCAGCTTGTTGGCGACATAGTAATCTTCGGTCAGCAACTGTCCCGAGACGTAAAATGCCACGCTGCCGGGACCATGATCGCGGATCGCTTCACGGAATTTCGTGGCTACCAAATCAAGTGCATCATCCCAACTTGCGTCACGTTCGCCGATCTGCGGCGCAAGAAGACGACCCCCGAGATCAAGGGTTTCGCCGAGTGCCGAACCCTTGGAACACAAGCGCCCGTAATTCGCAGGGTGATCTGGGTCACCTTTGATCGTCCCGTCCGCCCCAGCCAAAACTCCACAGCCAACCCCGCAATAAGGACAGGTCGTTTTGGTTAGCGTCATGCCACAGCCCGCCCGCGCAGGAACGTCGCATCAAGACTGATCCGCCCTTGTGCAACACGCGCCGGATAGGTGTTTACTTTGCCTGCGTCCGCGCCTTGGACAAGACCCGTTTCCAATGAAATTACCCAATTATGCAGCGGGCAAGTGACCGATGCACCATGCACAATCCCGTCGGCTAATGGCCCGTTCTTGTGCGGGCAAGCATTGTCGAGCGCGTAAACTTCATCCGCACCCGTGCGAAAAATCGCAACACAGCCATGTACCGTTTTGACCAACCGCGCGCCGCGTTGTGGCACGTCATCAAGGGCTGCAATATCAATCCAGTCGCTCATTCTGCGGCCTCCAATGTTAGGTCGGCAACCGGCGCGTAAGTCTTGGCCTTGGTCGTGACATGATCCGCCCAAGGGTCGCGGCGGTAGATCGACTGCGACAGCTCAAAACGGTCAACCAAACCAGTACGCTTATCTAAGTCGGTCACTTGTTCGGTGATCCAATCAAGCCCAACTTTGGCCATCCATTTGTAGATCCGATCAAGATACTTCGCGTTTTCGCGGTACAGCTGTGTGACCGCTTTGATTACGGCAATCGCTTCGTCTTCAGTAGCAACTTGCAACATCAGTTCGGTCTCGCGAACATCCATGCCCGCGGCCCCCCCAATGCTAATTTGAAATCCGCTATCCACGCAGATAATTCCGATATCCTTGCAGGTCGCCTCGGCGCAATTGCGCGGGCAGCCTGACACCCCAAGCTTCAGTTTATGCGGTGTCCACGACCCCCAAAGTGTTTTTTCCAACTTGATCCCGAGGCCTGTACTGTCTTGCGTGCCGAACCGGCAATGATCGGTGCCCACGCAAGTTTTCACGGTACGCAGCCCTTTGGAATAGGCGTGACCTGACACCATGCCAGCATCGTTCAGGTCCTTCCAGATCGCGGGTAAATCCTCACCCTTTACGCCCAGCAAATCGATCCTTTGGCCACCGGTCACCTTGACCGTTGGCACCATGTATTTGTCTGCGGCGTTGGCGATTGCACGCAATTCATCAGGTGTTGTGATCCCACCCCACATGCGTGGCACGACCGAGAATGTGCCGTCTTTTTGAATATTCGCGTGTTTGCGTTCGTTGATAAATCGCGACTGAGGGTCGTCCTGATATTCCAGTGGCCAATCGGCCAGCAGATAGAAATTCAACGCAGGGCGACAAACGTGGCAACCGCATGATGTCTTCCAACCACATTCCTGCCAAACGGCTGGCATCGACATCAGTTTTTGGGATTTAATCATGCGCCGCACGTCTTCGTGGGTCATGTCCGTACAGCTGCAAATGGATGCTGCAGCTGGGATCACAAAATCATCACCCAAGGTTACCGCAAGGACTTGCTCCACCAATCCAGTGCAGGTTCCACATGACCCCGATGCTTTGGTGACACTACGCACAGCGCCAAGATCAGTCGCACCTGCGGCGATTGCATCCTCAATCTGACCTTTACAAATGCCGTTGCACCCACAGATTTCCGCATCACGCGGTAAGGCTGCAACGGCTAAGAGCGGGTCCAGCGCACCCCCTCCTTGATAGGCAGGGCCAAAGATCAAAGTCTCGCGCATGTCCGTAATGTCAGTTTTGTCGCGGATCAGACCAAAGAACCAATTACTATCGGCGGTGTCGCCGTACATCACCGCGCCGATAATTACGTTGTTTTCCAAAACCAAACGACGATAGACACCGCGTGATGGGTCGCGGAATACGATATCTTCGCGGCCTTCACCGTCAGCAAAATCGCCCGCGCTGAACAGATCACAGCCCGTGACCTTTAACTTGGTCGACAGCTCTTTTTGCACGAATTGTGCGACCTCCCCCATCAGGGTTTTGGCCGCGACAACCGCTTGATCATAAAGTGGGGCAACAAGACCAAAGATCGCGCCGTCATGTTCAACGCATTCGCCCACGGCCATAATATCCGCATCCGATGTGACCATCTGGTCGTCCACATGAATGCCGCGTCCTACGGCCAACCCAGCCTCAACCGCCAAAGCAACGTTCGGGCGGATGCCCACTGCCATGACCAACAAGTCGCAAGGCAATTGGGTACCGTCATCCAAAAGCAACGCTGTCACATGGCCGTTTTCACCCAAAATCTCCTTGGAATTGGCAGAGCATTTCACCGTGATCCCCTTGTCGACCAAAGCCTTGCGCAAAAGGTATCCCGCGGCCTCGTCCAACTGGCGCTCCATCAAATGGCCCATGATGTGCACCACAGTCACATCAACACCGCGTGCAGCCATGCCCGCTGCAGCCTCTAATCCCAAGAGACCGCCACCAATCACCACGACCTTGTGAGCCGCGCCCAGTGCCATCATCTTTTCGGTGTCTTCCAGATCGCGGTAAGCAATCACACCGTTTAGATCATGACCGGGCAATGGAATGATAAAGGGGTTGGAACCCGTGCCAAAAATTAGCTTGTCATAAGGTAGGACATCGCCGTTTTGTGCGGTGACTGTTTTGGCAGCGCGATCGATACTTGCGATACGTTCACCAAAACGACAGGTCACATTATTCGCATCATACCAAGCATCATCGTGGGTGACAATTTCGTCGTAGGATTTGTCACCCGATAGAACAGGCGACAACATGATACGGTTATAATTGCCCCGTGGTTCGGCGTTAAACAGTGTAACATCGACGTCGGCATTTGCGTCAAAGAGATGCTCTAGCGCGCGGCCAGTAGCCATGCCTGCACCAATAACAATCAGTTTCGTGGTCATGATTTATTCCGCCGCTATAGGTTTGGGTTTTGGTTTTGGTTTTGCGCCATGCTCGTATTCCTCAAGAAAATCGAGAACCTCAGCGCGATACTTGTAGTAATCTGGATGCTCTAGCAGGGCCTTGCGCGTACGTGGTCGCGGCAGTTTAACATCGGTGATTTTGCCGATAGTCGCTTGGGGCCCGTTGGTCATCATCACCACGCGATCAGCAAGTAATATAGCCTCGTCAACGTCGTGGGTCACGCAAACGGCGGTCACTTTGGTGCGCGACCAGACCTCCATTAGGACCTCTTGCAACTCCCAGCGGGTCAAACTGTCGAGCATGCCAAAAGGCTCATCCAACAGCAGCAATTTGGGCGAAAGAGCGAAAGCACGCGCGATACCAACGCGCTGCTTCATGCCATTGGACATCGACGATGCCTGCTGGTCCATCGCATCCGCAAGACCGACCCGTTCAAGGTAGTATTCGATCACGTCCTGACGTTCAGCTTGCGACGCTTTGGGGTAAACTTTGTCGACACCGATGGCCACGTTTTCCTTGGCAGTTAGCCATGGGAAAAGATTGGGCGATTGGAACACAACAGCGCGTTCCGGATCGGCCCCCTCCACGTTCCAGCCATCCAGACGAATGGCCCCTTTGGAAATCGGGTTCAAACCTGCGGCCATGGTCAACACTGTGGATTTTCCACACCCCGAATGCCCGATAAGGCTGATGAATTCGCCCTTGTTCACCTTAAGGTCAAAGTTTTCGACGACTGTCAGAGGCCCCTTTGGTGTGGGGTACACTTTGTGCAATTGGGTGAAGTTCAAATAGCGCTCTTCGATCCCGCCCTTTTGGGCATTGGCAACCGCAGCAGGCACGGTATGCATCGGCGTCACGTTGGGCAGGTCGCGGGTTTCTTCAACTTTTGAGGCGATACCCACGTCCATCAGATAGTTGGTGACCTGAACGCGCAGGGCTTTGAAAATGGTGTTATCGTTCATGGCCGCACGGTCGCGTGGGCGTGGGATGTTAACCTGCACGGCGTCGCCAAGTGTCCCGTCAGGGTTCAAAGGGATAATCCGATCCGCGAGTAAAATCGCTTCGTCGACGTCATTGGTGATCAGGATGCAGGTCTTTTTGTCCTGTTCCCAAATATCCAAAATCTCGTCTGCTAGATTGGCGCGGGTCAGCGCATCAAGCGCGCTAAGCGGCTCATCCATCAGCAGCATTTCAGGGTTCATTGCCAATGCGCGGGCAACAGACACACGTTGGCGCATGCCGCCTGACAATTCCGCTGGGCGACGCAATTTGGCATGAGGCAGGCCAACCATTCCGACGTAGTGGTCGATCTTGGCCTCACGCTCGGTCTTGGACAATTTCGGGAACACCGCATCAACGGCAAGCCCGACATTGCCACCCACGGTCAGCCACGGCATCAACGAATAGCTTTGAAAAACCAAACCACGCTCTGGACCGGGGCCCTTAATCGACGCGCCCTTAAAGGTGACAGTGCCGCTGTCGGGGGTTTCCAGCCCTGCAATCAGATTCATCAGCGTGGATTTGCCCGTGCCCGAAAATCCTAGGATGGCAACAAATTCACCTTCGGCAACTTCAAGACTGATGTCTTGCAACACCTCTTTGCGGTGGGTGCCTGTGCCAAATCCTTTGGATACGTTTTGAAAACTCAGAATGCTCATGTTGATTACCGGTTCTCTGTAAATGTGAACATGGATTGCAGTGCATACATCACACGGTCCAGCAAGAAGCCGATAATCCCAATGGTGAACACAGCGACCATGATTTTGGCCAGTGATTGCGACGAACCGTTCTGGAATTCATCCCAGACAAATTTGCCAAGGCCAGGGTTCTGCGCCAACATTTCTGCAGCGATCAAAACCATCCAGCCTACGCCCAACGACAGGCGCAATCCGGTAAAGATCAACGGCAAAGCCGATGGCAAGACGAGCTTGGTAATTTTGGAATAGGTCGACATCTTGAGAACCTTGGATACCGACACCAGATCCCTGTCGATTGTCGACACGCCAAGGGCCGTGTTGATCAACGTAGGCCAGAGTGAGCATAGCGTCACTGTGATGGCGGACACTAGGAATGACTTGGAAAACATCCCGTCATTAGTGGTATAAAGCGCCGAGACGATCATGGTCACAATGGGCAACCATGCCAGCGGACTGACGGGCTTAAAAATCTGGATCAATGGGTTGATCGCGGCATTGGCCGTGGCTGAAAGCCCCGCCATAATGCCGAGCGGGATAGCGATAGCCGAGGCGATCAAGAACCCAAAAAACACTGTAATTATCGATGTCCAGATTTGCGCATAATATGTTGGACGGCCGGTATAAACGCGTTCCTTGACGTCTTCGGCGCGACCATTTGCAATCAGATCAGCGTTACGTGTGTCTTGCCGCTCGTAGAATGCAACAGCCTTTTCGCGTTCGCGCACAGCATCTGCGTTCAGGTTGACCGCTTGTTCCCATACTTGCGCAGGTCCGGGGATCGCACCCAGCGAAGTTTGCACCTTGGGCGCAAGCGTGCCCCAAGCCACCAAGAACACAAGGATAGCCAAGACAGGTACGCATAGCAGGCGCCAGATCTCAGACATTTGTGCGCGCGGGTTATCACCAGCAGCTGCCTTGAGCAGTGGCGTAAGCCACGCAAGACCAAACACTTGGAACCAAGCGTCTGCCTTATTGATCCGCGTAAACAACCGCGAACGACGGGCCTCTGCGCTTAGGGTTTCTGGATCTGTTGCGGTCATGGGAACTGGCCTCTTGGCTATTCAAAATAGGGAAAATTTGCGCCGCAGGATCGCCCGCGGCGCAAAGGGCGTTATTCGACAATCACACCGTCAACAACGGTCTGTGTGCCCTTGAGCCCGATTGGCAGGCTTTCAAGATAAGCATTGGGGCTGCGGCCATCGTAAGCGATACCATCAATGATATCTCCCGCTGGTGTAGGGTCTTTGAACCCGTCACTGTCCCACGGGAAATCCGCCTCATTTGCCAAGCCATCGTCGACGAGCATGCGCGCGGCTTGAAGATAGATGTCGGGGCGGTAAACCTCTTTGGCTTTTTCGATGAACCATTCATCCGAGACAGGCTCAGCTATTTGGCCCCAGCGGCGCATCTGCGTCAGATACCAGATTGCATCTGAGTAGAACGGATAGGTTGCGTTATACCGAAAGAAAACGTTGAAATCGGGGGCCGGACGCACGTCGCCTTTTTCAAATTCAAAAAAGCCGGTCATTGAGTTGGCGATGACTTCGGCATCTGCGCCCACATATTCGGACCGCGACAAAATCTCGACCGCTTCTTCTCGGTTCGCATTATCATTTTCGTCAAGCCAGATCGCCGCGCGTATCAGCGCCTTGGTAAGGGCGATTGTCGTGTTGGGGTTTTCCTCGGCGAACTCGTTGGTGATGCCGAACACCTTTTCAGGATTGTTCTTCCACATATCGTAGTCGGTGATGACAGGCACGCCGATGCCTTTGAACACGGCTTGTTGGTTCCACGGCTCTCCGACAGCGTAACCGTTAATGGTGCCTGCCTCCATGGTGGATGGCATCTGCGGTGGCGGTGTGACGGATAGGAACACATCCGCACCGATTGTGCCGCTGACATCTTCAGGCGCGTAATAACCGGGCTCTAGCCCCCCTGCCGCCAACCAATAGCGGATTTCGTAGTTATGGGTCGACACAGGGAATACCATGCCCATGTTGAACGGCTCGCCGCGGTCTTGGTAATCCTCAACAACAGGGGTCAATGCGGCGGCGCTAATAGGGTGTTGTGGGCGACCATCATCCATCAATGGTACATTGGGTTTCATTTGATCCCAGATGTCATTGGATACGGTAATCGCATTGCCATTCAAATCCATCGAAAACGGCGTAATGATATGCGCCTCTGTGCCATAACCGATAGTTGCGGCTAGTGGCTGGCCTGCAAGCATATGCGCACCGTCCAACTGGCCATCGATCACGCCGTCAAGCAGCACCTTCCAGTTGGCCTGTGCTTCAATGGTTACGAACAGACCTTCGTCCTCGAAATACCCTTGCTCATAGGCGACAGCCAGCGGGGCCATATCTGTCAGTTTGATAAAGCCGAATGTCAGCTCGTCTTTTTCTAGGTCCAGCACCTGCGACATAGCAGGTGTCGCACAAAGCGCCGTGGACGCTAGTAACCATTTGAATGTGTTCATTTTTATTATCCCTGTCGAAATGCAAAAAAGCCACACGATTGGTTCATGCAGGGAGGAATTGCATGCGACAATCGAGCGGCTTTGCTCTTAAACTTTGTGGCCCACAGCATCGCAGGCCAATGAGGGCATCGTTGCCCGTGTTTGTATCTTTGTTCACATGCAGAGCGCCGACAATGCGATCCGCAGTTTGGCGTCGGCTATTCATGCTGCATTGCAGCGATGCCTATTCTTTGGGCGAAAAGTTAGGTGCGATGTCAAAGGTCGCACCATCAAAAAAAGTATCAGGCGCAAGAATCATTTGCCCCTTGGACGAAGCAACTGCCGTTTCTTGCGCCATCGACCCTTCGACTTTGGACGATGCGTTAGGCATATCGACCCCGATTGGGGCCAACGCGTCACGGTAAATATCGCTGCGAAAGCTGTTTGATTGGTCCGGCACGCCCAGCTGGGCTGATATCCAAGTTGCTTGACTGCGCCACGGGAAATTAGCCGCATTATTGTGGAACACCATAAACCTATCTGCCCGCAGCGGGTCCGCACCTAAGCATGGACGGATTTGGCCGGTCAACGCAGGTTCAATTGCTTGATCCGGTAAATCAAGATGTTCGCTACTCGCCAAGATCTCGACGGCTAGGGGTACGTTTTGCGGCTGCTCCAGCCACTGCGCGGCACGGTAGACTGCGCGTATCATCGCATGACAAATGGCCTGATTTTGCGCAACCCAATCGTGGCGCGCGCCCAGCACCTTTTCAGGCACAAAGCTCCAGATAGCAGATGTCGGCAAAACCAACACCGCGCCACTGTCTTGGACTGCCACAGAGCCCCAAGGCTCGCCCACGCAAAACATGTCAATCCGACCATCGCGCAGGGCCTGCGACATCTGCGATGGCGGGACGCTGATGATTTCGACTTGGTCCTCGGCAAAGGCATGATCTTGCCGCAACCAATAATCCACTAGCAATCGGTGCATTGAAAACGGAAACGGCACGCCAATGCGCAAGGTGGTTTGGGCATCGGCCAAAACAGCGGCGGATGTAGCACGGGGATTGTCAAAATGCGGCGTCCAGCCCTGTTTGGCCATGCGGGCCGCCATATCGGTTGAGACACCGATGACCGTGCCATTTACCGCAAGCACCATTAGCGCGTCAATCTGCGCTGGGTAACCACTTTGGCCGGATGACATTGCAATCGGCATAGGTGACAAAAGATGTGCAAAATCTAATTGCCCGAACGCAAGATGATCCCTGATCGCGGACCAGGACGGCTGTTTGACCAAAGTCAGATCAAGCCCTTCTTGGGCGGCAAATAACAAATCCTTGGCGATAATCAGCGGGGCACTGTCAACCAATGGTAAAAAGCCGCATGTAACAGAAGACATCATCCGAGCAGATCCGCCGACGTAACCAAGGCCTGCGCCACATCGGCGACCTTGCGCCCTTGGCTCATGGCGGCGGTGCGTAACAGGTTATATGCCTCGTCTTCAGATATTCCACGGGCGCGCATGACAAGCCCCTTAGCGCGGTCGATCATCTTTCGATCTGACAACGCACGCTTGGCTGCGATCAATTCCGTCTGCATTTTCTGGATCATGTGAAACCGCGCAATGGCCGTTTCCAAAACTGGCTTTATGCGATCAGTATGCAAGCCGTTGACGACATAAGCACTGACACCTGCGCTGATCGCCGCCTTGGTCATCGTATCATCAGTATGATCCACGAACATCGCAACTGGGCGCGACTGTGCCTGCGAAGTCATGCTGAGGTGTTCAAGAGTATCGCGATCTGGATTTTTCAGATCAATCAGGATCAGATCAGGATTGCGTGCAGCGACAGCCTTGGCAATATCGGCATTCAAGCCGATTACAATAACATCTGACCAGCCATTTTCCTGAAGCGCTTCGCTAATCTCGAGGGCTTTGTCGGCGTTGGGTTCAACCACCAAAATATTCAGGCATTGCGTCATCGCAAATCTATAGGTGCGGCACTCGTGGAAGGCACAAGCCTTTAGCGGATTGCGTGGGCAAATCGCAATGCTTGGCTATTTTAACGGCAGACTTTCATTACATGTCTGAAAAATAGGCACGAAGAATCCACGCCCGACGCAGACATGAAGTAAAATAGAACAGCTCCAACCCTTCTTTCGCGAAATTTACAAATTTGAGCTGGCCGCATTCGTCGCAGAATACCAAAGAGAATGGAACAAGCTACAAAGCGAGACGGTTTCGGATCGGGGTAAATTGCAGAGTGAGCTAAATGGCATCACCAAACAGATCGACAATATGTTGGAAGCCATCAGCAATGGCATGTTCCATGCATCAATGAAGGAGAAGATGGACACGCTGGAAGCGCGCAAAACGGAGCTGGGTGCCAA
>JAWUXS010000076.1:0-22328 GCA_034111185.1 Paracoccaceae bacterium | reverse complement strand
ACGCGACTCAGCTGGTCGTCGTCTTGGTGTGAAGAAATTCGGTGGCGAAGTTGTCATCCCAGGTAACATCATCATGCGCCAACGTGGCACGAAGATGTGGCCAGGTATGGGCGTTGGTATGGGCAAAGATCACACGATCTTTGCAACTATCGAAGGCAACGTTCAGTTCCACAAAGGCCTGAAAGGCCGCACCTTTATTTCAGTTCTCCCAATGGCGGAGGCCGCTGAGTAAACCGAAAGTTTCCAAGGTAACACAATTGGGGGGATCGGTGAAAGCCGGTCCCCTTTTTGTTTCATCCTTTCGTCACAATATAGAGGCATAGGATGAAAACCACCCTGCATTCGGGGCAGGTTTTCGAGGAGGGAAACCCATGATGCATGAAACAGTTACTAATCAGCCGACGTTCCAAGCTGACAGATTTCTTTTGCGCCCACTGCGTAAATCCGACGCTGGCTTGCTTGCGATGTATGCAGGCGACGAACGCATTGCGCGTGGCACCCGTGCCATGCCGCATCCTTTGCCGCCCGGCGCGATTGAGGCAATGATCGTTCGCGCGAATGCAGATGAACGCACAGAAGACATGTGGGTTCTCGACGGATCAGCCGCTGGCCTGACCGAGGCATTGGGCCTTGTCAGTCTTGAGCGGATGGATCGCGACCAGTCCGAGATCTATTATTGGATCGCGCCTGCATTCTGGAACACAGGTCTCGCTACCGAGGCAGTGCGCTGTTTGCTGAAGGAAAATCCACATCAGGCAAAGCGTATCTTTGCCGAAGCATTCCAAGACAGCCCGCAATCCGCACGTGTTTTGACGAATGCTGGCTTTGATTATCTTGGCGATGCTGAAGCATATTCCATCTACCGTCAGGCAACTTTGCCGACTTGGACGTACACGCTCAAGTTATCGGAATGACCGTACCCACGATTCTGACCAAACGCATTGCCCTGCGTCCGATGCAAATGTCGGACGCGGCACAAGTTGTCTCAGGATTGAATAACTTGAACGTTTCAAGGTGGTTAACAGTCGTCCCATATCCATATTGTTTGACTGACGCAGAATGGTTCATCACAGAAAACATCGAAGGCCGTTTCACGTCTTGGTCCATTTGGGTGGATGACGCTATTATTGGTAACGTCGGTTTGGGTCCAACACTTGGATACTGGTTGGCCGAGCCTGCTTGGGGCAAAGGATACGGCTATGAGGCTGCGTCAGCGATCTGTGATCATCACTTTGAATCCACCGATGCAGAATCCCTCCAAAGCGAGTTCTTTGTAGGCAATGCAGGCTCAGAGACCATTCTACGCAAGCTAGGTCTGCTGCCTACTGGACTACAAACATCGCCAATTGCGGCTTTAGGCACCACAACACAGTCCACGACCATGGAACTGACCCGCAATCGCTGGGAAACCTTGAGGACCGGCGCGCAATAGACTATCGGACCCTAGAACCCGCCAGAAAGCCGAAATAACATGAAATTCCTCGATCTCTCTAAGGTCTATATCCGTTCCGGTAGCGGTGGCGGTGGTTGCGTATCCTTCCGGCGCGAGAAATTCATCGAATACGGTGGCCCAGATGGTGGCGACGGTGGCAATGGCGGCACAGTCGTAGCCGAGGCCGTTGCAGGTCTGAACACTCTTATCGACTTTCGTTATCAGCAGCACTTTTTCGCGCAAAATGGTCAACATGGCATGGGTAGTCAGCGCACCGGTAAGACGGGCGATGATATCGTGCTGCGTGTTCCTGTCGGAACCGAACTGATTGACGAAGACGAAGAAACCATCATCGCTGATATGACCGAGGTCGGACAGCGGTTCGTGATCGCCAAGGGCGGTAACGGCGGCTGGGGCAACTTGCGCTTTAAGACGTCGACGAACCAAGCACCACGTAAATCAAATTCTGGCCAAGAAGGTATCGAACGTACCATCTGGCTGCGTCTAAAACTGATTGCTGATGCGGGCCTGCTGGGTATGCCGAACGCGGGTAAGTCCACGTTCCTTGCTGCCACGTCTAATGCGCGTCCCAAAGTTGCGGATTATCCGTTCACCACATTGGTTCCGAACCTTGGTGTTGTTGGCGTCGATGATGTTGAATTTGTTGTGGCTGACATTCCCGGTCTGATCAAAGGCGCATCCGAAGGCCGCGGCCTTGGTGATCTGTTCCTTGCACATGTTGAGCGTTGCTCTGTCCTGCTTCACCTCGTGGACGGTACGGCAGGCGACCCGATGCAAGACTACAAAACAATCATTGGTGAGCTTGAAGCCTACGGTGGAGACCTCGCAAATAAGCCACGCATTACAGTTCTGAATAAGATTGACGCGCTCGATGAAGAAGAGCGGGCATTCTTGAAAGATGAAATGGAAGCCGTTGTTGGTGGCCCTGTGATGTTGATGTCCGGTGTAAGCCGCGAAGGTACGCAAGACGTTCTGCGCGCATTACGCGATCAGATTGACGCCAACCGCCTGCGGCACCGCCTTATTGAGGAGTCCGCCCTCGAGGAGGACAAACCGTGGCAGCCCTCTTAGACGCTAAACGACTTATTGTAAAAATCGGATCGGCTCTGCTTGTTGACAGCGCCACAGGCAAATTGCGTGCCGAATGGCTTCGTAGTCTTGCAGCTGACGTAGCTGAAATTCGCAAACGCGGAACCGATGTCATTCTCGTGTCTTCTGGCTCAATCGCTTTGGGTCGGCGTGTGCTTGGCCTTGGTGTGGGTCCACTGCCGCTTGAGCAATCACAAGCCGCAGCAGCTGTAGGTCAAATTCGACTTGCCCGTGCATACGAAGAGGTTCTTGAGCCGCACGGCATCAAGACCGCGCAGATCCTTGTCACGCTCGAAGATTCCGCTGACCGCAAGCGATACTTGAATTCTCGCGCGACGATGGAAACTCTTTTGGGTCTTGGCGTTACACCAATCGTGAATGAAAATGACACGATCGCAACTGACGAAATCCGCTATGGTGATAATGATAGGTTAGCAGCGCAGGTGGCTGTGACCGTTGGTGCTGATCAGCTAATCCTTTTGTCTGATGTTGATGGGTTCTACGCGGAAAACCCGCACATCAACCCCGATGCGAAACGCTATGATATCATTGATACAATCACGCCTGAGATTGAAGGTATGGCTGGCGATGCCGGCTCTGGTCTGTCCAAGGGCGGGATGAAGACCAAAGTTATGGCAGCCCGCATTGCAGTTGATGCCGGATGCGCGATGGCGATCACATTGGGGTCGCCATTGCATCCACTGCGCGCATTGCAAGACGGTGCACCGTGTACTTGGTTCACAGCCCAAACGGACCCACAGGCAGCCCGCAAACGGTGGATTGCAACGATGAAGCCACGTGGGCAGATGACAGTCGACCACGGGGCACAACGCGCGCTTTCGTCAGGCAAGAGCCTGCTTCCTGCTGGCGTTACCAATGTAAATGGCAACTTTGGACGGGGTGATCCTGTGACGATCGTTGGCGCCGACGGGATCAACCTTGGACTTGGCCTAACACGCTATACCAGTGTTGAAGCCGCGCAAATCATTGGCCGTCAATCAGCCGATATCGAAGAAATTCTCGGCTATAAAGGTCGCGCCGCGCTCATCCATCGAGATGATATGGTGCTCTGATAAAACCCAAGGAGATATGGGATGACGACGCAAGACAACATAGCTGCAATGATGCACGACATCGGTCAAAATGCGCGTGATGCTGCAATGGTACTGGCATCGGCACCGTCTGAGGCGAAACAAAAAGCGCTTGAGGTAGCGGCGGACACTGTTTGGGCGACACGTGCTGAAATCGTTGCTGCGAACAAAAAGGACCTCGCGTTTGGCGCAGAAAAAGGTCTTTCTCCTGCAATGATGGATCGCTTGATGCTGGATGAAGATCGCATTCAGAGCATGGTCGATGGGTTGCGTGCGGTTGCGGCGCAGGATGATCCAATCGGTTCTGTGATTGAAGCGTGGGATCAGCCAACTGGCCTGCACATTGAACGCGTGCGTACGCCTATTGGCGTTATTGGCGTTATCTACGAAAGCCGCCCGAATGTAACTGCCGATGCGGGGGCCCTTTGTCTAAAATCAGGCAATGCTGTAATTTTGCGCGGCGGTTCTGAAAGCCTTCATTCGGCGATCGCTATCCACGCCGCAATGGTGACGGGTCTTTTGGCTGCGGGTCTGCCAGTGGCCGCAATTCAATTGGTTCCAACCCGAGATCGTGCGGCGGTTAGCGCAATGTTGCAGGCCGTAAATCATATTGACGTCATTGTACCACGTGGCGGCAGGGGCCTTGTCGGTCTTGTTCAAAGCGAAGCACGCGTGCCCGTTTTTGCGCATCTCGAAGGCATCTGCCACGTTTATGTGGATGCAGATGCAGATCTGGAAATGGCTAAGAACGTTCTGCTGAATGCAAAGACACGTCGCACTGGTATTTGCGGGTCCGCCGAATGCGTACTGGTCGATCAAGCGTTCCGCGATAAACACGGTGATGTTTTGATATTGGCCCTTTTGAACGCGGGCGTTGAAGTTCGTGCAGACGAGGGTTTGCAAATTGATGGCACCCAAATTGCGACCGAGGATGACTTTGGTCATGAATTTTTGGATATGATCATCGCGGCCAAAGTTGTCGGCGGTATTGACGGCGCGATTGCGCATATTCGGAAATATGGCTCAAACCATACGGATGCAATTATTACCGAAAATGACGCAGTTGCTGATCGCTTTTTCAGTGAGCTCGACAGCGCAATACTGATGCGGAATGCATCAACCCAATTCGCAGACGGGGGCGAGTTTGGCATGGGTGCTGAGATTGGGATCGCAACAGGAAAGCTTCATGCGCGCGGCCCAGTAGGGGCCGTTCAACTTACGAGCTTCAAATATCTTGTTACGGGTGACGGTACAATTCGCGGTTAGAACGCCAGTGTGATCTGGTCGTCGTTGATTGTTACATCCAGTTTTCGTCCGGCAATAGACACAATCTCAGGTAGTAATGCAAACTGCACTTGGGCAGCCGAATGGTCGAACTCTGACTGTGCGTTGGACAGGCTTTCCCACAATTTTTCGTCTACCTTTTGGCGCTTGCCGATCCCTTGAACATGCCAACTTGTATCCGTCTTCATGATACTGATCCTGCCACCAAACGGCAGTGCCACTTCGATACACTGCAACGCAAGAAATGCGATGCGAACGTCGCAAAGCGGCTGATCATCATCAACTAGCCAGTCATATTCGCATCTTCCACCGCTTGCGGTGGCCGCGAGGACCGACACAACTTCGGTTTGCTTACTGGCTTGATCAACTGCAGCTGATCCATACGCTATCCGAAAAAATCGAATACGCGCACCTGCGTTTTCGATACTTTCAGTTATCAGCGCCATTTCTTGATCAGTATTTCCATCCGTGAGTGACATTAACTCGACACCGTTTCCGATGGCGCCAAGTGGACTAATCAGGTCATGACAGATACGGGACCCAACAAGGGCGGCTAAATCAGGTCGCATATGCATATGCCCCGCTAACATCAGGAGATGATACTATGAGCGAAATGAATGCTCTTTTAGCACCTGGAATGCTTGTTAAACATCCTGAACACGATGGTTGGGGGGTAGGGCAAGTACAGTCTAACATTGGCAATCACATCACAGTCAACTTTAGGGAACAAGGCAAAGTAGTTATCGATGGGAGACACATTGGCCTCACGCTTATATCTAGTGAATACGAATAATGCAACTTTAGCGGTTGTTCGGTTCTGGTTTTTTAAACTCTGGCAGCAAGAACTTTACAAAACGTTGCGATTTGACCGACAAGCGCATAAATCGAACAGATTAACTAACTCCAAGGGCCCCTTTGAAAATGTTGCAAAGCACTGACCAATTTATTGTTCGATTTGCACAAGATCAAAACGATCTAAGGGCAGCCCAACATCTTCGGTATCGTGTGTTCGTCCAAGAACTTCACGGAGATGGCGCGGGTGTAGATCATGAAAAGCGTATTGAGGCTGATGAGTTTGACGCCCATGCCGACCATCTACTCTTGTTGGATCAGAAACGAGCAATGGGAGATCAGATTATTGGCGTCTACCGCCTGCTTTCTTCCGAATGCGCAAGGAAAGCTGGCGGTTTCTACTCTAGTTCTGAATTTGATTTGTCACTGTTGATCAATTCCGGACGGTCTTTGCTTGAACTTGGCCGCTCGTGTATCGCTGCAGATTACAGGGGCGGAACCGGCATGTTGCATCTTTGGGCTGCTCTTGCCGCTCATGTGCAGGATGCAGGCATTGATACCCTATTTGGCGTCGCTTCGTTCCACGGTGCTGACCCTGAACAACACGCCTTACCGCTTGCTTACTTGCGCACAAACTACTTGGCCGACGCTGATTGCCGCCCACGGTCGCGCGCGTATCATGCGATGGATGGCATTGAATTCACGCCTGAGACCCGAAAAGCAGCGCTTCAACAGATGCCAGCGCTGATAAAAGCGTATCTACGATTGGGCGGCAAAGTAGGGGACGGTGCATTTGTTGATCAGGCGTTTAATACTGTGGATGTCTGCTTAACCTTGGACACAGCTGATTTGGCTGCGCGATCCAAGCTCTTCTTAATGCTTGAGGAACCGAATGCCTGATACTTGGCGATCATCAACGACACATAGCAAGACGGCATTCAGTGTCGTTGGCTTGCTCCGTGCAATGCTTCGTGCAATCCCTTTGGCGATCCTCGTATTTGGATGTCTGATCATCTTGTTGCTGGTTCGGCTGTTTGAACGGCCACTCTATGGTGCAGGGCGGCCATGGACACCTTATATCACGCAATTTGTGTGCCGTAATGCGTTTCGCATCATTGGCATTCCGTTTGAAACACGCGGCACTGCAATGAATGGCCCCGGCGCAGTTGTTGCCAATCATTCATCATGGCTCGATATATTTGCGTTGAACGCATCAAAACGTATTTATTTCGTTTCAAAGGCCGAGGTGGCAAGATGGCCCGGTATTGGCTGGCTGGCCCGCGCGACAGGTACCGTGTTTATCCGCCGCGATAGACGTGATGCCAAAGCCCAAGTATCGGTTTTTCAGGATCGTCTTTCGCTAGGACATAAGCTTTTATTTTTCCCTGAAGGCACATCAACCGATGGCCTGCAGGTTCTTCCATTCAAACCCACGCTATTCGCGGCGTTCTTTGATGAAACGCTCAAAGAAACGCTCAGTATCCAAGCGGTCACGGTGCAGTATCACGCGCCAGAAGGGGCTGATCCAAGGTTTTATGGCTGGTGGGGTGACATGGCGCTCGTGCCACATCTATTTTCGACCTTAGCTGCCAAACAACAGGGCCGCGTCATTGTGGTTTATCAACCGCCTGTGCAAGTCGCTGACTTTGCAGATCGCAAAGAACTCGCGGCGACGCTCGAAATCCAAGTTAGGAGCGGCCTAACCGACCATCGCGTCGCGTAAGATAGCAAGTGCAGCGGCGGGATCTTCCGAGGTCCAGATTTCATCGCCAATACCAAAGAAGTCCGTGTGTGGCGTCAACGTGCGGACCAATTCCGTGGTTAACGCGCCTTCCGCGACGACAGGAACTTCGATCATGTTGGACCACCACTGAAACAAGTCCAATTCAGCTTGGCTGCCGTCACCTAATGGTGTCACGCCTGCAGGGCCGAAACTCACGTAATCCACGCCCAACTCGCCCGCGGTCATGCCGTCATGGGTAGATGTGCCGCAGAACGTGCCAACAATAGCATCGTCGCCCAGTTCTTTACGGACCGCTTTGACCGAGCGCGCCGCGTCTTGCAGGTGCACACCATCAAGGCCAAGACGCTCAACCAATTGAATATGCGTATCGATCACCAAAGCGACATCACGTTCGTGCGTGATTTCGCGCAGCGCGTCAGCGGCTTTCGCAATCCGGTCAACATCACGCCACCCCAGTGAAAGCCGCACGCAGCCGACAGGCACGCGATCCAAACACGACGCAAGCATGTCTGGAAAGGTCAACAGATCGACCTCTGCAGGAGAAATCAGATAGATCTGCGGCAATGCTTCATCGGTGTCGTTCATTGGATGTCTCAAATTCTGTGTACTGTTGGTTCCCCTTAACGGGGTTTTTTCGCCTTGGCTACTTTTGGCGGCAGGCTGCGTGTATATTCCAACGCCATCGTGACTATCTGCGTCCTAAGTGCGGCGTCTTCGAACACATGCGGCGAGACATCAACCATTCCGCCCATGGGACGTCCGGTAAAGCTAAGTGGGGTGATGCTTTCTATTTGCAACGCCTCAGGCTCTGCGATTTTTCCGACACGCGCCATTCCGCCGCCTTTGTGTACCCCGCAAACCATGTGGCCGTTCTTCATAAAGCAAAGACCCCCAAACATCTTCTTTTCAGTAATCCCCGGCTCGTCGAACAAATCGGCCCTTAGCAGTTCTGCATGGTCTTCATCATAAGCCATGTTTGGTTTCCTTGCGTTGCTGTTGTGCCCATCGTATCAGGCGACAGACCTCAATAGGAAGCTTTGATGCCCACGCCACAATCGCAACCCGCATTCGTTCTTGTACGCCCCCAAATGGGCGAGAATATAGGCGCGGCCGCGCGCGCGATGTGGAACTTTGGCCTCGACCGGATGCGGATCACTTCGCCACGCGACGGTTGGCCGAACCAACGTGCCGTAGCGATGGCAAGTGGCGCAGGGCGGCTGTTGGACGAAGCACAGCTATTTGACAGCACTGCTGATGCGATTGGCGATTGTGATTATGTCTATGCTACAACCGCGCGGCCACGTGAATTGACCAAGCCCGTCTTTTCGCCCGAGGCCGCTATGAACGATGCACGTGATCGTATTGCTGCTGGGGGCAAAGTCGCCGTTCTTTTCGGACCCGAGCGTGCAGGTCTTGAAAATGATGATATATCGCGTGCCAACGCGATTATCTCGGTTCCCGTGAACCCGCAATTTGCGTCGCTGAACCTTGGTCAATGCGTGCTTCTGACTGGCTATGAATGGCAACGTGCCACGGTTGATACTGTCGCCCAAACCGTCAGCATGACAAGCGAATGGGCGACCCAGACCGAAATGGAAAAGCTGGCCGAGCATTACGAGGAACGCCTCGATACCGCTGGTTTCTTTTTTCCTGAGCACAAAGCAGCCAGCATGAAGGTCAATCTACGGAACCTTTGGTCACGGATGCCTATGACACGCGCAGACATTCAGATGCTGCACGGCGTCATGCGCCAAATGGTCCGCTGGAAAGAGCGCGACGATTAATCACGGGCAGAGTGGAAAAATACACGAACTTGGCTCCTTGCCGATCCATAGGTGCAGGCCTAGTTTGCATAGCAAGAGACTAGGAGAGCTGTGATGGCCCAAAAGACCCGCAATATCTTTGAAGAAGTTGGGACAACCCAAAAGCAAGTCGCAGCCCCAGGTGGGATCGACAAAGGCGGGCAGGGTGCACGCCGTGGTATTCGCCTGTGGTTGATAGCGCTTTTTGCACTGGTCGCCGTGATGATTGCGGTTGGTGGCCTGACGCGCCTCACTGATTCCGGTCTTTCAATTACCGAATGGGCGCCTGTGACGGGTTCAATTCCGCCACTGAATGCTGCTGATTGGGCATCTGAGTTCGACAAATACAAAGCCATCCCAGAATACCAATTACAAAACGCAGGCATGACGCTTGCTGAATTCAAGAACATCTACTGGTGGGAATGGGGTCACCGTCAACTTGGCCGCGTTATTGGTCTTGTTTGGGCGGTAGGCTTTGTTGGTTTTCTTGTGGCGCGGAAAATCCCAACGGGTTGGACCCGTAAACTTTTGTTCGTTGGCGCATTGGGTGGTCTGCAAGGCGCTATCGGTTGGTGGATGGTTTCAAGCGGGCTAAACGAAGGAATGCTTGATGTGGCGTCTTACCGTTTGGCAATCCATCTCGGTTTGGCCTTTGTGATCTTTGGTTTTCTTGCATGGTACATGTTTCAGTTATCGCGACGAGACGCAGACCTACTTCAGGCCCGCAGGCAGGGTGATGTCGGTTTGTCACGTCTCGCGACTGCGCTTGTCGTTGTGACCTTTGTTCAAATTCTGCTTGGCGCGTTGGTTGCCGGTATCGACGCTGGCCGCACCTACACGGATTGGCCGCTGATGGCGGGATCGTTCCTGCCACCCGAACCATTTGGCCTTAGCCCAATTTGGCGGAATTTCTTCGAAGACGAAGGCCTTGTGCAATTCATGCACCGTATGGCTGGATACTTCTTATTTGCACTGGGCTTTGTCGTTTGGCGCAATTCGCGCAGGTCCGGCAATGGTCAAACCAAGTTTGCCTTCAACCTTGTTCTTGCGATGATGACCCTGCAAATGGTCCTTGGTATCGTAACGGTGATGTATTCAGCCCCTTGGCAGGCGGCAATTCTACACCAATTTGGCGCGGTTGTTCTTTGGGTGTTGGTTCTGCGGGCCCGTTTCCTATCGCAATACCCAATTCCACAATCAATCCGAGGCACATAATATGACTGCATATGCAGACCTGATGGCGTTCCAGCGCGAATCCGAAGCCCTGAGCCAGATTGCTGGCCGGATGGGGTGGGATCAAGAAACGATGATGGCCGAAGGTTCGGCACCGCAACGCGCCGAGGAACATGCAGCCATCGCAAAGGTACTGCATGCACGTCGTACTGATCCAAAAGTTGGTGAATGGCTCGCGGCGGCCAAAGTCACAGATGTGGTATCGAAATCAAACTTGCGTCTGATCCAGCGTGGATACGACCGGACAGCAAAAGTACCCGCAGATTTAGCTGCTGAACTTGCCAAAACAACATCGCTTGCCCACCGTATTTGGGCGAATGCCCGCGCAGACGAAGATGTCGCAGCATTCCTGCCAATTCTGGAAACCGTACTTGATCTGCGGCGCCAAGAGGCCGCTGCAATCGATGCGAATGCAAACCCATACGACGTGCTGATTGACGATTATGAACCGGGCGCGTCGGGTAGTGACCTTGCTGCGATGTTCAGCGCGCTACGGCCACGCTTGGTAGCCCTGCGCGAAGCGATCCTTGCGCAGCCAGCACCAGCCCAGTTGAACCACAAATTTGATGACGCTGCCCAACTTGCACTGTCTGAAAAGCTAGCCGTGGCATTCGGTTATGACATGAACCACGGGCGTGTCGACAAAGCGGTGCATCCATTCTCAAGCGGTTCTGGCCTTGATGTACGCATTACGACACGCACAAATCCAGCGGACCCGTTCAACTGCTTTTATTCAACTATCCACGAGGTCGGCCATGCCGCGTATGAGCAGGGCATCAATCGCGACTACCTGCTGACACCACTGGGCAGTGGTGTATCAATGGGTGTCCACGAAAGCCAAAGCCGTATCTACGAGAACCAGCTTGGCCGCAGCCGCGCATTCACAGGTTGGTTGTTTGGACAAATGCGAGACAGCTTTGGCGATTTTGGCATCGCGAACGAAGATGCGTTTTATAAAACGGTGAACCGCGTTTCTGACGGATTTATCCGCACCGAAGCTGACGAGGTCCAATATAACCTTCATGTCCTACTACGCTTTGATCTTGAAAACGCTCTGATCTCGGGGGACCTTGCCGTAAAGGATCTTGAGGCCGCTTGGAACGACTGCTTCAAGGCTGACTTTGGGTATGCTGTTACCAAGCCATCGAATGGTGTTCTGCAAGACGTGCATTGGTCCGAAGGTCTGTTCGGCTATTTCCCAACTTACACGTTAGGCAATGTCTACGCGGGTTGCCTTTACGAAGGTTTGCGCAAAGACGTCCCAACTCTCGACGATGATCTGTCACGGGGTGAAACGGGTCACGCGACCAAGTGGTTGAACGCGAAAATCCAAACACACGGCAGCCTGTACCCACCACAGCAGGTGATGACCCAAGCGACAGGCAGTGCGCCCACCGAGGGACCGCTGCTCGACTATTTGGAAACGAAGTTCAAAGACCTGTATGACATCTAGTCCCAGTTGGGTGACCGCTTTTCTAGGAATGCGGTGATCCCCTCTGCGGTGTCATCGTTTTTCATGTTTGCAACCATGACTTCGCCTGTGAATGCATAGGCTTCCTCGGTCGACATGTTTGCCTGCGCGTAAAACGCTTGCTTTCCAATCTTGACTGCACTGGCAAGCTTTGCCGCGATTGTTTTCGCTAGGGCGCGGGTTTCCGTTTCAAGATCCGCGGCTGGGACGGCTTTGTTAGTCAATCCGAGGCGTACAGCCTCATCTGCATCAATCAAACGCCCTGTGGTCAACATCTCAAACGCGGCTTTGCGCGACACGTTGCGGGTCAGGGCGACCATCGGGGTGGAACAGAATAGCCCGATATTCACGCCGTTCACGCCAAATCGCGTGTCATCGGCCGCAATTGCCAAGTCGCAAGTCGCAACCAACTGACATCCAGCGGCCACGGCAACGCCGTGTACTTGGGCAATGATGGGTTGTGGAATGGATTGAATGCGCTGCATCATCAATGCGCATCGATCAAAAAGACCTTTCAATGCAACCGCACCTGCATCAGCCTTGGCGCGCTTGGTTTGCATTTCGCGTAAATCATGCCCAGCGCAGAATGCTTTGCCTGCACCGCGAATAATCACAACGCGCACCGATGGATCATCCGCGATGGTGTCCAACGCATCTTGCATCGCAACCAACATACCATCTGACAACGCATTCAGCTTTTCGGGCATATTCAGCGTTAATGTTGCGATCCCGTCCAGATCATCCCGTTCCAATATTGCCATTGCTGCGCCCTCGTGATGTTTTCACATCAAATGTTAGGGCAGGAGGCCGTACGATGGAACCTAAGATGACAATCCCCGAGATTGAGTTGTTCCTCAAAGACGAATTTCCGCAGATGGCGGGCGAGTTCAAGATCATGGCTCTGACCGAAACTGGCTGTAAAGTACGCCTTCAAACAGCCGAACGCCACTTGCGTCCGGGCAATACCATCTCGGGCCCCTCTATGTTCGCCCTCGCAGATGTTGCAATGTACATCGCGGTGTTGTCACGGATCGGACCTGTCGCACTGGCTGTGACAACCAATTGCAGCATTGATTTCATGCGTAAACCTGCCGCGGGCGTTGATCTGATTGGCGAGGCGCAGCTGCATAAAGTTGGCCGCAGTTTGGCTGTCGGCGATGTTGTTATGCGGTCCGAAGGTCGGGACGATCTGGTCGCCCGAGCGTCGCTGACCTATGCGATTCCACCTAAGCGGACATGAAAAAAGGGCCGCAGTGATGCGGCCCAGTCAGGAAGATGGCAGAATGTCAGTCCTGCCAGAACGGCTTGGCCGCTTCTGCATTTGCAGAGCTACGGGTTACACCGATGTCGTCCAGCTCGTGGGGATCAAGCCGAGATAAGGTACGTCGTGTCCGAAGATATTTGTCCCATTTCGTCACGACCACCGCCAACGTCAGCGCCAAACGGGCAACGGTTGGAAGGCTCATCTGCGTTTGCAGGATGGCAATTTGCGCGGACGCGGTCTGCGTGCGGAGCGCGTGTGTGGTCATGTGTGGCATGGGACAACTCCTTGTATTGTATTGACACAATCTAGCGTGATGCTATGTCATATTGGTACAAAGCGAATTCAGAAGGGTCCAGAAAATGATTGTATCGGGTACAAGTTGGACTCCAGACATATCAAATGCAGGAAAGTCGAAATACAAAGCCTTAGCTGAGGCAATCCGTGAAGGAATTGTATCGACACAATTGAAGCCGGGTGAAAAACTGCCTCCGGTGAGAGATCTCGCGTTCCGCATCGGCGTGACCCCAGGAACGGTGGCCCGCGCGTATGCCGTGCTGACCGACGAAGGGCGCCTTAGCGCGGGCGTGGGCCGTGGCACTTTCGTCACTGAAGCAAGAACCAGTGCAAGCCCAACTTATCCGCCAAGTTCGCCTTGGGTGCCTGCGATGCTGGATCCCGTGCTTGATGCACCCGAAAAATCACATCTGCTAAGCCCAAAAATGCCAGACGTCGGGCAGGGCGACATCATTCGGCGCGGTATGACCGCACTTGCACAAGAGATGGCTCCGAATGAACTGCTGCGTTATCCGACAAGGGTGACCGATTTGGCTGCGCGATTGGCATTTGCCAAATCCCTAGGGGATACTCCAATTGGAAATTTCGAGGTTGAGAACGTGGTCACTGCCAATGGTGGTCAAAGCGCGATTGTTATGATCTTGCAAACCATCCTCAAGGGCGCGCAGCCAGTCATCGCCGTGGATACGCTCAGCTATGGTGGTTTTCGCTCGGCTGCTTTGTTGTGCCGTGCGCAGGTTGTCGGCGTGCCATGGGATGACGAGGGGCCAGAATCAGCTGCTCTTGAGCACCTTATCAAAACCCAAGGCGTCCAAGTGTTTTGCACCTCAGCTGAGGTCTGCAATCCGACCGTTCGCACAACTTCGGTTCAGCGCCGCCACGAAATCGCAGCCATTGCGCAGCGTTACGGTGTTCATGTGCTTGATGACGATTGTTATCGGTTGTTGGGAACCGAGCACCACGGGCCAAGCTATCGCGCTTTGCTGCCAGAACTAGGCTGGTATGTGACGTCGCCGTCAAAATCGATTACATCCGCTTTGCGTATCGGCTTTGCTGTCGCGCCAGACGGATGGACCGCGGCTCTGGTGCGGACGTCCACGTTTCAATCATTCGGGATCACCCGCATTATCACCGACCTCTATGCCTTCATCATGGCGCAACCAGACCTCGACGCTGTTATGGGTCGTATACGTGAACGTATCGCGCGTGACGTCCGCGCTGCTGTCAATTTGCTTGGGCGTTATAACCTGTCATGGTCCGAGGCTGTGCCGTTCATCTGGCTGGATCTTCCCGTAGGGTGGCGAGCAGGCGAATTTTGCCAAGCGGCAGAGACTGCGAACATACTGATCAAACCTGCGGATGACTTTGCGCTGCGCGAAAGCCGGAGTACACATGCGGTTAGGATCGCAATCAACGGCCAAGTCAGTCATGAGCATTTCGTCGATGCAATGGAGAAATTGCTCGTATTACTCGATACACCGCCCGAGCGTATATCGGTCTGACAGGTCGTTTTGTGAATGATAAAGCGGTTAGAACGCAGGTAGAGGTGGGGTAAATAGATACCTTAATTGCAAGTGATTGTTTTTGCTTACTTAAATCGCCACATTGCCGCTTGACCGGACATTCAGTCCCTTTATAAGCCACCTATCCGAGTGACGGGCCTTACATGGCCCCCAAACCTTTTGGTGAGATATGAAAACCTTTTCTGCTACCCCTGCAGATGTAGACAAGAAATGGATCTTGATCGATGCTGAAGGCATCGTTCTGGGTCGTCTTGCGTCTATCATCGCAATGCGCTTGCGCGGCAAGCACAAGACAACATTCACGCCGTCCATGGACATGGGCGACAACGTGATTGTTATCAATTCTGAAAAAGTTCAGATGACTGGTAACAAGCGTGACGAGATGTACTACTGGCACACAGGTCACCCTGGTGGCATCAAAGAGAAGTCAAAAGCTGACATTCTCGATGGTAAGCACCCAGAGCGCATCCTTCAGAAAGCCGTTCAGCGCATGCTGCCTGGTGGCAAGCTTTCCAAGCTGCAAATGACACACCTGCGTTGCGTTGTAGGTCCTGATCACGGCATGGAAGCTCAGAAGCCAGAAGTTCTGGACGTTGCTGCGATGAACCCAAAGAACACGAGGACTTCATAATGGCTGATCAGATCAATTCTCTCGAAGAGCTTGGTGCTGTTGCTGAAGGTCTCGACCTTGCAGAAGCCCCAGTAAACGAGCCAGCAATCGTGCGCGAAGTCGTCAAAGACGAATTTGGCCGCTCATATGCAACTGGTAAACGTAAAGATGCGGTTGCCCGCGTCTGGATCAAGCCAGGTTCCGGTAAGGTTACTGTGAACGGCAAAGAAATGAACACATACTTTGCACGTCCAGTGCTTCAGATGATCCTTGCGCAGCCGTTCTCGGTTGCTGGTGTCACTGGTCAGTTCGACGTTGTCGCAACTGTCAAAGGTGGTGGTCTTTCCGGTCAAGCTGGTGCGGTTAAGCACGGTGTTTCTAAAGCACTGCAACTGTTCGATCCGTCACTGCGCCCTGCATTGAAAGCCGCTGGCTTCCTCACACGCGACAGTCGCGTTGTTGAGCGTAAGAAGTACGGTAAGGCCAAAGCGCGTAAGAGCTTCCAGTTCTCTAAGCGTTAATCCAACCGGATATATATTCGAAAAGGGCGGTCCACTGGGCCGCCCTTTTTACTTTTGGAGTTTGCCTATTCGATAAGACCTGCGAGCTTCGCAAATGGATCGCGGTTGGCATCCTTATGCCACTCGTACTCGCATCCAAGGGCAAGTTTATCTGCCATTTCCATCCCAAACAAATCGGCCATAACTGCTAGTGCCATGTCCATGCCCGCAGAAACGCCTGATGATGTGTAGAACTTACCGTCTACCACCCAGCGCGCCTCTTTTATCCAATCGACATTCGGTGCATGATGAATTGTCCTTGAGAAGTCGATCTTATTAGTAGTTGCTTTACGCCCATCAAGCACACCCGACATCCCTAAGAGGACTGTCCCCGTGCACACGGCCATAACCCGTTCCGCATTGGCTGATGCGTCGCGGATCCATTGCAGAATTTCTTCGTCTCCCCCTTCAACCAAAGCGGAATCACCACCGGGGATGAACAAGAGATCGTAATCATTGTTCTCCTTGATAGTCCTATCCACGACTATTCGTTGGCCATGACAACTCGGCACAGGATCGTTGTTTTTTGCAACGGTGATGATTTCTGTTTCACCACCAAATCCACCAAGCATTTCGATTGGCCCAAAATAATCGAGCGTTTCAAAACCAGGAAAGACGAGTGCAGCGATTGTTCTCATGGTATTTTCCTTAGTGAAGCATTCCCAAATCTAAGAAACAGCACGTTCCCATAGCTTGACGCAGCGGCCCCGCTTTCACAATCAATCCTGTAAATTGCATTTCCCCCATTGATCTTTCTGCCCCATCGGAAAAGATAGCGGGGAGGGATTTGGGAGGCGGTGCCACTATGCTGCGCAAGCTAACAGCAACGGAAAAAGGTCGCAGCATGCTGCTGCTCATGCCACCAGCGCTTTATGCGGTGTTGCTGCTTGCCGTGCCTTTGGTTGCGATCATTTTGTTCAGTTTCTGGACCCAAGACTTTATGACGCTGGACCGGACGTTCACGCTCGATAATTACCGCGAAATTGCTGAGAAGCCGATCTATGGCTTGCTGCTGCAACGGTCGTTGATGGTGTCGGGTATTGTGACGCTTGTTACCGTTGTGCTGGCCTATCCGGTTGCCTATTTCGTGTCATTCCACGTCGCACCAAATCGCAAATCAATCTGGCTGTTTCTAATCACGATCCCATTCTGGACCAGCTATCTGATCCGCGTTTTCCTTTGGAAAGTCATACTTGGCTATAATGGAGTTGTGAACTCTGGCCTGTTAGGCCTTGGTATCATTGACGAACCTCTGACATTCATCCTTTACAACGTGAACGCAGTTATCATCACACTGGCCCACGCTTTTGCACCATTCGCGATCCTACCGATCTTTGTCGCACTTGAGAAAATAGATCGCTCTCTACTTGAAGCGTCACAAGACCTTGGCGAAAGCAAATTTGTGACCTTCTTTCGGGTCACACTTCCGTTGTCGATGCCAGGTTTGGTTGCTGCAGTATTGATCGTCTTCATTCCTACAATCGGTGACTACGTGACACCCGAACTGATGGGCGGCGCGGGCGGCAAGCTGATCGCGAATATGATCCAAACGCAGTTTCTTGCTCTAAACAACGCGCCACTTGGTGCCGCAATCGCGATAGTTGCAATGCTATCTGTCACCGCAATCAGCCTCGCATTCATATTCCTAAACCGGCGCTGGCTTAGGAGGAGATCGTGATGAAAGGCAAAGGCCTACGCTTTTATGCGGTCGCATATCTGATTTTCCTCTATGCGCCGATTATTTTGCTGCCAATTTTCGCGTTCAACGACGGCACGATCATTGCTTTCCCGTTGCAAGGGTTCACAACTGAATGGTTCGGAGAGTTGATGGAGCGCAAAGCGCTACACGCTGCCGTTAAAAATTCGCTGTTTATCGCATTGGTGACTGCCTTTTTGGCAACATGCCTTGGGATGTGCGCTGCGCGATCAGGTGCGATGCAAAGCTTTCCGTTCAAGCGTAGCATTATGGGTTTTGTGATGTTACCGCTGGTCTTGCCCGAAATTATCGTGGCCGTGTCGCTGCTGGTTGTGGCGGTGCAAATACTAGACTTTGGGCTGTCGAACTGGACCATTATTGCGGCCCACGTCCTAATCTGTACGCCATTCTCAATTGCGATCCTTAATGGTGCCTTCCAAGCGATCGATCCAGCGCTAGAAGAAGCTGCACTTGATTTGGGCGAAACCCGTTGGTCCGCATTCTGGACGGTGATTTTCCCGCTTGTTATGCCGGGTGTGATCTCATCCATGCTTATTTCGTTCACGATCAGTTTGGATGAATTCATCATCGCATTCTTCCTGACGGGTGCTAATCCGACAATGCCGGTCTATATCTGGAGCTTGCTACGCTTCCCGTCGTCCTTGCCGGTTGTGATGGCACTCGGGACTATCCTTGTTGGATTGTCTGTTATCTTGCTCACATTTGCTGAAATCATGCGCCGTCGCGGTATCGCGAAGATGGGCGGAAAAGACACTAGGGGCTATTTGTGAAACCGCTCATTCAACTGACAGGCGTCAATAAATATTACGGCGATTACCATGCACTGCGTGATATCAATCTGACAATCAACGAAGGCGAGTTCTTTTCGCTATTGGGTCCATCAGGCTGTGGCAAGACCACGCTTTTGCGCACGATTGCTGGTTTTGAGGACGTGTCGTCTGGCGTCGTTCTGATCGACGAAAAAGATATGGACGGTGTGGCCGCAAACCTGCGACCGACCAATATGGTGTTCCAATCCTACGCGATTTTCCCGCATCTGACCGTAGGCGAAAACGTCGCCTTTGGCCTGCGTAAGAAAAAGGATCTCGACAAGTTAGCAAAGGCCAAACTAGTCGAAGACGCGCTAGGCATGGTCGGCCTGACAGGTTTTGGCGACCGCGAAGCCCACGCATTGTCTGGCGGTCAAAGGCAACGTGTTGCCCTTGCGCGGGCGCTTATTCTGAAACCAAAAGTTCTGCTGTTGGACGAGCCATTGTCGGCTCTCGACAAGAAGATGCGCGAACAAATGCAGGTCGAACTGATCCGCCTACAACGTCAAGTGGGGATCACATTCATTCTCGTAACCCATGACCAAGAAGAGGCGTTGGTTATGTCGGATCGCATTGCTGTCATGTTTGAGGGCGAGATTGGACAGCTAGACGACCCCGAGACGATCTACCGTCGCCCGACGTCAAAGCGTGTTGCAGAGTTCATCGGCAAGATGAATTTCCTCGGTGCCGAAATTGGCGACGTTGGTGCAGAAATTGCACTTGATGTCAGGGCTTTGGGTGAATGCGTCGTACCGCTTGAGCAAGCACCTGGAGGCGCAAACTCTGGGTCAGGAACGGTTGGTATCCGTCCGGAATCGTTAGGTATTCTTTTCGATGGCGAAACAACTGCGCGACGCCTTGTCGATGCCGTTGTTGACGAAGTCGTCTACTATGGCGACATGACTTACTACGATGTGCGGATTGCCGACGTAGCAGAGCCTTTGACGATCTCAATGAAGAACATGATCGGTCGGCCGGTCTTAGACGTTGGTATGAAGACCAAGGTTATCTGGGACGAACGATCACTTGTGGTGATGCCTTAATCGAACGCGAATGAATATCGCAGCGACAGGGTCTCAAGTCCTGGATTAATCGGCAAACGATCAGCGTTTGATCGGTGATCGTATGACATTGTTAGTGTTGAGCCGTTCTCAAACTTATACCCGACACCTAGGGCTGAACGAAACTGTAATGGGCCGCCGATGTTTGGCCCGTCGCCATGCAGGTACAGTCCGGGCATAAGCGACGCTTCGACGAAAATTGGACCCGTGTTAATGCTGTCCGAACGCCACTTTGCACCAGCGCCAACCCAGCCATCGCCAGTGTCCGTCAATGATGCGCCAATAGTCAGTTGATAAGGGCCATATGTATGGCCCAAGTCGTAGCCAACGAAGACTTCTTTGCCAATTTCTTCTTGCTGAAAGATGAGGGCAGCACCTTGGATAGACAGCCGCGACTGGTTGCTTTGCACATTCAGACATCCGTCACCGCAATGGTTCCAAGCCATATCTGCCAAGCTAGCTATAGCAAAGATAAGAGCGAGAGTGCCGTCCATGGTGGTGTCCGTCCAATGTAAGCTGCCGGCCTCAAAACTCTTACGAGTCGGGCGGAATGAGGCCTAAGCCGCGTAAATAGACGCCAATGGCGGACTCGAGCAAGTCTTCAGGCGGGAACGGGCTTTTAGTTCCAGGAGAGCCGCGGGCAAAAAGCTCAACAATACCGTGAGAGAGGGCCCAAATATGGGCCGCAAACATTTGCGGAGGAGGCCGTTTATCAGCAGGAATATGCTGCGACAAGTCTTCAGCAGCTTTTTCAAGAACGCCAAGACCGCGCGTTGCAACGGCATTTAATTCTGGTGTGCGTTGCGTTGAAATTCCGCTTTCGAACATCGCGATGTAATGTCCCGGATGTTTGTTGGCAAAGGCAAGATAGGCGCGCCCAGTGGCGATAAACGCAGACAAGGCTGACGGCTGGCCGTTGTTATAGGCGTTATCCATCACCTCGCCGAATATCTCATATCCTTGGCGGGCAGCCTCGGCGATCAGGTCCTCACGGCCCTCGAAATGGCGGTATACGGCAGCTGGCGTGACGCCAGCCTCGCGTGCGGCCTCGGACAGGGTGAAACCCGTCGGGCCTTTCTGTTCGATTAACGACAAACAGCCAGCAACAAGGGCCTCGCGCAGGTTACCGTGGTGATACCCGCGTTTAACCATTCCAAAGGTCCAAGCTGCCGACGACTTGACCGTCTACATCACCAAGATCTTTGCCCGGATAATCCAAAGCCTTCAGAACCGAGCGGATTGCATTCACGCGGGCACGCTTTTTGTCATCAGAACGCACAACAGTCCAAGGTGCATCATTTGAGCGCAGCAATGTATCGTCGATGGCGTCGGTATAGGCATCCCATTTTGACAGCCCCTCGACATCGATCCAGCTAAGTTTCCATTGCTTAAGCGGATCATCTTCGCGGTCCATGAACCGTTTCAGCTGTGTGGCACGTCCAACGTTCAGCCAGATCTTGAATAGCTTGATCCCGTCATCCACCAGCATCTTTTCAAATGCATTGACTTGGCCAAAGAATGCCTCGCGCTGCTCAGGTGTGCAAAAATTGAAAACATGCTCAACAACGCCGCGATTATACCAGCTTCGGTCAAAAAAAACGACTTCACCTTTGGTCGGCATGTGTTTGACATAACGTTGAAAATACCATTCTCCGGCCTCTGTTTCGGTCGGTTTTGAGAGGGCCACCACACGTGCAGACCGTGGGTTTAAATTCTCGCGGAAACGCTTGATCGTGCCGCCTTTGCCAGCAGCATCGCGGCCTTCGAAAACAATCGCGACACGTTCGCCAGTTTCGCGTAGCCATGACTGCATTTGTACCAGCTGAATTTGCAGGGCTGCGATCTCGGCTTCATATTCTTTCTTTGCCCATGCTTTCGCATAAGGATATTCGGGGTTCATGATCCCTTTCTTGCCAGTATTTTCAATCAAGTGACGCAGTTCATCTGGCGCGCCCTCGTTGAAATAACGACTAATTCCGCCGTCAAATGGTAGGGTCATTCTGCTAACTCCCAAAGCAAGTATTACGGGGTAGTATGCGGTGCACAGCGGGTCAGCGCAATCCGGCCCGCGTTGCTGCGCGGTGGATTGTGTCGATCGCAGCCTGCGCGTCGCTATGGTGCGGCATGTGACCCACACCTTCGAGCTTTGTAAGAACCATATCAGGGACAAGTTGTACAAATTCTTCAGGGTGCACTGAAATCGGGACGGTTACGTCTTTAGTGCCGTGCAGCACCTCAATCGGCAAGGTAAGTTCGGGGTAACGTGCTGTCATCTCGACGATCTTTGGATGCAGTGTGTTCACCTGACGCACGTTCGCGCGGAATGATGCAGGCCGCACCGATAGCGCGCCACCAATGTGCTGTGCATAACCTGATGGGGCTGCCTGTGGTGCAAAAACTGCTTCCGCTGCATTGTTGATCGTTGTGGATGGTGCAAACGCAGAGATGAGTGGAATGGTGATCGCGCCACCAATCGGGCTGCCGTTGAGTGTGTAATACCACCCCAAATCACCCGGCCAAGGCATCATCAC
>JAWUXS010000075.1:0-7450 GCA_034111185.1 Paracoccaceae bacterium | reverse complement strand
AATTGCTGCATCATATGGCGCAGGATTTCTACGCGCCGGTGATGGTAACGGCTGTCCCCGAAGGGAATGCCCTGACGTTGCGCGGAGTGAATGATGCGCCGACGTCCGCAAAGGTTATGCTAACCGCCAAGGCTGTGGATCTGTCGGGGCAAACCCGAAACTTGATCAGCGCAGACGCAGACGTAGCGGATGTTTCCGTCAATATCGTAAGCATCGCAAACTGTGATTTGAAAGACGACGAAATGCTGCTGGTCGATTGGGACGCAGACGGCGTTAAGGGCCGATTTATTCACGCCCCGCAGCCGTACAAGGCCTACGACCTGCAAGACCCCGCGCTAACCATGGTTACCAACCAGAATACGATTACCGTGGGTTCAAATGGGCTATCGCTTTTCACAGCGCTCGAGGCTGATGTCCAAGGTCGCTTTAGCGAAAACGCTTTTGATATGTTGCCGGGTGAAAGCCGGACAATCACGTTTGTTCCTGTTGATCCAACGGCGAAACCCACATTCACCTTGCGCAATCTTCATAGCGCCACGACTGCCTAAAGGACTGCTATTATGACTAATATTTCTTACCAACTTTACTGTTCACGCAACTTTCCGCCGCTGGCAGACACAATCGCGATGCTGGCCGCGACCGGCTACCGCGAAGTTGAGGGCTATGGTGGCATCCTAGGTGATGTTGCAGGTTTAAAGGCATCACTGGATGCAAACGGTATCGCGATGACAAGCAGCCACATGGGACTGGATGCGGTGACTGATGATGGGGCAACAGCGCTTGCTACGGCCAAGAAACTTGGCATGAAGGCCGTTTTTGTGCCCCACGTCGCAGTTGAAAACCGCCCGACAGATGCAAAAGGCTGGGCAG
The DNA here is from genome assembly GCA_034111185.1 of Paracoccaceae bacterium. Lineage (GTDB taxonomy): Bacteria > Pseudomonadota > Alphaproteobacteria > Rhodobacterales > Rhodobacteraceae > Yoonia. Next base: position 6,580 of record JAWUXS010000075.1, on the reverse strand, counting down.
CATTTGGCAAAAAGCTTGCTGAGGCAGGAAAGCCATTTCAGGACGCGGGTATTCAATTTGGCTGGCACAATCATGACTTCGAATTTGTGGCGACAGACAGCGGCGATCTGCCACTTGATTTGATCGCAAACGCGTCTGACGATCTGATGCTCGAGCTTGATTTGGGCTGGACTGCACGTGCCGGTTTGGACCCAGTTGCATGGATCAACAAATACGCTGGTCGCATTGCAGCGGTGCACGTCAAAGACATCGCAACCGCGGGTACATGTCTTGACGAAGATGGCTGGGCTGATGTGGGGCACGGCACAATGGACTGGGTCGCAATCCATGCAGCACTGCAAAACACAGGCGTTTCTCACTACGTGACCGAACACGATAACCCGAATGACCATGCACGTTTCGCAGCAAGATCATTCGCGTCAATTTCAGCATTCTAAGGAAGAAATCCCATGACACAGCTTGGTGTAGGTATCATCGGTGCGGGAAATATCTCGACCACTTATCTGAAATTCGCGCCGATTTTTAAGTCGCTTAGGTTGGTTTCGATTGCTGACATCAACATGGACGCGGCACAATCGCGGGCGGACGAATACGGCATCCGTGCTGAGACCGTCGAAGACATGCTGAAAGCCTCTGATGTGGACGTGGTTGTTAACCTCACGATCCCTGATGTGCACTATGCTGTGACACGTCAAATTCTTGAGGCTGGCAAGCACGCCTATTCAGAAAAGCCATTGGTTCTGACCTTGGCCGAAGGCGAAGATCTGCGCGACTTGGCGACGTCTAAAAACCTGCGTGTCGGCTCTGCCCCAGATACGTTTCTAGGTGGTGCGCATCAGCAGGCACGTGCAACGATTGATGCGGGCGACGTGGGCCGGATCATTGGCGGCACTTGCCATGTTATGGGTCACGGAATGGAAGCTTGGCATCCGAACCCTGACTTCTTCTTTCAGCCTGGTGCTGGTCCAGTTTTGGATATTGGACCCTACTATGTGACCAATTTGATCCAGCTTATTGGTCCGGTGAAATCGGTGACGTCGCTGGCAACCACGACATTCAAGTCACGAACAATTGGTAATGGGGACCGATTAGGCGAAGTGATCCCTGTGGACACTCATACGAACATCCATGCACTGCTTGAGTTCGTGAACGGTGCAACTGTGACCCTCAGCGCAAGCTGGGATGTCTGGGCGCACCGACACGCGAACATGGAGCTGTATGGCGAAGACGGATCACTGTTTATTCCTGATCCAAACTTCTTTGGTGGACCGGTTGAGATCGGCGGCCAAGACGGTGAGATTAATGAATTACCAGCTTGGGATCATCCATTTGGCGTGCCTAATCAGGACGAGCGGGCTAACTATCGATGTGCGGGCCTTGCCGATATGGCAACGGCGATTTCTGAGGGGCGTCAACATCGCTGCAATATCGATCTAGCCGTGCATGCTGTCGATGTGATGACCAGCATTCTGAAGGCGGGAGAGGAAAAGCGGTTCGTTGAACTGACGACCACTTGTGATCGCCCAGCATCGCTGTCCCCTGATGAAGCACGCGCGTTATTGGCTTAACGCGCGAACCTATGTTGCGCGGTCTGTTCGGGCCGCGCACCAAACTTTCTGATCAGTTTTAGGTCGTTGTGACCCAGCATGGCTAAGCTGCAGACGGTGATATGCTCAGCGTCTTGCAAAAGAAGCTCGGCGGCAATCGTAATGACAACATACCCCTTAAGACCGAGGCGCCGATCAAGGTCAGCCCAATTCTTGGCCAACCGAAAATCAGGGGCGAGCCTTGCACGCAAGTCTGCGCGGGCGCGAACTGTTTGGATGCCATTCTCGCCGATTGCACGTTGCCTTCGCGCGATGTCGCGGCTGATCGCATCCCTGATGACACCGTCAATGGTGTCGTGCTCTGCCGCCGCGATGGTCAGCAAGCTGCGATAAGTGTTCAAATTTATGTTCAAATGTAACCGTTCCATACCAGTAACCTTGCGGGCACGATGGTAAACGAACGATTAACGCCGAAGGCTACATTTACTGTTTTTAGCTGAGGCCAGTTTCAGCCGCGATCTGCTTGCGTGATTTACGCTCGCGCTCGGTTGCTGATTTCAACTGCCCGCATGCGGCCATAATGTCTTCTCCGCGTGGCTTGCGGATCGGGGTCGCATAGCCAGCTTGGTAAATAATATCTGCGAACTTGCGGATGCGGTTGTTCGATGACCGCTTGTACGGCGCGCCGGGCCATTCGTTGAACGGGATCAGGTTGATCTTGGCGGGGATGCCTTCGATCAGTTTGACCAAACGGTGCGCGTCTTCGTCAGTGTCGTTAACGCCGTCCAGCATCACGTATTCAAACGTAATCCTCTCAGAGTTTGAAACCTTTGGATAGCTGCGCAGAGACTCGAGCAAGTCTTTGAGCGGCCAGCGCTTGTTGATTGGCACCAGAACATTGCGAACCTCATCTGTGGTCGCGTGGAATGAGATCGCAAGCTGACAGCCGATTTCTTGTGCAGTGCGCGCGATCTCGGGAACAACGCCCGAAGTTGACAGCGTAATGCGGCGACGTGACAGTTGGATGCCATCAGGGTCCATCGCGATCTTCATAGCATCGCGCACGTTTTCAAAATTATAGAGCGGCTCGCCCATGCCCATTAGAACGATGTTCGACAACAGACGTGTTTCGTTCTTAGGCGCGCCTTGAATTGGCCATTCGCCTAGATCGTCACGGGCAACCATTACCTGGCCGATAATCTCGGCTGTGGTCAGATTGCGGACTAGTTTTTGGGTCCCAGTGTGGCAGAAGGTACAGGTCAGCGTACAGCCAACTTGTGACGAGATGCAAAGCGTGCCGCGATCAGTTTCGGGGATATACACCACCTCAACCTCATGGCCGCCTGCGATCCGAACAAGGTACTTGCGCGTGCCGTCCTCTGAGACTTGGCGGGTCACGACCTCTGGCAAGGCCACGACGAATTTTTCGGCGAGCATCGCACGATAATCTTTGGCGAGGTTCGTCATGTCCGCGAAATCACGAACACCCCAATGGTATATCCACTGCCAAATTTGGCCGACACGCATTTTTCCCTGCCGTTCAGGTGTGCCTGCTTCGATCAAAGCGGCCAACATGCCGTCACGGGTCATGCCAACAAGATTCGGCAAACCATCCGGCGCCTTGCGCGGAATCGTGAGCATATCTTGGGTAATTGGGGCCTTGGCGTCCATGATGCGTACCTTTTTGCGGGCTGCTGCGGTCCATATATGCAAAAACGGGCAGTTTCCAATTGAAAACCGCCCGTTGCTAAATGTCAGTGGAGATTACTTATCCAGCGCAGCGGCGTCCGGCCTCTTCGACTGCGGCAGTAAAGCCCAAAAGCGAGAACGAGTCGTTGGTCACTGTACCGCGACCAGAGCGGGCCTGAACAACAGCGCTTGAGCCGCGTTTCATTGCTGCAACGATCCGCTGGTCGTCTTCTGGTGTGGCAGGCCAAGCCCACTCACCTTCGGTGAACAATTCAAACTTTGTCCCTGAAATATCCAATGACGCGGTTGAGCCGCTTGCGAACGGGTAGCCACCAGTAAACGCGACCTGACCCTGCACGGATGCACCCGGACGGTAGAATACGAACAGCAAAACATCGCCTCGGCGCACTGTGACAGCTTGGCCATCACGTGTGTTTACTGTTTCTTTGGGTGCTGAGACGCCCCAACATTCCTTCGGGCTGTCTTCAACAAACACACTCCAATCGGTGTTTGCTGCGACGCGATTATTTGATTCTTGTGCGCTTACGCTGCCGGCCAATGCCAGTGCTGCAACGGCACTCATTATTCCAAAAAACTTCAACTTCATTCCTACAGCCTCCAAGCTGTGCTTGCCTCTGGTCGCACCACTTTTGCCCGGTGCATCTGATGGCACCTTTTCGGCTGGCGAGTGCGGTTTCAACTCGATAGGCGTATGAGTAGCAAAAAAACGCCCAGTTGGGGAAGCCCTGATTAAAGGCTAACACTGCGGCATTGTGCAACGAAAGGGATGACGTGATGGGACGACCTGTAGATTTGGTTGAAATCTGGCGTGGCGATTTGCTGGAATCAGTACACCAAGGCCACGCGGTAATTTGTGACGCAAGCGGCCAGATCGTTGATGCGTGGGGTGATCCCGAGGCGATTATATACCCAAGGTCGTCGTCCAAAATGCTGCAAGCAATCCCATTGATAGAAAGCGGCGCAGCCAAGGCTTTTGGCCTGACAGAGCAGCAATTGGCGCTGTCCTGTGCATCGCACCAAGGATCGCATATCCATCTGAAACCTGTCGCGGCTTGGATCAAAGAGCTTGGCTTGTCCGATGATGATTTTCGCTGCGGCCCACAAGAATCCCGTGACAAGGACGTGCGCGACGAGATGATCCGCGCAGGCGAACCTGTCTGCCGCATCCACAATAACTGCTCTGGAAAACACGCGGGCTTTTTGACTTTGACCAAGCACCTGAAAGCTGGGTCCGAGTATCACGAGATTGATCATCCCGTGCAGCAAGCCTGCAAAGCCACGTTCGAAGAACTGACGCAAGAGACATCGCCGATGTTCGGAATTGATGGCTGTTCTGCACCGAACCATGCCAGCACGCTGCACGGTTTGGCCCGCGCAATGGCATTCTTTGCTAGCGCAGAAGATCGGTCCGATACGCGGTCTGTTGCGGCAGCGCAGTTGACCAAGGCGATGGCGACTTATCCTGCGCTGGTCGCGGGTGAGACCCGTGCGTGCACCGATCTAATGCGTGCAATGGACCATAAGGTTGCGATTAAAACTGGGGCCGAAGGTGTGTTCGTTGCGATCGTGCCTGAAAAGCGTTTGGGAATTGCGTTAAAGATTGCCGATGGCGGTACCCGCGCAAGCGAGGCTGCGATTGCTGCGATCTTAGTGCGCATTGGTGTACTCGATCCGGCGCATCCTGCTGCCATAGCGCGTATGACACCTGAGATTACAAATTTTGGTGGTTTGGTGACGGGCTTCATCCGCCCATCCGCCGCACTGCGATAGGGAGAGACGATATGACGTTTACACTGGCAACTTGGAACATCAACTCTGTGCGGCTACGCGAACCACTTGTGGTAGAGATGATGAAAGAAGCGACACCTGACGTGCTGTGCCTGCAAGAATGCAAAAGCCCCGTTGATAAAATCCCTCTCGAACAGTTTGAGGCGCTGGGCTACCGCCACATGGTTGCGCGTGGGCAAAAGGGCTACAATGGCGTCGCGATATTCTCAAAGATCCCGATGGTCGAAGCAGGCGCTTGGGACTTTGCCGATCTTGGCCACGCCCGCCATATCGCAGGTAAGCTTGAGAATGGCGTAACCATCCACAACTTTTATGTTCCCGCCGGTGGCGATGTCGCTGACCGCGAGGTGAACGAGAAGTTCGGCCAAAAGATGGATTACCTTGCTGACATGCGAGATGCATTTCGCGCTGATGCGCCAGAACGCGCAATTCTTGTGGGCGATCTGAACATTGCACCGCGCGAAGACGACGTTTGGGATCACAAGAAGCTGCTGAAGGTCGTCAGCCACACACCTGTCGAAGTCGCAGCCCTTGCCGAAGTGCAAGAAGCGGGTGCTTGGGTTGATGTGACACGCGCCGACGTCCCCGAAGGCAAGCTATATAGCTGGTGGTCATACCGCGCAAAAGATTGGGACGAAGCCGACAAAGGCCGCAGGCTTGATCACGTTTGGGCAACGCCTGATATTGCAGGTTCTGCTCATAGTAGTTGCGTCCTGCGTCATATGCGCGGTTGGGAAAAGCCAAGCGATCACGCGCCAGTCATGGCGACGTTTGATATCTAAGGATCGGGTGAGGGGCGAAAACGCCCCTCATGCTGCTTTATTCGCCTAAGCCTTGGATCGTTTCAGCGACTGCAAGGCCAAGGGTCTGGTGTGCTTCGGCGTCAAAGTGCACACCATCCTCGGAACAAGATTTGATGATTTCACCAGCGTCCAAGAACCCGATGTTCCAATGACCAGCAAGGTTTTGGTAAAGCGGAGAGAAGGCTTTTGATTTCTCGGCGGCGCCCATCATAGTGCTGGTAAAGATACCGATGTCGCGGGTCGGTTGCGGGCAAATCAGCAGGATATCCATATTTGGATGCCGTTTGCCCATATCGGGATGCTGCGTAATCGCGAGCAGGCCAGCGACACGCGCGATAACGCAATCAGCCGTCAGTCCATAGCAGTGTTGCACGTCGTTTGTACCAAGCATGATGGTCAGCACGTCAATCGGGCCATGGCTTGCCAATGCGATCCGCAATCCCATGTGCCCGTCCATCGCAGCACCGCGTGTCGGGTGGGGCGTTGTTGTGGCCGTGCGACCAGGTAGGCCCTCTTCGACCAAATGCCAATCTGACCCAAGTGTGGCATGCGTGACGGTTGGCCAACGCACGCCAATTCCAAAGCGCTCTAGCAGGTCTGGTGATGTCATCGGTGGCGTGCCGAATGTGTTGCTGTCGCCGAAAGTCATAAGTGTTTTTGTCATATGTTGAATCTAGACAGGCTCTGGCCTGAGTTAAAGCAACTTTTGCCCCTTGGCGCGGGCACGATCTG
>JAWUXS010000074.1:0-27655 GCA_034111185.1 Paracoccaceae bacterium | reverse complement strand
GAGTGTGAACGAGCCAACAGGTCATCGCTCGCCCCTTTACTTCCATTTGTGTTCCGTCTGAAATCCCGATCAGAGGATCTTTGTTGGAGCCACCCGTGTGAGCAAGCCCAAGATGCAAGGGGTCCGTCAGCATGTGATCGTAGCGCGCAATATCACGTGCCGTTTCACGAGGTGCCGCCTTTCCGTTCATTAGCAATATGCCCTCATAGACAAGTGGAAGCTGAGCATCAGGAACGGCAAGCACGATCTCAAGATCAACAATCCAACCCGCAAGAACGCTCTGGAATGACCCAGTATTGTTAAGGTCGAAGAACGGCACGTCAAGCGCAGCCAACTCTTCGGAAATCCCATCGGTGAACCCAGTTTGGACGAGGGCTTTTCGCGGATTTTTCGCAACCCAAGAGGCCATCTCGCTTACGATTTTGTGGTAGCCATCGTGGCCCATTTCCATCGCGCCAGACATCACGTCCTGCAGCGTTTTTGAAAGCTCAGAACCCGCGTTTCCAACAAACTGCGCGTGGCCTCCATTAAGAACCTGAGCACAGTAGTAATCGGCGTGAAAGATTTGCATCGCCTCGTTCGGCAACTCTGATCGCGTATATTGGCCAACATGCACCAAGTGATTCACGTAATCGACGACCGCTTTGCACAGCAGATGAGGCGCATCGTCAATCGCGTCAATTGCAGATTGCGGAACAACAATAAGGTCAAGTTTCTGGGAAGGCGGCAGATCATGTATTTTATGCGAGCCAACATGCGCAGTAGAAAACGCTACGGCTTCCTCGCCCTCACGGGGCTCCGTCTTCCTGATCGTCGCAACAGCGTCAGTTGCTTTTATCAGCCACTTCTTCATCATTTGCTTGCCTCAACACATTCATCATTTTGCCAAAGCCTTGCACGGACTGATGGCAAAACAAGGCTAAGATCTAGGCAAGATAAAGGAGATTAGGTGTTAACAGTCAGCTTTAGAACCGTTCCAAGAGCAGCGTTTGCGTCTTCTGCATCATGCGTAACCATCAAAATCGGCAGAGCACGGGCTTTGGCGCGGGCAAATACCATTTCACGAACCTGTTCGCGCAGTTCTGAATCGAGCCTTGAGAAAGGTTCATCGAGGAGCAAAGCACATGGGTCCGATAAAAGCATACGCATGAGCGCAACGCGGGCTTTCTGCCCACCAGAAAGCGTCGCAGGATCACGATCTGAATAGTCCGCAAGATTAACTTCAGCCAATGCCTCGCGAACCTTTGCGCGACGCTCTGCTGTGCTTCCGCCTGGCCGCAATCCAAAGGCAAGGTTTGCACCAACACTAAGATGAGGGAACAAAAGATCATCCTGAAACAAAATACCAACGCGCCGCTTATGAGGCGCAAGGTTTGTGATATCTTGCCCATCCAATAAAATTTGCCCCGTCGCACGAAAGCTAGCCGCAAGCGTACCTGTGACAAATGACAACATGGTAGATTTACCCACACCGGACGGCCCCATAAGCGTCAGAACTTCGCCCGGTGGGATGTGATGATCGACATCGACAAGCAGTTTGCCATCTTTGAAAATGCACGCTTCGCGAAGCGTAAGCCCTTTATCCATGCCGTAACCCCTTTCGGTTTCGCCAAACCAATGTTGGAACAAGCAATGCAATCGCAAACGGTAACAACGCCGCAGCCGTTTGCATCAAACCGTACACTCCGATCGCACGCCTGTCGCCACCCGACGCAAGCGCCAATGCTTCGGTAGTAAGGGTCGTCACACGCCCACCACCAATTAGCAACGTCGCAAGATACTGCCCAACAGAGACTGCAATCCCGACAGCAACGGCCGTCAAGATTGGGCGTAACAACATGGGTATCCGTATCCGCCAGAGCACCCCATCAGGCGATGCGCCCAAAGCGGCACCAATGGTTCCAATGCGCGCGTCCCATGCGCGAAACGGATCAGCGAGGGACAGATAGACGTAGGGCAACACAAAAATCAAATGTGCCACCATGACTGGCCCTCGGCCGTTGTCCGCACCGACTTGCAAAAAGAGTGTCTGTAATCCTGGTAGGAACGCAATCTGAGGCACCAACAGTGGAAGGTAAAGAAGCCAAACGCCGCCATTACCAAGGGCTAACCCGTAGCGGCATTCAGCCTCAAGACACCCGATCGTCAAGACAAGTGCGACCATTGTTACAGTCACCGCAATAATTGCTGTCTCACGGAAAGCATCCCACGTGCCCGGGCCATGACGCATCCAATTTCGCATCGTGAACTCATCCGGCAGCGTATTTGGAAAGCTCCAAAAACCTGCGAACGACCAGATCGTAAGCACAGCAATGCCAAACATGATTGAGAGAGCAGAAAGAGTACCGATAGATAAAGCGATGCCACCGACAATTCGATCTGCTTTTCCACGATGCCCCGCCATGATCCAGCGCCGCCCCAAATAGGCGACCGCGACTTCTCCTAAGCGCCAAGCCATAAGGGTACCGCCAACCAAGGCAAGTTGGATCAGCGCCCCAGCAGCACCCTGAAGCCGTAAACTTAGATCCGGCGAAGACATCCACTTAACGATCTGAACCGACAACGAAGACGGTGTATTCGGGCCAAGGATAATTGCGACATCAACGACGGTCATTGCGTATGCCAGCACCACATAGACTGGTAATCTGATTTGCGCATAGACCCTTGGAAACACTACCTTCATCCAGCCCGTCAATCGGCCATAGCCCAACGCCTGCGAAACGATAACCGACCGCGTTGCATCAGCTTGCCCAAGTGCAGCCAACGTCATCAAGAGAAGAAAAGGCACTTCCTTAGTGATCATGCCAAGCGTCATCGCAAGCCCCCACGGGTCTTGGACAATCAACAAATCTAGCGGTCGATCCCACCCAGTCAGCCAAGGAGAAAAAAGACGTGCGATCCAACCCGATGGCGTGATGAGAAACGCGAGGCCAAAGGCAGCGGCGGCATGTGGCACGGATAAAAGAGGAGAGAGAAGCCGTTCGAGCAGACGAAAGGCGCGCGTACCAGACCAACCTGCAGTGACAAGCATAACAATTAACAGAGACAGAAACGTCGCCAAAACACCGGTGGTGACGGACAAACGCATCGCCGCACGCAATCCCGGCCAATCGAAAAGTGCACGAAATGCATCAAGGTTTGGGCCGTATTCCCCTGCCGCGGGAAGATGTCCAAAGGCTGGAAGGAGCGTACCATAAAGCCCAGCAGCCACGGGCCCCAACATCGCAATAACCATCAGGAGTGGCAAAGCAGGAAGAAATCGGCGGCGCATTACCCATGAGCCCCTATTGCAAAAGACGCCCAGAACATCTGGACGCCTCGTTGTTGTAACACGATTGCCGTCAAACTTATTGCGCCACGCCGTAGCGTGCAGTCCAGTCGTCCGCAATCCGCGTCATCCAGCTTGGGTGCGGCTCTGCAACGGCAGTGCCCAGCTCAGCGGGAGAGAGCGTTGCAACGCCAAGCTCAAGCGCATCAAACAGCGCGCGGTCTTCGACAGTCAATGCATCCATGTTCAACACAGTGCCATAGCCCAACAGGTTGGGGTCTTGCGCACGCGCTTGTGCCTCTGGTGACATCAAGAAGTTTGCAACAATCATCGCACCTTCGGTCGAGCCCGAGTTGTAAGGGATCGCAACGAAAGATGCGTTTCCGATTGTACCCTTATCCAAGACAAACGTACGCACAGTTTCTGGCAGTTCAAAGTTTGCGATAGCAGCAGAAGCAGCACCTGGACTGAACGAAATCGACAGGTCCAGCTCACCATCAGCAATCAACGGGAACATGGCCGTACCAGTCGATGGGTATGCCTGACCAGAGCGCCACAGATTTGGCGTAAGCGCATCAAGATAGGTCCAAAGCGGCGCAACAGTCGCATCATAAGTTTCATCCGTAGCAGCCACCGACAATACCGTTGGATCGTCCAAGATATCGACCAGAACTTGCTTTAGGAAAGTTGTACCCAAAAAATCTGGCGGCTGCGGGTATGTAAAACGACCAGGGTTAGATGCTGTCCAATCAAGGATCTCTTGCATTGAACCCATAGGTGCAATGATGTCGGCCGTATCATAATCAAAAACCACTTGGGCCATTGCCCACGGGCTTTCGTAACCATCCGTTGGAACAGTAAAATCTGTTTGCACTGTCTTGCCGTCGACATCGACGACGGCCCAATTCGGCAACTGCTCAGCATATGGGCCGAACAGCAGATCGGCGTCCTTCATTGCGGCAAAATTCGCACCGTTGATCCAGATCATATCGACAGCGCTATCATCATCCTCGCCCGCTTGCTTTTCGGACAAAACACGGGTGACCGCGTCGGCTGTGTCAGTCAGCTTCACATGCTCAAGCACCACGCCATAGTCTGCGGCAACACGCTCTCCGACCCATGCAATGAAATCGTTGGTCTGGGTTGAGCCACCCCAAGCGTGCCAATAGACAGTCTGACCGTCAGCAGCGGCGATAACGCCATCCCAATCTGCAGGATCAGTTTGGGCCGATACCGCGAATGGGGTCATTGCGGCGATAAGTGCGAGATACTTCATGAACAGGTCCTTTAGTCAGTGAAGGTTTGGCGGGCGGCATACAGGCGTAACGCGCCGGTCGCAAAGCACAAAGTACCAAAGCACCATGAAGCCCAGACAAATGATGATGAGAACAAACAGATAAGCACGAAGAAACCGATGGTCTCGGCGCCCTCTAGGATTCCATTTGAGTAATAAAGAGATTTGACCCCTTGAGCCGTCGTCTGCATCTTCTTTTTCTCCGCAAGGATCGCGTAGCCCAAGAATGTGCTTCCGTTGAAATAAAAGGCTGTCAGCAAGAACGCTCCAGCTGCGCCGTTTGCAACGGGATCAGCCCAAACAAATGCCATCGGGATCGCGCCATAGAACAAAAAGTCGGCAGAGATATCGAGGTATCCACCAAAGTCAGTCTTTTGCGTCGCACGCGCAACCGCTCCATCAAGCCCATCTGCAACGCGACTGGCCAGCAAAGGAATCAGAGCAACCCAAGTCGCACCAAACGCAATGAACGCAGCGGCCAACAGACCAAGAGCGAGACCAATCAACGTGACCGCGTCCGCAGTGTAACCGCGTGCGGCAATTGTCTGCCCAATACGGTTCAACGGTGGGTCAATAATCGTCCTGAAGTGCCGGTCAAACATGTGCGGGTCCTGTTGAGTCGGGCGTTTGTGACTGATCAAAGACTTTCACGCAATCTTGCATACGGCTTTGTGATTTTATCCTACAGCAATCCTAGGGCGACCTTGGGCCGTCACACGAACAGTCGCCTCAATGAACATGCTTTGGTTTTCAACAGTGGCTTCTTTAATCTCACGGGTCACTGTCAGACGGATTTCTTCGACCCCAGCGTCACTTACTTTGGTGGATGCATCAGCCGCCAGCGCGGTTTCGAGATGGGACAAGGCCGTGTTTTGATCGGTGAATACATGAATACCATTTTGCAAGTGCACCGCAAATTGCCCCGCGCCTTGGCTCGTTACAGTTCCTGTCGCAGACATTGCGACTTGGCCAACAACCGCACCAATCGCATTCGCAACGCCCGCATGTTCGGGCAGCACCATGCGCGTGTTCAGGCGATCCCCAACTGCACCGTAATAAGAACCCGCCGAGGCACCAAGACCGATAACCGGCACACCAAGCGACAAGGACGTTTGAACAATACCCTTGTGCTGATCCAACCCAGCAACAGTTAGGGGATGCCGTGCGAGATCATGGGACCTGACACCACCCCATTCATGGTGATCTTCATCAAACGCAGCTTCTAGCAGGCAATCGACGGTCTGTGCCGTCAATTGATCGATGATCCGGTTTGCCAACTCTTCTGCTGATGCAGCAACACGGTCGCCGCCCCCGGTTCTCCGCCGTGCAAACAGGGTCAGCGCCTTTGTTGCCGCTTCTGTGTCCCACGCATCAACGCGCCCCAGCACATGTGCCGCATCCGAAGGCGTTATGCCTGCCAAAATAACCATGCCGCGCGTCACCAACCTTGTTAGCGCTGGGTTTTCCGTCCTGCTGGTCACGACATCAGCCAATCGACGTGGACCGTCTGTAAGCCGCGCAGCGACGGTCTGCTCGCGCGCGTCCAACCCAAGCGGCAGTTCGTTCCACAACGGGATGACAAACTGCGCACCATCAATAGCGGGCACGTCATTAGCCAAAGCACGGTCAAGAACCGAATGAACAAGGTCGGGGTAATCACGCGCAATAAGCGACATAGGCATGACCCGCTTTGGACCAAGGCTCAGCCCACCATTCAGCCCCTCGATCATTTGAATTTCGCTGTCCCCACCCAGACCGGTTGTTCGCATCGCGACCGCTTCGACCATGGTACGGTAGGCGCCGACCCGCGCGCCATGCGGATCAATCATCGGACGCCCGTCTTTAAGGAGGCAAACATCCGTTGTCGTACCACCAATATCACTGACCAGTGCGTCCGCTTCGCCTGTTAGCCATTGCGCGCCAGCGATTGACGCAGCGGGTCCGGACAAGATCGTCTCAATCGGCTTTTCGCGTGCTACCTTAGATGAAACAAGCGCACCGTCGCCGCGGACAACCATCAGACGTGCGTTAATCCCGAGCCTATCCAGATGGCCCTCACAGGCGGCGATCAACCCGTCGATCATTCCGATTAGCCGTGCATTCAAGACAGCTGTCAGTGCACGCTTTGGACCACCCAGAGCGGATGATAGTTCATGGGAGCAAGTGACCGGCTTCCCCGTCATTTCACGGATCAGGTCACGGGCGGCAAGCTCGTGCGCAGAGTTTCTTGTGGCAAAGCTGGCGGCAATGGCAAAGCCAGTGATCCCCTCGTCAAGGTCGCGCACCATCTGCGCTAATGCGTCTAAATCAAGCGGGGCAACTTCGATGCCTGAGTGCCCATGCCCACCTTCAAGATGTATCACTGGATCACCACGCAGCGCGTCCTTGAGGCCGGCACGATCCAGCTCTGCGACGTCAAAACCGATGAAGATCAGCGCGACTTTCCCACCTTGCCCCTCGACCAAAGCGTTCGTGGCCAACGTGGTCGACAAAGACACCATTGCGATTTCGGATGGATCGACGTCAACTTGGGCTAACGCGGCATCCATCGCGGCACCAACGCCCAACGCAAGATCAGGTCTTGAAGTCAGCGCCTTTGCGGAGCCCACAACGGCGTCGGCCGCCTCGTCCAACACAACGGCGTCCGTGTATGTACCACCCGTATCGACACCCAATAGATAAGCCATGCGCATGTCTCCCTTAATGCGCACCTAAATGCGGGCCGACCATAATCTCCAGCCTAACACCGACACATCGCGAAATTCTGGCAAAAATATTGCACGCCCCAAGCTTTCAAACAAAAAACGCCCCGCGAATATCACGGGGCGTTCCTTAGAAATTATGCTGTTAGCTTACTCAAGAGCAGCGTCAGTGATCGCATGTGTCCACGCACCTTCAGGGGCCGCAGAAATGACAGGATCAGAACCGCCACCCAACAAAGTCGCTACTGTCCGCTCATAGTCTGCAGGATCAAGAGCGCCGTTAGAACCAGCGGTCAATTTGGCGATTTCCCCCATCATACGGATCTGTGCAGCTTCGTTCTGCGCACCAGTGCCATCATTGTCGAGAATGATACCAGCTGCTGCTTCAGCATTTTCCTCAGCCCACTTCCAGCCACGCATAGAGGCGCGCACAAAGCGTACCATCTTGTCGACAAAGACCGGATCTTCGAGGTTATCTTCAAGCGCATAGATACCGTCTTCGAGAGTTGCGACACCCTGATCTTCGTACTTGAATGTCACCAACTCATCTGGGTTCACGCCTGCATCCAGAACCTGACCATATTCGTTGTAGGTCATAGTTGAGATACAGTCAGCTTCGCGCTGCAAGAGCGGATCAACGTTGAAGCCCTGCTTTAGAACCGTCACGCCATCTTCACCGCCATCGGTTGAAATACCAACTTGGCTCATCCAGCTCAGGAACGGATACTCGTTGCCAAAGAACCAAACGCCGATTGTCTTACCGCGGAAATCTTCGACGCTTTCAATGCCGGTATCTTTCCAGCACGTCAGCATCAGGCCAGATGTTTTGAACGGCTGCGCAATGTTCACAACTGGCAAACCTTTTTCGCGGGCAGCCAAGGCTGAAGGCATCCAGTTCAGCATCACGTCAGCACCACCACCAGCAAGTACCTGAGGCGGAGCAATATCTGGACCGCCGGGTAGGATCGTCACATCAAGACCTTCTTCCTCGTAATAGCCATTATCAAGCGCCACATAGTAGCCAGCGAACTGGGCTTGTGTGACCCACTGCAACTGGAGTTTTACAGTATTCGCGTGACCATCAGCATGCGCAGCAGTGCCACCCAGACCTGCAGCAAGCGCAGCTGCAAAAGCAATTTTCTTCATCATAATATTGACCTCCAAGTCAGTTTACATTTTGCGGTCTTACGCCGCTTAGTTTCATCTTTGTGACGGATGCCAAAAGGTCACCCGTTTTTCGATAAATGACATCAATCCGTAGAATGCCGATCCAGCGAGGGCAGCGACAACAATTTCCGCCCAGACCATATCAAGGGCAAGTTGACCTACAGACGTAGAGATACGGAACCCCATTCCAACTGTTGGCGAGCCAAAGAATTCAGCGACGATTGCGCCAATCAAAGCCAAAGTCGTCGCGATTTTCAAGCCATTGAAGATGAACGGCATCGCTGCGGGCAAACGCAGCTTTAGCAAAGTTGGCCAATAGCCAGCACCATACGTCCGCATCAAGTCGCGTTGCATTGACGACGTATCGCGCAGGCCCGCAACAGTGTTAACCAGAATTGGGAAAAACACCATCACAGCAACAACCGCTGATTTTGAATGCCAATCGCTGCCTAGCCATTTCACGAAAATGGGTGCCGTTCCAACGATTGGTAGCGCCGCCATAAACGCGCCGACGGGCAAAACACCCCGAGCGAGAAAATCAGAGCGATCCGCAAACAACGCCACTGCAAACGCGGCAACGGCACCAAAGATGTAACCGGTCATGGCGCCCTTAATAATCGTTTGCTCAAAGTCTGCCCAAAGGCGCGGGCCCTCAGAAATCAAACGCTCCCAAATGACCGAAGGCGCAGGCAAGATGATTGGGCTGACATCAAGACCACGAACGAGAACCTCCCACATCAGCAGGATCGTGAGGCCAAAAATCGCGGGGATCAGGAGGTTGACTAATCGTGTATCAGACGATGGCCCATGCGCCAAACGCGCGTTGATGGCCCACCCACCAATCCAGATTATTGCGGCGAACATTACAGTCATCATGCTGCGGTTACCCCCATCTTACGAAGTGTAATCCGTTCTAACAGGCTAAAGATACCTACCAGCACTGCTGCCGTAATCGCCGCTGCAAATAGCGCGGCCCACGTCACCATCGGCTGTCCGTATTGGTCACCAACTAGCATCCGCGCGCCAAAACCAGCCTGCGCACCAGTTGGTAACTCACCAACAATAGCCCCGACCAATGCAGCGGAAATCCCGATTTTGAGCGAGGTAAAAAGATAAGGAACTGACGCGGGTAAACGCAGCTTCCAGAACCCTTGATTATTGCTCGCATGATATGTGCGCAGCAAATCCAGTTGCATCCCATCAGGGCTGCGTAATCCTTTGACCATTCCGACAACCACAGGAAAGAATGATAGATACGCCGAAATCATCGCCTTGGGCAGTAACCCCTGAAACCCAAGCGCGCCAAGCATCACAATCACCATCGGAGCAAGCGCTAAGATTGGAATTGTCTGGCTGACGATCGCCCAAGGCATAACCGACTTGTCCATAGTGCGCGAAAATACGATTCCAACCGCGAGGATGATCCCCATTGTTGTGCCAATCGCGAAACCCAGCAACGTCGCTGAAAGGGTTACCCACCCGTGATAAACAAGGCTGCGCTTCGACGTGATCTTCTTGGCAAATACGGTGTCATACAATTCGACTGCGACTTGGTCGGGGCTTGGCAAACGTGGGCGATCCAACCGGTAGGTCATCGGAACAACATTCATGTTCCGCAACACCAGCGCGACACTGCCGACTTGCTGTCGTTCAGCAGGAGTTTCAGGCGAAACGACCAAACCGTCCCTTTGCGCCTGATCAGCCGCCAAGTGAATGTTCATTGGTGCGACTGAGGCGATCCAGATTAGGAAGATTGCACCCACGACAGTTAAGACAGGCAGGATTGACTTCATGCCCGCCACTCCATCGTGATTTCATCAATCTCATCATCGCCCAACCACGGCTCGCCAATTTGGACAAACCCTTCGCGACGATAAAAAGCATGAGCGCGTTGGTTCGCATGATGTGTGTTTAACTTTAGGAACGTCCGCCCCTGTTTCACCTGATCAAGCAGCGCCTTGCCAAGCCCCTGCCCCGTTTGGGAAACGTAAAAACCCCAAATGTGCGAGATTTCAGTTTCAAGGGATAAGTACCCAGTAACGGGCTCGCCAATTATATACGCTTCGCGCACCGGAAGACCCTTGGTCAGCGCATCAACAATCACATCTTCTGACACCATGCGTGGCATCCAAACAGTCGTATCAATCCAATGATTGATTATCGCGGCACAAGTAGCGCCGTCAGTGGCCAAAGCCCGTCTGATAGGCGCGTCATTCATCCAGATGCCCCGCACGCAACCCATCACGCACACGGTGCGCAATTGCGATGAACTCTGGGCTGTCGCGAATATCTAAGGGGCGTTCTTTGGGCAAAGTGCTTTCGATGACATCAGAAATACGGCCTGGTCGCGGCGACATAACAACGATCTTTGTGCTTAGGTAAACCGCCTCGGGGATAGAATGCGTGACAAAACCGATGGTCTTTTCTGTGTGGGCCCAAAGCTTTAGCAGTTGCTCGTTCAAGTGATCGCGGACAATCTCGTCCAACGCGCCAAAAGGTTCGTCCATCAGCAAGATGTCAGCATCAAATGCCAACGCCCGTGCGATGCTTGCCCTTTGCTGCATGCCGCCGGATAGCTGCCATGGGAACTTTTTGTCAAAACCAGAAAGCTCAACTAGTTCAAGAACGCGGTCCAACCTCTCCGCTTGCTCAGATTTCGAGAACCCCATGATCTCAAGCGGTAGGCGGATGTTCCCACCAATAGTACGCCAAGGATAAAGCCCTGCTGCTTGAAAAACGTATCCATAGGCCCGCGCTCTTCGCGCTTCTTCTGGGGTCATTCCATTCACGGAAATCTCACCGCTTGTCGGTGTCTCCAATCCCGCGATACAGCGCAAGAACGTCGTCTTTCCACAGCCCGACGGACCGATGAAAGACACAAACTCACCCTTCTTGATCTCAAGGTTCACATCCTTAAGGGCGTGGACCGGACCATCATTTGTCTCAAACGTAAGATTGAGATCTTGTGCAGCAATCACTGTCATCTATTGATCAAACTCCGCTAGCCGGAATACCCGACCGTTGAACAGGCCGCGGGCTTGTCAGTTCTTTCCAAGACGACAGCGCTTTGTTCGTTGCCGTATTACCGGCACGCTTCACAAACTGGCCATGGCCAGATTCTGCACGCATCTCACCATCATAAACCGCGACATGACCGCGGGTCAGTGTAAAGCGCGGTAGGCCTTTGACCTCTTTGCCTTCGAACACGTTATAGTCGATCGCAGATTGCTGCTTGTCGGCAGTGATCGTTTTCGACTTTTCTGGATCCCACACAACAAGGTCAGCATCTGCACCAACAAGAACTGCACCTTTGCGCGGGTAACAATTCAAAATCTTGGCGATATTGGTCGAAGTCACAGCGACAAACTCGTTCATCGTCAAGCGGCCAGTGGCGACACCATGCGTCCAAAGCATCGGCATGCGATCTTCAAGGCCCCCAGTACCGTTCGGGATTTTTGTGAAATCACCAACACCAAAACGCTTTTGTTCAGTTGAGAATGCACAATGGTCAGTCGCAACAACGCTAAGCGATCCAGCCTGCAAGCCAGCCCACAGGCTGTCTTGATGCTTCTTATTACGGAAAGGAGGCGACATGACGCGTCGCGCGGCGTGATCCCAGTCTTTATTGAAATACTCTGAATCATCCAAAGTCAGATGCTGGATCAAAGGTTCTCCCCAAACACGCATGCCCTGTTGGCGGGCGCGGCGGATCGCTTCGTGGCTTTCTTCGCAAGATGTATGCACGACATAAAGCGGTACACCGGCCATATCGGCAATCATGATTGCGCGGTTTGTTGCTTCACCTTCAACTTGCGGCGGGCGGGAATATGCATGCGCTTCGGGACCTGTGTTTCCTTCGGCTAGTAATTTTGCCGACAGCTCAGCAACAACGTCGCCGTTTTCGGCATGGACCATCGCGATACCGCCAAGCTCGGAAAGCCGCGAAAATGACGAATACATCTCATCGTCATTCACCATCAATGCGCCTTTGTAGGCCATGAAGTGTTTGAACGTATTGATGCCATGGTCATTGATGACGGTTGGCATCTCGTCGAATACCTTTTCACCCCACCATGTAACGGCCATGTGGAACGAGTAATCACAGCTCGCGAGGGTGGATTTATTGTGCCATCCCTTCATCGCGTCAACGAGGCCCTGACCTTGGCCAGGCAATACAAAATCCACGACCATAGTGGTGCCACCAGACAATGCAGCGCGCGTACCGGTTTCAAAGTTATCTGTGGAATAAGTCCCCATAAATGGCATCTCAAGATGCGTATGCGGGTCAATGCCTCCAGGCATGACATAGCAATCAGTGGCATCAAGCTGCTCGTCGCCAGATAGGTTTTTCCCGATCTCAATGATCTTGCCACCGTCGATCAGCACATCTGCCTTGTAGGTCAGATCAGCGGTCACAATCGTTCCGTTTTTGATCACTGTAGTCATTGGGATCTCCTGTCGTTTGGCTATTTTGCTATAGGGTCACTCACGGCACACTTCAGCAGCGCCGGGGGCTGGTGTCGTTTCAATCAGAACAAGGCCTGTCGATGTCGCATAAAAATAGCACCCACCTCGCTTGCGTACGGCAGAGGCAGGCACGTTGTTTGGTAGTGACTGCTCAACCGTTAAAGGGAGCAAGTCTGGCGAAACAGGTTCTGGCAAGGGCCGTTGACAGGCAGACAAGGCCGCGAGACAAATCAAACTGATTGATACGCCGCGCAACCCTGTCTCCCTATGATCTGCAAATTGGGTTGCCGGACGCATCAGCAACCGAAGCTGATGCATCACCGGCGGTTAGATATTCAAAGCAACCATTCGCGCCCTCGCGGACGCTCGTGGCAGAAACCCCCTGCGGCAAATTCAATATCACCGCTAAAGGGATGGCATTCCCATCCGAAGCTCCGCCAACAACCAATGCTGGCGCCGAGTTTTCAGCTGGGGCAACAACAGCAGGCGCCACGCCAGAACACGCCGCGATAGATGTGCAGCAGATAAGGGCTGTGGCGCGCGCGATCATGCAGGCGCCTCGGTTTCAGCTGGCGCAGCAGCAACCGCATCGGGCGCAACGACACCATCATTGCAGACCCAATTGCCATTCGCATCACGCAAGGCACGTCCAGAGCGTGGCTCACTCGCTTCGATGCCAACACCCCAACAGCCATTTCCAAGTTCGAATACAAATGCACGCGGAATACCCGGCTCCATTGCAGCAACGACTTGTGGCGGCAACGGCGGCGGTGGCGGTGGAATCACCTGACCATTTTCATCTAGATTTACGGGCTCAAGACAGGCGGCCAAAAATGGCAGCATCAGCAAAGGCAGCAAGCGTTTCATAGGTTTCTCACTTATTCATTATTCCTGTCGCCAGTGGTGCCACATTATTGTGTATAGTGACCAGTCTCATCCAACAATCTCTGCAGTTTCCACGACCGCGTGGAACAAAACATCGGTTCCTGCCGCAGCCCATTCAGGACTAATTTCTTCTGCCTCATTATGAGAGAGGCCGCCTACGCACGGGCACATAACCATTGCTGTTGGGTACATTCTATTAATCCAGCACGCATCATGCCCAGCGCCCGAGATTAGGTTCATATGTGAATATCCCAATCTTTCGGCAGCGTTACGAACTGCCGTGACGCAAGTTTCGTCGAAAGTAACGGGATCAAACCCACCAACTTTTTCGAATTCGATTGTCATGCCCATGGCATCGACAATCGCCTGAGCATCGGTGCGTAGCCGTGCCTCCATGTCTTGAATGACTCTCAGATCAGGTGATCGGAAATCTACGGTAAAAACTACTTTTCCTGGAATCACGTTTCGTGAATTAGGGAAAACATCCACATGACCAGCAGCTCCAACAGCATGCGGCGCATGAGATAGGGCGATCTCTTCGACCTTTTCAAGCACCCGCGCCATGGCAAGTCCCGCGTTCTTGCGCATCGGCATTGGGGTCGAGCCTGTATGGCTATCCTTGCCGTGAATCGTCACTTGGGTCCACGAAAGACCTTGCCCGTGGGTCACGACACCAATCTCTTTGCCTTCAACCTCTAAGATCGGACCTTGCTCAATATGCAGCTCAAAGAAAGCATGCATCTTGCGCTCGCCTACGGGCTCTTCGCCACGCCAACCAATCCGCTTCAGTTCATCACCAAACAGTTTCCCGTCCGCATCTGAACGTTCATAGGCCCACTCTTCGGTATGCATTCCTGCAAAAACACCAGACGCAAGCATCGCGGGCGCATAGCGTGTGCCCTCTTCGTTGGTCCAATTTGTCACGACGATCGGGTGTTTGGTTTTGATATCGAGGTCATTCATCGTACGCAGAATCTCAAGACCACCAAGCACACCTAAGACACCATCGTATTTTCCGCCTGTTGGCTGGGTATCAAGGTGGCTACCGACGTAGACAGGCAACGCATCGGGGTTCGCTCCTTCGCGGCGGGCAAACATATTTCCCATCGTATCCAGCCCCATCGTGCAGCCCGCATCAGTACACCACTTCTGGAACAGATGCCGTCCTTCACTGTCTTCATCCGTGAGGGTCTGACGATTATTACCCCCGGCGACACCGGGGCCAATCTTGGCCATTTCCATCAAGCTATCCCAAAGGCGGGCGCCATTTATTTTTAGGTTTTCACCGGGTGCTGCCATCGTCACGTCCCTCATCACGAATTTGACCAACTGGTCAAACATAGGCTAACAGAGGTCTAGCATCAGTCAAGTTTTTCGCGCAAACATCTGGCAATTGATCGAAGAAAAAGCAACGATGGTCATAGAACGCCAATTGCGCATGAGAATTGAGCATAATCAGACCATGACAAAACCGGCCACCCGTATTCAACAAAAGAACCAAGCAGCAATTTTGGCCGCGGGGCTAGAAGTGTTTTCACAGTTTGGTTTTCGTGGATCGACGCTCGATCAAGTTGCAGAAGCGGCGGGCCTCTCAAAACCCAACCTGTTGTACTATTTTCCTTCCAAGGATGCGATCTATTCTGCTTTGCTATCGCGCTTGCTGGAAAACTGGCTCGAGCCACTGCACGCACTGAACGACGACGGCGACCCTGTTGCTGAAATTTTAGGTTACGCGCAACGCAAACTTGCCATGAGCCGTGATTTCCCGCGCGAAAGCCGCTTGTTTGCGAATGAAATCCTTCAGGGAGCGCCAAGAATTAAAGATGTCCTTGAGGGTGAGTTGCGCACTTTGGTGGACGCCAAAGCAAAGGTGATCGAGGGATGGATCGCAGCCGGTAAGGTAAAACAGGTTGATCCGTACCACCTGATTTTCACAATTTGGTCTTTGACCCAGCACTACGCCGATTTTGACGTGCAAGTTCGCGCCATACTTGGGACGCGTGATCCGTTTGAGGGGGCTTCAGCGCATCTGGACGATGTGATTACGCGAATGCTGCGCGTTTAAACGAGCGGCACCGGAACATAGCGATACCCATCCCCAAGCGGTAGAATGCGCCCAACGCCTGGGAACGGGAAATGATATCCGACAATCAACAACTGTTCATCCACCGCGCGTGCCAGCAAACGTTTGCGGGCTTCAACTGCCAACGGTTTGTTTAGGTCCGCACCAACGGTCCATTCAGGATGCTCAAGCCCCGCGATATAATGCACGGCAGTATCGACAAGATGCAGCAACTGCTGTCCACGGCTTTCCAACATGATCGCGAAATGTCCATGGGTATGACCGTGTGCCGCAACAGCCCGAACGCCCGGCGCAATTTCTTGCCCATCGCTATAGCTGCGTAACCCATGTGAAATCGGGAGGATATGACGCCTACATTCAGCTATCATTTCTTTCAGCCCAACAGGTGCTTTGTCAGGATCTTGGGTCCAAAATCCAAATTCGATTTCTGGCAAAAAGTGCAGTGCGGTCGGGAAAACTCTTTCACCCTCAACCGTCAATCCACCCACGTGATCAGGATGGCCATGCGTGAGCACGACAACGTCGATGTCACGTGGGGACAGGCCGAGCACAGCAAGTGATTTTACCAAACGGCCGTTGTCGGCGCTGTTACCGTGGAAAGTCGTGTCCCCCATGCCCGTGTCGATCAGAACACGGGTCCCTTCGGTTTCAATCAGCATGACTTGCAACGGCATCTCGGCAGTGCTGCGCGATAGACCGTAGCTTTCCAACAGGTCGCCAACCATATCGCGCCCAACATTGGCACCGAACATGCCTGCGCCCATGGAAAAGCTGCCATCATCAATGACGCTGATTTTCATGTCGCCTAAAGCAAACTGCCTGATGGCACGCATAGGCATGAAACCTTCAGCAGACACGGGTCCAGTTGCACTAAGTAGCAAGCCAGAAGCGAGGCTGCCGATAACGGCGCGACGGTTAAATGTAAGGGGCATGATCTGACCTCCGGTATAATCACACATACTGGAGGTCAGATCTCGGGTGAAGGCCAGCGCGAATGCAAACCTTCACCGCATTGTGTTATTCAGCAGCAACCGCACCTGGGTTGTTTGGATGCGTTGTCCAGTTGGCATATTCTTTCTCAACAACCTTGCCAGTGCGCGGGTCGGTGGTACCCGGCTCTTGCGCAACCATCGTAATGCAGTTCTCAACCGGGCAGACTTCGACGCATAGATTGCAGGCAACACATTCAGCATCGATAACGCTGAACTTTCGGTCGTCTGACATCGCAATGGCTTGATGCGACGTGTCTTCGCAAGCCGCATAGCATCGTCCGCAGCTGATACAATCATCCTGAGAAATCAAAGCTTTCGCCACATAGTTCAGGTTCAAATATTGCCAGTCAGTCGTGTTCGGAACTGCAGCACCCATAAAGTCTTGGATGCTCGTGTGGCCTTTTTCATCCATCCAGTCGGATAGGCCGGATATCATTTCTTCGACTATCTTAAAGCCATAGGTCATCGCCGCAGTGCAAACTTGGACATTGCCGCACCCAAGCGTGATAAATTCAGCTGCGTCACGCCAAGTGGTCACGCCACCGATGCCAGAAATCGGCATGCCGTGGGTTTCCTCAGCGCGGGCTATCTCAGACACCATCGACATGGCGATTGGTTTAACCGCTGGGCCACAATAGCCGCCATGGGTGCCTTTGCCGTCGATAGATGGCTCTGGCGACATCGAGTCTAAATTGACCGAAACGATCGAGTTTATCGTATTGATTAGGCTAACTGCATCCGCACCGCCGCGCCGTGCGGCGGCGGCAGGCTTACGTACGTCAGTAATATTAGGGGTAAGCTTTACGATAACTGGCTTTGAGTAATATTGCTTACACCAACGCGTCACCATTTCGATATATTCGGGTACCTGACCAACAGCCGCACCCATGCCACGCTCGGACATGCCATGCGGGCAACCAAAATTAAGCTCGATCCCGTCAGCGCCAGTTGCTTCGACCAGCGGCAAGATGTCTTTCCAAGCCTGCTCTTCACACGGAACCATCAAGGAAACGATGATCGCACGATCAGGGTAGTCCTTTTTGACACGCGTAATTTCTTCGAGGTTCGTGTGGAGGTCGCGATCCGTAATCAGCTCAATGTTGTTTAGGCCAAGCACCCTACGATCGGCACCGTGGATAACGCCATAGCGCGGACCATTCACATTGACGACTGGAGGACCTTCCATGCCGAGGGTTTTCCAAACGACACCACCCCAACCAGCTTCAAAAGCACGGCGAACGTTGTATTCTTTGTCCGTCGGCGGGGCCGAAGCCAGCCAGAACGGATTTGGGCTTTTGATGCCCAAAAAGTCGGTTGTAAGATCGGCCATCTATTTGCTCCCCATCAAACTTGCATGCATCGCCATCGCGGCGTCGCGGCCTTCGGCAACTGCGGTTACGGTCAAATCATTACCACCAGTCGCGCAATCGCCACCTGCCCAGATATTCTTGTGGCTGGTCTGCCCATCGCCCGTTACGGCGATTTTGCCACCTTCAAGACCCAGACCAATGTCCGCTGTCAGCGTCTGCCCGATTGCTTTGAATACCTGATCCGCAGCCATGCGTTGTGTTTCACCAGTGCCAACCAGCTTGCCATCCTGTGTCGTTGTATATTCCAACTCAATTTCGGCGGCGGCTCCATTACCATGCACTGCAACCGGCATCACATTAAACAAAAGCCGCACACCCTTCGAGGCTGCGAGGTCTTGCTCATAACGGCTTGCGCCCATCTGATCGCGGCCGCGTCGATAAGCGATTGTCACGTTGTCAGCACCAAGAAGCTTCGATTGAACCGCCGCATCAACCGCGGTCATGCCACCACCAATTACGACCACGTTGCGGCCAACCGGCAGGCTAGTCAGATCACTAGATTGTCGTAGCTCGGCGATAAAGGAAACGGCATCTTCGACACCTGATTTGTCTTCGCCTGCGCTCCGCAATTCGTTCACGCCGCCTAGGCCAACCCCTAGGAAGACGGCATCATAATCGGAGACCAGCAAATCCAAATCAAGCCCGTCACCCAGCGCTTGGCCAGCCTCAAGAGTGATCCCACCGATCTGCATTAGCCAAGCGACTTCGCGGGCAGCAAAGTCATCCGTCGATTTATAGGCCGCGATACCAAATTCATTCAGGCCACCAGCCTTTTCGCGGGCATCTAACATTGTCACATCATGACCATACATCGCCAACCTATGTGCGCAGGCAAGTCCCGCAGGGCCCGCACCCACAACGGCGACCGTTTTACCGGTCGCCGCCGCACGGGAGAACGGGTGCGATTGTTTCGTCATCAGAGTATCGGTAGCATGTCTTTGGAGGCGGCCAATCTCGACCGGCTTTCCCTCAGCGGCTTCGCGAACGCAGGCTTGCTCGCATAGCTCTTCTGTTGGGCAAACGCGTGCACACATGCCGCCTAGAATATTTTGTTCAAAAATCGTCTTCGCCGCAGCGTCGGGTGTTCCTGTACTGATTTGACGGATGAACAGCGGAATATCGATCGCCGTTGGACAGGCCGTTACGCAGGGCGCATCATAGCAAAAATAGCACCGATCTGCTGCGACGGAAGCCTCGTGCGGGGCATAAGGCGCGTGAAGATCTTCGAAGTTCGCAGCAATCTGATCTGCAGGCAATCTGCCTGCAATAATGCCGGGGGTCATCGGGTTCGCCATAGGACCTCTCTGTCAAACAAGCGTCATTGAATAACTGAAAGCTTGGCACAGAATCTTTTTTTGATCAAATGGTAAATTTTTGAAATTGGTAATTTTTAGAATTCGAAAGCTGGACCCGTCGATCTTTGACCAAGTGTTAGGGCGTCGGACACATGGATCATCGGAGCAAGATCAACATCACTTTCACCCGCTTTCACAAGCACCGCCATGCGGTCATATAATGCTGGATATTCTTCAAGCAATGATCCCTGCGCCTCAGCTCCATTGATCAAACACCTGCTTCCGCCTTCAACTAATTTGACCACATCATCGCCAGCATTCAGCGTCATTTCCCAAAGCTGCTCACCCTCCTGAAGCCAATCAAATGCTGCAGTTATACCGCCTGAGAATACAAGATCGGCTTGGATCGGAGTTTGACGGTTTGAGGGGTATTTTAGCAGCGCTTCATTAAGATGGACTGGAGCTGGCAAAACCTCGGTAAGAATGGAAAGCGCATTTATGCCCGGATCGAATACCCCCATTCCACCGGGTTCAAACACCCAATCTTGGTTCGGATGCCAACGACGCACGTCCTCTTTCCAATCGATATGAGCCTTCGTAACAGTCTTGTCCGAAAGAAAAGCTTTCGCCGACGCGACACCTTTGGCCATGCGGCTATGCCATGTCGCGAAAAGCGTTACGCCAGCCCGTTCAGCCATCGACTGCAAAGTGTACACTTCTGAAAGCGTTGCGCCCGGCGGCTTTTCCAGCATCACATGTTTACCAGCGGCAATCGCCTTTGCGGCATAGTCAAAACGCGGCACTGGCGGCAGGCATAGCGAGATGACCGAAACGTCTGAACGTTGCTCCAGCATCTGATCAAAATCGGCAAAGCTTGGCACGCCTGCTACCTCGCCTTTACGGCTAACGGTCGCAGCCAAAGACCAATCACCAGAATGGTTCAAAGCTGGAACATGTTGATCTACAGCAATCTTTCCGATTCCGACTAAGGCGATCTTCGTGCTCATCTGACTAAACCTTTCAAGTTGGTCAAAGTTAGCTGTCCATATGGCAAGGCGCCCTCTATCTCAACTCAAACAAACGACAAACGTGAACGAGCTTCGCTTGACGTGCATTAACTACGGCGTCAGTGTCGACGCTTATTGTTCAGTTCGGAGAGACCCAATGACGATATCAAAATACCTCCGTGGTACAGCCTTAGCTGGCGTGGCAATGCTTGCTGCAACAGCGACGATGGCCGACACGTTTCGCTATGCAACGACGACCGATCCGCAAACGCTTGATCCACACGCTGTGAATTCCGCGCCCGTTTTGTCCTTTTTGAATAACGTCTACGAAGGCCTTGTGCGCCGTGGTCGTGGCATGGCGATTGAGCCATCACTGGCAACCGCATGGGCACCGCTTGAGGGTGAAAACGGCTGGCGCTTTTCACTGCGTGAAGGCGTAACATTTCACGATGGTAGCGCGTTCACATCTGCAGACGTCATGTTCTCATACGAAAGGGCATCGAACGAAGCATCTGACGTGCGCTCATGGTTCTCGCCTGTCACCGAGGTACGTGTTGTCGATGACTTCACTGTCGAATTCGTCACTAACGCGCCGAACCCATTGTTCCCTGACAGCATCGCAAACTTCATGATCATGGATAGCGATTGGGCTGCTGCAAACGATTCAGCTTTGCCTGCCCGTGACGCCGAGAATTTTGCGACACGTAATTCAAACGGAACCGGCCCGTACCAAATCACTGCACGTGATCCGGGTGTGATGACACGACTTAGCCAGAACACCGGCTGGTGGGATGATGATTTCGGCAACGTAACCGAAGCCGAGCTGACGCCAATCGGCAATGCAGCGACTGGTCTTGCGGCGCTCCTTTCAGGTGAAATCGATTTTATCGAGCCTGTTCCATTGCAGGACGTGGCCCAAGTCGAAGGTCGTGATGGCTTTAAGGTTCTTGAAGGCGAAGAAACTCGCGTGATCATGTTTGGTTTCGGCCACGAGCATGACGCACTGCTTTATTCGTCTGACGTGACAGACACCAACCCATTCCAAGACGCACGTGTACGGATGGCAGCGGCCCACGCAATCAACATCGACGCAATCGACCGCGTTGTGATGCGCGGCAAGATTGATGCGGCATCTCAGTTAGTGCCTGCAGGCATCTCTGGCTACTCCGAAGCGAATAGCTACCGTCCGGCATATGACCCTGACCGCGCTAAAGCACTGCTTGCCGAAGCTGGGTATCCTGAAGGTTTCTCCTTTGGCCTGAAGTGTACAAACGACCGCTACATCAACGACGAAGCGGTATGTCGTGCAGCAGCGTCAATGTTTGCTGCTGTTGGTCTTGATGCTGAACTTAGCACGGGTCCGGTTCGCGACTACTGGAACCAACTGCGCGCCGATGACTTTGACATGTACCTTCTTGGCTGGTCACCTGGCACGTTTGATCACGAGCATCCAATCCGCTTTTTGATGCATACACAGGACGACGAAAAGAAACTGGGTTCATGGAACTTTGGTAACTATTCAAACGCCCGCGTGGACGAGCTTTTGCCATTGATCCAACAAGAGCTGGTGCCTGCAACACGCCAAAGCATGATCGACGAAGTCGTCGCTATCACGCAAGAAGAGCAGGCCTATATCCCGCTTTACGTACAGCCATTGATCTGGGCCATGAAAGAGAACGTCGACGTCACACAACGCGCCGATAACTTCTTCATGCTCCGCTGGGTTACAGTGAACTAAGTAAGCAAAAGGGCGATGGTATATTTCATTATTAAACGGCTGGTTCAGTCGGTTTTTGTGATGCTCGCCGTCGCCCTTTTGGCATTTTCTTTGTTCCGGTTTGTTGGCGATCCTGTCAGCCAAATGACCGGCACAGAAACCAGTGTCGAAGACCGCGAACGATTACGCGAAGAACTCGGCCTTAACGACAGTTTCCCCGTTCAATTTGGTCGCTTTGCTGGTGACATGCTGCGCGGCGATTTTGGCTTTTCTTACCGCACCCGCCAACCCGTTGCCGAGATGATCGCGACACGTATTCCCGCCACGCTTGAACTAGGCATCGTTGCTTTGCTTATCTCGTTGGTCGTTGGTATCCCCGCAGGTGTCTACACTGCACTCAGGCCGCGCGGGTTCATCACTCAAACCATTCTCATGACGACACTCATTGGTGTCTCAATCCCCACATTTGTAATCGGTATTGTGCTGATATTCCTGTTTGGTGTGCAGCTTGGTTGGCTACCTACATTTGGCCGCGGCGGTACGGTAGACTTTGGCGTATGGAAAACGTCTTTCCTTACAGTTGATGGTTGGCGGTCGCTAATACTGCCAGCACTTACCCTTGGTGTTTATCAACTGACGCTGACCATGCGCCTAGTACGAGCCGAGATGATAGAGGTGCTGCGCTCCGATTACGTGCGCTTCGCAACGGCGCGCGGCATCCCATACAAAAACCTCTATTTCAAACACGCCCTCGCCAATACAATGATCCCTGTGATCACAATCATCGGTTTACAATTCGGCGGCGTAATCGCCTTTTCCATTGTGACCGAAAGCGTATTCCAGTGGCCCGGTATGGGTCTGCTATTTCTTGAGAGCATCCGATTTGTCGATATCCCTGTAATGGGTGTCTACCTTGTTGTTATCGCGTTTTTCTTTGTGTTGGTGAACATGTTGGTGGACCTTCTCTACCTCGTGATTGACCCGCGACTACGCGTGAAAGAGGCCGCCTGATGTTCGCCAGTCTTTGGGATAGTGATGGTTTCTACGCCTTCCGCCGTAGTCCAGCAGCTTTGGTTGCGGCCTTTGTTGCTGTTTTAATCCTGCTCGGATGTTTATTTGCGCCGTGGATCGCACAATCCAATCCTTATGACCTAGCCAGCTTTAGCTTGCTCGATGGTTTGCTTCCCCCTGCATGGGAGGCGGGCAGCGACCCGCAGTTCTTGCTTGGCACTGATGATCAGGGCCGCGACATGGTTTCAGCGATCCTATATGGTGCGCGGCTGTCCCTTCTGATTGGATTGTCAGCGATGGCAATCGCAACGGTTCTAGGCGTAGGGCTTGGCCTCGCCGCCGGATATTACGGTGGCAGGCTTGACGCAATTGTCATGCGGATCGCTGACGTTCAGCTGGCTCTACCCGCAATCCTAACCGCACTTCTAATTGACGGTATCGCACGTGGTATTCTGCCTTCCGACCAACAGGAGAACCTGCGCGTTGTCGTTCTCACGCTTGCGATTGCCTTATCGCTATGGGTTAATTTCGCTCGTACAGCGCGGGCCTCAACTTTTGTCGAGCGGAACAAGGAATATGTACAGGCCGCGATGATTATGGGTCAGCACCCACTCCGGGTGATGTTTTGGCACATTTTGCCAAATATTCTGGGGCCCCTTTTGGTAATCATGACAGTCGATCTTGCCAGCGCGATATTGTTAGAAGCAACGCTATCATTCCTTGGCATCGGCCTGCCTGCAGACTCGCCCAGTCTTGGCACACTGATCCGTATTGGTATGCAGTTCTTGTTGTCAGGCGAATGGTGGATTCTTTGGGTGCCGACAGTGTTCTTGATCGCACTCGTGGTTTCAATCAACATTCTTGGTGATTTCCTGCGCGATGTATTTAATCCGAGGTTGCGTTGATGCTGAATGTCCAAAACCTCACCGTCAAATTTCCATCACGCCACGGTGACTTTACTGCGATTGAAGGCGTTGATATCCAAGTCGCCGCTGGTGAAATCCACGGGCTTGTCGGCGAAAGTGGTGCTGGAAAATCGACCATTGGCGCTGCGATCATAGGACTTCTTCAGCCCCCCGGTTTTGTCGCCGAAGGGACGATGCAGCTTGGTGAGACCAACCTACGCGACCTCACGCCCGATCAGGCGCATGCTGTACGCGGCGACCGGATATCAATGATATTTCAAGATCCGCAGACATCACTAAATCCGCTTATGACGATCGAAGATCAGCTGATTGAAACCATCCAAGCCCATTCAGATGTCAGCACTTCAGCGGCGCGAAAACGGGCTGTTGATCTGCTCGAAGAGATTGGGATCAAGAACGCAGCTTTGCGGATCACAGCCTACCCGCATCAGTTTTCGGGCGGGATGCGACAGCGGGTCGTGATTGCCCTAGCCCTATGTACAGACCCTGAATTGATCATCGCGGATGAGCCAACGACCGCGCTTGATGTCGCTGTTCAAAGCCAAGTTCTCGACCTGATCCGCCGCCTTGCTGACACCCGCGGCATCGCCTTTATCCTGATCACGCATGACATTGGCGTCATCGCCCAAGTGACGGACAATGTTACGGTTCTGCGTGGTGGGAAGGTTATGGAAAGCGGTGTCACTTCCCAAGTTCTGGGCAAACCACGCCATCCTTATACCAAAGCATTAATGAACGCAGTGCCACGCCTAGATCGCAAACTGGATCGCTTTCTTATGCCAGCTGACGACGACACGCCCAGCGCACCAGCATTAACCCAAGGCGTCAACGCCGAGGACTGGTTGATGGAAGGCGGCGTCCAAGAGGCAATCGGTCTCGAGATTAATGACCTGACCGTCAAATTCGCGGGCACACGGACCAGCCTGTTCCAAACGCCGGAAGCATATACTGCATTAGATCAAGTCAGCATAACTGTCCGCCCAGGCACCGTCATGGGGCTTGTCGGCGAAAGTGGTTCGGGTAAATCAACTATAGCCAAGGCCATTACTGGCCTTGTTCATCCTGCCGCTGGCGACATCCGCCTTGGTGGGGAAACCCTTTTGCCAGGCAAGCAACGTTCGCGGATGGATCCAGCACGGCGCATCATCCAAATGGTTTTCCAAGACCCATATTCATCGCTCAATTCCCGGCACCGCATTGGTGAGATTTTGGCAGAGCCGCTCGCGCTTTATGGTCTTGAGGACAACAAAGCCAAACGCCGGATGCTGGCAGCCGCAATGTTAGAGCTCGTTGAAATGGAGCCAACAGCGATTGACCGCTATCCGCATCAATTTTCCGGTGGACAACGGCAACGGATCGCAGTTGCGCGCGCATTATTGGCGCGGCCACGTTTCTTGATCTGTGACGAACCCACAAGCGCACTGGACGTTTCGATCCAAGCCCAAGTTTTAAACCTGCTCAAAGACCTTCAAGCAAAATTCAACCTTTCGATCTTGTTCATCAGTCATAACCTCGCAGTCGTGCGGCAAATGTCGGACGATGTGACCGTTCTGCGTGCAGGCAAGATTGAGGAAGCAAGCGCATCAGAACCATTCTTTACCGATCCGCAAGCGGCGTACTCCCAAGAGCTTTTGTCACTGACACCAGGTCTTCCTTACTAGGGAACTCCTCGTTATCGGTGATGCAATTATTCTGCCGCGCTCAAGTTCAAACTAATTGGCGCGAACCCATCGATGCCGCCAGTGATCTTATCACCGGCTACGACCGGACCAACACCAGCTGGCGTTCCAGTCAAGATCACATCTCCTGCCTGTAAGTGATAATAGGCCGAAAGGTGGCTAACGATCTCAGCGACTGACCAGACCATCTCAGCAAGCGTTGCATCTTGCCTGATTTCGCCATTCACTGAAAGATGGATGCGCTTTTCTGCAAGGTTTCCTGCATCAGCAACGCGCGTAAATTCAGCTAGAACTGCTGAGTTTTCAACATCCTTACCAAGCGACCATGGGCGGCGATTGTCTTTTCCATCTTGCTGCCGATCACGACGTGTCATGTCGAGCGCACTGCCGTAGCCATAAATTGCCGCCTGTGCCTCTTCTAAATCAGCTTTGAACGCGGGCCCGCCCAACGCAATCGCTAGCTCCATTTCGTGGTGAAAGTTCGACGTGCCCGGTGGGTAGGGAACTGTTTCACCGCTCATGCAAACCGCCTGCGCAGACTTGGTGAAATACCAAGGCGCTTCGCGATCAACCTCGCCGCCCATCTCGGTTGCGTGAGCCACATAGTTGCGCCCAACACAGAAAACGCGATTCACAGGATAAAGCGCAGTTTCCCCTTTGACAGGCACTGTTTGAATGGTCGGCGTGGCAAAAAGATAATCCATCTGAAGGGTCCTGAATGATTTTCTGCTATAAAGTCGACTGATCCTACTAAGTGCAAGCCAAAGACGAACGCACCAACCCGTAAAAGTTATGTCGGTTTGCGGGATCGAAAGGCGCAAATAGACTTGATTACCTTTCAAACCACTGCCAGCGTTGCCTAAAACGGGGTACAATCATGACACAAGCAAACCTTACACACTGGGACGAACGCGTTGATTTGGCCGCAGCGTTCCGCTGGGCTGTCCGGCTAAACCTGCACGAGGCAGTCGCCAACCACTTTTCGTTGGCTATCAACGATGACGGCACACGCTTTTTGATGAACCCAAACCAAATGCATTTCTCGCGGGTGAAGGCCAGCGACCTCATTGTTGTCGATGCCAATGACCCAGAGACCCTTAATGGGCCAGACGCCCCTGACCCAACAGCGTGGGGTTTGCACGGTGGTCTACACCGTTTGGTTCCGCACGCGCGTTGCGCGATGCATGTCCATTCAGTTTTTGCGACCGTCTTGGCATCTCTCCAAGACAGCAACCTTCCACCGATTGATCAAAACTGCTGCATCTTCTTTAACCGCTACGTGATTGATGATGGTTACGGCGGACTTGCTTTCGAAGACGAAGGTGCACGCTGTGCGGCCCAATTCACTGATCCTAATAAGAAAGTCATGATCATGGGCAACCATGGCGTCCTGATCATAGGAGATTCTGTCGCCGATACGTTCAATCGTTTGTACTATTTCGAGCGGGCAGCCGAGACTTATATCCGCGCACTACAAACTGGCCAGCCCCTGCGCATCTTGCCTGACGATATCGCCGAGAAAACTGCCAAAGAAATCGAAGACTACCCAAGCCAAGCTGCAAAACACATGTCCGAGCTGAAGCTGATCTTGGACGCTGACGGCAGCAACTACGCACAATAAGAGAACCTGTTCGAACAAGGACGATGACCAGAATGATTTACGGGCTGACAGAAGAACATCAGATGATCACGGATACCGTGCGCTCTTTTGTTGAAAAGGAAATCTACCCTCACGAAGAGCTGGTCGAACGGACTGGCGAGGTACCCGAAGAAATCGCGAATGACATCAAAC
>JAWUXS010000073.1:0-7652 GCA_034111185.1 Paracoccaceae bacterium | reverse complement strand
TTCAGGATCTTACCTTTGAGTGGCAAGATCGCCTGTGTCTGACGGTCACGTCCTGTTTGGGCAGAACCACCAGCCGAGTCACCCTCCACGAGGAAGACTTCGGTTTTGGATGGGTCTTTTTCGGAGCAGTCTTTCAACTTACCTGCCAAAAAGTTTACGTCCATTGGGTTCTTACGGCGGGTCAGGTCGCGGGCTTTGCGCGCAGCTTCGCGGGCCAATGCGGCCTCAACGATTTTGCCGACAATCTGTTTGGCCTGCTGTGGGTTTTCTTCAAACCATTCGGACAGCTTTTCGCCAACAAGACTCTCCACCGCAGGGCGTACCTCGGACGAAACCAACTTGTCCTTGGTCTGAGATGAGAATTTGGGATCAGGAACTTTGACTGACAAAACACAGGTCAGACCTTCGCGTGCATCGTCGCCAGTGAAAGAGACCTTTTCCTTTTTCGCTATCCCAGAGGACTGCGCGTAGTTGTTGATTGTCCGCGTCAGCGCACCACGGAAGCCCGCCATATGCGTGCCACCATCGCGCTGTGGGATGTTGTTGGTAAATGGCAGAACCATTTCGTTGTAGCTATCGTTCCACCACATCGCGACTTCAACGCCGATGTCGTCTTTTTCACCAACAACGTAAATCGGCTCTTCCATTACAGCAGTCTTGGACCGATCGAGGTATTTGACGAATTCTTTGACGCCACCCTCGTAGAACAGCTCGGTTTTAAGTGCCTCTGTGGGGCGCTCGTCCGATAGGATGATCCGTACGCCAGAATTCAGGAACGCAAGTTCGCGCAAACGCTTTTCCAGCGTTTCGAATGAATATTCAAGATTTGAGAATGTACCCGTGGATGCGAGAAAGCGCACCTCGGTTCCCTTGCGGCCATTCGCAGGGCCCACAATCTCAAGCGACTTAGCTGTAACTGAATGCTCAAAGCGGCAGTAATGCTCTTTGTCGTTGCGCCAAATGCGCAGCTCAAGCCAATCAGACAGCGCGTTCACAACCGAAATACCAACGCCGTGCAAACCGCCCGACACTTTGTATGAATTGCTGTCGAATTTACCACCAGCGTGCAGCTGGGTCATGATCACCTCGGCTGCGGACATGCCCTCTTCTTTGTGCATGTCGACGGGGATTCCACGACCATTATCGTAGACCGAAATTGAACTATCCGCATGGATCGTCACAGCGACATGATCTGCGTGACCGGCCAATGCTTCGTCAATTCCGTTATCAACAGCCTCGTAGACCATATGGTGCAAACCAGAACCGTCGTCGGTGTCACCGATGTACATACCAGGGCGCTTACGAACGGCATCTAAGCCCTTCAAAACCTTAATAGAATCGGCACCATATTCGTTTGGGTTCGGCTGCTCGTCTGACATGCGGATAATCCTGTATCTCTATCCCCAAAATATATGGGTTTTCGACAGGATTGTCACGGTAAAACCCCCATATTTTGTGTCAGAAGAAGGGGATCGCCAGCCCCACGCCAATC
Source organism: Paracoccaceae bacterium (assembly GCA_034111185.1). Classification (GTDB taxonomy): domain Bacteria; phylum Pseudomonadota; class Alphaproteobacteria; order Rhodobacterales; family Rhodobacteraceae; genus Yoonia. The sequence goes on along the minus strand of JAWUXS010000073.1, from coordinate 6,160 downwards.
AGCAAGAAACCAGAGATGATGTTGGTGCGCCGCAGCGCCGTGGGTGACGTTAAAAGGGCCCGTGCGCGGCCGATAAACAGCGCCAATGCCAAGTTCCCCATCAATGGTACGAGGAACGACAGAAAGCAGATTACAGCAATGTCGAGCCACGTCAGCATCGTCAGATCAAAAAAGCCGGGCAGTGCGCCCATGTAGAATACAATCGCTTTTGGGTTACCCAATATCACAGCAAGGCCTGCCAAAAATCCGGCCCACATGCCGGGGCGGGTTAAGCGGCTGTCGGATGAGATTGTCTTGCCCGCATTGCGGATCAACGTGAATCCCATGAACAAAAACATCCCGCATGCGACCCACCGCAAGACGGTCATGAATTCGGCGTAGACTGATACCAGCCATGTCACGCCTAGGATCGCTATGAATGGCCAAAGCACGTCGCCAATAACGACGCCCATCGCAAGCGGCCATGCGGCGTTAAACCCGCCCGAGAGAGTGCGTGCGATCAAAGCAACCCAAACCGGACCGGGGGTCATGAACAGTACAAATAGCGCACCCGCATAAAGCAGCAGGTCGGCGGCTGAAATTGTCATCAGAATGCATGCCCTACAAGATCGATTACCGCAGTGTCATCCCACAACTCGTCGCGCAAAGACATCACCATTAGCCCGTCTTTGGCCGCGTCGATTACCTCGCCAGACTGCACACCAAGGAATGAGGAGTAGCGCAGCAGGTTGGTTTTAGCGACAAACCCAGACGCCGCATAAAGCGGTTGATCGCCAAACAGCACAAAGAACGCAGCAGGCGATGCCTGCGCCTCGACGATTGCAGCCTTCATGAGAGTTGATGCGATACCCTGTCCACGGCGGTTAGGATCAGTCGCCACCTCGGCAAGCCCTGCGACCTGCACCAGCGCGTCACCCATACGGATCGCCCGCAGCGAAATCGCCATATGACCGACGATCGCATCCGCGTTGCGAACTATCAGGCGCACATGATGGCGTTGCTGATAGTATGACCGCCCGCCGAACTCTGTGTTAAACGCGGCATCCAGCAAGGCGCCAATCTGTGCCTCATCCTTGGATGTGATCCGCATTTCATCAAGACGTTCAACCTGCATCCGGGGTATCTGGCAGAGTAAGACTGCCATCTTTGTTCAGTGGCCAGAATGGATTAAACGCGACCTCCCAGACGTGGCCATCGGGATCTGCGTAGTAGCCGGAATAGCCGCCCCAGAACACTTTCTCCGGTGCTTTTAGGTCTGTTGCGCCAGCAGCAAGGGCTTGGGCGAATGCCGCGTCGACTTCGGCCTCGGTTTCAAAGTTCTGGCCTAAGGTCATCGCGCCAAAGCCAAGCTGTGCTTCGGACCGACCCTGATCACGGGCGAGATTTTTGAGTTCGAAAAAACCTAAGGCCATGCCGTTGATTTGATAAAAAACGGCCTCGGGCAGATCCTTTTTTGGGGTCCAACCCAAAGCACCATAAAACGCCTTGGCGCGATTGAGGTCAGCAACACCAAGGGTGATAAGCGAAGCACGTTGTGGGTTCATTTGGGCACCTTTGCAATTATTATGCACATTTGACGCCGTTGTGGCCGCTTGTGCAACCGCGTTTAGACCAGTTGAGCCTGAGAGACACCGTCAGCTTCGGTTACTTCGATGTATTGCGCTCGGTCACCCAGTTCGCCGAAAAGTTCTGGGCCAGTGCCAGTCATCCATGCCTGCGATCCAAGTGCGCAGATTTCATCGTACAGTGCTGCGCGGCGGCCCGCATCAAGATGCGCCGCGACCTCGTCTAATAGCAAGATCGGAGGGGCGCCAAAGTCGGCAGCCAATGCGCGACCATTGGCGAGGATCAGGCTGATGAGAAGCGCCTTTTGTTCGCCGGTCGAGCAGTCTTTTGCGGCGACACCTTTATCCGCATAGACCGCGTCCAGATCAGAGCGGTGCGGCCCAAGCAGTGCGCGACCTGCCGCCATGTCACGGGAACGGCTGTCAGCGAATGCTTTGACCAGTGATGCGGGATCTTCTGGCGCTTCGATCTCAGGCTCTGCCTGCAAAAGCGAAAGGCGTGCAATCGGAAAAGCGGTTGTTGCAGCGGCCTGCGCATCGTTCAATTGCGCAACGGCCATCACCCTGTTGCGATTCACTGCAGCGCCCGCCTCGGCCATTTGTTTCTCGAGCGCGACGTACCAATGAGCATCACGGACCATGTCCTTAAGCAAGCGGTTCCGTTCACGCATTGCCTTGTCGTATTTCAACACAGCCTCGGCATGGCTTGGTTCAAAACTTAGAGTTGCACGATCTAGAAATCTGCGGCGACCGTCAGCGCCTTCGATCCAAAGACGGTCCATAGCTGGGACAAGCCACAACACCCGTGCGATTCGGCCAAGGGCAACCTGCGCAGCACTCTTGTCGTCGATCCGCACCTGTCGCGATGATCCCGGCTCGGCTTGGGTCGAAATTTCGTGGGTTTGATGGAGAGATTGCAGAACTGCGGTAACTTTCCAGCCCAGCGCCTCGGGTCTGCGAATAAGGTCGTCCATCCCAGCACGTCGCAGGCCGCGTCCGGGTGAGAGCATAGAGACAGCTTCGATAAGGTTGGTTTTGCCCGCACCATTCGCGCCATAGATCGCCACAGGCCGCTGATCGACAGCCATAACTGCGCGCTTATGGCTCCGAAAATGGGAGAGGGTCAATTCAGAAAGGGCTAGCATTTGATAAGCCCCTTCTCTTTGCTTTGGTTCAGATATTGGCAGCCAAAAGTTTTCAAGTTCCGTAAGGTCTTAGACCCGCATCGGCATGACGACGTAGATGGCCGAGGTATCGTTACCTTCGCGCATCAAGGTTGGATCACCTGATGAATTGAACATGAATACCGCATTTTCGCGGTCAACTTGGCTCGCGATTTCGAGGAGGTACTTGGCGTTGAAGCCGATCTCAAGACGCTCATCACTATAGGCGACTGCCAGCTCTTCTTCGGCGGCACCACTGTCAGGAGCATTGACCGATAGGATCAGGCGATCCTCGTCCAATGAAAGCTTAACTGCGCGTGAACGCTCGGATGAAACTGTCGCAACGCGGTCGACTGCTTTTGCAAACTCAGCCGCATCAACTTCTAGCTTGCGCGTGTTACCCTGCGGAATGACCCGTGTGTAATCTGGGAACGTGCCATCGATAACTTTGGATGTCAGCGTGATGCTTGGCGTCGCGAATCGGATCTTGGTCTCGGACACTGAAACAGCGATCTGCATATCGTCATCTTCCAGAAGCTTGCGAAGCTCGCCTACTGTCTTGCGTGGCACGATCACGCCAGCCATGTCGGCAGCGCCTTCGGGCAGGTCCGCATCGATACGGGCCAAACGGTGGCCGTCGGTCGCGACGCAACGCAGCACTTTGCCGCCATCAGATTCTGAAACATGCATGTAAACGCCGTTCAGGTAATACCGTGTCTCTTCGGTTGAGATCGCAAACTTGGACTTGTCGAACAAGCGGCGCAGGACAGGTGCCGGAGCCGAGAAGTTTGCGGCATATTCAGACGTCGCCATCACTGGGAAGTCTTCCTTAGGAAGCGTCGCAAGCGAGAAGTTCGAGCGGCCAGCCTCAATTGTCAGACGACCCGATGCGCCGTCTTCGGTCAGTGTGACCAAAGCGCCATCAGGCAATTTACGAACAATCTCGTTCAGGGTCACAGCTGAAACTGTTGTGGCACCCGCGCGTTCAACCTGTGCCGAAGCCTTGTCGACAACTTCGATATCAAGGTCGGTCGCACGGAAATGCACATCGCTGCCCTGTGCCTCAATTAGCACATTCGCGAGGATCGGAATTGTGTTGCGACGCTCTACAACTGATTGCGCCTGAGCGACTGCCTTAAGAAGGCTTGCGCGTTCGATACTGAATTTCATGTCCCATGCTCCGCATTTGTGGGCGCAAGCGCCGTCGGGACGTGGAAACTACCTGTTTCTGGGCCCGGCTCAAGTGTTTTGTGAAACTGTCTGTGGTTCAGACAGTGGCGTCAAGCAGCTCTACTCGCTTAGAGCGCGGCGAAGCAATTCCAAATCGTCTGCAATCTGGCTATCTTTTGCCTTCAGCTCTTCGATTTTGCGCACACCATGCATAACCGTTGTGTGGTCACGACCACCAAAACGACGGCCGATTTCAGGCAGTGACCGGCTGGTCATATGCTTGGCCAAATACATCGCCATCTGACGTGGGCGTGCCAGAACGCGAACGCGCTTAGGTCCGATCATATCTGACAGACGGATGTTGTAATGCTCTGACACTTTGCGTTGGATCTCTTCGACGGTAATCTTGCGATCAGATGCCTTGAGGATATCCGACAAGCAGTCTTGTGTGAGCTCTAATGAAATCGGACGACCAACAAGGGATGCGAACGCGAACAAGCGGGTCAACGCGCCCTCAAGAACACGGACGTTTGTGCTGATGCGGTGTGCAAGAAATTCTAGAACGCCTGCATCAATCTCAAGTCCGGGATAGAGTGTTTCGTAAGTTTCCATCTTAGCCTGAAGGATGCCGAGGCGCAGTTCGTAGTCTGTCGGGTGCAGGTCAACAACCAGACCGCACTGCATACGAGACTTGATACGTTCTTCGAGATCTTTGATCTCTCCCGGTGCGCGGTCAGCGGAAATTATGATCTGCTTACCAGCGTCCACAAGGGCATTGAACGTGTGAAAGAATTCCTCTTGGGTGCTGTCTTTGCCGCCAATGAACTGAACATCGTCAACCATCAGCACATCAACCGAACGGAAGAGTGATTTAAAGTCCATCATCTTGCGATCGCGCAACGCGGTGATGAAACGATACATAAATTGCTCGGCCGAGAGGTAAAGCACATTCAGTTCTGGCTGACGGCTCTGAAGCTCGTGGGCGATCGCGTGCATCAAGTGGGTCTTGCCTAGACCAACACCCCCATAAAGGAACAGCGGGTTGAATGTGACGGGGCCACCCTCGGCGACGCGGCGGGCAGCGGCATGGGCCAATTCGTTCGGCTTACCAACGACAAAGCTGTCGAACGTAAAGCGGCGATCAATTGGCGCACCATTGAAGGCTTCTCTTTGGGCAACAGGTTTTGCGGCTGATTGCGATTTCGCGGCAGCCTTGGCGCCGTTCTGTACAGAAAAGCGTAGACGCTGCACATCTTGGCCAGATTTTGAGATGTGGTGCTTAATTAGGTCACCAAAATTCTGGTCGACATAGTTGCCGATGAACGTTGTTGGGACATGGAATGTTGCGACACCGTCTTCGAGCGCAGCAAATTGCAGCGGCTCAATCCAGCTTGAAAAGCTGTTCTTACCTACGGCGCCTTTGAGGTCACCTAAAACTTGCGTCCACGTGTCGTTCATCATTCTGTAACTGCCCATTCCACGTTATACTCAAAGGGGTCCGACCCCCTACGCCACACGCTACCCAACTGCTCAAATGAGCAGCACACTCCAATATCGTCAGAGTCCCACCCCTGACTGCAATCAAAAATATCGAGAACAACTGCAGCGCGCCAAAAACTACGGCGCAATTGCAGACACAAAGTTAACATCTAGAAAGTCAGGTTACCCCACTTACCACTGCCATCTTCGCATGCAGGCTGACGAGAAATGAGACCAATCCGAATTGTGGATGCGCCCCAAGGCTTACGTCGATTTCCTACATGTCCCCCCGGAACGATGTGAATCGCATGACTAAGTTAGCAAGGGGTTCGGAGTCATTTCAACACAACAACGGTGTTGACTCTGTGCTTACTCAAAAAGAATCTATGGGGGCTTTGAAACCAAGGGGAAATCAGCGACTGATTGGGCAACGAAAAAGGCGCGTCAGAAACTGACGCGCCTTACATTCAGATACTCTTCCGGCAAACCGTGCCGGAATTGCCATATTAAGCGATGGCTTTTACACGTGATGCCAAACGGGACATTTTACGTGCTGCTGTGTTTTTGTGGTAAACACCTTTTGTGACGCCGCGCATCAACTCAGGCTGTGCAGCTTTCAGTGCTGCTGCTGCAACTGTCTTGTCACCAGCTTCGATTGCTTCTTCGACTTTACGCAGTTCGGTGCGAATCCGTGAACGGCGCATTTTATTGACCGCAAAACGGGCTTCGTTCTGGCGAGCGCGTTTTTTAGCCTGTGGAGTATTAGCCATGGTGTGTGTCTCT
>JAWUXS010000072.1:0-26486 GCA_034111185.1 Paracoccaceae bacterium | reverse complement strand
CGCAGTGCCCAAACCATCGCATCAAGCGGGTTTGTGATACAGATAACGAATGCGTTTGGCGCGTGGGCTGCAATGCCTTCGCCAACGGATTTCATAACCTTGAGGTTAATACCCAAAAGGTCATCACGTGACATGCCCGGCTTGCGCGCAACGCCAGCTGTGACGATGCAAACGTCCGCGTTTGCGATGTCAGCGTAGTCGTTTGTGCCTTTGAACGAGCCGTCAAACTTAGCCGAAGGACCAGAAGAAGCGATATCGAGCGCTTTACCTTGTGGTGTACCTTCAGAGATGTCGAACATCACAATGTCGCCGAGTTCTTTCACTGCAGCGAGATGTGCAAGCGTGCCGCCGATTTGTCCGGCGCCGATAAGGGCGATCTTAGGTCTGGCCATGGGAGAGGCTCCTTCAAGTGGGTTTTGAATTTGCGCCGATGCCTAGTCTTTTGCTAGGGGCGGTGCAAGGGTGCGACAGTTACGAACCATCAAAGAGGTGTGACATGGACCAGTTAACATTTTGGTTTGTAGGGTTTCTTGCCGCATTTTGTGTGGGGCTTGGAAAAGGCGGTGTACCGGTGATTACCGCACTTGGTGTGCCGGTTATGTCGCTGGTTATGTCCCCGATTCTAGCTGCAGGGCTGCTGCTGCCGGTTTTTATCGCGGCTGATATGCTGGGGCTTTATGCATATCAACGGACTTATAATGCGCGCGTCCTTAAGATTATGTTTTTCGCGCTTCCTATCGGGGTTTTTATTGGTTGGTTCACCTCGGCTTCGGTGCCTGAGACGGCTGTGACGATCCTGATTGGTCTAATAGGTGTCGCGTTCGCACTAACGATGATTCTGAGCAAACCAGTCGAGGGACCCGCAATCACAGCCCGCATTGCACCGGGGCTATTTTGGGGAACCGTGTCTGGGTTCACGAGTTTTGTAAGCCACTCAGGCTCTACGCCGTTCCAAGTTTTCGCGTTGCCGTTGCGGATGGATAAGCTGACATTTGTGGGCACGGTGACGATTGCGTTTGCTTATATCAACTTGGTAAAATTGATCCCTTATTACGCGCTGGGCCAGTTGGGTGCAGACAATATCTGCGCAGCAGTGGTTCTATTGATCCCTGCAGTGGTTGGCGTGATCGTTGGTGTGCGGCTGATCCGTGTAATCCCCGAAAAGTTGTTTTTTAGGGCCGTCATATGGGCGCTGCTATTGCTTTCGATGAAATTGATCTGGGATGGCGCGCTTCAGTTTTAGCAGGTTTTTTGCGGAAATGCTGCGGCGCGGCGATTTTGTGGTTGTATCAATGCGCAACTTTGGGCCATGTTTCGCGCAATAAAATTACAAGGAAGAATCTATGTCACATCGCCCAACACGGTCTGCGCTTTATATCCCTGCCTCAAAAGAGCGGGCGTTGGAGAAGGCGTGGGGGTTGGCCGTTGATGTAATCTTGTTCGATCTTGAGGACGCGGTCACGCCAGACGCAAAAGTCGCAGCACGGCAAACGCTTGCGGATTGTTTGGCGCAGGGCGGTTTCGGTCAGCGTTTGCGGGTCGTGCGGATCAATGGGCTGGACACGGAATGGGGCGCAGATGATGCCCGCGCTGTGGCGGCGATGGATTGCGATGCTGTTTTGTTGCCAAAGGTGAATGGCCCTGCTGATCTGGATGCTTTGGCGTCTTTGGTACCGAACCTGCCGATCTGGGCGATGATGGAAACGCCATTGGGAATATTGAACGCCGCGGGAATTGCAGCGCATCCAAAGCTTGCTGGATTTGTGATGGGGACCAATGATCTTGCCAAAGACCTAGGTGCGCAGAACCGTGCGGCGATGATGACAGCGCTGCAAATGTGCATATTGGCGGCGCGTGCGCACGGTGTTGTGGCGTTGGACGGCGTTTATAATGCGTTCAAGGACGAAGACGGGCTGGCGGTTGAATGTGCCGAAGGGCGCGCCCTTGGGTTTGACGGAAAGACGTTGATCCACCCAGCGCAGGTCGCGATTTGTAATGCGGCCTTTGGCCCGTCAGCAGAAGACATCGCGCTGGCGACACGCCAAATCGAAGCGTTTGAGGCGGCTGAGGCCGCAGGGCAGGGCGTTGCTGTCGTTGATGGAAAGATCGTTGAGAACTTGCATATCGTGACCGCGCGGGCGACTTTGGCGCAAGCCGCGGCAATCGCGGCATTGGAGATCTCATGACACTACTTATTCTTGGACTAGCCTTGTGGGTTGCGGCGCATTTATTCAATCGGGTGACGGGTCGTCCCAAAATCGCGACATCTTCGCGTGCGGCATATGGTGTTATGTCCCTTATCATCCTGACCAGCGTTGTATTGATGGTGCTGGGATACCGTTCTGCCGAAGGGACGGTTTATTGGGGGCGCACACCAGCAATGACCGGCATCAATAACCTGCTGATGGTTTTCGCGTTCTATTGCTACGCAGCAAGTGCTGCCAAGGGCGTTAAGATCTGGCTGGGCCGTAAAATTCGCCATCCGCAGCTGACTGGATTTGGGATATGGGCGATTGCCCACCTGCTTGTGAATGGCGACACGCCGTCCTTTGTTCTGTTTGGCGGACTTTTGGCATGGGCAATTGTGCACGCACGTTTGCTTAGTGCGGCTGAGGGACCTTGGACGCCATTGCCAGCTGCACCGCGCAGAAAGGAAATCACGGCTGTGGTTGTGACCATTGTTGTGGTCCTGATTGTCAGCACTATTCACATCTTACTTGGGTATAACCCGTTTGGATAAGTCATGAAAATTTACCGTCTCTTGACCGAAGATGACACTTCGGAATTCTGCCACAAGGTATCGCTTGCTTTGTCAAAAGGGTGGGAGCTGCACGGGTCGCCGACATATGCATTCGATCATGCAAATGGCGTGATGCGTTGCGGGCAAGCGGTGACCAAAGATGTGGATGCCCCATATTCGGCTGACATGAAGCTGGGCCAGCAATAGTGGCTAAGGGTACAAAAACGAACGCGGGGCGGTTCTTTGAGGATTATGCCGTTGGCGATGCGATCACACATGCCGTGCCGCGTACGATCAAGATGGGCGAGAGGGCGTTATATCACGCGCTTTACCCTGCACGACACGCGCTGCATTCATCGGATCAATTCGCCCAAAGCTGTGGACTGCCGTTTAGTCCATTGGATGATCTAATCACGTTCCACACTGTGTTTGGTAAGACCGTGCCTGACGTGTCGTTGAACGCCGTGGCGAACCTTGGGTATGCCGAGGGGCGCTGGCTAGCCTCGCTTTGGCCGGGTGATACGATCACATCTCAAAGTGAAGTGATTGGGGTTAAGCAGAATTCTAACGGGAAATCCGGTGTTGTTTGGGTGCGCACGACGGGTCGCAACCAGCACGGCGAAATCCTGATGTCCTATGTGCGTTGGGTTATGGTGCGCAAACGCGGCGATGGTCCTGCGCCTGCGCCTGTGATCCCTGAACTGGCCAAGGCTGTGTCTGTTGAGGATCTGGTAATCCCTAAGGGCCTCGATTTCACGGACTACGATTTTGCGCTGGCGGGAGAGCCGCACCGTTTGGGCGATTATGCAGTGGGCGAAATTATCGACCACGTTGATGGTGTGACCGTCGAAGAGGCCGAACATATGCTGGCCACGCGCCTATGGCAGAACACTGCCAAGGTGCATTTCGACGCGACGAACCGACCGGATGGGAAACGCCTGATCTATGGTGGGCATGTGATTTCGCTGGCGCGTGCATTGTCGTTCAACGGTCTCGCGAATGCGCAGATGATTGTCGCATTGAACGGTGGCGCGCATGCGAACCCTTGTTTTGCAGGGGATACAGTCCGCGCTTGGTCCGAGGTGTTAGACATTGCCGAAACTGATGCACCAGGCGTTGGTGCGATAAGGTTGCGGTTGGTGGCGACAAAAGGCACGGCTGGGCCGTTGCGTGGTGAAGACGGTAAATATCTGCCGGATGTCCTGCTTGATCTGGATTATTGGGCGTTAATGCCGGTTTAGGCGTACGCGCCGGAAGGGTGCAGTGTGCACGTAGAATAGTACGAGTATCTTATGTTGAGGAGGCAGGATTTGCCCAATTTCGGAACCAAGGCGCTTTGCGTTGTAATCGTCGCTTGCTTGCCCGCAGTCACGCTTGCACATGATAATGTATCAGACGCCAAGGTTGTCGGTGCATCAACTTGCATCACATCAAACGGTGCGCCCAATCACGAAATGGGCACGTTTCCGAACCGTGCGAACCCGAATGGCTTTCGCCAGCAGAACCTTGAGTTTTGTTTTCCGACGAATCCGCAAATGGCAAATACGGTAACGACTGGCCTAATGACTGTTGGTGTTTCCGTTACTGGTGTGCCGATCCGGCCTTACACTGCTGGGTACTACGATCCAAACGGGCGGCGGAATATTGGGCATGAGCCATCCGAATGGCGGCAACAAGCAATGCACAATCCCCGCAGTCTTGGCATGGATACGCAGAATGCCCACGTCGATCGGTCTGGGCTTTATCACTATCACGGGGTTTCTGCTGATTATTTGGCCACGCAAGGTGGTACATTGATTGGCTACGCACCGGATGGGTTCGAAATTCATTATCGACCCGATGCAGTACAGTCTTCGTGGGGTCTTAGGCGCGGAAGCCGCCCAACAGCACCGTTTGGCGCATATGACGGTTTATTTGAGGAAGATTTCGAATTCAAAACGGGGTCTGGGAACCTAGACGCCTGCAACGGTGCGATGATGAATGGCACGTATACGTATTTTGCGACGGACAGTTATCCGTTCTTTCCGCGCTGTTTTAAAGGCGTCGTTGCACCGCAGTTTATGTCACGACGTTAGTCAGGACACTAAGGTCAGGAATGTGCCCGTTCGCAAAGCTGCATTTACTTAAGTGATTTAGTTGGTTCTGCGTAAGCGTAAGTTTGTGATCACACTTTGGTAACGTGTGATCACAAATGGCAAGTATTTTGCACACTGCTCCAATTTTTCATATTTTATCTACCTTCGTCTACGTGACTCTGGCTACGGAATGTTGCTATCAAGGAACAAAGCTGCTGCCCTGCTGGGTGGCCCGCAAAAAGGGAACCAATATGGCTGATGTGAACCGGGGCAATCGCCCGCTTTCACCGCATTTGACGATCTACCGTCCACAGTTGACGTCGATCACTTCGATCTTTGTTCGGATCACAGGCAATGCCTTGTTGGTTGGCGCATTGATGGTGGTGTGGTGGTTTGCTGCAGCCGCAGCTGGACCAGAGGCGTTTGCGACTGCCAACAACTTTGTCACCAGCTGGTTTGGTGACTTGGTTCTGTTCGGATCAGTTGCTTGTTTGTGGTATCATACACTTGGCGGCTTGCGGCACCTTGTTTGGGATCTTGGCTACGGTCTTGATATCGAAAAGGCCGAGGCGATGGGTGTGATGATGATCATCGGCACCGTGCTTCTTACCATTTTCACAATTGTCGTGACGTAGGGGGCTGATCCAATGGCATTTATGACCGACCGCAAACGCGCCGAAGGCACAGGCTCTGCAAAGTCAGGCACCGAGCATCATTGGATGATGATGGTAACGTCCGTGGCTTTGCTGTTCTTGATCCCTGCATTTATCTTTAGCTTTGGCTGGATCCTTGGGTCTTCTTACGAAGAGGTTTTGGCGTACTACCAACGGCCAATCCCAGCTGTGATTGCTGTGTTGACCTTGGGTGTTGGCTTTTTCCACTTCCGTAAAGGTGTCCAAACACTGATCGAGGACTATGTCCACGGTGTGGCCCGCAAAGTTTTGATCATCGCGATGATCTGCCTGTCTTATGGTGCGGCTGCATTGGGCATCTTGTCCGTTCTGCGCCTCGCCTTTTGAATACCGCCCTTTAATCCGTCCGGAGACGTCTGATGGCTGCTTATGAATATGAAACCCATTACTATGACGCCATTGTTGTGGGGGCCGGCGGTGCTGGCTTGCGCGCGACGCTTGGCTTGGCAGAGCAGGGTCTAAAAACTGCCTGTATCTCAAAGGTGTTCCCAACACGGTCGCACACTGTTGCGGCGCAGGGTGGCATTGCTGCCTCGCTTGGTAACATGGGGCCGGATAGCTGGCAGTGGCATATGTATGACACGGTCAAAGGATCTGACTGGTTGGGCGATACTGATGCGATGGAATACCTCGCGCGTGAGGCGCCAAAGGCGGTTTACGAGCTTGAGCATTATGGCGTGCCATTCTCACGTACCGAAGAGGGCAACATCTATCAGCGCCCCTTTGGTGGTCACACGACAGAATTCGGCGAAGGCCCACCAGTACAGCGCACATGTGCAGCCGCTGACCGGACAGGCCACGCAATCCTGCACACGCTTTACGGTCAATCGCTCAAGCAGCAGGCTGAGTTCTACATTGAATATTTCGCGCTTGATCTGATCATGTCCGAAGACGGTGTGTGTCAGGGCGTCATCGCTTGGAAACTTGATGACGGCACGATGCATATCTTCAATGCGAAGACTGTTGTTTTGGCGACTGGTGGTTATGGCCGCGCGTATTTCAGCGCCACATCAGCGCACACATGTACGGGCGACGGCGGCGGCATGGTTGCACGCCAAGGCTTGCCTTTGCAGGACATGGAATTCGTTCAGTTCCACCCGACCGGTATTTACGGCGCGGGTTGTTTGATTACCGAGGGCGCACGCGGTGAGGGTGGTTATCTGACCAACTCAGAAGGCGAGCGCTTTATGGAGCGTTATGCGCCGAACTATAAAGACCTTGCACCGCGCGACTATGTTTCGCGTTGTATGACGATGGAAATCCGCGAAGGTCGCGGCGTTGGCGCGTCAGGGGATCACATCCACCTGAACCTGAACCACCTGCCGTCCGAGGCGCTGAACCTACGTCTGCCGGGTATTTCTGAAAGCGCGCGCATCTTTGCAGGTGTTGATGTCACCAAAGAGCCGATCCCAGTGCTGCCAACTGTGCACTATAACATGGGCGGCATTCCGACGAATTATCACGGTGAGGTTCTGAACCCGACCGCCAAAGACCCGAACGCGATTGTGCCGGGTCTGATGGCTGTGGGCGAAGCGGGCTGTGCTTCTGTGCATGGTGCGAACCGTCTTGGTTCAAATTCACTAATCGACCTTGTTGTGTTTGGCCGCGCTGCGGCTATCCAAGCTGGTAAAGTTGTGGATCGTGCAGCGTCTAACCCTGTGCTGAACCAAGCGTCTGTTGATGCAGCGTTTGATCGTTTTGACGGCCTGCGCCACGCAAAAGGCGACGTTAGCACGGCTGATCTGCGCCTCGAGATGCAAAAGACAATGCAGGCAGATGCAGCTGTGTTCCGCACCGACAAAACCTTGAAAGAAGGTGTCGAGAAGATGACGTCGGTTGCTGGCAAAATGGATGCTATCAGAGTGACGGACCGTTCGATGGTTTGGAACTCGGACCTGATGGAAACGCTTGAGCTGACAAACTTGATGCCAAACGCGCTTGCCACGATTGTTGGCGCTGAGGCCCGCAAGGAAAGCCGTGGTGCGCATGCCCATGAGGATTATGCGACACGCGACGATGAGAACTGGCGTGTTCACACGATCAGCCGCGTCGACGGCATTAAGGTTGATCTGACCCATCGTCCGGTTATCACCAAGCCTCTCTCAACTGAGAAAGAGGGTGGTATTAGCCTTAAGAAAATCGCGCCGAAAGAACGCACGTTCTAATGCGCTTTGCTGGGCTGACATATCTTGGGTGCGCCGCGCTTCTTAGCGGTTGTCTTGGGGCGCAAGCCCCAAGCGTTGTACCTTTGGATTCTGTTGGCTTTGCAGCTCAACAGACGTGTCGTGCGAACTTTGGCTTAAACGGTTCTACAGGCGGGCAGATGTCTGCTGACATCGCGCAGCAGATGAATGGCTGCATTGTCCAAGCATCGGCTGGCGGCTCGGGCACGCTTGCTCCTTTGATTGATCTGACAACGGTGCCATTGGCGCGGGTTCCCGCTGCGACGGTTTCACGGACCCAACCAAGGCCGTCGGGATGCGTGGCAAACCGGGGTGTCATGCAAGGTGGCGTCAGCTATTGCGTAGGATCTATGCGATGATGCGTGCGTTGATCACCTTTACGATGATGGTTGGCGTTTTATCCGCATGCACAGATATTCCCGTTGATCCCCAAGTTCTCGCGCAAACTTGTGCAGAGCAGGCGCGCGGTGCGACGGGCCCAACTGGGCGCGTGACTGTTGGTGCCAACAGCAATTCCGGTGGCTTTAGCCGCGCCGAGATCGGCATCACAAGCAATTATATTCAGGGCATCGCGCCCGAGACTGTTTACGACCGGTGTTGGTTTAACCGCACCGGCGAACTACCCACAATTCCGCTGGATTTACGGCGGGCCAGATAGACGAAGGGCCAATGGCCCAGAGGAGACGACATGGTACAACTGACACTCCCTAAGAACTCCCGCATGGTGACGGGCAAAACGTGGCCAAAGCCAGAGGGCGCGACCAATCTGCGTAAGGTGCAGGTGTATCGTTGGAACCCTGACGACGGTAAGAACCCGTCGCTAGATACATATTTCGTCGATATGGATAGCTGCGGTCCGATGATTTTGGACGCACTGATCAAGATCAAGAACGAGATGGACCCGACACTAACGTTCCGCCGCTCATGTCGCGAAGGTATTTGCGGATCTTGCGCGATGAACATCGACGGGATCAACACGCTAGCGTGTATTTACGGCGTTGACGAAGTGAAGGGTGATATCAAGATTTACCCATTGCCGCACATGTCTGTCATCAAGGATCTGATCCCTGATCTGACGCACTTTTACGCGCAGCACGCATCAATCATGCCGTGGCTTGAGACAAAGACGAACCGTCCCGCGAAAGAGTGGAAGCAGTCGATCGATGACCGCGAGAAGCTTGATGGTTTGTACGAGTGTGTCATGTGCGCATGTTGTTCAACATCGTGCCCGTCGTACTGGTGGAATGGCGATAAGTACCTCGGCCCAGCTGCGTTGTTGCATGCGTATCGTTGGATCATCGACAGCCGCGATGAAGCCACGGGAGAGCGTTTGGACGAATTGGAAGATCCGTTCAAGCTGTACCGTTGCCACACGATTATGAACTGCGCAAAGACATGCCCGAAGGGTTTAAACCCAGCCAAGGCAATCGCGCACATCAAGGAAATGATGGTTGAGCGGGTCGTTTGATCTAACACTCAGCTAAACAAGAAAGGCCCCGCCAAATTGGCGGGGCCTTTCTTGTTTCTAGGATCGATCTACGACGAGGATCGAAAATGTCTTGATTATTATGTCAGCGCTTTCAAAGGATTTACTCTGAAACTTGGAAGCCGCCTGCCATGACTGAATCTGTATTACTGCCTTGGAACGCGCCAACAGCTTGGTCTGCGCCGACAACACCGGACAAAGTGCCATTGATCGTGCCGTAGCTAGCTGTGCCCGATAACACGCCGGCGTCGAAGATTCCGTTGATGGTTAGCGCCCCGCTCGATCCTGTGAGTGTCTCGTTCGAAAAATCCGCAACGAGGGTTATTTCGTCAGAAACGAAATCGGGTGTGCTGATAAGCTCTCCATCAACAATTGACGCGCCAGAGATAGTCCGAAGTTCATAGATGCCTGCCATGCTGGCACTGCCCACTGCAGGCGCGGCTGTCGTAACTGCGGTGCCAGGCAAGAGCCCTGCGCGCGCAACAAGGCCTGTCTGCGTTGCATTGATGCCGACCTGATAGGCGTAACCATTCCCGCTAGCGTCAGAGATTTGCCGCCCTTGTGGGTCGATCAGATCTTCGGCGAATGTGCCTGCCGCACTTGGTGTGACTGTAGATGCGCGTGTTGTGACAGCATCAACAGTTGCTGGGGCTGCCACCTCTTCGCAAGCCGCCAAAGCAAGTGAGGTGAATGCGAACAATAGGGCTGTGGTTTTTTTCATGATCCTGCGCTCTCAATATTTTTGCTCAGAGTCTCGCTTGACGTGTATTATGTCAACATTGAACTGGAATCTCGTACCAAATCTAAACTTTCATGGGTGGACTGAGTCTTTGTTCACACGTTTTGAATTTGCGACCGGCGTTGTTTTTAGGCTGCAAGCGCGCTCTAGCTACTAGCGTTAGCAAAACATTTCCTATCATATTGCAGGTATGAAACAGACCAATCCCCCCCATGATGCCGATGCCCGACGGGCCATTGAACCTGTCATTTGCTATCCAACAGATACGTTGCCCCAGCCCGATCTGGCTACGTATCAAACAGCACGCACTGGTGCTGTAAAAGTCGGGTCCGTCACCGTGCCTGCGCGTGATGCGGGCTCTCTGACAATTCCTGCTGGCAACTTTTTACGGATCGTGAGCGTTGAGGGATCGCAGGTCGGCGATTTGAATTTGTTTAATGCCAATGATCTGAGTGAGAGGTTCTATTCCGGCAAGACCCGCGCATTGCATGGCACACATGTGACGACAGGCGACAGGTTGTGGTCTGGGTTCCCAACGCTGCGCCCGATGGCGACTGTTTCAGATGACAGTCTGGGTTGGTATGGGATCGACAGCTTTGGCGGCTCGGTTCACGATGTAATTGGCACGCGTTGCGATCCATATACCGGAAACTTATTGGCGGGGTCGCAGTACCATCATTGCTGCCATTCCAACCTGACGCGGGCTTTGGCGGATGATCAAGGTATCACGCTTAAGGAAGCCGAAGTTCATGTGCATGACGTTTTGAATGTATTCATGTGTACTGGTTTTACGCGCGATACCGGACAGTACTTTATGAAATCAAGCCCAGTTAGGCCGGGTGATTACCTCGAGCTGTTTGCCGAGATTGACCTGCTTGCTGTTCTGAGTGCATGCCCCGGTGGGGATTGTAGTGCGGAGCATTCAAGCGATACGGCAGCATGCTATCCGTTGTTGATGGAGGTTTGGCAGCCGCAAGAAGATGCTTTGTGCGGATGGTCAGCACCTTTGCCAAATGGATACGACCGTAGTCACGGACGCTAGGGGGAGACGGGGCCTACGAAGCCGCCTGCATAAACCGTGTCTTCGCTTGAGCCATGGAATGCACCAATTACCTGATCGCCACCGATCAAGCCTGTCAGTTCTCCGTGGATACCGCGGTACATGACATTACCAGTTAGAGCTTGGTCGGTGATTTGACCGACGACCATCAGCCCATTGTTGAATTCGGAATCGCTGTTGCCTGACAGCGTGCCGTCATCGAATTGAGCAGTCAGAGTAATGTTGCCAGAAAAAAGGCTATTGCTACCTTCGAGGGTATCATCCGTCACAACGATCTTGTTGATGATTGCCCCCTCGAATGCAGCATCATAAGTTGCTGAGCCAGAGGGAGCAGCAGTGACACTGGCGTCGGGTTGAAGTGCCGCGTAGCCGCGTGCAACTCCTGTGCCGATCTCGCGACCAGTTGCAAATGCGAATGCGCCCGCAACGTTGCCACGGCGATCATCGCTGTCGATCAATGGGACAGTAAGATCGCCTGCAGTCTCAAGTTGAACGAAAGCCGAGCCCAATGCATGTGGGGCTTGCTCTGCCACTTGTGTACACGCTGTCGCCAAAAAAGTAGGCGACAAGCAAAATAGAAATCTACTCAAAATTTAAAATACCTAATTAAGTTAAAAATGCCGCGGAAAGTGCGACTTCAATCATTTCACCAAATGTCTTTTCTCTATCAATAGAGGGAAGTGCTTCGTGCGTCAAAAGATGGTCGCTAACCGTAAGAACTGCAAGCGCGCGTCGTCCGTAACGTGCAGCAAGCGTATATAGTTCTGCGGCCTCCATCTCGACAGCGAGGATGCCATGGCGGGTCATTTCAGTATTTAGGTCGGGGCGTTCATCATAAAATACATCCGACGAATAGATTCCGCCGACATGTGTCCTAATCCCGCGTTTGTTTGTCTCAGCAACAGCGGCTGCCAACAATCCGTAATCAGCGGTGGGGGCAAAGTTCAATTCTTTGAACATCCCAAGCGACGGTGTCGACAGCGTACTGGCCGACATTGCAATGATGACATCGCGAATGCCAACATGGGGTTGCATCGCACCGCACGAGCCTACGCGAATTAGCGTTTGCACATCGTATTCGCGGATCAATTCATTCGCATAAATAGATAGCGATGGCATGCCCATGCCTGATCCTTGGATTGTCACGCGGTGACCGTTCCAAGTACCTGTAAATCCCAACATACCCCGTACTTCGTTGACGCATTTAACATCCTCTAGGAATGTTTCTGCTGCCCATTTGGCGCGGTAAGGATCGCCCGGCATGAGAACGACTTTAGCGATTTCGCTTTTTTCAGCACCGATATGTAAGCTCATCTGATCATCACTCCTTGTTTGCAAAATAGTATCTTTGTTTTGGTCTGGTGTAGAGTATCGAAATGATCTCTCTTGGTGTCGTTAGTTTTATGGGTTGGCTAATGATAGCAAAGTGGGTTTTCGTCGCGCTGGCCTGAGCGCAATTGCCGGACATTGCGACGGCGCAATCACAAGATGAAATTGTGCTCATTCAAAGTGTACTTGGGCAAGTGCCGCCCGGTTCAATCCAAGAAAACGTTGAATATTGCGGATACATAGGGCGCGATAGGTCTGGGCGATTGATTGCAACACCTGCAACGCGCGGTAGCAATGGGACCTGTTTGGCGCAATCCCCCAGCAGCCCATCTGTTGTCGTTGCGTCGTATCATACGCATGGCGCCCGTTCAGTTGCATTTTGTAAAGAATTGACAAGCGTCAGTGACGTGATGGGGGATTTGCGCGAAGGCGTTAATGGTTATATCGCTACGCTTGGTGACAGACTTTGGTATGTCCAAATCGCCGAAAGGCACGTTTCGCAATTGTGTGGAATCGGCTGCCTTTTCCACGATTAGCGCTTTGTTCAAGGGCAACTTGGAATTGTATCGCCCAGCTATTCATTCCAACAGCTGGGCAACGTTTTGGGTAACTAATTTAGATTTCCAAAGTCTCTGGATTTGTTCCAGATTCAACAGCAGTCTTGAACCATTCAGGTTTCCGACCTTTGCCTGTCCATGTTTGGGCAGCATCAGACGGGTTGCAGTACTTTGGCGGTGAGACCTTTTTGGGTCCGGTTTTCGCGCGTGCTTTCTTAGCAGGAGCAGGAGCACCCGACAGCTCTTCAAGGCTGAAACCATGTTTAGCGGCGGCTTTAGCCGCAGCTTCACGGGCTACCTTGAGTTTGCGGTCGTTTACTTTGCTCATTGCCTTTTCGACGTCAGAAGCAAGCTTTTCGAGCTCTTTTCTGGACATAGCCTTAAGGTTGAATTTCATTTTATTTCTCCGAGTGTGGCGGCCCATTTACAACAACATTAAATACGTAGTGACTGCGGGCTGATGTCAAATCGAGTACAGCAAAAATCCTTTCTGGGAAAGGACTTTGACTAATGGGCCGAAACATCTGTTGGATCGACTAGCTTTACAATGTCGGCCATAATTCGGTTCAATTCAAAATCTTTAGGAGTATAAATGCGCGCGACTCCAAGATCTAATAGGCGTGCGGCGTCGTCTTCGGGGATGATGCCGCCAGCTACGACGGGAATATGTGATAATCCTGCTTTTTTGAGACGCATAAGTGTTTCCGTAACAAGTGGCACATGCGATCCCGAGAGAATAGAAAGTCCGATTACATGTGCGTCTTCGTTTTCGGCGGCGTCGACCAATTCCTCTGGTGTCATGCGGATACCATCGTAGGTAATATCCATGCCGCAGTCACGTGCGCGGGCCGCAATTTGCTCGGCTCCGTTTGAGTGGCCATCAAGGCCGGGCTTGCCAATAAGAAATTTGAGCCTCCGACCTAATGCGACGCTTACGCGGTCGACGTCTTCGCGGATTTCATCAAGGCCTTCGGTTCGATTGGACGGGCTGCGGCTGACGCCTGTTGGGGCGCGGTATTGACCAAAGGCGGCACGTATCACATCGGCCCATTCCCCTGTTGTTGCACCTGCTTTGGCACAGGCAATTGAGGGCGGCATGATGTTACTGCCGTCTTTTGCAGCAGCAGCTAATGCAGCCAGTGCCGCAGCAACCGCATCTGCGTCGCGGTCTGATTTCCATGCGGCAAGTCGCCCAAGTTGATCGGCCTCGGCAGCGGGGTCTGATGTCATGATTGCATCGTCACCTGCAGTAAGCGGGGATGGTTCACCCGATTGCCATTTGTTAACGCCGACGACTGTTGTCTCACCCGATTCAATTCCTGCAATGCGTTTTGCATTACTTTCGACAAGGCGCCCCTTCATGTAGGCAATCGCTTGTTCAGCGCCGCCCATTTCGTCGATCTGTTTCAATTCAGCGCGTGCGCCCTCTTTGAGAGATGTGACTTTGCGGTCAATGGCGGGATTCCCGACGAATAGATCGTCGTATTCCAAAAGGTCCGTTTCATACGCGAGGATTTGTTGCATGCGCAGCGACCATTGTTGATCCCATGGGCGTGGCAGCCCAAGGGCTTCGTTCCATGCGGGTAATTGCACGGCGCGGGCGCGGGCATTTTTGGAAAGGGTTACTGCAAGCATTTCAATTAAAATGCGGTAGACGTTATTTTCGGGCTGCTGTTCGGTTAATCCAAGTGAATTGACCTGAACACCATATCGAAAGCGTCGGTATTTCGCGTCTTCGACACCGTAACGGTCGCGGCAAATCTCATCCCACAGCTCAACAAACGCGCGCATCTTGCACAGCTCGGTGACGAACCGAATACCTGCATTCACAAAGAATGAAATACGACCAACCATTTGCGGAAAATTCTCGGCTGGAACTTTGTTGCGCAGATCGTCGAGGACGGCAGTTGCTGTCGCCAAGGCAAATGCCAGCTCTTCCTCGGGTGTCGCACCGGCCTCTTGTAGGTGGTAAGAACAGACGTTCATCGGGTTCCATTTGGGAAGGTATTCGCGTGTGTAGGCCGCGACGTCTGTGATCATCCGCAAAGACGGGGCAGGCGGGCAGATATATGTGCCGCGCGACAAGTATTCTTTGATGATGTCGTTTTGCACGGTGCCCTGAAGGGCGGTGATGTCTGCGCCCTGTTCTTCGGCCACAGCGATGTAGAGGGACAGCAACCAAGGGGCGGTTGCATTGATTGTCATCGAGGTATTCATCTGCTCAAGCGGGATATCGTTGAAAAGTGCGCGCATGTCGCCAAGATGGCTGACTGGTACGCCAACTTTGCCGACCTCGCCTTTGGCAAGCACGTGGTCGCTGTCATAGCCGGTTTGGGTTGGCAGATCGAAGGCGACTGAAAGGCCCGTCTGACCCTTGTCTAGGTTACCACGGTAGAGTGCGTTGGACGCGGACGCGGTTGAGTGACCGGCATAGGTGCGGAACAACCATGGGCGATCTTTTTGCTGCGTCTGCGACATGTGGCGGCTCCTGAATCAGTGCGCGCAATAATATTACGCTAGTGGATACATATCGGTCATTTTGTGAGGTTGTCAACGCGCTGCACTGCGGCATATGAATGATTTCACGGGATTTACCTGACGTTGGGTTCGCAATAGTGTCACGCAATGACGCAAACGATTTCCATGCCCATTTGGGCGTTCATCCTTATTCTGCTTTTCGCAACTGTGACATTTGCTTCGCATTTTTTGTTTCCGTCGGTCCGTTGGTTTTTTCGCAAACGGGCTGAGCGTTTGGTGGCCCAGTTAAATACAAAGCTGCAGCGCCCGATTGAGCCGTTCAAGCTGGCACGTCGTTACGACATGATCCAAAGGCTGCTTTATGATCCGCGTGTAACGCAGGCGATTGTTGAGCATGCCCACAAAGAGAACATCCCTGAAAACGTCGCGTTCGAGCAAGCACGACGCTATGCCCGCGAAATTGTGCCCTCGTTTTCTGCGACTGCCTATTTCACAGTTGGTGCGCGCCTGTCCAAGTTTCTGTCAAAGGCGTTCTACCGCGTTCGCCTAGGTAGTTTTGACCGACAAGCGCTTGAGAAGATCGATCCTGATGCGACGGTCATTTTTGTGATGAACCACCGTAGCAATATGGACTATGTTTTGGTTACCTACCTGGTTAGCCGCTCTGGCGCGCTGTCTTATGCGGTGGGTGAATGGGCGCGGGTTTGGCCATTGTCTGTTTTGATCCGTGCTATGGGTGCATACTTTATTCGGCGTCGATCACGGGGTTTGTTATACCGTCGCGTGCTGGCACGTTATGTGCAAATGGCGACGAATGCGGGCGTGACCCAAGCGATGTTCCCTGAAGGTGGTCTAAGCCTGACAGGGCATTTGGGCGCACCAAAGCTGGGGCTTTTGAACTATATTGTGGCTGATCGCGATAGCGATAGCCGTGACGTGATATTTGTTCCCGTTGGCCTCAACTATGACCGGATCTTTGAAGACAAATTCCTAGTCAGGGCGAATACAACGGGTGTGCGGCGGTTCCGACCATCTGTTTTCTCGGTCCTCAAAGGGACTGTTCTGCATATTTGGGGTCGGTTAAGCGGGCGTTTCAAAGGGTTCGGCACGGCATCTGTTGGGTTCGGCACGCCGCTTGAGTTGAGCAGTTTTGCGTCTGATGATCCTGAATTGACCGAAGCCGTTGCAACGGAATTGATGAAGCGTATCGCTGCTGTGGTGCCTGTACTTGCTAGTCCGTTGATGGCGCATGTCATTCTGAATTCAGGGGCCACGACCAAAGCGGCGCTGACCGCCGAAGTTGAAAAGACCTTGGCTGACTTGACCAAGCGTAAGATGCCAACACCGCGACGTAAGGCTGAACCATTAGTCGCGCAGACGCTCGAGCGGTTTGCGCTGCGCGGGTTCTTGGAGTTGAACGGAGAGCAAGTGAGCGTCACCGAAGAGGGGCGCGATATCTTAGCGTATTATGCAAATACAATTGCGCATCACTTTGGCGAAACTGGCCAATAGTCGCTAATTTCGGACTGGGTGTTGTCAGGAATCAAATCGCACGGGTATTATGTATACACATTTTGTCAGTTGCGACTCGAAAGGACATCTTATGACAATTCATCTTAAACATCTTAAACATCTTATCGGCGCGGTTGCGCTCTCAGCAGGCCTCGCTGCATGTAGCGGAACTGGTGCGCCAGTAAGCGGCAGCGGCGGTGACGGTTTAAACCGCGTTGTGACCATTCGGAACCTGAGCGGGCAAACCGTTTGGGAATTCTATGGCTCTCGGGTGTCGACCAATTCTTGGGAAGAGGACATTTTGGGTTCTAATATTCTCCGCTCTGGCACGGATTGGAACGTCAATTTTGATGACGGCACCGGCGCATGTAACTTCGATTTCAAAGTTGTTTTCGAGAATGGCACGCAACGCGTTGAGAATAACATCAACGTTTGTGCGATTAGTACTTTCACCATTCGGTAGATGACGCTGCGCCGCGGCGGACATAAAATTACAAAAACGTCCGCCGTGGTGTTGCTTTCTTTCGTTCTCGAAATTATCAAAGCCCCAAGACGCGCCGATTCTGCGGTGCGGCAATTCTGGATTTTGTGATGGAGACGGACATGGCCCTCGATCTAACGACTGGCGAAAACGCATACGCTGCACCTAAGAAAGACCTGTATAACGTGGGCGAAATGCCGCCCCTCGGTCACGTGCCGGCGAAAATGCAAGCATGGACAATCCGCCGCGAGCGTCATGGCGAACCAGATCAGGCGTTCGAAGTCGAAATCGTGGATTGCCCAACCCCTGATAGCAACGAAGTGTTGGTTATGGTGATGGCTGCTGGCGTTAATTACAACGGCGTCTGGGCAGGTCTAGGCATTCCGATCAGCCCTTTTGATGTTCACAAAGCTGATTACCATATCGCAGGTTCTGACGCGTCGGGCATTGTTTGGGCGGTTGGTGATAAGGTGAAGCGCTGGAAAGTCGGCGACGAAGTGGTCATCCATTGCAACCAAGACGACGGTGATGACGAGCATTGTAATGGTGGGGACCCGATGATGTCGCCATCCCAACGGATCTGGGGCTACGAGACGCCTGACGGATCATTCGCACAGTTCACTTGCGTGCAGTCGCAACAATTGATGCCACGTCCGCAGCACCTGACGTGGGAAGAAAGCGCGTGCTATACGCTGACGCTTGCTACGGCATACCGGATGTTGTTCGGACACGAGCCGCATGACCTGAAGCCGGGGCAAAACGTTTTGGTTTGGGGCGCGTCTGGCGGATTGGGATCCTATGCGATCCAATTGATCAACACTGCTGGCGCAAATGCGATTGGTGTGATCAGCGATGAAAGCAAACGTGAGTTTGTGATGTCGTTGGGTGCGAAAGGCGTGATCAACCGTAACGACTTTAATTGTTGGGGGCAGATGCCAACCGTCAACACGGATGAATATAAAGCGTGGTTCTCAGAGACCCGCAAATTTGGCAAAGCAATTTGGGACATCACAGGTAAGGGCAATAACGTCGACATGGTGTTTGAACACCCAGGCGAGGCGACGTTCCCTGTTTCAACATTCGTGTGTAAGCGCGGCGGTATGGTTGTGATTTGTGCAGGTACGACTGGCTATAATTTGACGTTGGATGTTCGCTATATGTGGATGCATCAAAAGCGTTTGCAGGGCAGCCACTTTGCGAACCTGAAACAGGCATCTGCGGCGAACCATCTGATGGTAGAAAGGCGCCTTGATCCGTGCATGTCCGAAGTATTCGGTTGGGACGATATTCCTGCGGCACACACCAAGATGCGCAAGAACGAGCACAAGCCAGGGAATATGGCTGTTTTGATCCAAGCGCCACGCACAGGTTTGCGCACATTTGAAGATGCGTTGACCTTTTAACGCAGAATCGGACCTTTCAAGTTAAACGGGAGCGGGCCATCAAGCCCGCTCCCTTCTTTTTGGTGAGTGCAAATTTCTGAATATAATATTTACAATAGTTTAAATCCAAAGGTCTCACCGTTTATGGGGGAGTGCATAAAGGCAGTAAAACAACTTAAAGATGTGTTAGGCTTTCGATGTTAACTACTTTTTAATCGAATCGGGAGAATTTTAACATGGGACATAAGTGGATCATCAACGTCTTGGTAGATCTAAATATCTTTGCCGAACAAAACGATTTGCCATTGCTCGCCGCGCAACTTGAGAAAACTTCCATCGTTGCTGCGGCTGAAATCGGATCGCTGCAACATGTAGCATCACAACAGATGCAAGGTGAACAAGCTGGAATTAGACGACTTCCTACTGAGGTTGGAACAGGCCCAAGCGCTTGACGAAATCCAAGGCCTGATGGCGGATCTGCGCGACTTTTATCAGATTGATCATGTCGTTTATCACTGGGTAAGTTCCGACGGTGAGCAGTACGGATTTGGGACCTATGATCCTGTTTGGGCGCAACGCTACGCTGAAAAGGATTATCTGCGAATTGATCCCGTCGTTGTCGGTTGCTTTCAACACTTCCAACCCGTCGATTGGAAAATGCTAGATTGGTCATCAAAGCGCGCGCGTGCGTTTCGTAAAGATGCGATTGAACACGGTGTTGGCAATCAAGGTTTCTCGGTTCCGATCCGCGGCCCTAATGGGCAGTTCGCTCTTTTCTCGATTAGTCACGATAGCAGCGATGACTTTTGGAAAGAATTCACAGTTACCCGTCAGCGTGATTTGATTTTGATCGCCCATTTCTTGAATCAAAAAGCCATGGAGTTTGAGAAAGACCGTTTGCCCGAGCAAGTTCGAATCTTATCCCCGCGTGAAGTTGATGCGCTGACGTTCCTTGCTATGGGTTATGGCAGAGGACAGGTCGCTGGCATGCTTTCAATTTCTGAACACACATTACGCACCTACATCGAAAGTGCACGTTTCAAGTTGGGTGCGGCCAATACGATCCATGCTGTCGCAAAAGCATTGTTGGACGGACAAATCGTCGTTGGAGGGGCTGCAAAATCGGCCGAGGGTGGATGGCCTGGTCGTGAAATACGCCCCGAGAACGGGCAATTGAACTGAACACTTAAACCAAGCGTCCGGTGCAATCACCATTTTTAAGCCCACATTACACATCCTTATGCCTATCTTTTTGGTGCATAGGATGGGTGAGATGCTTCGATATGTCTGGGGCTGCGATATTGCAAATTGGCCCAAGCTGCAGCGGTCTATGCACGTTGATCGTGCGGATCAATTCAAACGTCGTTTGAAATGGCATGTTACCGTTGATGACGCAGGTCTAGAGCGGGACGAATACGACCGTGACGATACACTGTATGTGATTTGGGTTATGCCTGATGGATCGCACGGCGGTTCAATGCGGTTCCTGCCTTTGGATGGGCCAACCATGGTGAACGATCATTTTCAGCATCTGCTGGGTGAAAGGCCTATTTATAATCCCAAAATTTGGGAGTGTACGCGATTTTGCCTAAGCAAGGGCGTACCGAGCCACATTGCTGC
Source organism: Paracoccaceae bacterium (assembly GCA_034111185.1). Lineage (GTDB taxonomy): Bacteria > Pseudomonadota > Alphaproteobacteria > Rhodobacterales > Rhodobacteraceae > Yoonia. The sequence goes on along the minus strand of JAWUXS010000072.1, from coordinate 6,152 downwards.
GGCATTAATGTTAGGGGGGGGCGAATTGATGCGTCACTTTGGGCTGACGCATTTGTTAGGGGTCTTTGATGCAAGGATGATCCGTATCTACCGCATGATTGGTGCCCAACCTAAGGTGCTTGGTTTCAGTGGTGAAGGGATCGACCGGATCAGTGTCGGGCTTTGGCAATATGAACACACGGATCGTATAAAGGTCCTGCGCCGCGCGGGGGTATCAACGGATGTATCCGAGCATTGGTTCTTGCGGTCATGTGGGGTTCCAATCAGCGCGCCAAAGGTGGCTTGACGGCTGGTACCTCAAGACGTGGGGCGCTAGTGTCGCGCCATGAATACACCCACCACAATCACCTTTTCCGAAGACCAAGCTGAGGCATGGGATAACGTCGCTGCAGAGCTGCGCAAAGCTGGTGTTGATCTTGACGATAGTCTGTTGATGTCGCCCAAGTCCGAGACGTCATCGGTGATGGCCGTCATAGGGAAAGCGGGTTCTGGCAAGACGATGCTTTTGGCGCGCTTGTACAAAGCGCTCGAAGAAGCGGGCGTTGATATCATCTCGGGTGATTGGGAGGGGAAGCGCCGCAAAGATCGCCGGACGTTGGCGATTTTGGCACCAACGAACAAAGCGGCCTCGGTCTTGCGTAACCACGGTGTGCCTGCAACGACGATCCACCGTATTCTGTATACGCCCGTCTATGATCCCGATTATGAACGGGTCGCCGAATGGTTGGCAGGGCAGGGCGAGAGGCCCGAGATCGAAGGCCTGGCGGAAATCGCACTTGATCGTGCCTATAACTCTTATCAGGCTAACACCTCGATCCCGGCGGCGTTGGCTGCTGCGGGCCTGCGCGGTAGTGATTTTATTACGGGATGGAAGCGGCGCGAAGAAGAACTGGATATCGGCTTTGTCGATGAGAGCTCGATGCTGGACAAAAAGCAGTTCGCTGACCTCCAAGAGATTTTTCCGACCTTGGTTTTGTTTGGCGATCCAGCGCAGCTGCCGCCGGTGCAATCCGAGGGTGGGATGGTGTTTGAAACATTGCCCGCCGCACGTATCCAAAAGCTAGAACGTATTCACCGTCAGGATGCGGGAAATCCGATCCTTGATCTGGCGCATGCTTTGGCCGATCCGATGGTTGATTTTTATGCTTTTGAGAAGTTGGTAGCAGCAGCTGCAGAGCAGGATGAGCGAGTTGTTTTAGCGCAGCGGGTTGAGGCCGATCTGATGGCCCGTTCGCCAGTTCTTGTTTGGCGTAATGCGACGCGGATACGCCTGATCCATGCGTTTCGTGGTGCGTTTGATGCGCCTGTGGACGAGCTGCTGGAGGGCGAACCGCTGATCTGCGACGGAATTGAATTACCCGTAAAGCACCGTAAAAAGCGGTTGGACCTTGAGGCACGCGGCTTGATAAAAGGCGCGCAGGTCATCTACCTCGGCCCTGGGCGTAAGCCGGGGTTTTCGCGACTGCACGTAATGGGTGCGATGGACCCGCAGGTGTCTGCCGCGTCGATTGTTAAGATTGAGCGTGAAGGCGACGAAGAACCGTTTATTCCATTCGCAGCGAAGATGGGTTCGACATTCTTGCACGGGGCGGCTGTAACGATCCACAAGGCGCAGGGTTCCCAATGGGACACCGTGCAAGTCTTTGCGCCTGATATTGAGATTGCCGCACGTATGGGCCGTGTTGAGGCGGGACAACCACTGTGGAAGCGATTGGCCTATGTCGCGATCACACGTGCTGAGCGAGAGTTGCGCTGGGTCGTGCGAAACCGTTTGGGTCGCCCGACATCACCGCTTACCGTTGATGACCTTGTCGTGGCACCAGTTCCGCTTGAGCTAACGAGCGAAGAGCTGGACTGAGCTGTTTAGCGTTTGAACGCTGTAAAGATCGCTGAAGCACCCCAGCCTGCGATGATGGCAATTGCCAATGACATCAGTCCGTAGAGGAACGCATTGTCATGCGCGAGGCGGTACAGCCACCTTTCAAGCCCGACCTTTTGAACAGGGATTTTCGTTACATAAACATCGACGATTTTACCACCGCGTGTCAGGTAAATTTCAGCCGTGTAGTCGCCTTCGGTTAGGTTCGCAGGCAAGGCGATGTCTGTGTAGAACAGCGTATCGTTTTCGACTTTGACCGCACCTTCGAGGGTTTGATAAAGCGCCTCAGACGAGCGGATACGCACCAATGCATCGGCAAAGTCGGTGCCCCCGTTTTCAGATGGACCGATCGCACGGATGGCGCGGTTGAGGCTGATGCGGGTGTTCACGTCTTCGAAGTCTGACAAGATGTCTGTGAGGGGGGCGTTCGTCGCCACGGCATAGAACGAGGGCGCGATACCGATTTCGACTGCCTCTGTGTTGATCCAGATTCCTAATTTTCGGTCTTTGCGACGCACAATCAGATTGTTGTTTGGACCCGCGATAGTGACGATAACACCAAGATTGCCCTCTTTGACGATGCCGCTGTCACGGTTGATCGCGCCAAAGATCAGGATCTCGGAACCATCGAAGGTCGCGGTGATGGCGACTTCGTCGCGGCTAAGGCCAAGAACGATTTCCTCAGCCTGCGCGGGGAGGGCCGTAAGAAGGAGTAGGGCGAGTAAACGGAACATCAGTGGCCCCCTCCTGTACCGATCGAATAAAGCTCGGCTGGTTGGACAAGCAGATCAAACGCAAGTTTACCGCAAACGAGTAACACCATGATTGCGAGCAGAATGCGTAGCTGTTCGGCCTTCATTTTAACGCCGATGCGTGTGCCAATTTGCGCACCGATTACGCCGCCGACCAACAGTAGAACTGCAAGGACAATATCAACGGTAAAGTTTGTCGTCGCATGAAGCATTGTTGTGAATGCGGTCACAAAGATGATCTGGAACAGCGAGGTTCCGACCACAACCTTGGTTGGCATGCCCAGCAGATAGATCATCGCAGGCACCATGATAAAGCCGCCGCCGACACCCATGATGGCCGCCAAAATACCAACCAGTACACCAACCAGAACAGGTGGGATGACGGATATATACAGACCCGAGACGCGGAACTTCATTTTGAATGGCAGGTTGTGCACCCAGTTGTGACGCTTGCGCTTTGGCACTGCACCCGGCTTGCCCGCGCGACGGATCGCATTCAGGCTTTCGACAAACATCAAAGAGCCGATAAGACCAAGGAACAGGACATAACAAAGCTTAACCAGCAAATCGACCTGACCTGCCGCGCGCAAATAGTTGAACACAACGATACCGATGGCCGAGCCGATAAGGCCGCCCACAAGCAACACCGTCCCCATTCGGAGGTCGACGGTTTTGCGTTTAAAGTGTGCGAGCACGCCAGAGAATGAAGATGCAACAATCTGGTTTGCTTCGGTTGCCACGGCAACAGCAGGCGGGATGCCTATAAAGAACAAAAGCGGCGTCATGAGAAAACCGCCGCCGACGCCAAACATGCCTGATAAGATACCTACAAGACCGCCAAGTCCTAGTAACAAGAAGGCATTCACCGAAACCTCGGCGATAGGGAGATAAATTTGCATGGGCGTTCCGAGCGGGCATTTGGGCCGCTGTGTGAACAGAACTCCTTTCGGAGTGCCAAGTCAAACCCTGAGCCGAAAAAAAATGCTGCAAATGCAGCATTGTCCGCAAATTGGACCTAATCCTTTAGGTGTATTGGACTTGTTTCCTAAGCCAGAGTCTCAGAACCTGTTCAAGCTTTGCGGCCCCGACAGGTGCCATGGCTTTGGTGTGCTCGTGGCTGATCGACTCGTCTGACATGCCAGCCGCCATATTGGTGATGCAAGAAATCGCCGCAGCCTTCAGGCCAAGGAACCTCGCAAGGATCACTTCTGGGACTGTGGACATGCCGACGGCGTCAGCGCCTAGCATGGCAATCGCCCTAATCTCGGCCACTGTTTCAAAGGACGGGCCGGAATACCAAGCGTACACGCCTTTGTGCATTTCGACATCGGCTTGTGCCGCAGCGTCGGACAAGGCGGCGCAGATGGCAGGGTCGTAGCAGTCTTTCATCGGAACAAAGCGGCGGTCCGTTGTTTCGCCGATCAATGGGTTGAGGCCGGAAAAGTTGATGTGGTCTGTCAGGTTCATGATCGAGCCTGTCGGCATATCGCCCCGCATTGAACCAGCCGCGTTGGTCGCAACCATAGTATGCGCGCCCAGTTCTGCCAAAACCTCAAGCGGGAGGCGCATCGCGTCACTGCGGCCATTTTCGTAATAATGCGCGCGCCCGCCAAAAACCGCGACGCGCACACCTTCAAGGTCGCCAATCACGAGGTTCGGATTATGCCCCGATACGCCTGCATGCGGAAATCCCGGCAGATCGCCATAAGGGATCGCCACGCCGTCTACGCTGTTTGCGATGTGACCAAGGCCAGAACCAAGGATCAGACCAATTTTCACTGGTTCTGATCCGGCCAACCCGCGAATGGTGTCGGCAAGTGCCTTAGCGTTCTTTGACATAAGGCTCTCCGCCCGCGCGAGGTGGGATGGCTTTGCCGACAAAACCAGCAAGGATAATGACGGTCAGGATATATGGCAGAACATCAAGAAGTTGCGCCTGTACCGAGAAGCCAAGTGCGTTCTCAATCAAGTCAGGGCGCAAAGCGATGGCTTGGAGGTATCCAAACAGTAGGCAGGCATAAAGCGCATACCAAGGACGCCATTTCGCAAAGATCAAAGCAGCAAGTGCGATGTAGCCACGACCAGCAGTCATGTCTTTGACAAAGCCGGCGGCAGGTTCAGCGGTGGCAAGTTGCGCACCAGCAAGACCGCACAGCAGGCCACAGATCATCACTGCTGAGAAACGCAGCCCAACAACTGACACACCGGCGGTATCTACTGCGGCTGGGTTTTCGCCCACAGCACGCAGGCGTAGGCCAAAGCGGGTGCGATAAAGAACCCACCAACTAAGCGGCACCATCAGCAAGGCGATATAGACTAAGAACGTGTGGCCAGAAATCAGGTCTTGGTAGACGGGACCGATAAAGGGGACTTGCCCGATGCTTTCGGCGAATGGCAGTTCAATACCTGTAAAGCGCGAGCCTTCTTCGCGCAGCGACGGCGTACGGCCACCTTGTTTGAACCAGCTTTGGGCAATGACAACTGTCAGGCCAGCAGCAAGAAAGTTGATAGCGACGCCAGAAATCAGCTGATTGCCACGAAATGTGATCGAGGCAAGGCCGTGGATCAAAGACAAAAGCATCGACGCGCCGACACCAGCAAGCAGGCCCAACCAGATATTGCCAGAAACAGCAGCAACCGCCGCCGACACAAAGGCTGCCATAAGCATCTTACCTTCGAGGCCGATGTCAAAAATGCCTGCGCGCTCTGAGAACAAACCCGCGAGACATGCGAGCAAGAGAGGCGCGGCTGAGCGTAGCGCGCTATCGAGAACTTCGATTTGGAAAAGCAGGAGAAAATCCATGGTCTATACCTCGCCTGCGTTGGGTTTGCGGCGCATCGCAAGGAAGAGCTTTTCAACCGGTGCGCGGACCATATCGTCGAGTGCGCCAGTGAATAGGATCACCAAAGCTTGGATTACGACGATCATTTCTCGTGGGATCTTGGTCCAAAGGGCAAGCTCTGCGCCGCCTTGATACAAGAACCCGAACAAGATCGCGGCAAGGAACACACCAAACGGGTGGCTGCGGCCCATCAAAGCCACGGCGATACCAATAAAGCCAGCACCTTCGACGGCGTTCAGGACCAAGCGCTCGGCTTCGCCCTGCACGTTGTTTACGGCCATCATGCCTGCCAATCCGCCCGATATCAGCATAGAGACCATAATGATTTTTGTAGGACTAATGCCCGCGTATTTGGCAGCAGTTTCAGAGTGACCGTATGCACGAATTTCGTAGCCCAGACGTGTGCGCCAGATCAGTGCCCAAATTGCGAAACATGCGGCCACAGCGATAAAGAATGCAACGTTGGCAGGTGCGCCGCGGAACAGTGTTGTTTCGCCAAAGCTGAACATGTCTTGGCACGACGGCAGGTGTGTGGCCTCTGGGAACTTTGCTGTTGCAGGCTCCATTGAGCCTTTGACCTTAAGCGCGCCGATCAGCAGGAAGGTCAGCAAAGCGGCGGCAATAAAGTTGAACATGATTGTGGTGATCACGATGTGGCTGCCGCGTTTTGCCTGAAGG
>JAWUXS010000071.1:0-33226 GCA_034111185.1 Paracoccaceae bacterium | reverse complement strand
CACACCCGTTTCGACCCTCACGTTTGGGACTATGCAATTTGGTGGCAAAGCGGATGAAGCCGAAAGCAAGGCGATGTATGATGCTGCTCGTGCGGCTGGGATCAATCACTTTGACACAGCCGTTTTGTATACTGGCGGCGCATCGGAACAGATCACTGGCCAGCTTGTCGCGGCGGAACGTGACGACATTTTTCTGGCGACCAAAGTGTCCTATGACGGCGGCGCTGATCGCAAGAACATGCTTGCCCACCTCGACCAGTCACGCGGTCAGCTTAAGACCGACAGCGTTGATCTGATGTATATCCACCGTTTTGACGACGACACCCCACTTGAGGAAACGTTCAGTACGCTGGCTGAATGGCAATCAACTGGCATGATCCGTCATATTGGCGTGTCCAACTTTGCCGCGTGGCAAGTCATGAAGGCACAAGCTGTCGCCCAGAGCTTTGGGACGCGGATCGACGCGATCCAACCCATGTTCAATCTTGTGAAACGCCAAGCCGAGGTTGAACTTTTCCCAATGGCCACCGATCAAGACATCAGCGTTATCCCCTATTCACCGCTTGGCGGCGGTCTCCTGACCGGCAAATATGCCGCTGGTGAAACAGGTAGGCTGACCGAGGATGCGCGTTACGCCGCACGCTATAATGTAGACTGGATGCGCGACTGTGCGGTTGGTCTGTCTGCGCTTGCTGCGGAATGGGGCATGCATCCTGCAACGCTGGCCATTGCATGGGTTGCGGCACATCCTGCCAAGGTCTCGCCCATCATATCAGCAAGCTCGCTTGCGCAGCTTGGCCCATCTCTTGCCGCTACAGACGTGCAGCTGACCGAAGCACAGTATGCGGCTGTAACAGCCCTTAGCCAAACACCAGCGCCCGCAACAGATCGGCTCGAAGAGGCATGATCGACTTTCTGATCATCGGTGGTGGCGTTGCTGGCACATCTGCTGCATTTCGCCTGTCGTCTTTGAGCAGCACCGTCGTGCTTGAACGGGAAGACGCGCTGGCCTACCACGCCTCTGGCAGGTCAGCCGCACTGTTTGAGCCTAACTACGGCAAGCCCGCTGTTGTCGCCCTGAACAAAGCAAGCGCGGGTTACCTGAGCGAGACAGACGGTGGTGTCCTTAGCCCACGTGGCCTAATGATCATCGGAACAGCCGATACCAAAGAGCAATTCACCAAAGATGCGGCAGAGTTTGAGATGCACACGATCTCGATGGACGAGGCTTGCGCCATCGTCCCGATATTAGACAAAGCCATCGTTACAAACGCCGCTATGGATACGATCGCGCGCGATATCGACACCGATCTGCTGATCCAAAACTTCGCCCGCAAAGCCCGTGCGAACGGCGCCAAGATATTGACCAAGGCTGGCGTGACAGAAATTCGCAAGACACCAAGCGGTTGGGCGGTTACAACCGGTAACGACGTTTTCGAAGCACGTCACATCATTAACGCAGCAGGCGCTTGGGCGGATGAAATCGCAACAATGGCTGGGATCGCCCCCATCGGGCTTACGCCACTACGTCGGTCCATAGCACGGATACCCGCACCAGGTGGCCACGATGTATCAAGCTGGCCCATGATTTTTGGCCCGGGCGAAACATGGTACGCAAAACCAGATGCAGGTGCTTTGCTGGTATCCCCCGCCGATGAGACAGCTGTCGAACCTCACGATGCATTTGCAGACGACATGACATTGGCAGAGGGTCTTGACCGTTACGAAAGGCACGTGACCGAGCCTGTAACGCGTCTTTTGTCATCATGGGCTGGACTGCGCACATTTGCGCCCGACCGGCAATTGGTCATCGGGCCATCCGCGAGCGATCCAAGTTTCGTATGGTCTGCGGGTCAAGGTGGGTATGGGATGCAGACATCGCCTGCCGCAAGCCAACTATTGGCCGATCTAATCAGTGGAAATACACCAAAGATTTCCAAGGAGGCTGTAGTCGGAACCGCAGCACACAGGTTCGGTTAAGACACCGCCGCCCGCAGTTCCCAAGACCTGATAGTTTGAAATCCAGTCTCAACTTCTTCTTCGCTGAAACGCAGATTTGGGAACACGGAAAACAGCTCTTCTCGTGCGCCTTCGTCGAGGTTTGCAATACCTTCGGGCCCGCAATGGAAACTCTCGGTTGGCGTGCCTTCGGCAAAGATCACCTCGTGACGATCAAAAACGAGATGGTAATACGTCACCTCATCCAAAGAGCTATCAACATAAACCTGCTCAAAACTCGCGGCTAGGGATTTTGCACGGACAAACACAGCATCCTCACCAAAGTGCAGCGGAATACGAATGTTGCTGTATAAAATGCGATGCTCAGGAGAGACGCGCAGATTGCGATGTGGCAGACCAAACCCGAGCGAACCCGCCTGTATACACACTGGCCACAACTTGCGCTGCGCTTTGAAAGCATCTCCAGACACCTTGCGACAATGAACAAGGCGCACAGGCTGGTCGCCGTTTTCAAGGGTCCTTACAAGATCGCCGACCTCTAGATCTTCGATCAAACGTTCGCCTGTTGGCGTGTCAATCAATGTACCTTGCGTCAAACAGATCACGGTGTTGCCTTGTGTCATCGGGCCGCGTGAACGCGCACCATCTGTTGATGACCTTACCAAGCTTTCACTGTCAGAATCTGCGGGAAAATCCCGAGATATTTCCCCAATATCCAAAGAGCTAGGTACAATTTTGCACTGGATTGGGTCCGCTACCGCATTCGAACTTTCGTCCGTGCGAGTACCGTTATTTTTCCCTGAGAACGAGATAATCGCCATGCAGCTATCCCTCTTACAATCACTGTGTCAGCGTCTTTGTACACGCAGCTTAAGGCACTTACATGTTCAGCATTGGGAGAGAATTGGGCAGGCTTTTACCCTCCCAATTGCATTTCAGCCATCCACGCGAATGGTCGTGTTCTTGGGATCGTACGGGCTGTCCTCGACGATTTCAGCATTCCAAAGTTGATCAAGCATCTTGACCTGAACCTTTGTGCCAACTTCGGCCAAATCAGGCCGCACATAGCCCATCCCGATCGATTTGTTGAATGCTACGGAATAGCCCCCAGATGTCAGGCGGCCGATACGGGTGCCGTCCAAGGCGTAAACTGCCTCGTGCCCCCACGGGTCGGCATCGCTTGGCCCATCAATCAGCAGCGTCACACACTTTGACCGGATGCCTTTGGCAACCATCTCGTCTTTGCCATGGAAGTCTTTGTTCAGATCAATGAACCGAGGCAGATCTGCCTCGGCTGGTGTGGCGTCGCGCCCAAGCTCGTTTCCGAACGCACGGTAGGATTTTTCCTGACGCAGCCAGTTCTGTGCACGGGCGCCAACCAGCTTCATGCCATGTGGGGCACCCGCTTTTTCAAGCAGATCGAACAAGTAGTTCTGCATTTCCATTGGGTGATGCAGCTCCCAACCCAACTCTCCGGTATAGGCCACGCGGATCGCATTTACGGGGCACATACCCAGTTCGATCTTCTTCGCCGAAAGCCAAGGGAACCGCTTGTTTGTCAGGGCCGTTGCTGGATCAGCATCGTTAATCACCGCATTCAGCACATCACGCGACTTTGGCCCCGCGATTGCAAAAACACCCCATTGGGTCGTGACGTTCTGGCATTCAATCCGGCCAAAATCGGCTTCTTTGTCTTCAATCGCTTTGCGCAAAAAGTCTGAATCGTAGTCAGTCCAAGCACCAGCGGACACAAGGTAATACTCGTCCTCGGACAGACGCACGATCGTATACTCGGTCCGCGTTGTGCCATGCGACGTCAGCGCATAGGTCAGGTTAATCCGGCCTACGCGCGGCAATTTATTCGTCGTGAACCAATCAAGGAACGCCGTCGCACCTGGTCCTTTGACGATATGCTTTGTGAACGCAGTCGCATCGATCAGGCCCACGCCTTCGCGAATTGCTTTGGCCTCGTCCACGGCGTGCTGCCACCACGAACCACGACGAAATGAGCGGCCTTCGATGTCAAAGTTATCAGGCGCATCCAGGGGTCCGTAATAATTCGGACGTTCCCAGCCATTCACAAAACCAAACTGTGCGCCACGTGTCTTTTGACGGTCGTATGCAGGGGCCGTGCGTAATGGGCGACACGCTGGGCGCTCTTCATCTGGGTGGTGCAAGGTATAGACGTGGTCGTAGCACTCTTCATTCTTACGGGCCGCAAACTCGGTCGTCATCCAATCGCCGTAACGTTTGGGATCAAGCGAAGCCATGTCGATCTCGGCCTCGCCATCGACCATCATCTGCGCGAGGTAATAACCAGTGCCACCAGCAGCCGTGATCCCGAACGAGAAACCCTCGGCCAACCACATGTTCCGCAGTCCCGGTGCAGGGCCAACCAACGGATTACCGTCAGGCGTATAACAAATTGGGCCGTTGAAATCGTCCTTTAGGCCGCTTTCCTCGCAAGAAGGAACGCGGTGGATCATCGCCATATATTGCTCTTCGATCCGCTCAAGCGCGAGCGGGAACAGATCGGCGCGGAAACTCTCGGGGACGCCGTGTTCAAACCGCGCGGGCGCGTTCTTCTCATAGACGCCTAAAATCCAACCACCACGTTCTTCGCGGACATATGACTGTGCATCAGCGTCACGGATAACCGGATGTTCGGCGTTACCTTCTGCACGGTATTTCACCAACTCTGGGTCTTGGTCCATCACGATGAACGTATGCTCAACAGGGATTGCAGGTATTTTGATGCCCAGCTTTTTGGCCGTAGTCTGCGCATGGTTGCCAGACGCTGTAACCACGTGCTCAGCCGTAATGACAATCTGCTCGTCAGATGGGATAAGGTTGCCACCCTTCTCAACCATCTTTGTCGCTGTGACCTCCCAATGGGTGCCATTCCAATGGAATGCGTCAGCCTGCCACTTGCGTTCAATCATCACACCGCGTTGGCGCGCACCCTTGGCCATCGCCATCGTGACATCCGCCGGATTAATATAACCGTCCGTGTGGTGATAAAGAGCACCCTTCAGGTCTTCGGTGCGGATCAGCGGCCACTTTGCCTTGATCTCATCTGGCGTCATCCAAACGTAAGGGACATCACATGTCTCGGCCGTGGACGCGTACAGCATGTATTCGTCCATACGCTCGTCCGTTTGCGCCATGCGCAGGTTGCCAACGACGGCAAAACCGGCGTTCAATCCAGTCTCTTCCTCCAACGACTTATAAAAATCGACCGAGTATTTGTGGATATGCGTTGTTGCAAACGACATGTTGAACAACGGCAAAAGACCTGCGGCATGCCATGTAGAACCCGACGTCAGCTCATCCCGCTCAAGAAGCATGACATCATCCCAACCGGCCTTCGCCAAATGGTACGCGACCGAGGTCCCTACGGCGCCGCCGCCAATGACAAGTGCTTTCACGTTGGTCTTCATGTCGTTCTCCATTTGGCAGTGCTTGGCCGCACATTGTAGGATTTAGCTGCGCCGCGGCAGAACCAGCCGACTACCTATAGCAAGAAACCGACAGCGTGCCGCAAGACCTGTTAAAAATGCATTTTTGCAACGCCTGAGGCAACGGTTACAATTTCCCCCATCCAGATCGGCAGAATAGTGTTATGTAGTGTCTTAGCGCCCACAAGAGGTGCACTTTGAGGAGTAGCTTTCATGAACCGCATCCACTTGGCGGCAATTGTCGCGTGTGTTTTTCTGTCGGCGTGTGCCGCAGATCCCGACAGCTATGTAGCTGGACGAGCAGACAACGACATGTTGCGTTTTTCTGCGTCGAACTACGTTATGGCTGACAGCGGCCAGCAGTAAGTTTTCAGATTGGAAACGATCCCGTTGCAAAGAAGGCGCATGGCGCCTTCTATCAGTGTTCCTAAAACGATTGTTCGTTCATAACATCGACGGCACAACAAGGTCAGGCGGGCGATGCCCATCTTCGAACGTCTTGATGTTTATGATAACTTTTTCACCCATCTCAATTCGCCCCTCGACTGTTGCTGATCCCATATGCGGCAGCAGTACAACGTTTGGCAGCTCTCCCAAACGCGGATTAATCTCATGGCCATGCTCGAACACATCAAGCCCCGCACCCGCAATTTCGCCAGCGCGCAGCATCCGTGTCAGGGCGTTTTCATCGATCACTTCGCCGCGCGATGTATTCACGATCACCGCATCAGGCTTCATCAACTTAAGACGCCGTGCATTCATCAGATGGAACGTAGACGGCGTATGCGGACAGTTGATCGAGATGATATCCATGCGCGCAACCATCTGATCAAGGCTATCCCAATAGGTCGCCCCAAGCTCTTCTTCAATCTCGGGCCGCAAGCGTTTGCGGTTATGATAATGCACCTGCATACCAAAGGCCGCCGCACGACGCGCAACCGCTTGCCCAATCCGACCCATCCCAAGAATACCCAAACGACGCCCTGCAATCCTGCCACCCATCATCGCGGTCGGTGACCAACCTTCCCAATTGCCAGATGCCATAACCCGCAGCCCTTCTGGAATGCGGCGCGTGACCGCAAGGATCAACGCAAGCGTCATATCTGCTGTATCTTCAGTCACCACACCCGGTGTGTTGGAGACCAAAATCCCACGCTGCCGCGCAGTAGCCACGTCAATATTGTCGACACCAGCACCGTAATTCGCGATCAACTTAAGCCGCTCACCCGCCTGCCCTAACAACTTGGCATCAATGGTATCGGTGATTGCCGGAACCAAAACATCCGCGTCAGCAACAGCCGCGATAATCTCTTCGCGGCTCATCGGGCGGTCATCGTCGCGCAAGCGCGCATCGAATAATTCCTTCATGCGGGTCTCAACCACTTCGGGCAACCGTCGCGTTACAACAACAGTCAGACGCTTAGCTGCCATGATTGAATCTCCATTCTTGAAACGTAGGGGGTATTTCGTCCAAGTTGCCTGCAAGGGACGCGAGGCACAAGAACTTCGCGCAGAAAAACTATTGAGAAAGCAGGCTTGCAGTGAATTTTGATTGCAAACGGATTATTTTGACGTGTTTCGCGGTGTTTTTCGTCGTGACTGGACCTATTGCCGCACAACAGGCGACCCAATCGGCAAATGCGCCCGCATCGGCAAGCTTGGTCGGGCCTGAATCGAACTTACCCTTACCCCGTTTTGTGTCTCTCAAAACCGCCGAGGCAAATGTGCGCCGTGGCCCTTCGCTGACACACCGGATCGATTGGGTTTTTCAGCGCCGCAACATGCCAATGCAAGTGATTGCCGAATACGGTCATTGGCGTCGCGTCGTTGACCGTGATGGTCAAGGTGGCTGGATTCACTTTCGCCTGCTCTCAGGCAACCGCACTGTGATCATCGACGACGCACTTTTACCGTTGCGCAGCCGCGCCAGTGAAGATTCAGCAATCGTAGCCCAGCTTGAGGCAGGCGTGGTTGCTTCCCTCGGTGAATGCTCTCAAAGCTGGTGCCGCTTAACGGCAGGTGGCTATCGCGGCTGGGCAACAAAGGCCGTCCTTTGGGGCGTCGATGACGACGAGCTGCGCGACTAAGCCGCGAGCCCCCGTCCCTTAAGCAACGCCTCAACTCCTGGCAAACGTCCGCGGAATGCTTTGTAAAGTTCAGCCGCGTCCATAGAACCGCCTGACGACAGAACCGTTTCTTCCAGCTTTTTCGCGAGGGCCGGATCAAATGCATCGCCGACCTCCTCAAAAGCGGCGAACGCATCGGCGTCCATCACCTCAGACCACATGTAGCTGTAATATCCGCTAGAATATCCATCGCCTGCAAAGATATGGGCAAAATGGGGTGTCGCATGGCGCATCCGGATCGCATGTGGCATGCCAAGTTCCTCAAGAACCTCAGCTTGCTTTTGCATTGGGTCAGCAGGTGCAGGCCCATCATGGAACGCAAGATCAACCAGCGCAGATGATACATATTCAACCGTCTGGAAACCCATGTCATAAGTCGCAGCATTCAACATCCGCTCAAGCATATCCGCAGGCATCGGTGCGCCTGTTTCGGCATGCGTCGCAAACTCTTGCAACACCTCAGGAACCTCTAACCAGTGCTCATACAGCTGACTTGGCAATTCAACAAAGTCCCGTGCAACCGATGTGCCAGAAATACTTTCATACGTCACATCCGACAGCATCTGGTGCAGCGCATGGCCAAATTCGTGGAACAAAGTACGCGCATCGTCATATGACAACAACGCAGGCTGCCCGTCCTCAGGCTTTGCAAAATTGCAGACATTCACAACATGTGGGCGCACTTCGCCGTCCATCCGGTTCTGAGATTGCATTGCCATGCACCACGCACCTGACCGCTTTGACCCGCGCGCAAAGTAGTCACCAATAAACACAGCAACATGTTCGCCATCGCGCGTCACATCCCATAGCCGCACATCAGGGTGGTAGACAGGCCCCTCAAGTGGCGCAAACTCAAGACCAAATAGCCGGTTCGCACAGGAAAACGACGCCTCGATCATCCGGTCAAGCTGCAGGTACGGCTTCAACGCCGCCTCATCCAAATCATGCTCGGCCTGACGCCGTTTTTCCGAATAATAACGCCAATCCCATGCCTCAAGTGGTCCATCAAATCCGTCTGCATGTAGCTTAAGCGTCAATTTCTCGGCGTCGTTCTCTGCGGATGCTTTCGCTGGCTCCCAGACTTGCATCAAAAGATCACGCACCGCTCTGGGCGTGCCCGCCATTTCCGTCTCCAGCTTAAAATCAGCAAAGCTGCCGTAGCCCAACAATTTGGCCCGCTCTTCGCGCAACGCCAATGTCTCAGCGGCCAGCGCACGATTATCTGTGTCACCTCCGTTTGCGCCACGCGAAACCCACGCTTCGTATGCTTTACGCCGCAATTCCCGCAACGGCGAGAACTGCAGGAATGGCACAATAAGCGACCGTGACAACGTTACGGCTGGCCCACCAGCATCCTTTTCGTCGCCAGCAGATCGCGCAGTTGCCACAACAAAATCAGGCAACCCAATCAGATCGCCCTCACCCAAAGGCATGAACCAAGACCTCTCATCCGATAACAGGTTTTGGGTGAACTCGGTGCCCAAGACAGACAGCCGAGACTTTACAGCTCTTAGCCTCTCGGCGGCGGCACCCTCCAACATCGCGCCTTGCCGCACAAACCCTCGACGCGAAAGCATCAGCACTCGCATCTGCTCATCCGTCAGGTCAAGCGTCTCGCGGCGTGTCCAAAGATCATCAATCCGCGCAAACAACGCCTTATTTTCGGTAACTTCAGATCCAAACGCGCTCAAAAGCGGTGCAAAATCGCGCTGCAAACCCTCGCGTGCTGAATTGCTGTCCGCGCCTGCTATCCCATAAAACGTTCCCAACACACGACCCAAGCCGCGCTCTGACAACTCAAGCGCAAGAATTGTATTATCAAACGTCGCCAGTTCCGGATTATCGGCGACAGCCATAATCTCTGCCCGCGCCTCAGTCAAAACAGCATCAACCGCCGGCGCAAAATCATCGTCCGCTATTTGATCAAACGGCGGCAATCCGTAGGGTGTCGTCCAGTCAGCGAGAAGCGGGTTTGTCATGAGAAGTCTCCTTTGTCATCAACCTAAGCGCCCCACCCCAAACTTGCTAGAACCCAGCGGCTCGCTTTGTTGAAAATACTCAATAATCTGAACGTGCAGCTGGGCGCTGTCGCAGATATTTTTCAAACCTGCGCAGACCGATCGAAAGCGTGATAGTCATCGTCAAATAGACCAACGCAACCACGTTATATGTTTCAAAATACCGGAAGTTGCCCGCAGCGGTGATCTTACCCAACTGCGCGATATCTGTGACGCCCAGAACCGAAACCAAAGAGCTATCTTTAACCATGGCCACAAAATCATTCCCAAGTGGGGGCATGATCGTCCGAAAAGCTTGCGGAAAAACAATATGACGAAAGCGCTGCCAACGATTAAGACCCAACGCCTCCGCCGCTTCGATCTGTCCAGCATCAACGGATTGCAGGCCAGCGCGAAAAACCTCGGCCAAGAATGATGAATACGCAATCGTAAGAGCAATCACTGCGCGCCAAAGTAGCGGAAAATCTCGCGTGCGTATCGGATCAAACCCCAAGGCATCTGCCAACCAATTCCAACCCGCAACAAAACCGGGGGCTACCACAAAAGCGACGTATAGCAGTAGCACAATGATCGGTATGCCCCGCACGATTTCAACATATAGCCGCGCGATTTGGCGCAATATCAACGACCGCGACAGCGCCGCAACCGCCAACCCAAGGCCCAAAATACAGGCCGCTGAATATGACACGACAGTCACATAAATCGTGATCCAAATACCTTTGGAAAGCGTGCTGAGAACCTTCGTGTAGATCTCAACCGTGAATACCTGCCAAAACAAATACGCCCCAGTGGCCACTACAATCAGCAGCCACCAGGGAAAGTCTTTGTCATCGGGCGAAGTCGGTATCATCGAAAGTCAGGCAGTTTGCCTAGCGCCGACTTATTCACCCAACTTGTACTCAAGGAACCACTTGGTGTTCAGCGCATCAATCGTGCCATCTGCCTGCATGTCAGCAATCGCGGCATTGATCGACACCACAAGCTCTGAGCCTTTAGGGAAGATAAAACCAAAGTCCTCAGTACCAAGCTTTTCGCCGATAATCTTCAGGCCGCCATCTGATGCATCCACATAGCCGTTGCCAGCAGTGCCATCAGTCAAAACTAGATCTACATCACCAGTCCGCAACGCTTGAACCGTCGCACCAAACGTTTCCATCAACTGGATACGCGGGTTGGCTTCGTCGCCATCCAGAACGTTGTAGACGCCGACATAAAATGGCGTCGTGCCTGGCTGTGCTGCCATAAGCAGATCAGCATTTGCAGCAAAAGATGCAGAATCGGTAAAGCGATCTTCGTCACCGCGCACCATCATCACCATTTCAGACGTCATATATGTGTCTGAGAAATCAACGACTTCTTTGCGGTCATCGCGGATCGTGATGCCCGTCATGCCCATGTCGAACTGACCTTCTGACACAGCCGCGATCATGGCGTCCCAACTGATGTTTTCATAAACAACCGTTGCATTCAGGCGTGCTGCGATTTCGACCATCGCGTCATATTCCCAACCAACAGCATCGCCTTCGCCGTTGACGAATTGCAGTGGTGGATATGCGTTCTCGGTGACGACAACGATTTCTTGTCCGCCCAAATCAGGCAGATGGCCGTCAGCCATCAAAGGTGACGCCAGCAATGTCGCCGCGGTAAGTGTTGCGATCAATTTCATTAGTCTCTCCCAGGTTTTATATTCTTGTGTTCGATTATGAACGCCGCAGCCATCAAGACAAGGGGGACTTGCCGCAAACCACGCAATCCACCCGTCGCTTCGCCTTAATTATCCGAGTCTCCGCATATAACGCATCATAAATAAGCAATCGCCCCCGCAGGCTTTCACCCGCCCCAGCAATTAACTTCACGGCCTCGACCGCCATCATCGCACCAATGACACCCGGCAAGGGGCCGACCACACCAGCCTCAGCGCAAGACGGCACCAAAGCGGGGTCGGGAATGTCCGGAAATACGCAGGCATAGCAGGGTGCATCATTTGCCGGATCATAGACGCTGATCTGACCCTCCCACTGGGTTAACGCTGCGGCGATCAACGGTTTTCCAAGGGCGACTGCAACTTCGTTCACCAAATGGCGCGTCGCAAAATTATCTGTTCCGTCAAGGATCAGATCATATTCCGCAAAAAGCTCTGACGCGATCTGTGCATCTAGCCTGCGGTGATATGTCCTCACCTTCACAAATGGATTCTGTGCGGTCATTGCCTCTGCCGCAGAATGAACCTTGGGCATTCCAATCCGATCATCGGTATGGATTACTTGGCGCTGCAAGTTCGCGTTTTCGACGACGTCATCGTCAATCACACCAATCGTGCCCACGCCAGATGCCGCCAGATATTGCAGCGCTGGCGCCCCAAGACCACCTGCGCCAACAACTAAAACCTTCGCATCGCGCAACGCCTTCTGTCCTGGCCCTCCAACTTCGCGAAGGATGATGTGGCGCGCATAGCGATCCAGCTCAGTCTCTGAAAATGCACCAGCTTTGCTCTCTGACACCGCGTTCTCGGAACCAACGGCGCGTTTACGCAAAGCACCAAGACCTTTCTTGTAACCCCAAACAAGAACCCCGCCCGCAATCAGCAGTGCCCAAAGCCGCGCATCGCTGCCTGTTGCTTCGCGCAACGGATGCCCATCCGGAAGGATCAGTTGCAACACGATCACAACGGTCAAGAGGATCGCAATCATGATCCAACGTGCGCGCTTTGGCGTGTCCATGGCAATTCCAGTGCCCCAAAGCACCGCAGCCATGATGGCAACCATCATCATTCGCCGAAACCCGTGCTGCCAAAACCACCTGTACCGCGTTTGGTCTCGCTCAGTTCGGTGACCACTGTGAAATCCGCCTGCACAACGCTTGCCGCGACCATCTGTGCGATCCGCATACCGTGAGTCACTTCGAACGCATCTTGGCCTAGGTTTACGACAATTATGCCCAGCGCACCGCGGTAATCGCTGTCGATTGTACCCGGAGTATTCAGCAACGTGATCCCGTGCTTGAGCGCCAAGCCGGAACGCGGCCTGATCTGCACCTCAAATCCATGCGGAATTGCCATCCGGATACCTGTCGGCACCAAAGCGCGCGCGCCAGCGTCCAACACCAAACTTCCGCCCTTTAAGCCAAAGTTCGCACATACATCAGCACCAGCTGCACCGGCGGTTTCATAAGACGGTAAAGGCAAACTTTCATCTGCGCCCGCGTCCCAACACAGCTCAATCTTCATGGAAAACACCCATTTTCATTTTTATAAACCTAAACCGTTTGGGCCTTTAGCCCAAAGCATCCGCGATCTTCTGCGCGAGCCTTCTGGCCACAGTCTGTTTGTCCATCCGCGCCCAAGCGTCCGCGCCATCATCCGAAATCACAGTGACCGCATTTTCTGTACCGCCCATGATCCCAGTCTCGGGCGAAACATCGTTGGCTACGATCCAATCGCAGCCTTTGCGCTTCCGCTTTGCTGTCGCGTTGGCGATCACGTCATCTGTTTCGGCTGCGAATCCCACAACCAAAGCAGGGCGACCCTTTTTCATCTGTGAAACAGCCGCAAGGATGTCAGGGTTTTCTGCGAATTCCAGCGTAGGCAGGCCCGACTTGTCCTTTTTGATCTTACTGTCTGACGCATTATCCACCCGCCAATCAGCAACAGCCGCAGCAAATACAGCCGCATCTGCAGGCAACGCTGTATTCACAGCAGCAAGCATTTCAGCGGCAGTCTGCACAGCGACAACCTTAACCCCTGCAGGCGGAGGCACATCAGCCGGACCAGTGACAAACGTCACATCTGCACCAAGACCCGCCAAGGCAGACGCAATCGCAGTGCCCTGCGCACCGCTTGAACGGTTCGCGATATAGCGGACTGGGTCAATCGGCTCGTGGGTGGGACCAGACGTGACTAGCACGTGTTTGCCTTTTAACGGACCATCACGCAGCGCAACTTCAATTGCTGCGACAATCTCTAGCGGCTCAGCCATCCGACCCGGGCCATATTCACCGCAAGCCATGTCGCCTTCATTCGGGCCGGCCATAAGCACACCGTCACCACGCAGCGTCGCGATATTGCGTTGGGTCGCGGGATGATCCCACATTCGTACATTCATCGAAGGGGCAACCAGAACGCGCTTATCCGTCGCCAGCAAAAGGGTTGAGGCCAGATCGCCCGCCAAACCAGCAGCCATTTTTGCCATCAAGTCAGCAGTCGCTGGGGCGACGACAATCAAGTCAGCCGCGCGGGACAATTCGATATGACCCATCTCGGACTCGTCCGTGAGGTCAAACAGGTCTTGATAGACCTTTTCCCCTGACAATGCAGAAACCGATAAAGGCGTCACAAACTGTGATCCTGCATTGGTCAAAACAGGCGTCACCTTTGCGCCCCGCTCGCGCAAGCGCCGAATCAAATCAAGCGATTTGAAAGCAGCGATCCCGCCACCGATTACCAGTAAGATATGTTTGCCAGCCAGCATTGTGGGCCCCGCTTGAAATGGTCAGGGGACTTTAGGCTGCAACACCTGCCAATGACAATGCATCCGCGATCAATGTAGGAACGCACGCACTTCGCTGCTTTGCTCTTCGAGGTTGGCACGCATCTTACCAAAAGCTGCTGCTTCGAGCTGGCGAACCCGCTCCTTCGACAGACCTAGCTCGGTACCGAGGCTCTCAAGTGTACGTGGATCTTCGCGCAACTTCCGCTCGCGTACGATAAAGCGCTCACGCTCGTTCAGATCAGACAAGGCTGTTAGCAACCACTGGCGCAGTGTCGCGTTGTCATGGCTGATTTCGACCTTCTCTTCGGCCTGCATGCCGTCGTCCTCAAGAACATCAATCCATTCTCGCCCTTCATCTTCAGATGATTGCGTAGCATTCAATGAGAAATCTGATCCTGATAGGCGGCCTTCCATCATTTCCACATCATGCAGCGGCACGCCTACTTCTTCGGCGATCAGCTTGCGCATGACGTGACCTTCAATCTCGCGACCTTCGGCAGTTGCTTCTCTTTCTAGGCGGGCCTGCACGCGGCGCAGGTTGAAAAACAGTGATTTCTGCGAAGATGTTGATCCGGTCCGTACCATCGACCAATTGCGCATTACGTGGTCTTGGATCGATGCTTTGATCCACCAAACAGCATAGGTTGAAAAACGTACGCCGCGATCTGGGTCAAACTTGTCGGCGGCTTTCATCAGACCGACTGATGCCTCTTGGATCAGGTCGTTCATCGGTGCGCCGTAGCGTTTGAACTTTGACGCCATTGAAATCGCCAACCTCATGTAAGCCGTGATCAAGCGGTGCAAGGCCTGCTCGTCGCGGTGATCGCGCCATGCATATGCCAACGCCAGCTCGGTTTCTGCGTCCAACATTTCAGCGCGCATTGCGGTGCGTGAAAAAGTTTTATCTGCGTAAACGTCCAAGGCCATGATCTGGTCTCCCCACTGGTTATTTGCCGTTGTTCTCATAATCATTTACGGGTGGCTAAATCGTTTGGATCAGAAATAATCTCACATGACGTTGTCTAAACTCAGCTTGGTCCTAGGTGGCGCAGCCTCCGGAAAATCCGCTTTCGCCGAGGGCCTACTGACGGCTAGCGGCAAAGACCTTATTTATATTGCGACAGCGCAAATCTGGGATGACGAGATGGCCCAAAAGGTTGTCCGCCACAAAGATATGCGCGGCGATGGCTGGACCACAATCGAAGAACCATTGGATATTCCCAGCGTTCTGACCCAAGCTACCGCAGGCCAAGCGATCCTGATTGACTGCGCAACCCTTTGGCTAACGAACCTGATACTGGGCGAACACGACGTCGCCAAAGCAAGCGCCGATCTTCGTGCGGCTATCCGCACCTGCCCAGCGCCAGTTGTCATTGTGTCGAACGAAGTTGGCCAAGGCATTGTCCCTGACAACGCTCTTTCGCGCAAATTTCGTAATGCGCAGGGCCGCCTGAACCAAGACATCGCAGCGCAAGCAGATACAGTCGTCGCCGTTATGGCAGGCCTGCCTTTGACACTGAAGGCGCCTGTTTAATGCGCTTGTGGATGGTGCGTCACGGTCCCACCCACGCCAAGGCGATGGTCGGCTGGACCGACATACCCGCTGATCTGTCGGACGGGGCTGCGCTGGAGCGGTTGCGCGATCACCTACCGAATGCACCTGTCGTGTCGTCGGACCTGATCCGCGCAAGTGCGACCGCTGATGCGTTGAACCGCCAAAACCGTTTGCCGCATGATCCAGCTTTACGCGAAATCAATTTCGGAGTCTGGGAAATGCTGACATTTACCGAAATTGAGGCACAAGACGCAGATAAAATCCGCGCCTATTGGGACACCCCAGGTGACATTGCACCCGATGACGGCGAAAGCTGGAACGCGATTTCTGCGAGGGTTTCAGCCGCAATTGATCATTATTCCGCACAGGGCTTTCGCGATTTGATCGTCGTTGCCCATTTCGGCGCAATCCTGACCCAAGTTCAACGCGCCCTTCAATGCGACGGCTATACCGCATTTAGCCACAAGATCGACAACCTGTCAGTCACCGACATGACCCTGACAAATGGCAATTGGCAAATCGGACGGATAAATCACTGTCCGTGATGCCCAACCCAACGAATGAGAATTTGGCAGATCAGACAACCCGCCCTAACCTAAGCATATGACATATAATCTGTATATTGGTGATCGCACCTTCTCTAGCTGGTCCATGCGTGGCTGGCTCATGCTTGAGAAATTCAACCTGCCTTTTCAAACTAAGATTGTCGGCCTTTATGCTGGCACATATCGCGAAGAGATGGCCCATCTCACCCCTGCCCGCACGGTTCCAGCGATGCAGACGGCAGGCGGGCATGTCCTGAGTGATAGCCTTGCAATGGCCGAGACGTTAGTCGAAGAAAACCCCGACGTGGCGCTATACCCCAAAGACCCCGCCGCCCGTGCGTTGGCCCGCAATCTTATGGCCGAAATGCACAGTGGCTTTTTGGCCCTTCGCGAAGACTGCCCGAACAACATTAACAACGTTTGGACAGGGTTTCAGCCCTCGGACGCAGTAAAGGCTGACATTGCGCGGATCGAAGAGCTGTGGACACTTGCCCGCAGCAGACATGGCGCAAGCGGCCCTTGGCTGTTTGGCGACTACACAATTGTAGATGCATTCTATGCCCCAGTGGCTTGCCGCATGACCACCTATGGACTGCCAATTTCACAGGACGCACAAGACTACGTCGATCTGCACCTTGCAGACATGCCATTTCGCAGATGGCGCGCGATGGGCCAAACCGAGGTGTACGATCCGTTCCCCTATACCAGCGAAAACCCGCAGCAACCATGGCCCGGAACACGCCTAGCCGCAAAGCCAGTCGAGAGCGGTCAGCCAGAAAACGATGTTTGCCCATACTCGGGCAAGTCTATCACCCATCTTTTGGAACTTGATGGTCGGATCTTTGGCTTTTGCAACGCATTTTGCCGCGACAAGACCGTGGCAGATCCCGCAGCTTGGCCAAAATTTATAGCACTGCTTTAGGCGCGATTAACCTTTCAGCAACCATGTAGGCGTTAACCATTCTTAAACTTGAATGGAGCCCGCATGGTTGCCCTTGCCTATACTGTTGCCTTTGATGGGATCGACGCCAGACTGGTCGAAGTGCAATGCGCCGTTTCGCCCGGCATGCCTGCGTTTTCAATTGTGGGCCTACCTGACAAAGCCGTGTCTGAGGCCCGCGAGCGCGTTCGCGCAGCCCTTACAGCACTTTCTATCGCGCTACCGTCCAAGCGGATTACTGTGAACATGTCCCCTGCGGATATGCCCAAAGAGGGATCACACTTTGACCTGCCCATCGCCCTTGCTGTTTTGGCCGCGATGGAGGTCATCCCCCAAGATGATGTCGCAGCAACCGTCGCGTTGGGCGAACTCTCACTTGATGGAACCCTCGTGCCAGTTGTCGGCGCATTGCCCGCTGCAATGGCTGCAGTCGAAGGCGACAGAACCCTTGTTTGCCCGCACGCCTGCGGCGCCGAAGCGGCTTGGGTAGACGCAGCCAAGGTTATTGCCCCACGAACACTTGGTGATGCAATCCGCCATTTCACTGGTCAGTCCATCCTAAGCGCCGCCACCCCTGGCGAAGTCACAGTAGGCCACAACGCCCGTGATTTGTCCGAGGTTAAGGGCCAAGAACGTGCAAAACGCGCTCTCGAAATCGCAGCGGCGGGGCGCCATCATATGTTGATGGTCGGCTCGCCCGGTTCAGGAAAATCCATGCTTGCCGCGCGAATCCCTGGCATATTACCGCCGCTAACGGCGACCGAAGCACTTGAAACGTCGATGATCCATTCACTATCGGGCTTGCTTGACGAAGGTGGGATCAATCGAAACCGCCCATTTCGCGAACCACATCACACGGCATCAATGGCTG
Source organism: Paracoccaceae bacterium (assembly GCA_034111185.1). Classification (GTDB taxonomy): domain Bacteria; phylum Pseudomonadota; class Alphaproteobacteria; order Rhodobacterales; family Rhodobacteraceae; genus Yoonia. The sequence goes on along the minus strand of JAWUXS010000071.1, from coordinate 15,267 downwards.
CAATCGTGGGCGGCGGACGGCAGGCAAAACCAGGCGAAGTCTCTCTCGCGCATAATGGCGTGCTTTTCATGGACGAATTCCCTGAATTTCCACGCACTGTCCTCGAAACCCTACGGCAACCATTAGAGTCGGGTGAAGTCGTTGTGGCACGTGCAAATGCACATGTTAAATACCCCTGCCGTTTTATGCTCGTTGCTGCCGCGAACCCCTGCAAATGTGGATATCTGACAGACCCTGCACGCGCCTGCGCACGCGTGCCCATTTGCGGCGAAGACTACCTCGGTCGTATCTCGGGGCCTTTGATGGATCGATTTGATTTGCGTGTTGAGGTTCCGCCAGTGGCGTTCACCGACCTTGACCTGCCGCAGAACGGGGAAACATCGGCAGCGATCGCCGCCCGCGTCCTTGCCGCCCGCGACATCCAAACGCAACGTTTTTCAAATATGCCGGACACCCGCGTAAACGCCGAGGCGCAAGGCGAAGTTCTTGACGCTATCGCGGCCCCCGACGCAGAGGGGCGTACGTTATTAAACCGTATCGCAGAACGGTTTGGCCTATCCGCGCGTGGATACCACCGCGTTTTGCGGGTTGCCCGTACTATTGCCGATCTCGCGGACGAACCTGATGTCAGATATCCGCATATCGCCGAAGCGGTCAGTTACAGGCTTGCCATGTCAAAAGAGGTTTAAGCGCGGCGCGCTTCAATCGCTTCCCAAATCTTTGAGGTTATATTCACACCGTCAAACCGCTCCAACTCTTGGATGCCCGTTGGCGACGTCACGTTGATTTCTGTCAGCCAGTCACCGATCACGTCGATGCCAACAAACACCTGACCTTTTTCGCGCAAAAGCGGACCGATCCGTGCACAAATTTCAAGGTCACGCGCAGTCAGCTCGACCTTCTCAGGCCGTCCGCCGACATGCATGTTCGACCGCGTTTCGCCTTTTGCAGGGACGCGGTTAATCGCACCTACAGGTTCACCATCTACAAGGATCACGCGCTTGTCGCCTTTGCTAACATCAGGCAAAAACTTCTGCATTATCAACGGTTCGGTGTTAATTCCTGAGAACAGTTCATGCAGGGACGCAAGGTTTCCATCGCCTTTCTCCAGCTTGAACACACCCGCGCCGCCATTTCCATAAAGCGGCTTCAGGATTACATCGCCGTGCTCGGCGCGGAAGCTCTTGAGTGTTTCGAGATCGCGGGCGATCATCGTCGGCGGTGTCAAATCAGGAAAGCTAAGCACCAGCAGCTTTTCAGGATAGTTCCGAACCCAAAACGGATCATTCACAACAAGCGTTGCTGGGTGGATCATATCGAGAATATGCGTGGTGGTAATATAGCCCATATCAAACGGTGGATCTTGGCGCAGCCAAACGACATCATAGTCAGCCAGATCAACCTCAACCATTTCACCTAGTTTGAAATGATCGCCTTTGACGCGCTGAACCGTCAGCGGCCAACCACGCGCAACGACGCGACCTTCGCGGTACGCAAGTTTATCGGGTGTATAATAGAAAAGCTCATGCCCGCGGGCCTGTGCCTCTTCTGCGATGCGGAATGTGCTATCCCCATCAATATCGATCGGACCGATTGGGTCCATCTGAATGGCTACTTTCAGAGACATTGCGCACCTCATTTATGGCATGATCTAGGTTACATGGCCCATGACCTTGCAAGGTGCAATGCCGATCACGTCAGTGTTCCAAAAACGCGTTCTCGATAACCTGCACCGTCCCGACCTCATCAACGGTCGCAAGATCAAAACGCACGTCGGTCAACTGACCTTTCGGCTCGCCTCCTATAAACTCGGATGCAGCGCCAAAAATTCGGTCCATTTGGCGGCGTCCCAAACGGTGCGCAGCTTTGGTGTGCGTTTGGCTTTTCTTAACTTCCACAAAGATGAACCCATCGCCGTCACGTACAATCAGGTCGATTTCCCCTGCCGTACCACGCCAACGCTTATGAACTAAATCGTGCCCCCGGCGTTCATAATTCAACGCGACAATATCTTCTGCAGCTGCACCTGCGTAATAACGTTCTTGGGCCGTCAGCGTCATGATCACTCGTCCTGTTCTTCGACCTCAAGGCCAAGCGCGATTTGATAGACCTGCCGACGCGGCAACCCAAGCGCACCAGCAACAAGCGTCGCGGCATCCTTGACCCGCATCGTGCGCATGGCCTCGTTCAAGGCAAGGCGCACATCACGTTCTTCAACAGCTTTGGCACCGCCACGCCCGACAAGAACAACAATCTCGCCCTTAACGTTCCGCTCTGCAAAATCATCAGCAAGCGTTTCCAAAGTACCGCGCGTCGTCTCTTCGAATCGTTTGGTCAACTCACGGCAGACAACTGCCTCCCGCTCTCCACCTAAAACGTCACGCAAATTAGCTAACAAATAACCTACACGCTTCGGAGATTCGTAAAAGATCAACGTGCACGGCATATCACGCAGTTCAGCGATTTCAGTTTCGCGCTGTGTCTTCGTATTCGGCAAAAACCCGATGAAACAGAACCGATCCGTCGGTAATCCCGACACTGTGAGCGCCGCCAAAACTGCCGAAGCACCCGGCGCTGCCGTTACGTCAACGCCTGCAGCAATCGCCGCAACACCCAATTCATAGCCTGGATCAGCGACAAGCGGGGTTCCCGCCTCAGAAACATAAGCGACCGATTGCCCAGCCAAAGCAGCCGCAACCAAACGTGTCGTTGCACCATCACCACTGTGATCATGGAACGCGACGACCTTGCGTCCATTCAGACCAACACCGTGGATTTCCATAAGCTTACGCGCTGTGCGCGTATCCTCTGCCGCGATAATATCCGCTGATGCAAGGATATCGAGACCACGCAACGTCATGTCGCGCGCGGACCCGATTGGGGTCGCAACAAAGTACAAACCGGCGGAGAGTGGTTGGGGGGAAAAATTCATATCTAGACCCTTGTGGCGACTGCCCTATTATGGTCCCCAACGTTACGTTGTGTTGATTGCCCAACACAGTGACCGTTTTTGAGAAGAAGGGACCTCTCATGTTTGCCCGTATACACCACCCCCGCAAGGCGGCCTCACGGCTTTTTGCTTTTGTTTCACTTGCATGGCTTGCGGCCTGTGATGTCGGAGGGCTTATCCCTCAAGGCGCAAACACGGGGCAAGCCATCACACCTGGCGCACCTGTCCGCGTGGCCTTATTGGTTCCAGGCGGTACGGGACAAGGGTCAAACGACCTTTTGGCGTCAAATCTTGAAAACGCAGCACGCCTCGCGATTTCAGATCTCAGTGGTGTCACCATCGAATTGAAGGTCTATAACACAGCAGGCAATGGCCAGCAGGCCGCAAGCGTTGCAGCCCAAGCCGTGAACGACGGCGCAAAAATCATTCTGGGCCCACTGTTCGGCGAAGCTGCGAATGCAGTGGGTGTTGCCGTAGCACCTAGCAACGTGAACGTCTTGGCCTTCTCAAATAACCCAACGATTGCGGGCGGAAACGTCTTTATTCTTGGCGCAACGTTCAACAACACAGCCAACCGACTTGTAAGCTATGCAAGCCGTCAGGGCATCAGCCGCTACCAGATCGTCCATGGCAACGACCTACAGGGTCAAATCGGCCGTGATGCCATTGCGTCGGCAGTTCGTGCGAACGGCGGTCAGGTTACTGGCATCGAAGGTTATCCGTTGTCACAAGCAGGCATTCAAGGTTCTGCTGCGCGTATTGCCTCCGCGACAACAGCAGGTGGTGCACAGGCTATCATGATGACCGCAGGTATCAACGCTGACCTTCCAATCCTTGCGACAGCATTGCCAGACGCAGGCGTTAACCCAAGCGAGACACGCTTTATCGGCCTCACACGTTGGAGCGCGGCACCACAAGCATTGGCCCTGCCAGGTTTGCAGGGTGGTTTGTTTGCAATCCCAGACCAGTCACAAAGCGCTATCTTTGAAAGTCGCTATGCCGCAGCATTCGGAAGCCAACCGCACCCTCTAGCTGGATTGGCCTATGACGGTATTGCCGCTATCGGCGCATTGGCAGCACGTGGTGATTCAACTGCTTTGACCAAACAGTCTTTGACAGCCCCACAAGGTTTCCAAGGCACGTCAGGTATCTTCCGCTTCCAACAAAATGGTCTGAACGAGCGCGGACTGTCAGTCGCAACCATTCAAAACAATCAGGTGGTCATCCTTGAGCCCGCACCAAGAGCCTTCGGTGGCGCCGGTCTCTGATCTAGCCGCCCCCTCCGAACCCATATCAGCGACGCCGGACAATTTGATCTGTCCGGCGTCTGCTATTTATGATGCCCCTGTCGTTGAGGCCGCACTTCAAGCTGCTGTCTCAAAGGCGAATGACGCACGTGAAATCCGTGCGGCGACAGTTGCTATTCTTTTGCAGGCCAAAAAAGACGGCTATGCCACGATTGCAGCGGCCCACAACCAGTCTCCGTTTAGTGCGCGCCCCGTGACCCGCGCTTATAGCTGGCTGACAGATCAGATTGTGATGGCGGCCCTGAACATAGCCACAACGTATCTGCATCCGCTCCCTAATCCGACCGAGGCCGAGCGCATTGCGATTATCGCAGTTGGCGGCTCGGGTAGAGGAGAGATGGCGCCGTTCTCTGACGTCGATCTGCTGTTCCTGAACCCATACAAAATCACCCCTTGGGCCGAAAGCTTGATCGAAAGCACGCTTTATATCCTTTGGGATCTCAAGTTAAAAGTTGGCCACGCGAGCCGCACGATCAAAGATTGCATCCGCCTCGCCCGCGAAGATTACACGATCCGCACATCGCTCGTTGAATACCGTTTCCTGAGCGGTGATCCCGCCTTGGCCCAAGAGCTTGGCCAACGCCTTTGGTCTGATCTATTCAGCTCAACAGCGCCAGAATTCGTCGAAGCCAAGTTGCTTGAGCGCGCCGAGCGTCACAAGAAACAGGGCGGCCAACGATATGTGGTTGAGCCGAACATCAAAGAGGGCAAAGGTGGCCTGCGCGATTTGCAATCGATGTTCTGGATCGCAAAATACATTCACGGCGTGAAAAACGCCAAAGCACTGGTCAAGCTTGAGGTATTTACGCTCGAGGAATTTCAGACCTTTAAGACTGCCGAAGATTTCTTGTGGGCTGTGCGTTGTCATCTTCACCGCATTGCAGGCCGCGCCGTCGATCAGCTTACCTTCGATATGCAAGTCGAGGTCGCAGGGCGCATGGGCTATATTGACCGCGACGGACGCCGCGCCGTTGAACATTTCATGCAAGACTATTTTCGCAACGCCACCCATGTGGGTGATCTAACGCGGATCTTCTTAACTGCGCTTGAGGCGAGCCACGCAAAACCAGAGCCGATGCTGATGCGCTTCTTGTCGCGGCGCAAACGCGCCCGCGCACCTTATATCATTAAGCAAAATCGTTTGATGATCGCGGATACAGACGCATTCTTCGAAAACAAACTAAACATGCTTGGTTTTGTCGAAGAGGCACTGCGCACTGGTACGCTTCTCCATCCCGAAGCGATGCGGCTCCTGGCCTCTCATCTTGATTTGATCGACGATGACATGCGCAACGATCCCGCAGCCAACAAGCTTTTCCTCGATATCTTTCTAAAGCACGGCAACCCCGAACGGGGATTGCGCCGGATGAATGAGCTGGGTCTACTGGCTGCTTTCATTCCTGAATTTGCCCCGATCGTCGCGATGATGCAGTTCAACATGTACCACCACTACACCGTGGACGAACACACGATCCAATGCATCAGCCACCTCAGCCTGATTGAGCGTGAAGAGTTAATTGAGGAACTGCCGATTGCGTCCGGTATTCTTAAGGCTGGGGTGAACCGAAAAGTGCTTTATGTCGCGATGCTGTTGCATGACATCGGGAAAGGTCGCTCTGAAGATCATTCGATCCTTGGCGCAAAGATCGTCCGCGATGTGGCCCCACGTTTGGGCCTTTCCAAAAAGGATTGTACCACGGTCGAATGGCTTGTTCGCAATCACTTGCTGCTTTCTGACACCGCGCAAAAGCGCGATATTTCAGAACCCCGCACTGTGCGCGGGTTTGCTAACGCGATGAAGACTGTTGAACGCTTGGACCTTTTGACGGTCCTTACGGTTTGCGACATTCGCGGCGTTGGTCCGGGAACTTGGAACAACTGGAAAGCCGTGCTGATCCGCAATCTCTATGCCGCGACCCGCGACGCATTAGAGACTGGGATCGAGGATTTGAACCGCGAAACCCGCGAAGCAGAGGCGAAACGCGGTTTGCGCGAAGCCCTGACAGATTGGGACGCGAAATCAGTACGCACCGAAATTGCCCGTCATTATAGCCCGTATTGGCCCGGCTTGCCTAAAGCTGCTCATGTGGTTTTTGCCGGTCTACTTCGCAATGTGAACGACGACGAAATCGCCATCGATTTGATGCTTGATATTGACCGCGACGCGACGCGGGCCTGCTTTGTTATGGTTGACCACCCGGGATTGTTCAGCAGGATGACCGGCGCATTGGCCCTTGTGGGTGCAAACGTCGTGGATGCCCGCAGTTATACGACCAAAGATGGTTATGTGACTGCCGTATTCTGGATTCAAGATGCGGACGGATCACCATATGAGGCTTCGCGTCTGGCGCGTCTACAAAAGATGATTAAGCGTACGCTGAAGGGCGAAGTGGTCGCCCGCGATGCTCTCAAAGACCGCGACAAGATCAAGAAACGCGAACGCGCGTTTAAGGTTCCAACGACGATTACATTCGATAACATCGGCTCAGAAATCTATACGATAATCGAAGTCGACACGCGCGACCGTCCGGGACTTTTGTACGATCTCACCCGCACTCTCGCAAATAATCACGTCTATATCGCCAGCGCCGTTATCGCGACTTACGGCGAACAGGTCGTCGATACGTTCTACGTGAAAGACATGGTCGGCCTAAAATACCATTCCAGTCCCAAGCGCGAAGCGCTAGAGAAGAAGCTACGCGAAGCAATTACGCTGGGTGCTGAAAGGGCTGTGTCGGGATGATCTACAACGCAATGTCAAAACGCGCTTGTTTGGTGGCAGCTTGAAACCGATCCGCCTCATGGCTGGCTTTTTTACCGTTGGGATTTGGACGCTTCTGTCGCGCGTTCTGGGCTTTGTGCGTGATATTATGATAGCAGCGTACCTTGGCACCGGTCCTGTGGCCGAGGCGTTTCTGGTCGCGTTCTCACTCCCCAACATGTTCCGCCGCTTCTTTGCCGAGGGCGCATTCAACATGGCCTTTGTGCCGATGTTCTCAAAAAAAGCAGAAAGCGGCGATGATCCCCACAAGTTTGCGCAAGACGCATTTGTGGGACTGGGATTTGTGCTGACTATTTTTACGATCATAGGCGTGATCTTCATGCCTGCGCTGGTGACCCTTATGGCGTCCGGCTTTCGCGGCGATGAACGCTTTGATCTTGCCGTCTACTATGGGCGCATCGCGTTTCCCTATATTCTGTTCATCTCACTCGCCGCACTTCTGTCGGGCGTTTTGAATGCAACGGGCCGTTTCGCCGCGGCCGCTGCGGCACCTGTCCTGCTTAATATCATCTTTGTTGCTGCACTGCTTATCGGGGCTGTCGTCAGCACAGGCGACGGCCTGACCTATCAAACACAGGTGGGGCGTGCCTTAGTTTATGCCGTGCCAATCGCCGGTGTCGCCCAGATGATATTGGTGTGGATCGCTGCAAAACGCGCAGGCTATCCGCTGCGTCTGCGTCGCCCGACAATGACACCCGAGCTTAAGCGCCTTGCAATGATTGCAGCCCCCGCAGCCCTTGCGGGTGGTGTTGTCCAAATCAACCTTTTGGTTGGTCGCCAAGTTGCCAGCTTTTTTGACGGTGCGGTTGCTTGGCTCAACTACGCAGACCGCCTTTACCAATTGCCACTTGGCGTGGTTGGCATCGCAATTGGCGTCGTCCTTTTGCCAGATCTTTCCCGTCGCTTGCGCGCCGGCGACGAAGACGGAGGCCGCGATGCGTTCAACCGCGCATCTGAGCTATCGCTCGCTTTGACAATCCCAGCCTCAGTCGCGTTGATTGCAATCCCATTGCCGCTCGTCAGTGTGCTTTATGAACGCGGACTATTTAGCAGTAGCGACAGCGCGTCCACAGCTATGGCTGTTGCAGTTTATGGCCTCGGGCTTCCTGCGTTTGTGCTGATAAAGACCCTACAGCCGCTTTTCTTCGCCCGCGAAGACACCAAGCGCCCATTCTATTATGCCGTTGTTGCAATGATCCTGAATGCGGTTCTTGCGATTGGCCTGTCACCTTATCTTGGCTTTATCGCCGCAGCGGTTGGCACGACCCTTACGGGTTGGGCTATGGTCGGGCAGCTTTGGTGGGGCTCGCGCGATATGGGGGACGCCGCCAAATTCGACGCGCGGTTCTATACACGTGTCGTCCGGATCATCTTGGCTGCACTTGCGATGGGGGCGATATTGATGGGCTTTGCCATGCTGCTTAGCACTGTTCTTAGCTTGCCCACTTGGCGCTATCTTGGCCTTGCTGTGCTTGTTGCGACGGGCATAGCCAGCTATTTTTCCATTGGGCAATTGCTTGGTGCGTTCCGCCTGTCCGAGTTCCGCAACGCGATGCGTCGTTAGGTCATACCGTCAAAATTGGCTGGACCTATTGATGCCCGTTGCGCAAAGGCGGCCCATAAGTCAAACTCGCCCCAGAACATAGGAGAAGCAGATGCGTAAATTTCTGGTCGTGCTGGACGATAGCCGAGAGTGCCTGAACGCGATGCGATTTGCCGCGATGCGGGCAGCCAAGACCGGTGGCGGTGTCGAAGTTCTAGCAGTCATTCCACCGGACGAGTTTAACCACTGGATCGGTGTCGCCGAGATTATGCGCGCCGAAGCCCGTGAGCGGATCGAAGTGCATTACGAAGTCTTTGCAAAATGGATGCGCGACAAGCAGCAAGTTGAACCAGAGTTGGTGATCCGCGAGGGCGAGCCACTCAGTGAAATCATGGCGCAAATCCAAGAAGACACCGATATCGGTGTGCTGGTTCTTGGTGCGGGTACAGGCAACAAAGGCCCCGGCCCTCTTGTCACAGCACTTAGCCGCGAGTCCGGTACGCTGTCGGTACCGATCACAATTGTTCCCGGTGATCTGTCAAAAGAACGCCTTGAGGCAATTACCTAAATCAAGACGCCGCGCCACAACTTCGCGCCGTCTGCCCTTTGACCTGCCTGTAACAATCGGTTTAGAATAGTTCTAAACCTTGACATAGCGCAGTCTTGGACGCATATAAAAATCCTGATAGAAAAGGTTGGTCACATGTTCATTCAAACCGAATCCACGCCAAATCCAGCGACATTGAAATTCCTGCCCGGTCAGACCGTGCTTGAAATTGGCACCGCTGACTTCCCGAACGAAGACGCAGCACAGGCCTCTCCTTTGGCTAAGCGCATCTTTGATACTGGTAACGTAACAGGTGTTTTCTTTGGCGGTGACTTTGTAACCGTGACCAAAGCTGACAGCGTTGAGTGGGATCACATCAAACCTGCGATCCTTGGCGCGGTCATGGAACACTACCAATCTGGTGCGGCCGTCATGGGCGCGGACCAACAAGCATCCGGCGGCCACGCAGAGCACACTGGCGAAGACGGCGAAATCGTCGGCCAGATCAAAGAGCTGTTGGACACACGCGTCCGCCCAGCCGTTGCCCAAGATGGCGGCGACATCACATTCCACGGATTTGAGCGCGGGATCGTTTATCTTCACATGCAAGGCGCGTGTGCAGGTTGCCCGTCATCAACGCTGACGTTGAAAATGGGCATCGAGAACTTGCTGCGCCATTACATCCCAGAAGTTGTCGAAGTCCGCCCCGTCGCGGCCTAAACCTGATGTCTGGCGACAAAGTCGAAGTGCAAAATGTTAACGTCCCCGATCAGGTGACACGCGTTGATGCAGCCAAATATAATGCAATGTATGCAGCGATGATGCAGGTCATGGGCACCACGCCCATGACTGCCAACGCTATCAAAGAAGCCGCCAAAGCACATCTACTCGAAGATCTATTCCCTGCAGGTGCGACATCAGGCTGGTGGCAAAAGGCAGTCCAGCTTGATCTTGAGGCAAAAGGTGTTCTGCAACGCCATGCGACCAAACCGCTGACTTTTTCCAAGACATGACACAGCCAACCATCCTCGCGTTTGATACATCCGCCCCGCATTGTGCGGCGACCCTTTTGCATAAGGGCCAAGTCATCACGCGCATTGATGAAATGGCCAAAGGTCAGGCCGAACACCTGATGCCCATGCTCGAAGAAATTTTGGCGGCAGAGGGTTTGGCATGGGCGAACCTTGATGCTATCGGCGTCGGTATTGGCCCCGGTAACTTTACAGGTATCCGTATCGCTGTTGCTGCCGCTCGTGGCTTGGCTCTTGGCCTCGCGAAACCCGCAGTCGGCGTGTCCACGTTAGATGCCCAAACCTACGGGCTGGGCGCAGGCACAATTGTCTCATGCGCAGACGCCCGCCGCGACATGGCATACGTACAACTTGGCATGCAGGTCGACACTGCCCAGCTTGTTCAGCTTACAGCCGATGCAATGCCGGCACTGAACCTCAAATCAGACCCCCGCGTTGTAGGTGGCGTTGCCGATCAGATCGCAGCACTTACAGGCTGGCAACCAGTCGCAGCAAATGTGCCAACAATCGAAGGCATCGCCCATCTTGCTGCTGCACGCCATGCAAATGTGAACCTGCCCCGACCCGCGCCACTTTACCTGCGCAGCGCCGATGCAGCCCCCCCGCGCGATGCTCCACCAAAGATAATCGCATGACCCCCGAAGACCTCGCCGCCACGCATGATGCCGCCTTCACAATGTCACGTGCTTGGTCCGCCGCAGAGTTCGCAAGCCTTCTTGAAGCCCCAGGTGTGATTCTATGCGGTGACGCAAGGTCATACGTCCTTGGCCGCATGATTTTGGACGAAGCAGAGGTGTTAACCGTGGCCACCGCCCCCGCATTTCAAAAGCAGGGCCTTGCGACTGCAGCACTAGGCGACTTTGCCGCGCAAGCCGCAAGCGCCGATGTGACGTCCGTATTCCTTGAGGTGGCAGACGACAACAATACTGCCAAAGCATTGTATAAAAAGATTAATTTTAAGATATCAGGTCGCCGTCGCGCCTATTACACGCGCAAAGATGGGCCAGCAGTCGACGCGCTAATCATGCGCAAAGAACTCTAGCTGATTAGGATTTAATCATTCAGCGCAAATTGCTGACTGATTAGTCAAAACATTAACATATCCCAAGATTTCCGGTTGACCCGAGCGGGCTACCGTTGCCTTATCGGTTGATGAACCGGCAACGTCCGGCTCGGCTTTTTCGGGGGGAGGCCAAGAATGCTCGCCCCCTCAACCAAAGACCTGGGAGACAACCTCATGACCCTTACAATGAAATTTCTTGGTGCAACTGCTGCGCTCGCGTTGACAGCGGGTACTGCTGCAGCTGATCCTGCAATCCTGTTCGACCTTGGCGGCAAGTTCGACAAATCATTCAACGAGAGCGCATTCAACGGCGCACAGCGTTGGGCCGAAGAAACTGGCGGCAGCTTTTCAGAAGTTGAAATCCAGTCCGACGCACAGCGTGAGCAGGCGATCCGCCGCTTCGCAGAATCTGGCGCAAACCCAATCGTCATGGCTGGCTTTGCTTGGGCTTCGGCTCTGGAAGAAGTCTCAACAGATTATCCAGATACAAAGTTCCAGATCATCGACATGGTCGTAGATCAGCCTAACGTCCGTTCAATCGTATTCGCAGAAGAGCAAGGCTCATACCTTGTTGGTATGCTTGCTGCGATGGCATCAGAGACAGGCACTGTGTCATTCATCGGCGGCATGGACATCCCACTGATCCGTAACTTTGCATGTGGCTACGCCCAAGGCGCAAAAGCTGCGAACGCTGACGTGAACATCGTGGCCAACATGACAGGTACAACACCTGCTGCTTGGAATGACCCAGTAAAAGGTTCTGAGCTGACACTCGCACAGATCTCACAGGGTTCTGACGTTGTTTATGCTGCTGCTGGCGGCACTGGCGTTGGTGTTCTGCAGACAGCTGCAGACAACGACATCCTGTCAATTGGTGTTGATGCGAACCAGAACTACCTGCACCCGGGACAGGTTCTGACATCTATGCTTAAGCGCGTTGATAACGCTGTTTATGACGCCCTTATTGCTGGCGACATGCTCGAAGCAGGCTTCAACGTTATGGACCTGTCTAACGGCGGTGTTGGTTATGCAGTGGACGAATTCAATGCAGACTTGATCACCGACGAAATGCAGGCAGCAGTTGACGCAGCAATGGCATCAATCGTTGCAGGCGACATCTCTGTTCATAACTACAACAGCGACGAAAGCTGCCCAGCTTACGACTTCTAAAGTCGACACCTAGGCCAAAACGACTTGGGCCGCGCTAACTCTGGCGCGGCCCTATTTATTTAGGGGGACACGATATGAGCGATGCACTGACAGATTTTTTCGCCGCATGGGCGATTTCAGATGAGGCCGAGCGCAATGGTTTGATCGACGGCGCACTGGGTGCCACGATCCTATACGCTGACCCACGCACAGAAGCAGAACTGACGACAGCAGACGCTGTGAAACAGTACGTCGGTATGTTTTCCCAAATGGCGCCGGGCATGCCCGTTGCAGCCGTAAACATCTCAACCACCCTTAGCTACGCACGCGCAACCGTACATTTCGGCGAAGGCGAGCGTTCGCAATCCGGCCAATACACTGCTGACCTCGATGCGGACGGTAAAATAATCCGCCTTATCGGCTTTGTCGGTATGGGAGCGCCAGAAGCATGAACGACAACGTGATCTCCATCGCTCCTGCGATTGAACTCAAAGGCATTTCCAAAGCCTTTGGCCCCGTGCAAGCCAACAAGGATATTTCTATCCGCGTTATGCCCGGAACAATCCACGGGATCATCGGAGAGAACGGCGCCGGAAAATCCACGCTGATGTCGATCCTTTACGGATTCTACAAAGCAGACGCTGGTGAGATATTCATTGGCGGCAAAAAGACCGTCATCCCAGATAGCCAAGCCGCGATTGCGGCGGGCATCGGGATGGTATTCCAGCACTTTAAGTTGGTTGAGAATTTCACAGTTCTTGAGAATGTGATCCTTGGCGCAGAAGACAGCGGCCTTTTGCGCCCGTCCCTGAACCGTGCCCGCAAAGAGCTTAAGGCGCTTGCGGATGAATACGGCCTTAACGTCGAACCTGATGCGATCATCGAAGAGATCGGCGTCGGCATGCAACAGCGTGTTGAGATCCTCAAGGCGCTGTACCGACGTGCGGACATCCTGATTCTAGACGAGCCAACAGGCGTGCTGACCCCTGCTGAGGCGGATCAGTTGTTCCGTATTCTTGAGCGTCTCAAGGAAGAAGGCAAAACAATCATCCTGATCACGCATAAGTTGCGTGAGATAATGGATACCACAGATACAGTCAGCGTGATGCGTCGCGGCGAAATGACAGCGACGGTCAAAACCGCCGACACGAACCCAGCTGAACTTGCCGAACTTATGGTAGGTCGCAAAGTTCTCTTGCGGGTTGAAAAGAAACCTGCCGAAGTTGGCAAACGCGTGCTTGAGGTCAAGAACCTGAGCGTGACTGATGACAAAGGCGTTCTGCGCCTTAAGGGCATTGATCTGCATGTGAATGCGGGTGAAATCCTTGGCATTGCGGGCGTGGCTGGAAACGGCCAATCCGAGCTCCTCGAAATGCTTGGCGGTTACGAAAACGGCACAGGTTCAATCATCGTGAACGGCGAACCTCTTGACCTGACAGGTGCGAAATCTGACGGACAAAGCAGGCGTGCCCGTGGCATCGCCCACGTCCCAGAAGACCGCCAGCGTGAAGGTCTGATTATGGATTATGCCGCGTGGGAAAACATCGCTTTTGGCTATCATCATGACAGCAAATACCAATCGTCCAAGCTGTTCATGAACAACGCCGCCATGCGCCGCGATACCGAAGAAAAGATGAAACGCTTTGACGTGCGGCCACCAAATCCGCGCCTCGCGGCCAAGTCATTCTCTGGCGGCAACCAGCAAAAACTCGTTCTCGCCCGCGAGATTGAACGTAATCCAGATTTGCTGCTGATCGGTCAACCGACACGCGGCGTGGACATTGGTGCGATCGAATTCATCCACCAACAGATCGTTGCCCTACGTGACCAAGGCAAAGCAATCTTGCTTGTCTCGGTAGAGCTTGAGGAAATCCTGTCCCTCTCTGACAGGATCGCCGTTATGTTTGATGGCAACATCATGGGCGAACGCCTACCGAATGAGACCGATGAAAAAGAACTAGGCCTGCTGATGGCCGGCGTCGCAGGGGAGACCGCGTAATGGACGGGAAAATGCCAAAATGGGCTGACGTCATGCTGATCCCTTTGATCAGCCTGCTGCTTGCCGCGTTCTTTTCAGCGCTCGTTATCCTTGCGATTGGCGAAAGCCCAATTGCCGCACTGCAGTTGATGATCGAAGGTGCCGTTGGTTCGACCTATGGCTGGGGATACACCCTTTATTACGCCACGAACTTTATCTTCACGGGCCTCGCGGTTTCGGTCGCGTTCCACGCACGCATGTTCAATATCGGCGGCGAAGGTCAGGCGATGATCGGCGGCCTTGGCGTCGCCCTTGCCTGCCTCTACATTCCTTGGCCACACTGGTCGATTGCGGTGCTTGGCTCGGCCACTGCCGCCGCATTATTCGGTGCGGCATGGGCTGCAATCCCAGCATTCCTTCAGGCAAAACGCGGCAGCCACATCGTGATCACCACAATCATGTTCAACTTTATTGCCGCCGCTTTGCTGAACTTCCTGCTGATCGGCGCGCTTAAGGTCAAAGGCTCAATGGAGCCTGCAACAGCAAAGTTCCCAGAGGCCACACACCTACCATCGTTCCAAGACATGTTTAGCTTTGGCGAGACAACACTGTTCCGCGGCGCGCCCGCCAACGTTGCATTCTTTATCGCCGTGGCCGCATGTTTTGCGATTTGGGCACTGATCTGGCGCACACGTCTGGGCTACGAAATTCGTGCATACGGTCACTCTGAAACTGCTGCAAAATACGCGGGCATTAGCCCTACAAAAATCATCATGGTCTCTATGCTGATATCGGGCGGATTGGCTGGCATGATGGCCGTGAACAACGTGCAGGGCGAAGCCGAGCGCGTGGTCCTGAACGCCGTCGAAGGTGCTGGCTTTATTGGTATCGCCGTGGCTTTGATGGGCCGCAGCCAC
>JAWUXS010000070.1:0-21725 GCA_034111185.1 Paracoccaceae bacterium | reverse complement strand
AAGCCACCATTCTCGATGTAGTTGTCGAGTTGGCTTTCGTTGACTTCGCCGCGGCCGCCTTGCAGGCCTTTTTCGCCAAGACGGAAACCCGCAAGTGGGCCAACACCGGGACGGCGAATGTGGTTGGTAATGTAGTCGGCGTAGTCTTTGTATTTCTGGCTGCCGTCTTCGTTCACGAAGCCAGGAAGGTTCAACATGCCGCCCAATTCGCAAAGCACGGATTGGAAGCCGCGCACATCGCGGTCAGGCTCGACCACAGGCCAACGGATTGCGTCTGCCACGGCGTCTGCTTCGCAGATTGGACGGTCAAGCAACGAGATACAATCGTGCCGTTCAAGGTACGTTGTGTCTGGCAGGATCAGGTCAGCGTAGGCGACCATCTCGGACGAATACGCATCTGAATAGATGATATTCGGGATCACGTATGACCCGTCTTCGTTGGTGTCAGTCAGCATGTCCATCACGCCGCCTGTGTTCATCGAAGAATTCCACGCCATGTTCGCCATGTACATAAACAGGGTGTCGATCTTGTATGGGACGCCAGCGTGTGCATTTGAAATGACCATATGCATCATGCCGTGCGCCGACATCGGGTTTTCCCATGTGTAGGCTTTGTCGATGCGCGTCGCTGATCCGTCTTCTTGCAACAGCAGGTCTTCTGGGCCCTGCACGTATCCAAGGTGGGGACCGTTGAGCGCTGCACCCGGTGTGACCTTGCCGTGTGGTTTCGGGTGGGCCGTTGCGGGCTTAGGGTAAGGCGGTTTGAACCGCATGCCGCCAGGTGTCTCAACCGTGCCGAGCAGGATTTGCAGAACGTGCAAGGCGCGACAGGTCTGGAACCCATTCGAGTGCGCAGAGATCCCGCGCATTGAGTGGAACGAGACCGGACGCCCGATCATCTTGTCGTGTTTTTTGCCGCGGAAGTCAGTCCATTCGCGATCAACCGAGATTTCCTCGTCAAAGGCGACGCGGGCCAGTTCTGCGGCCATCGCGCGGATGTTCTTGGCAGGGATGCCTGTACGCTCGGCTACGTTTTCGGGCGTATATTCTTCTGACATGTATTTGTCGGCCATCTGGTGGAATACCGGACGGTGCGTGACGCCTTTGACACGCAATGTGCCGGAGAGATCAGGCTCAACACCTTGACCATTCCATGGGGCCATCTTGCCGGTGCGACGGTCGATGACCTGTGGTTGGCCGTCTTCGTCGCGTAGGAACAGGCCGAAGGTTTCAGACTTTGGATCTTCATCAAGAAGCACAGATGCATTGGTGAAACGAGCGAGATAATCAAGGTCAACCTTACCAGCTTTCATCAGCACGTGGATCATCGCGAGGATGTACAAGCCATCCGTACCCGGTGTGATGCCAACCCATTCGTCGGCCACAGCGTTATAGCCAGTGCGGATAGGGTTCACGCCAACGATTTTTGCACCACGTTTTTTCGCACGACCAATGCCCATTTTGATGGGGTTGCTATCGTGGTCCTCGGCGACGCCAAAAATCATCACCATCTTGGTGCGGTCCCAGTCAGGTTGCCCAAATTCCCAGAACGCGCCGCCCATCGTATAGATGCCAGCTGCGGCCATGTTCACTGAGCAGAACCCGCCGTGGGCTGCATAGTTTGGCGTGCCAAACCCTTGGGCCCAGAATGATGTGAATGATTGCGACTGGTCACGACCCGTAAAGAACGCCAGCTTTTCAGGGGCCTTTTCGCGGATTGGCCCGAGTGTGTCTGCCGCGATCTTAAGTGCTTCTTCCCATGAAATCTCTTCGAACTCACCTGATCCACGCGGGCCAACGCGCTTCATCGGGGCCTTTAGGCGCGATGGTGCGTTATGCTGCATGATGCCAGCGGATCCCTTGGCGCATAGAACGCCTTGGTTCACAGGGTGATCTTTGTTGCCCTCAATGTAGGCGACTTTCATCGTACCGTCGTCTTGGGCCTTCATATGTACGTCGATACCGCAGCGACACGCACACATGTAGCAAGTTGTTTTGCGAACTTCGTCCGAGACTTTCGGCGAAAGATCGAGAGGTGGTTGATCGAGGGACATGGGCGTGCCTTTCAAGTCATGGACGTGCGGATCAGACCTGCCACAGCAAGTCCGGTCAAGAGGGTGAGGCAAAAGGGCCGATAATATGGCTCCAATCGCGGAATAAACAACTTTTGGCCAATGAGGACGCCCACGAATGTAGGCAAAGCAAAAACCGACGCGCGTTTGATCGCGGACATGGTCATAACCTCAAAGTAGATCAGGTAAATCATCGACGTGGCCGAGGAAGCAAACAAGAACAGTACAAGTGCCGCGCGCATTTTTCGGGCAGGCGCGTCTTGGGACAAAACATAAAGTGCTACGACCATCCCACCAACCGAGGCAAGGCCGGTCACAACGCCAGCGGTCAGGCCCGAAACATAAAGGCCTGCTTTAGTTGCAAGGAATGCGATGCGCACCTTGGCAAGTTGAACAGTCGCAAGAACAATCACAAGGATCAGCACGACAAGCTTTGACGTCTCAACAGGCATGGTGGTCGTGAAATATAACCCGACCGGCGTACCAACCGCCGAACCGATAACAAGGCCCGCGACTGTCCCGCGATCAGCCTCTTTCCAGCCACCGCGTGCCATTAGCACGCTCGCGCACAGCTCAAGCCAGAAACAGATCGGAATGAGCTGAACGGGTGGCAGGAACGTCGCAGCTGATGCCATGACAATGGCAGAAAGCGCAAAGCCCGAAAAGCCGCGCACGATACCTGCGGTGATCGTTATTGCCAGCAACAGCCAGAACTGTGTGACTGTCAGGTCAGTATAAGTCAGAAGATCGGTCATGCTGGCCCCATCAATGACAGGGCATCACGTGCGATTGCTTTTTCCTCGTCCGCAGCGATGATGTGCACGATTGGCGTGCCAAAGCAGGCAAGGTGTTCCATGATCCGGTCGCGGATTGGTGCTGCGTTTTCGCCAATGCCACCAGTGAATGCGACAGCGTCCAAACCACCCATCGCGACAATGGCTGATCCTGCATGACGGGCGGCCCAGTAGCAGAAATGCTCAACCGCGAATTTGGCCGCATCATCGTCGCGGTCCAGCAGGGTCTTCATGTTGTTGTCGCCAGCGAGTGCCTTGAGGCCTGAGTTTTTATTGAGCAGGCGGTTGGCCTCGTCTTCGCCCAAAGCGGCGGACATGCGCAGCACCGCCGCCCCGTCTATGTCACCGGATCGCGTGCCCATGGTCAGGCCTGAAAGCGGCGAATAGCCCATAGATGTCGCGATAGATTTGCCGTCTTTTATTGCGCAAAGCGAAGCACCGTTGCCAAGGTGGAATGCCAACAAACGACTGGGCAAGTCAGCGCCAAAATCAGCGACAAGGTTCGCATAGGACAAGCCGTGAAACCCGTATCGACGGATGCCTGCATCATGTTGGGTCTGCGGGATCGCATAGCGCACAGCAACATCAGGGTTGCTTGCGTGAAATGCTGTCCCAAACGAGCAGTACTGCTGTAAATCTGGTGCGACCTTATCCAATGCTAATATCGCAGCAAGGTTGTTTGGGTTGTGCAGCGGCGCAAGCGGGATGCAGGCCTCAATCGCGCGGATAACCTCGGGTGTGACTTTTGCTGGTTGGGTTAGGATCGTGCCGCCATGCACGACGCGGTGCGCAGCAGCGGTCAAAGTGTTCAGCGCGATGCCTTGACCCTCAAGGGCCGCTAACATTTGGGTCAGCCCATCAGCGTGATTGCTTGTCTTTACGTCGGCTTTGGTTTTGCCTAATTTCAGCGTGCCATCGGTGCCAATATTCGTGACTGATCCGCTTAACACAGACATCAACTGAAGGTCGAAAACTTCGACCTTCAACGACGATGAACCTGCGTTAAGCACTAAGATCATTTTGGCAAACCACAGCGGATCGCAGCCAGCGCAGCCGAAGCCATACGCGCCGCAGCAGGGTCGGCCCGTGATGTTAAAAGGATCGGCACTTTTGCACCAGTCACAAGACCAGCCGCACATCCGCCGCCAATATAGACCAGCGATTTGAACAGAGCATTGCCTGAAACGATGTCCGGCACGATCACAGCGTCTGCTTGGCCAGCAACCGGATCATTGGTCAGCTTTTTGGTTTTCACAGCTTCCATTGACATGATCAGGTCTAGGGCCAGTGGCCCAGACACATCAGCGTCCTTGATATTCGCAGCAGCCCATTCAGCCAGCTCGCGGGCCTCCATCGACGATGGAACCGACGGGATCGGGCTTTCGGTCGCGGATAGGATCGCGATTTTGGGGCGCGCATTGCCAAGACGTTGCAACAGGTCAACGACTTCTTCGATGGCAGCCTGACGGGTTTCCAAATTTGGCGCGACGTTCACAGCCGCATCCGAGATCAGGATCGGCTTGCCGCCATCTGGATGCGAGATGTGAAAGATATGCACAAAGCGTTTGCCGGTGCGCAGACCGTTGTCACGTGCAACGGCTGATTTCATAAAGACGTCGGTATGAAGCTGACCTTTCATTAGAACGTCTGCTTCGCCCTCGCCACAAAGGCGGGCGGCGGTCATGCCAGCCTCTTCTTCGCCATTGGTGTCGTATATCGGATAGGCCGAAATGTCCCAACCCAGCTTTGCAGCCTCTGCGCGGATCATATCCGCTTCTCCTACGAACACCGGCGTCATGATGCCTGCCTTGGTTGCGTCTTCTGCGGCCTCCATCGGGAGAGGGGCGCCAGCGCGGGCAATGGCCACGCGGGGTGCAGCAAAGCCTTTGGCCAGATCAATCAGGTTCTGCGGGCAAACCGCCTCGCGGTTAGAAACGAATGGAGATGTCATTGGAACCTCATAAAAAGACGCGGATCAAACCCAGCAAAGATAGGGATAAGAGCAGCATGACTGCAAATCGCCGAAATGTCGTGGGTGACGCTGCAAGAAATTGACGACCGCCCAGCCAAACGCCAAGACCCAGTAGCGGAAACGCGAGGGTGACACCGATTGCTGTGTCCCATGTCACAAGCCCGCCCATCCAAAGCAAAGGCATCGTGATCAGATCCAGCCCCGTAAGATAGACAATCATTGTGGCGCGAAAGCGGGCGGCGGGCATCGGTAGCGCCGTCATAAATGCGGCGACAGGTAGGCCGCCAATCCCCGCAGAATTGCAAAGGCCGGAAATCATACCTACGCCCATATTGCCGGGCGTGCCGATCACGCGTGTCAGCGTCCAACCCGAAAGCAGGATCAGCGACATAACAAGCACGATCAGTGAAACTGTTAGTCGGACACTCTCCTCTCCTACCGAGAGAATGGTCCAGACCGAAATGGGCAACACGATGGCTGCGCCCAAAAGTAATGCAATGACCCTGCGCCAGTCCACATGACCGCGAATGCCGCGGGCCTGAAAGACTGTCATGAGCATTTCGCATGCGAATACCACCGGTATCAGGGGGAGTGGGTTTGTCAGTAAGGCTGCAAAGGCAATAAAGATCGCCGAGAAACCAAAACCCGAATAGCCTCGGACATATGCCGCCCCCAGCAAAGCAATGCTGAGAGCGGCGAGTTGTCCGAGGCCAAGGTCAAATAGCAAACTTATTCAGCAGCCATGTCAGATGCAGAGATACCAGCAACTTCGACTGGCTTCTTCATCGCGTCGCGACGGAAAGGCTCGCCCAGTTCTTGGTTCAGGATAACCTCGATTAATGTGGTTACGTTGTTTTCCATCTGGTCAACGATCGCTTCGTTCAGCGCCGCAGTCACTTCGTCCATCGTGCGTACTTGAACGCCCTTCAGGCCACATGCTTGTGCGATACCAGCATAAGACACTTTCATGTCCAGCTCTGTGCCAACAAAGTTGTCGTCGAACCAAAGCGTAGAGTTACGCTTTTCAGCACCCCACTGGTAGTTGCGGAAAACGATCTGCGTGATGGCAGGCCATTCGTCGCGACCGATTGCTGTCAGCTCGTTGACTGAGATACCAAATGCGCCGTCGCCAGCAAAACCGATGACTGGAACGTCACGTTGGCCGATTTTCGCACCGATGATAGAAGGCAGACCGTATCCGCAAGGACCGAACAAGCCCGGAGCAAGATACTTACGACCTGTTGGGAAGCTTGGGTAAGCGTTACCAATCGCGCAGTTGTTGCCGATGTCAGAAGAAATGATCGCGTTCTCTGGCATAGCTGACTGGATCGCGCGCCATGCTTGGCGTGGTGAAATCCAATCAGGACGGTCAGCGCGTGCACGCTCGTTCCAAGTTGTGCCTGGATCGTCCTGCTCGTGGTCCAAAGATGTCAGTTCCTGTGCCCAAGCGGACTTGGTTGTTGCGATCAGGTTCTTACGATCTTCGCGGCCCGTGTCACCAGCTGAGTCAGCGAGTGCTGCTGTGATACCGTTTGCAACTTTGGTTGCGTCGCCGACGATGCCAACAGTAACCTTCTTGGTCAGGCCAATGCGGTCAGGGTTGATGTCGACCTGAATGATCTTGGCGTTCGTTGGCCAGTAATCAATGCCGTAACCCGGAAGCGTCGAGAATGGGTTGAGACGTGTTCCAAGGGCAAGAACAACGTCCGCCTTTGAGATCAGCTCCATACCAGCCTTTGATCCGTTGTAGCCCAATGGGCCAGCGAACAGTGGGTGGTTGCCTGGGAACGCGTCGTTGTGCTGGTAGCCAACACATACGGGTGCGTCTAGCTTTTCAGCCAACAGACGTGATGCTTCGATGCCGCCTTCGGCCAATACAACGCCCGCACCGTTCAAGATGACTGGGAATTTCGCAGTGGACAGCAATTCAGCTGCTTTAGCGATTGAAGCAGAACCACCAGGGCTTGTTTCAAACTCAACCGGCTCAGGCAATTCGATGTCGACGATCTGGGTCCAGAAGTCGCGCGGGATGTTGATCTGAGCAGGGCCAGACAAACGCTTTGCTTTTGCGATGACGCGGGCCAGAACTTCGCAGATGCGTGTCGGATCGCGGACTTCTTCTTGGTAGGCCACACAATCTTTGAACAGGTTCATCTGTTCCATTTCTTGAAAGCCACCCTGACCGATTGTCTTGTTGGCCGCCTGAGGCGTGACCAGCAAACAAGGTGTGTGGTTCCAGTAAGCAGTCTTAACTGAAGTCACAAAGTTCGTGATGCCTGGGCCATTCTGCGCGATCATCATCGACATTTCGCCAGTGGCACGGGTGTAACCGTCTGCCATCATGCCGGCTGTCATTTCGTGGGCGCAATCCCAGAATGTGATGCCCGCTTTCGGGAAGATATCTGAGATCGGCATCATAGCCGAACCGATGATCCCAAAAGCATGACGGATGCCGTGGGCTTGTAGTGTTTTGACGAAGGCTTCTTCGGTCGTCATCTTCATGGGGATATCCTTCCAGAATAAGATCAAGGCGCGGCGCGAGGGCCCCGTTGGTATTGGCGCGACACTAAGATTTGGTCAAGTGTAGCGTTAGGTCCAAACTGGCCACGTGGTTGATGCCAGTTGTTTTGTTATTGAGACTTAAGGTCTCAAAAATATAATATATCAAGCCGTTTAGCAGGTTCAGGCCGTTCTGCATAGTAACAAGATTAATCGCTCAGGATTTGGTGGATGTAATGGCTTGCATGATTAATCCGATACCTTCAGCGATTCTACCAGACGGAATCGAAGAATAGGCCAATCGGAAGTATTCAGTCGGTGGGTTTTCACCACTAAAGAACGGCGCACCCGGCTCAATCAAAACGCTGCTGTCCCGCAAGTTCTTGGCAAGAACTGTCGTATCAACACCGTCAGGTGCGCGCAGCCAAACCGAAGACCCGCCATATGTCCCTTGCCCTGCAACCGTCAGGCCGTGTTCTTGCATTGCACGGTCCATGACCTGACGCCGCTCGTGGTACGCGCGGCTCATTCTGCGGACCAATGCGTCGTAGTGGCCCAATGAGAGGTAATAGCTGACAGTGCGCTGAATATGCCCCGGCGGGTGACGCAGAACAGACGCCCGAAGTGCGCGGGCTTCGCGGATAAACGGCTCGGGTCCGACGAGGTACCCCAACCGCAAACCTGGAAAGAGCGATTTTGAGAATGAGCCCACATAAATAACCCGCCCGTTCTTATCGAGCGACTTAAGTGATGGTGAAGGTGATTTAAGGAACGACATCTCAAATTCGTAGTCGTCCTCAACAATAAGGAAGTCCTTTTCCTCGGCTTTGGCTAGTAATGCTTGTCTGCGGGCCAAAGGCATTGTTGCTGCCGTCGGGCATTGGTGGCTGGGTGTTGTGAAAACCACATCGGTGTCCAAGGGCAGGTTTTCTGGCGGCAACCCATCCGCATCAATCGGAACCATCGAAAGCTGGCAACGTGATTGGGTCAGGATGGTTCGCAGAGCCGGATAACAAGGATCTTCGATCGCGGCACGACGCCTACTATTCAATAGAACCTGCGCAGACAGCCACAGGGCGTTCTGCGCGCCCATCGTCACAAGTATCTCTTGCGGACCCGCAAGAATACCGCGGCGTGGCAACGTTTGGCGGGCAATGAACTCAACCAACTTTGGATCGTCACCGTCATAGTAATCGGACGTTAATGCCGAAAAATCACGCTTGCCCAATGCCTGCAGTGCGCACAGACGCCAATTGGCGCTGTCAAACAAGGTCGGGTCAGTTTGCCCATAGATGAAAGGAAACTTATAGCTCGCCCAATCGGCTGGTTTTTCCATACCAAATGCAGGGCTGAATTTCTGCCCAATAGCGCGGGACCAATCAACAGTGCCGGGACCTGATTGCTTTGCGGGGAATGCAGGTGGCTCTGGTGCATTTACGGATACAAAATAACCCGACCGCCCCTTGGACGACAGATAGTCGTCGGCAACCAATTCTGTGTAGGCCAGCGTGACCGTGATCCTGCTGACGCCCAAATGCTCGGCCATCTTGCGGCTGGATGGCAGGCGTTCACCAGAACGGAATCTTCCGGCCAAAATGCCTTGGGCAACCATTTGCTGAATCCGCGCCTGCAGCGTCCCTTCGGACGCAGGATCAAGGAAGAATGTTTCTATTGAAATCGACATGAGACTCACTTTTGGTATCAAGTGAGTTCTATTTTGGACTTATCCGGCAGCCTCCGCAAGTGTCACATAATGCCAAATGCGAGGGGGTTGTTTTGACGCGGTATAAAAAGATTAACTAAATTTTGTCAAAATTGCGACGGAAACGCCGTGCTGCTGCGTTGAACTCCTATGATCAGCAAGGAAAACAAAATGCGACTTCTTTCATTGGCCTTTATCGTAGCAATCGGCGGCATCAGCTTGGCCACGTTTGCGACATCAGAAACACTGAACCCTATGGATGAATACGCGATCTCGTTCTTCGTATTCGAGTAAGCAATCAATCATGCAAAAAGGCCGCAGCATTGCCACGGCCTTTGTTCGTGTTCTCATTCGTTCGTGGGCTGAAACTTAGCCCAGAACCCGCGTGATTGCGCCATCAACAGCATCTGTGATGTGGTCGATATCATCCTTTGAGGCCATCAAAGCCGGAGCAAACAACAGTGTGTTGTTAAAGCCAGGCAGGGATCGGTTTGTCGCACCGATGATCACGCCTTGCGCCATGCAATCGCCAACAATTGCGGCAACCTGCTTTTCATCGACAGGCTCTTTGCTGTTACGATCGGTGACCAGTTCAGCACCGGCAAAAAGACCCATGCCGCGCACGTCGCCAATCCAGCTATGCTTTTCCATCAACTCGTAAAGGTTTGCTTTTAGATGCGCGCCCATATCGGTTGAGTTCTGCAAAAGACCTTCTTCTTCGATGATCTTCATGTTCTCAATCGCTGCAGCCGGACCCGCCGTACATCCCCCAAACGTTGAGATGTCGCGGAAGTATGACAGCTTGTCAGTGTCGTCCTTGAACTGGTCGAACACAGCGTTCGTCGTCACACAACAAGAGATAGCAGCGTAACCAGAGGCAACACCCTTTGCCATTGTCACAATGTCTGGCTGCACGCCAAACTGCTGGTAACCGAACCAGGTTCCCGTACGGCCAACACCACAAACAACTTCGTCGATGTGCAGTAGGATCTCGTGCTTTTTGCAAAGCTCTTGAACGCCCTCCCAATAGCCTTCGGGTGCAACGATGATGCCGCCGCCAGCTGTGATCGGCTCAAGGCAAAGTGATCCGATTGTGTCCGCGCCTTCGGCCAAGATGACGTCTTCGATAGCTTTGATCGATGCCGCAGCATAGGCCGCGCCCATCGTGCCGTCTTGTGAACGGTACTCAAGGCAATGTGGAACCTTCACAAAACCTGGCGTGAAGGGACCGTATTGTGCATTCCGCTCGTCCTGACCGCCTGCTGACAACGTCGCGATTGTTGTGCCGTGGTAGTCGCGCTCGCGGTAAAGGATCTTGGACTTTTTGCCGCCATGGTGCTTGTGGCTGATCTGGCGGACCATCTTGAACGCCTTTTCATTCGCCTCAGAGCCTGAGTTGGCGTAGTAGACGCGGTCGAGGCCTGGCATCTTATCAATCAGCATCTCGGCGAAATTCGCACCAGGGATCGTGCCCATCGTTCCGCCAAAGAAACACATCTTGGTCACTTGCTCGGCAATTGCTTTGCCAATCCGCTCGCGGCCATAACCGACGTTGACTGTCCAGACACCACCAGACACGGCATCAAGATGCTCTTTGCCTTTGATGTCCCAAACCTTCAGGCCTTTGCCTTCGACGATGATGCGTGGATCCACGCCGTTATCGTATGGTTTGTGCTGGGAAAGGTGATGCCAAACGTGGGCGCGGTCCGCCTCAACAACGTGGCCGGGATCATTAGATAGCGTATAGTCCATCAAAGGCACTCCATTTTTGTAAGGCGAACTGGCCCGCGAATCTATTTCGGCGGTTAAAAACAATATCCTTGAACCTTTGAGCCAAATTGCCCGTATCGTTAGTGCCAGAGGTTGGGGTTAATTATAGCCAATTATCTGAACCGAGATGCGAACATGTGCTAAGTGGCAAAGGCCATGCAGCTTTTTGGCAAAACCTACAGTTGCATCTTTTTGAGGATTTTGGTTCAAGCGCCGTATGTTCACAGACTTTCTCTTGCTCGCTCCGGCGCTTGTCGCACTTCTTGCCCTGCTTCTCTTTCGCCGTATTCGCAGGCTGGTTGGCGACAAAAGAAGGCAACCAAGCTTACCTGATAGCGCCATAGTCGTTGACGGCTCTAACGTGATGTACTGGGGAGGGGATGCATCGGCCAAGACCCTCGTCCAAGTGCTGCGCGCGGTTGAGGCCAAAGGCCTGAACCCGATCGTCTTTTTCGACGCGAATGTCGGTTACAAACTGGCAAATTGCTACTACGACGAAGTAAAGTTGGCGCGCGTGACAGGCGTGCCGCGTAAACACATCCTTGTCGCAGACAAAGGCGTGGTCGCCGACGAATGGATCTTGGACTTTGCGACAAAGCACGGCCTGCGCGTCGTGAGCAACGACAGGTTTCGCGATTGGGGTGTTCAATTTCCGCTGGTCAAGAAAAAGGGACGCGTCATGCGCGGAACTTACCGTGATGGCAATGTGGTTTGGGCTAAGTGATCGCTAGGAAAGCGCCGCCGCGCCGCACGATCTGAACGTCGCAACCGGCTCTGGTGCGCCGGACAATGAAATCACCATGCTGGCATCGCCTGATCTTGCTTCGGCTATAGCATTGTATTGCAACCCATCAAGGACGTTGTCAAAGCCGGTGTCGGTCGCCGTGATCGTCGTGCCGTCGGCAGACACTTGTTGTCTGTCCGTCGCAATGCGGATCGACTTTTCCCCTATGAAGTCTACCGAAAAAGTATCGGTCTGTGGCCACGTCAGTTCAGGCAATACAAACCGCAATGCAATTGCGTACTCTTCACGCGCAGGATCATAGGTGACGGTCACATCGCCCTTTTCAGTCGGGTGATACAGCGTGCAGATTGGCGTCGCTGAAAACTCCCAAGCGGCGGCTGGGCTTGTTAGCAATGCAAAGGCAACGGCCAGCCGCATTACTTCTTCCCCCCATACCGACTTTTACCACCACGCATGCCGCCACGGCCGCCTGTACTACGGCCAGACTTCACTTTTGAATCCTCAACCGCTCGGTCAACCGCTTGCTGTCGGGCTAGCGGGTCGTCCGAGATTGTCAGTTCAACGGTCTCAAGGCGTTTCACTTCGTCACGTAGACGGGCAGCCTCCTCAAATTCTAGGTTCTCGGCAGCTTTGCGCATATCGGTCCGCAGTCCCTCAAGAACGGTTTGCAGGTTGCCACCAGCAAGCGGGTTATCGATTTTCGCAGTGACGCGCGACTGATCGGTGTCACCTTTGTAAAGGCCTGCAAGAATATCCTCGACGTTCTTTTTGACCGTGGTCGGCGTGATACCATGCTCGATGTTATAAGCTTCTTGCTTGGCGCGGCGGCGGTCAGTTTCGCCCATCGCGCGTTCCATTGATCCCGTAATGCGATCAGCGTACATGATCACGCGGCCCTCGGCGTTACGCGCCGCACGGCCAATTGTTTGCACCAGCGATGTTTCCGAGCGTAAGAAGCCTTCTTTGTCGGCATCAAGGATCGCAACAAGACCACATTCAGGAATGTCCAAGCCCTCACGCAAGAGGTTGATGCCGATCAGCACGTCAAATGCACCAAGGCGTAGGTCGCGCAAGATTTCGATCCGTTCAATCGTGTCGATGTCGCTGTGCATGTACCGCACGCGAATGCCTTGTTCGTGCATGTATTCGGTCAGGTCTTCGGCCATGCGTTTGGTCAGCGTCGTACAAAGCGTCCGCATCCCCTCGGCTGTGACTTTGCGTACCTCGTCCAGCAGATCATCAACTTGCATTTCAACAGGGCGGATTTCGATCAGCGGATCGATCAGGCCCGTAGGGCGAATGATTTGCTCGGTGAACACACCTCCTGTTTGCTCCATCTCCCACGCGGCGGGGGTTGCGGATACAAACACAGATTGGGGGCGCATCGCGTCCCACTCTTCAAACTTAAGCGGGCGATTATCCATACAAGACGGCAGGCGAAAGCCATGCTCGGCCAATGTCATTTTTCGCCTAAAGTCACCCTTATACATGCCACCAATTTGGGGCACGGACACGTGGGATTCGTCGGCAAACACAATCGCGTTGTCGGGGATAAACTCGAACAATGTGGGCGGCGGCTCTCCTGGTGCGCGACCAGTTAGATAGCGCGAGTAGTTCTCAATTCCGTTGCAAACACCTGTCGCCTCAAGCATCTCAAGATCAAAATTACAGCGCTGCTCAAGGCGCTGCGCCTCAAGCAATTTGCCCTCACCGACCAATTGATCCAGCCGCATTCGAAGCTCTTTTTTGATGCCAATCACCGCTTGGTTCATTGTCGGCTTTGGCGTCACGTAATGCGAGTTTGCGTAGATACGCACCTTGTCAAATTTGTCAGTCTTTTGTCCCGTTAGCGGGTCAAACTCGGTTATGCTTTCCAGCTCTTCTCCGAAGAATGACAGGGACCATGCGCGGTCATCAAGGTGGGCGGGCCATACCTCAAGACTGTCACCGCGCACACGGAAACATCCGCGCTGAAAACCCGCGTCATTACGTTTGTAAGCCTGCGCCACAAGGTCGGCGATGATGCCGCGTTGATCGTACATCTTGCCGACATGAATATCTTGGGTCATCGCGCCATACGTCTCGACCGAGCCGATACCATAGATGCACGACACAGACGCCACGATGATCACATCGTCACGCTCTAGCAGCGCCCGCGTGGCCGAGTGGCGCATGCGGTCGATCTGTTCGTTGATCTGGCTTTCTTTCTCAATGAACGTATCCGACCGCGCTACATAGGCTTCGGGCTGGTAGTAGTCATAGTAAGACACAAAATACTCGACCGCATTTTCGGGGAAAAAGCCTTTGAACTCACCGTATAGCTGCGCGGCAAGGGTCTTGTTCGGCGCAAGGATGATTGCGGGACGCTGTGTCTGCTCGATCATCTTGGCCATCGTAAATGTCTTGCCGGTGCCTGTTGCGCCCAACAGAACCTGATCGCGTTCACCGTTGTCGATCCCCTCGCACAGCTCTTTAATCGCTGTCGGCTGATCACCCGCAGGTTCGAATTCTGAATGCAGGATGAATTCTTTGCCACCCTCAAGCTTTTCGCGGGTCCGCACATCAGGCGCAGGGTTCGCAAGGAACTGCTGTGGATCAACATCGCGTTTGTCGGAATGGGCGTATGCCATCAGGGGAATCCTTTGGGGGTTACGCTATATTTGTTCTTCTTTTGGTCCATTTCAACCGCTTTCGCAAATCAGGGCCCTTCATTTCGCATGACACGCAACAATTCGACGATGTATCTTAGTTGACCCCGCCTATCATCGGCGTAGGTTCCCTCCGAACAATTCAGGAGCCTTCCATGTCCGACCATATTGATCCCGTAAAACTTGACCGCTTGGCCGAAGTTGCTGTGCGCACTGGTGTAAACCTGCAAAAAGGTCAGGACCTCGTGATCACGGCACCGATGTCAGCGTTGCCATTGGTACGACGTATCACTGTGCACGCATACAAGGCAGGCGCAGGTATCGTGACCCCGTTCTTTACGGACGATGAGATTACATTGGCCCGTTATGAAAACGCGGACGACGCCAGCTTTGACCGCGCGCCTGCGTGGCTGTTCGAAGGCATGGCAGCCGCATTCAAAGGCGGGGCTGCACGGATGGCAATCACTGGTGATGACCCGATGTTGTTGTCTGAGCAGGATCCGAAAAAGGTTGCGCGTCTGTCCAAGGCCACATCAATCGCGGCCAAGCCTGCGATGACGCCAATCGTCGGGTTTGAGGTGAATTGGAATATCGTAGCTTACCCAAGTGCGGGTTGGGCGGCACGTGTGTTCCCTGATCTTCCTGTGGAAGAGGCGCAGGGCAAACTGATGGATGCCATCTATGATGCATCGCGTATCGGTGGTGACGATCCGGTTGCCAACTGGGCCGATCACACAGCCGAGCTGAAGAAGCGGGTAAAGTGGCTTAATGAGCAAAAGTTCGACGCGCTGCACTACACGGGCCCCGGCACCGATCTGCAGCTGGGCCTCGCTGAAGGACATATTTGGAAAGGCGGCGCATCGCCCGCATTAAATGGTGTCGTTTGCCAGCCGAACATCCCAACCGAAGAAGTGTTCACATGCCCGCACGCCTATAAGGTCAACGGCACAGTCACCGCCACAAAACCACTCGCCCACCAAGGCAACGTGATAGAGGATATCTCGGTCCGGTTCGAAGCAGGCAAAATCGTCGAGGCAACAGCCTCAAAGGGGCAAGAGCAGCTGCGTGCTTTGCTTGCAACCGACGATGGATCTAGCCGCATTGGCGAGGTCGCATTGGTTCCGCATTCCAGCCCCATCAGCCAATCAAACGTGCTGTTCTTCAATACATTGTTTGATGAGAACGCATCGTGCCACATCGCGCTGGGCCAATCTTATGCGGACACTGTTGAGGGTGGTTCAAGCCTCTCGCCAGAAGAGCTTCAGCAAAAGGGGGCGAACCAAAGCCTGATCCACGTTGACTGGATGATGGGATCAGATGCGGTTGATATCGACGGCGTGACTTTGACTGGTGAAGTAGTCCCCGTAATGCGCGCAGGCGAATGGGCATTTTAAAATAGCATTGGGGCGGGTCACATATGTGGCCCGCCCCAAATGTTTCTACAGCTTTACCCATGCAGCGTTGCGGCCCGATGACCGAACGCAGGCATCGATGAATTTAACGCCATCCAGCCCATCATGAACCGTTGGCAGTAAGTGCGCAGGTGATTTTCCGTCACGCGCAGCCACGATCAAATCCGCAGCTTCGTTGTAGATATTGGCAAAACCTTCCAGATATCCCTCAGGGTGACCCGCAGGAATGCGCGACGCGGCCATGTTGCCGGCCGTTGCCCCTGCGCCGTTGCGGGTCAACATCTGCTTTGCGCCGCCATAAGGCGTGAACCAAATATGGTTCGGGTTATCCTGTCGCCATTCGATCCCGCCTTTTTCACCGTAGATACGCAAAGCCAAGCCATTCTCGTTTCCTGGGGCGACTTGACTAGACCAAAGCATGCCCTTTGCGCCGCCTTCATAGCGCAGCATCACATGGACATTATCATCAAGGCGGCGACCTTCGACGAATGTATCCAGATCAGCGGCAAGCGAATCTAGTTTCAAACCCGTCACAAACCCAGCAAGGTTATAGGCATGTGTTCCGATGTCACCGACACAACCACCTGCACCGGATCGGGCGGGGTCTGTGCGCCACTCGGCCTGCTTAATGCCTTCGCCCTCTAGCGGTTCGGTTAGCCAATCTTGCGGGTATTCGACCTGCACAACACGCACCTTACCCAATGTGCCATCTGCGATCATTTCGCGGGCTTGGCGGATCATCGGGTAGCCGGTGTAGTTATGCGTTAGCACAAATAGCGCGTCTGATTTTTCAGCAGCCGTCACCAGCTTTTTGGCGTCGCTTAGGGTCGATGTTAGCGGCTTGTCGCAGATTACATGGATGCCACGCTTTAGGAATTCGCGCGCCGCAGGGAAATGCACGTGGTTCGGCGTGACAATTGCAACGGCTTCAATCCCATTTTTAAGACGGGCCTCGCGCTTGGCCATCTCGGTAAAGTCGCCGTAGCAGCGATCAGCATCTAACCCAAGGGCAGCACCCGAAGCTTTGGATTTTTCAGCCGTAGATGAAAGCGCACCGGCGACCAATTCAAATCGTCCGTCGATACGTGATGCAATGCGGTGAACCCCACCGATAAAGGCGTCATTTCCGCCGCCGACCATGCCCAAACGAATAGGAGTCATTATGAAATCCCCATCATTTTTGCGTTCAACGCCGCATCAGCACCGCCGTCAGCGAAATCATCAAAGGCCCGGTCTGTGACGCGGATGATGTGGTCTTTCACAAACTGCGCACCTTCGCGTGCACCGTCGTCTGGGTGCTTGATTGCGCATTCCCATTCAACTACGGCCCAACCGTCAAAGTTGTTGGTCGCCATCTTTGAAAAGATCGCAGGAAAATCAACCTGACCGTCGCCAAGTGACCGGAACCGACCCGCGCGGTTCTCCCAAGACTGGTAGCCACCGTAAACGCCTTGGCGGCCAGTTGGATTGAATTCTGCATCTTTGACGTGGAACATCTTGATGCGGTCTTTGTAGATGTCGATGTTGTCGATGTAGTCGAGGCACTGCAGCACGTAATGCGACGGATCGTACAGCATGTTGGCGCGGGCGTGGCTGCCTGTGCGCTCAAGAAACATCTCGTATGTAATGCCGTCGTGCAGATCTTCGCCCGGATGGATTTCATAACAGACATCAACGCCACAATCTTCGGCATGGTTCAGGATCGGCAGCCAGCGCTTGGCTAATTCGTCAAACGCTTGCTCAACCAAACCCGCAGGTCGCTGTGGCCAAGGATATACATAAGGCCACGCCAATGCGCCCGAGAACGTCGCCATGGTGTTCAACCCAAGATGCTTGGATGCTGACAGGGCTTTGGTGACTTGATCCACAGCCCATGCTTGGCGCGCTTTTGGATTGCCGCGCACTTCGGGTGCGGCAAAGCCATCAAACGCATCGTCATAAGCGGGGTGAACCGCAACCAGCTGCCCTTGCAGGTGGGTCGACAAGTCAGTGACCGCAACGCCGTTTGCCTGCGCTTGTCCTGCCCAGTCTTCGCAATACCCTTTTGACGATGCAGCCCGATCAAGATCGATAAATCGCGCATCCCAGCTAGGAACCTGCACCCCAAGATAGCCACAGTCTGCGGCCCATTTCGTGATGCCATCCCAAGTGTTGAAAGGGGCTTCATCCCCCGCGAACTGCGCCAGAAATAGCGCGGGTCCTTTGATGGTTTTCATGATTACTCTCCCTTTCGACACGATATCATTGTTGGCCTCAATTCAGCCAATTCTGGGCGTCTCTGCCTAAGGTAAATTCACCCTTACCGCTAACATACGCAACCGCGAATTCACTTTGGATAGCTTTGGTTTTTGCGCGCTGGGCAAACGGCGACGCCATTGCCGCGTTGTATGTCGTGCTAGCGTCTTGCGGTAATCCAATATCCCTCCTAATCGTAGCCCAACTTCGATTGGGAGATTTGATATGCAAAATACTGTAGTGAATAGCTGGAACGAATGGGACCCGCTGCGCCACGTGATCGTGGGCCGTGCTGACGATTGTCACATCCCGCCCGAGGAACCAGCGTTGGACGCGAAAGTTCCAGAAGATAGCGACATGCGTGGCCAGTGGGGCAAGCGCCCGCAGGAAACGATTGATCGGGCAAACGAGCTGCTGGATAACTTTGCTGGCATGCTGGAAAAGCGCGGCGTCCGCGTCGACCGCCCAACATCGATTGACCACTCGGTTTCCGCAACCACACCTGACTTTCACACCGAAAGCCAGTTTGGTTGCATGCCGCCACGCGATGTGTTGCTTACAGTCGGTTCCGAGATGCTTGAAGCGACAATGTCGTATCGTTGCCGCTGGTTCGAATATCTGAACTACCGCCCGCTTATGCAGCAGTACTTTAACGAAGACCCAAAGTTCCGCCACGAAAGCGCACCAAAACCGCGCCTTACAGATGCGGATTACCACCCAGATTATCTGTCCGATAAAATCGGCAACGCAAAGCGCCTTCAATGGGCCGAAGAAAAGTTCTTTGTCACAACCGAAGAAGAGCCTTTGTTCGATGCCGCTGACGTTCTGCGTTTTGGCCGCGACTTGGTCGTGCAGCACGGGTTCACCACGAACCTCAAAGGGATCGAATGGCTTAAGCGCCACTTCCCTGATCACCGCGTCCACACCGTTAACTTTCCTGGCGATCCGTATCCGATCCACATAGATGCGACGTTCACGCCCCTGCGTCCGGGGCTGATCTTGAACAACCCACAGCGCCGCCTGCCAGAAGAACAGCGTAAGATGTATAACGACAACGGATGGGAAATCGTGGATGCAGCACAGCCTGCGCATAACGCGCCACCGCCGCTGTGTTACTCTTCAACGTGGCTTTCAATGAACGTCCTCGTGCTTGATCCCAAGACGGTCTGCGTTGAAGCATCCGAAGTCTACCAGATGGAGCAGATGGACAAACTTGGCATGGAAGTCATCCCAGTCGAGCTGCGCGATGCGTATGCATTCGGTGGTGGTCTGCATTGCTGTACGGCTGATGTCTACCGTGAGGGTGTCTGCGAAGACTACTTCCCGAACCTCTAAACCTCATCGAACCCTTCACAAACGGGCAGAGCGTCAAGGCGCTCTGTCCAAGCGGCCCTCTCAGACCAAACGACATGAACCGTTGGCCTGTAGTCTGCCGATGATATCAGCGTCGCCGCATGGACATGCATTTCACCCGGCCAGCGATCTGATGCAAAATACAATCGCGTCCCACATTTGCAGCAGAACCCGCGATACGTATTTGGCGAACTCTCATAGTGATTGATATCGCCACTCCACGTCAGCCCCGATGGCTCAAACGCAAGAAATGCGCCGTATGCCGACGACGTCGCTCTCCTACAACTTTCGCAATGGCACACTAGATTACGGCCAACGACACCTTCATACTTCCACTTTACATCCCCGCATAAGCATCGGCCATCAAGCGTCTCCATAGTCACATCTCCTGTTCATGTGCATGCGAATGCTGCCCCTTAGTTATTTTGAAATCTACCTCAAAAGGTCAGGTCTCCCTTACTTGTCATAACTACAGGGGCTGACCTAAGGTCATGCTATATTTTAGGTTTAACAATATTTTTTGTTATGAGTACCAGCCATGGTTTTGGGCATCGTAAATTTATTCAATTCTTGGGGGAATTGGTATGAGTATTCGCCAAATGGCTAAGCCGTACGCAGCACCAATAAACTATGTCGCATGGTCACATCTTTGGATCACAGCCTTACTATATGCCGCAGCGATTGCGCTGGGCACAATTTTCTGGGGCAACTTACCGATACAGGCTTTGGCCGTCATGATGTTCTTGGGCGGGTCGATCCGCTTTTTCGGGATTCAACATGACTGCGGTCACCTGTCATACTTCTCGTCTCGTCGCGTAAACGAAGTTGTTGGCATCATCACGGGCGCCTTTACTGGCAATCCTTATTACGCGATGCGTTATAACCATAACCGTCACCATGCCTACATCGGCAATCTGGATGAACGCGAAAGCCACGAAGTGCTTACAT
Source organism: Paracoccaceae bacterium (assembly GCA_034111185.1). Lineage (GTDB taxonomy): Bacteria > Pseudomonadota > Alphaproteobacteria > Rhodobacterales > Rhodobacteraceae > Yoonia. The sequence goes on along the minus strand of JAWUXS010000070.1, from coordinate 1,575 downwards.
GGACCGTTGCAGAATACATCGCGGCAACGCCAAGGCAGAAACTGTTCTACCGGATTTACCGTTCTGCGTTCACACTGTATTTCCTTGGCCCAATCTTGATCATTTTCTTTCGGTATCGGTACCCTAAGAACGCAGCCAAGACGGGCTTGCTCGATATCATTATGCAAAACACGCTGATGTTCAGCTTTTGGGGCGGTCTATACTTTGTGTTCGGTTGGCAGTGCTTTGCATTCTTCATCGGGGCTAGCGTGTTCACCGCATGCTTTGGAACGTTCATGGTTTTTGCAGGCCACAACTACGAAGACGCCTATTGGGAACATGCACAAGATTGCGATTTCGAAGAGGCATCATTGAAGGGGTCAAGTGTTCTCGACTTTGGAAAGGTATTTCATTTCCTGACCTTCAACTTTGCGTTTCACGATCTTCATCACCTTCATGCCAAGATCCCATGCTACAGACTGCAGGACTGCCACATTGCTTTGCGCGACGCGTTGCAGCCAACGCGGATGGGTTTTGTTGAAGCAGTGTCATGCATCAAGTGGAAACTGTGGGACGAGACCACTGGCAAGATGGTGCGTTTCTCGGACTTGCCGCAAACCCAAGGCATGCAGCCCGCCGAATAGGTTCTGGTGCATGTCCATGGCCGCTGCTACGGCTGTGACATGGTACAATTGTCAGACAATATGCGCGGTGCGCTTGCGATGGTCGGCTCGATGACAGCCTTCACCGTGAATGATGCATTCATGAAGGCTCTCTCGGACGAGTTGCCGCTGTTTCAGTCGATCTTTCTTCGCGGCATATTTGTTGTCATCGCCTTGGTCATCTTGTGTCGCTATATGGGCCAACTGCGGTTTGACTTTGGTGCGCGAAACTGGCGATTGATCGTTATCCGCACCACAGCCGAGATGATCGGCGCCGTTCTATTCATCAAAGCACTGTACCATTTGCCAATCGCGAACATCAGCGCGATCCTACAAGCCTTACCGCTGACCGTGACGTTGGCTGCCGCCGTTTTCTTTCGTGAACCCTTAGGCTGGCGCAGGTTCTCTGCGATCCTTGTGGGTTTTTTCGGGGTGATGCTGATCGTCCGTCCTGGTGGCGCTGACTTTGATATCTATTCCCTGTACGTCGTAGGGGCCGTTGCCGTCGTGACAATTCGCGACTTAGCAGCAAGACGAATGACGTCCTCTGTTCCATCAGTTATGGTTGGTTTGCTTGCCGCAACTGGTGTGACAAGCATGGCCGCAGTCGGGCTTTTGTTTGAGGTCTGGCAACCAGTCACGTCGTTGGCAGCAGGCCAGCTTGGTGGGGCAGGGTTATTCATTCTGGGTGGCTACGTGTTCTCAGTCGCAGCAATGCGCATGGGCGAAATCAGCTTTGTCGCACCATTCCGATATACAAGCCTGCTTGTGGCGTTGATGCTGGGCTACTTTGTCTTTGGCGACTTCCCAAAGCCGCTGACGCTACTTGGTGCGTTCATCGTCGTCGCGATGGGGCTGTTCACACTTTACCGCGAGCGCCAGTTGCAAATCAGGCGCCGCGCAAGCGCCTGATGCTAATCCTTAGGGTCTTGTT
>JAWUXS010000069.1:0-12876 GCA_034111185.1 Paracoccaceae bacterium | reverse complement strand
TGCCCCGCGATGATGCGCGCCGTCTTGCAAGCCCGCTGTCTCAGCCAGCTGATGTTTCACGAAGCGAGACTGCGGATACCCTTAGCGTCCCAACACCACAGGCTGTTGCGGTCATCGAACGTGAACTGCCTTCTGACCTCCCTTATGCAACAACGTCCGATCCTTTGGGGCTTTCTGTCGCGAACATTCTTGTTGGGCTTGGATTAAAGCCCGAAACGCTTGGTGAATTTGGCGCAGCATCACGCGGCCCACAAAGCCAGTTGGAACAGATCATTTTGCAAGCCTTGCAAACGCGTACCGCCGATACGGTCATCGATTCAACCGTGAACGATGCCGCCATGACCAACGGCCTTTTGGTGCCTAGCGTCCTTGTTCGTGCTGATGGTCGTGTAGACACGCAGGCTCTTTTAGACGCCACAATCGCGCGCGCTGTTCGCGCGTCTGGCGAACCTGCACCGTTGGTGCCGCTCTTGTCTGCGCATACAGGTTTGACTTGGATTGGCGATCAAGCATTCCATACAGTCGCCGCAAGCGACAGCCTCGCCTCATTGGCTGCGACGTATTACGGCGATGCGACACAGACGACTGCGCTGCTAGTTCAAAATGCTTCGGTATTGGGTCAGGCAGAGCAGATTACTGTCGGCCAGAGCCTGCTCATCCCACCGCTTTAGGCTGGCCAGTCAGCGGCCTGCATTTCGCGCAAACGGCTCGCTGTTCGCTCAAACTCAAACGTACCTTCACCTTCGAGATAAAGCATCTCAGGCGACGCAGCCGCAGAACAGATCAAACGAATTTTGCCTTCGTACAGCGTGTCGATCAACGTCACAAAGCGCTTAGCCTCGTTGAAGTTATCACGCGAAAGGCATGGGATATCTGTCAGAACCAAAACCCGAACAGCATCAACCAAAGCCAAGTAATCAGCAGCGCCCAGGGGCTTGCCACATAGCTCAAAGAACGACGCACGCGCGACGCCATTTTGATACCCAGGAAGAACAACTTCGCGGCCTTTGACATGAAGGGTCAACGGCTCTGCGTTTCCGCCTGTAAGGTCCATCCACAGCGCATCCATTGCTGCCTTCGCCGCCGCGTTGTTCGGGGTGAAATACGTTGGGCTGCCCGCAAGCCGCCCTTGCCTGTAATCAGTCTCGCTCGCCAATTCATGTACAACCATGCGTTCTTGCAAAAGGGCGATGAACGGCAGGAAAAGCTGACGGTTCAACCCGTTCTTGTACAGATCAATGGGCGGGCGGTTGGATGTTGTCACAACGGTCACGCCCGCTGCAAATAGCCCCTCAAACAAACGGCCTACGATCATTGCATCAGTGATGTCAGTTATCTGCATCTCGTCAAATGCAAGAAAGCGAATGTCTGCGGCAAGTTCATCAACCATCGGTTTGATCGGGTCATCTACACCTTTGGCGCGGGCTTTTGCGATCTCACTATGGACCCACTGCATGAAGGCATGAAAATGGCGGCGCTGCTTTGGTGCTTGGACTTGGTCATACAACAAATCCATCAGCATGGATTTCCCACGACCCACGCCGCCCCACATATACAGACCAAGTGCAGGGTCGGCGGCCTTACGGAAAAAGCTACGTTTGGCGACTGGTGCTTCGACAGCAAGGCGCACGCGCTCAAGCTCGTCCATCACCGCAAGCTGCACTGCATCTTCGGTAAGCCGGCCTACGGCCACTTCGGCCAGATATACGTCACGCATGTTCACAGTCTTGATCTAACCTGCCGCACCGGTTTTGCAATCCCCCAACCTCTTGCCAAATCGCCCACCACTTGATCCAAGTATGTCATGGAACACAAAGCCCCCCTGATCACGCCTGTCCTTATTGCTGGCTGTATTATCATCATGACCGGCTTTGCCATTCGTGCATCGTTTGGCGTGTTCCAAATCCCTATTGCGCAAGAATTTGGCTGGATGCGGTCCGACTTCTCGCTTGCGATTGCGATCCAGAACTTGGCTTGGGGGATCGGGCAACCAATATTTGGCGCTATTGCCGAAAAGATCGGTGACCGCAAAGCAATCATCGCAGGGGCAGTATTTTACGCCGCAGGCCTGTTGCTATCCTCGGGTGCGACGACAGCGATTGCGATGCAGTCCTACGAAATCCTTGTGGGCTTTGGCATCGCGGGCACAGGCTTTGGCGTGATCTTGGCTGTGGTGGGTCGCGCGGCATCGGATGACAACCGTTCAATGGCGCTTGCGATTGCCACGGCGGCCGGATCTGCAGGTCAGGTGTTCGGCGCACCTTTGGCTGAATACCTTCTTGGCTTTATGACTTGGCAAATGACGTTTGTCATTTTTGCGGGCTTGATAATGTCGTCCCTCTTGGTCCTGCCCATGATGCGCAGCCCTCAGACAGCCACCAAGGCCGAGCTTGAAGAAAGCATGGGCACCATCCTGCTTCGTGCATTCAAAGACCCATCATATACGCTTATCTTTCTGGGCTTCTTTTCTTGCGGATACCAACTAGCATTTATCACCGCACATTTTCCAGCTTTCGTGACCGAGATGTGCGGCCCGATTGCAGCAGGCGGCGCGCTTGCCAGTATGGGCATTACAACAACCAGTGCCTTGGGCGCGGTCGCAATTTCGCTGATTGGTTTGGCGAATATCGCGGGTACTTTAACGGCGGGATATCTTGGAAAGCGGTATTCAAAAAAATACCTGCTTGCAGGGATATACACCGGCAGAACAATCATCGCGGCGGCTTTCATTATGACGCCGATGACCCCCACGACTGTGATCTTGTTCTCTGTTGGAATGGGCAGCCTGTGGCTTGCAACTGTGCCCCTAACATCTGGCCTCATCGCGCATCTTTATGGGCTGCGATACATGGGAACACTTTACGGGATCATCTTCTTTTCACACCAGCTTGGGTCGTTCCTAGGTGTTTGGTTGGGCGGTGCTCTTTATGACATCTACGGCACCTACACCCACGTCTGGTGGGTAGGTGTAGGGATCGGTGCCTTTAGCGCAATTGTGCATTTGCCCATAAAAGAGCCCCGCGTTGCGACGGCTTGATCGCATCTGACAGGATCCAAGTTCTTAAATCACAGCCTGTTATTCGTACCGCTCGAGGAACAAACCTCTTAGGATAGATACGACTTCTGCGCTATGCGTATAAGGAATATCATGGCCCGCCCCATCGACCTGTTCTTGACGGACCGTGCGGTTCCACTCAACCAACCGGCCGATACTCCCGATTGGGATAACGTGATCATCTGCCGCCCAAATCGCAAAAACCGGAACATCAGCGCGACTTATCTCGCGGTGCTCTTGCTCCAACATGTCAGCTAAAATCCCACGGCGGCTTGCCAAGACAGAGCGCAAGAAGCCTTGGCGCTGCAGCTCATTCTTTTGGGCAGCAAGAATTTTTGGATTACGAGGCGTGGATGTCTTTAAGCCTCCTAACATCCTGCGCGCACCAAAGGTTCCAAACAGCCAATCACCTATGATTGGGTTTGTGCGGCAATACTCGGAAAAACCACTTTCTTTTGTGGCCACACCTGCAGATGCCAGTAACACGAGCTGTTTCATCCGGTGCGTATTTCGCGCTGCGAATGCTGTCGCAATGGCCCCACCCATAGAATACCCGACAAGCGTGATCTCTTCTTCGATGCCCTGATCGTCCAACAACTCAGTCAGCTGATCCACGAAGAATGATGCGTCTTGGGGGCCGCGAGGTGCATCAGATAAACCGCGTCCATAAAGGTCATAAGTTAAAACACGGTAGCCAAGCATTCCGACGCCTTCACCCACTTCGTCCCAAACGACTGATGGTGTGCTAAGACCGTGGATCAAAACGGCAACCGGACCACGAACCGGACCAGACCATTGGTAATGCGTTACACCGCGTCCCAAGCTAACGAACTTGCCCGCAGCATTCTTTCGTGCTGCCTTGTCAATTTTTTGGCGGCGGCTTTCCAGCCACCAAGGGGCTGCTGCGGCGCCAGCTATCAATAAGCAAAATACAAACGACCACATATCTCTCTAACCTTCTCTAACGATCGGAAACCAATCCGATCTCAACCGTTGTCCTGTTGTCATGCCATGCCCCGGAAACGGTGGTGAAGTTCGCCCCGGCCGTTCAACATAACGAGCATCATCGCCGACCCAGCGCAAAGATAAGGCGCGCCTACGTTGCTGTGCCGAATTGCCCCGCGCGCCGTGCGCCGTGCGGTAATCGAACATGACGACATCACCAGGCTCCATCTCCCAAGCGAGAACCTTCATCTCATCAGGGTTGGCGTCTGGGTCAGGGACAGGTGTCCAGTCACCGCCTTCGTAAAAGTCACTGCCGTCTGACCAGCTTGTTGGTCGCACCATCCTGTCCCACTTGTGGGAACCTGCGATGAACCGCAGCGACGCCTCGCGGACAGGATCAAGCGGAATCCAAAGACTGACCGTCTGCTGACCTTCAACAAAGTAGTAGGGCGAGTCTTGATGCCATGGTGTCGGCTTAGGCGTGCCTGGCTCTTTGACCAAGACATGGTCATGGAAAAACTGTGCTGACTTGGATTGCATCGCAGTTGCGGCAAGTTCGGCAGCAGGGCTTTCGCGCACGATACGTTCAAACGCGGGGATGCGCGTCCAGTTACAGTAATCGTCGAAAAAGCGTCCTTCGCTTACTGCGTTCTCTGATGCGTATTCACCTGGATCAGCCATGTTTTGCGCAATGCCCTCGGCCATCACATCGACCCAATCGGCAAAAACACCACGGACGACAACCGCGCCATCACGTTGAAAATCTTCAATCTGTTCTGGTGTCATCATCGCGCGTTCCAAGCATCCAAAATGTAGCGACTTGTCATCAAATCCAGATGTGCACCGCCGCCATTCTTAAATATTGTAATCTCATCATTGCTCTGCCGTTGAAAGGCACTCAGATCATAATAGTCTGCAATTACATGACTTTCTGGGATTACGCCCGCCGCTATAGGGATTTTCAACTCACCGATATGCCCAACGGTTGTATGAAAGTTGTCGACGAACACCCGAGACGAGAGCAACGCCGCATCGTCCACTTCGCGCATGTCAGGGCGGTAAGCACCTATCAGGTCAATGTGCTGCCCTGGCTGCAACCAAGCGCCTTTGATCAAAGGCTCAGTCGACATCGTTGCAGATGTAACAATATCTGCGGCTTTCACCGCAGCCTCAAGATCTGTGGCAATCGCAACATCAGGATAGTCTGCTTGAAATTCAACACTCCCCTCGGGTGAGCGGTTCCAAACCGTGAATTTCGCATCAGGGAATGCAGCGCCATACGCCTGCCGCAGCGACCGACCAACAGCGCCCGCGCCAACAATCAGAATGTTTCGGCTGTCTTTACGGGCAAGACGCGTAGCTGCCAAAAGACTGTCGCCTGCGGTCTTCCATTTAGTGACGAGATGGAAATCAAGGATCGCCTCAAGCGAGCCATCTGCGCCTGAGAACAGGTTTACGGCCCCGCCAATCATTGCCTGCCCCTTGGCGCGGTTACCCGGAAAGATCGTTGCGCATTTCACCGCGACACCCATGCCTGCAATCCATGCCGATCGGTTCAGCAAGGTGTTGTCGTCTTGATACAAGAATACGTCTTCGACCTTGGCCTTTGGGAATTCGTGACCAGCCGCGAGCGCGTTGGTCAGGGCGACCCAATCAAGCAAGGGATCACATTCGGCAAAAGGGATCATCACAGTCATTTCGCGGCATCCTTTGATAACAAATCTTCTGCAACAAGCCGATCAGCCCAGCCTTGTGGGCCATCAAACAAATGCACACCCCAACCACGAATTATTGCGGCATCTAGGTTCTCTTGGCGGTCGTCCACGAACAACAGCTTGCTTGGTGTGACACCGCAATCTTGTTCGAGCTTTTCATAAATAGGTGCCCATGGTTTGACACACCCCATGTAGCCAGAGATATAGCGCCGATCAAATTCGCCCAAGAACGGATAAACCGGTTCGGCGAGTTCAAAAGTCTGAATGCCAAAGTTTGACAATGCAAACACAGGAACGCCAGCGCTGCGCAATGCCCGCAAGAGCCGGACCGAGTGTGGGATTTCGGGGGTCGCCATCTCAACCCAACGATCATGCCACATCAGTATCTCTTTGCGGAACGTCGGATACTCCTCAGCGGCGGCATAGATCGTATCGCGAAAATTCTCGCCCTGATCGACCTTGTCGTTGATCGCGTGCAAATCAACTGCCGCGAACATCTCACGGCGGCGCGCCTCGCCCACGACCGCATCATAGAAGCGTTCGGGCTGCCATTCGATCAGCACGTTTCCAATGTCAAAAATGACGGCTTCGACCTTAGACATTCAACGTTCCTTTTCCAGCTATGTTCATCTTAACGTCTGTACCAAAAAGGTCCAAATTAGCGACGCAAACGCGGTGTATCAGTGCTTTTGTTCCGGCGGTTTTCACGCCAAACGGTGAATAGGCCAGAACCAACAATCAACGCGATACCAAGATATGTCGTCACATCTGGGTATTCGTTGAACGCAAAGATCCCCCAAAAAACAGCCATGGGCATCGCAAGGTACTCAAAGGGCGCAACCAAAGCAGCTTCGGCGACGCGGTAAGCTTGGCTAATAAAAAAGCCCGCAAATGCGACCCCAACACCAAGTGCTAAAAACTTTGTGTAATCCTCAGGGTCCGGCATCACCCAAGCACGCAGCAGAAACGACAACGAAGGGTCGTCGAATGTATCGAACCGTCCATCGCCAATCGTAATAGCCGCAAACACACCGACAATCACAAATGTCATTTGAATATACAGCGCCATCGTCGTCGCAGATTCCGTGCCACCAATCTTGCGCGTCAGAATGTGCAGTGCCGCGTAGCAAACAGCAGCGGCTAACGGCAAAAGTGATGCCGCCTGAAATGTCCCTGTTCCGGGACGCATGACGACCATAACGCCAATAAACCCAACCATGATCGCACCCCAACGCCATGGGCCGACGACCTCGCGCAGGAAAATGACCGAAAATATTGTGATGACCAACGGGCTGATGAAAAAGATCGCAACGGCTTCGGCGAATGGCATTGCCGCTAGGCCAAGAAAGAACAGCATATTTGCCATCACGACAAAACTGCCACGTATCAAATGCATACCAAGTCGCTGGGTACGAAATGCCCTTATCCCGCCGGTTAAGGGCATGATCACGAAACAAATAATCAAGAAGCCAATGATCGAACGGATTAGGACAACTTGGTGCAGGGCGTACCCACCACTCACGAACTTGATTATCATGTCATTGAAGGAGAAAAAGACGACTGCAAGCAACGCGCTTAGCACGCCCTGTTGGGCGGCTGGCATATTGCGAACCCAATTCAAAGGGCGGCCGCCTTGCGCAGCATCGTCTCAAGCGCATCTAAGAACCTCGATCGATCAGCCTTTGAAAACGGCTTGCCCCCACCTTGCCGGAATGGATCAGCTGCGCGCATGTCGGTCATCAGGTCTCGTGTTGCCAAAACATTCCCGATGTTCGCCTCGGTCAGTGCTTCTCCATTGTGCTTAAGAACCAACGCTCCGTTTTCGACACACCGCGAAGCAAGCGGGATATCACCGGTGATGACAACGTCGCCCTTGGTCGCGCGATCAGCGATCCACATGTCAGCCACATCTGGGCCGTCAGGCACAACAACAGTCTCTACAAAGGGGTTTTGCGACGGACGGATACCACCGTTCGAGACTACAAAGATTTTCACCTTGTGGCGTGTGCCGACCCGCTCAACCTCGGACTTTACAGGGCAAGCGTCTGCGTCAACATAGATCATCCGCGTTCCCTACTCATGAATAGAGTGCCTCGGCATGAAAGCTGATGTGATCTTCCATGAAGGTTGAGATGAAGTAGTATGAATGATCATAGCCCTTTTGCAGGCGGATCGTTCCCTCTTGGCGCTTTGCGACCATAGCCGCGGCCAATGCCTCAGTACCCAGCAGATCGCCAAACTGATCGTCGGTGCCGGTATCAATCAAAACCGGACCATCAAAACCCGAGCCTTGCATCAAAAGGGTCGCGTCATGTGGACCCCAATTAGCTTCGTCACCCCAATAAGCTGCGAATTGTTTACGGCCCCAATCGCTTTTCGTTGGATTACAAATCGGCGCAAAAGCCGAGACTGAGCGGAAGCGACCAGGCAATGCTATCGCAAACGTCAGTGCGCCGTGCCCACCCATTGAGTGTCCGGTGATTGCTTGGCGATCCATATCAAGCGCGAAATTTTCACCCAGCAACGCGGGCAGTTCATCGGCGATATAGGTCCACATCTTGAAATGTTTGTCCCAAGGTGCTTGGGTTGCGTCGATGTAGAAACCAGCACCTTGGCCAAGGTCATAGGCCTCGTCATTGGGTACATCATCACCACGCGGAGATGTGTCAGGGAACACAATAGCTATCCCTTGCTCAGCCGCCCACGCCTGTGCGCCCGCTTTCTCCATCGCGTTCGCGTGGGTACATGTCAGACCCGACAGAAACCACAAAACAGGAACGGGGCCGTCGCTGGCCTCGGCGGGCATGAACAGACCAAAGGTCATGTCAGTGCCTGTCGCAGTTGAGGCGTGGGAGTATACACCTTGGGTGCCGCCATAGCTGCGGTTTTCGGATAAGGTCTTCATTTTGGGGTCTCCTGCGGATGCGCTTAACAAATGGCTAACGTAGGGTCAGAAATTTGTCACCCACGCAATGACACCTGTCAGGGTCAAAATGCTGATTACTGTCGACAATAGAATTGCTGCCGACACACGCATCGGCGCGACACCGTAGTGCTGGGCGATCATGTAAACATTCCCCGCCACGGGCAACGCAGCCGCCGCAATCATGACGCCTGCCGCATACGGATCGACATCAAACACATACAGCGCGGCAATCGCGACAGCGGCAGGATGCAGTCCCAATTTACAAAATGTTAGCCACCCTGCCACCGCAATCCGCTCGGCTGATTTGCTGGCAAGCGATGCGCCAATCGCAAACAACGCGCCAGGTGTGGCAGCAGCGCCAAGCAGTGACAGGAATTCATTCGCTGGCGCGGGGATCGGCAATTGAAAACCCGCAAACACCAACCCAGCAATCATCGCCATGATCATCGGGTTTTTGATAAGGCCAACGCCGACCGTCCGCAGAACGCCCAAGCTGACACGCCCGTCCCGAGAGCCCGTGATCAAGATCACGATCATGCTGCCAAAAAAGATCAGATCGACTGTCAGCACCAGCATCACTGGCCCAATCGCCCCTTCGCCTAACAAAAGGACCAGCATTGGAATGCCCAAGAAGCCAACGTTCCCGATCACTGCGACCTGCGCCTCAACGGCACCTTCGGCGATGTTAAGCCCCCGCAGAGATGCAACAAGCGTAGCGATACCGTAGACCACAATCGTTCCTGTGAAATATGCCATCATGAACCGAAGATCGAAAACTTCGGCCAAGGACAAGTTTGCCGCAAACCGGAATATCATCGCCGAAAGAGCAAAATAGAATACGAATTTAGTAAGATGCGCTGTCGCTTCGGGTGAAAAGAACCTGGTCCGTCCTGCGACATAGCCAAGCCCAATCAGCGCGAAGAACGGCAGCGTCTTGAGCAAGATTTCCCACATAGGTCTAGTCGAATGCCCCTGTCACGCGACCCAACAGCATAAATGCGCGTGCTGTGCGTGTTTCAGATAGTTCGGCCAGCTCTTCGTCGCTTGCATTAGGTTCAAACGATTGCAGCATCTGATCAAACTTGCGCAAGAAATGGTGCGTCGCATCACGAAAAATCGTATCTTCGCGCATACGCCCAGCGGCCAACGCCAAAGATGACCGATCACGCACACCACCCAAAGCAGCCAATGGCCGCCCACGTTCACCACGGGCGAACCGACGCCAAAGCTCTGGCCGCGCGCGGTCAGGCCGAAGATCGTCCATATAGATGCCGTCTTGTGACAGAAGCGTTAGCAAATCTTGGCTCGCTTGGACCAATTGGCGTGCACCGCGGTCATTCAGCGCACGGCGCAAAGCTGCGAAGCCAAGTGTGTCTTGTTCCGTATCCGGAAAATTCAACGCGCGGATCAAATCTGAATTCAGCAGCGGCGCAGAAATATCTTCTGCGCTTGTCGGCAACGCCAACTTAGGCTGATCATCTTCAGGCTCTACAGCCTTCTCGGCACGGATCTTTTGCGCGTCACGAGAAGAGGTGAATGTTGCCAAAGCTGTCTCGGTCTTACGCGCTGTCTGTGCAATTTCATTGAGCTTCTTTTCAACAGTCGGCTCAAGCGTCCCGCCGCTTTGGCGGCCTTGCCAGTCAGACATATAGGTCTGGCGCATACCGTCGATCGCAACCTGAAGTCGCTGAGATTCCTCGCGCATCACACGTGCAGACCTAGATGCGGCCGCCGCAACCCAGATCATCGCAACAGGCATGAAGATAGCGATCAATGTCAAAACAAACCGCAGGCTGTCGAACGATGCAGCGTCGCCGCTTGGCGGCAATACCAAAAAGAAGATACCAACCATCACCATCCATCCCATCGACAAGACAACGGCGATAATCTCTATCGTCGATGGGCCTTGTTTGATGGGCTTTGGTTGATGCTGAGGATCTTGGGCCATTTTCTTACTTAAATGTGATTGAAAGGATTTCGTAGGACTTCTGCCCGCCCGGTGTGCGAACTTCGACGCTATCGCCTGTGTCTTTGCCAATCAGGGCGCGGGCCAAAGGTGACTTGATGTTCAAACGACCACCTTCGATGTCAGCCTCGTATTCGCCAACAACTTGGTAGGCTTTCTCTTCGTCAGTGTCTTCGTCCACCAATTCGACATGTGCGCCAAACTTGATCGTACCAGACAGCTTGGCTGTGTTGATCACTTCGGCTAGCGAAATCACACCTTCAAGTTCCTTTACACGCCCTTCGATAAAGGACTGTTTTTCTTTCGCAGAATGGTATTCCGCATTCTCGGAAAGGTCACCGTGCTCACGCGCTTCGGAGATTGCGCGAATGATCAGCGGGCGTTCGACCGATTTGAGATGCTTAAGCTCAGCATCTAACTTGTCAAAACCTGCTTTGGTTAACGGTATTTTATCCATGGTCATATCCCCTTTGGGGCGAAAGAAACGATCGGATGTACATACAGTGATCTGCCTTACCCAAGTCAAGCGAAAGCCTTCCAATGTGGCATTATCAGCACCTTTTTTCCGTCGATGCGGCGCGGACGTGCAATTTGTCGTCGCGTCTTGATTGCCCCCTTTTGTCGGGTGCGCTAGGTCATAACGCAACAATATTACCGGGGGCCGTCCCCCGCACGCCACAAAGGAGCCGACAATGGCCGAGATCGAACGCGAAGCTATGGATTATGACGTTGTTATCGTTGGTGCCGGCCCTGCCGGTCTTTCAGCCGCGATCCGACTGAAACAACTGAACGCTGACTTGGATGTCGTTATCCTTGAAAAAGGTTCAGAAGTTGGCGCACACATCCTGTCAGGTGCCGTTCTCGATACGTCTGGCCTTGATGCGCTGATCCCAGATTGGAAAGCCAAAGGCGCGCCGCTAATGACACCCGTCACAGAAGACAACTTTTACATGTTGGGCGAAGCGGGCCAGATCCGTATCCCGAACATCGTGATGCCGCCACTCATGAACAATCACCACAACTACATCGTCTCAATGGGCAATGTATGTCGCTGGATGGCCGAACAAGCAGAAGAGCTGGGCGTAGAAATCTTCCCTGGTATGGCGTGTTCCGAACTGGTGTTCGGTGACAACGGCGAAGTTAAAGGTGTCGTCGCCGGCGAATTCGGCAAAGAGGCTGACGGCTCGCATGGTGCGAACTATGAACCTGGCATGGTGCTGAACGGCAAATACGTCTTCTTGTCCGAAGGCGTGCGCGGCTCACTCTCAAAGCAGGTGATTGCCAAGTACAACCTTACCAAAGATAGCGACGTACAAAAGTACGGCCTTGGTATGAAAGAAATCTGGGAAATCGATCCGGAAAAGCACCGCGAAGGCACCGTGACCCACACAATGGGCTGGCCTTTGGGCGGTAACGCTGGCGGCGGGTCATTCATCTATCACCTCGACAACAATCAGGTTTACGTCGGATTTGTTGTGCACCTGAACTACAAGAACCCACACATGTTCCCTTACATGGAGTTCCAGCGGTTTAAGCATCATCCGATGGTTGCTGACCTGCTTGAGGGTGGTAAGCGCGTTGCATATGGTGCCCGCGCGATCACCGAAGGTGGTTATCAGTCGATGCCAAAGCTCACATTCCCAGGTGGCGCCCTTTTGGGTTGTTCAGCCGGAATGGTGAACGTTCCGCGGATCAAGGGTAACCACAACGCTATGCTTTCAGGCATTGCTGCTGCCGAAGCCGCGCACCACGCAATCGATGCAAAGCGTGAAGGCGATGAGCTGACAGGCTATGAGACAGCTGTGCGCGAAGGCGCGATTGGCAAAGATCTCAAGCGTGTGCGCAATGTAAAGCCGCTTTGGTCGAAGTATGGCCTGCTTGCATCGCTCGCTGTTGGTGGCGCAGATATGTGGCTGAACAACCTGATCGGCTGGTCACCACTGAACATCAAGCATGGAAAATCAGATGCAGATGCCACCGAAGAGGCATCCAAGCACAAGCCAATCGATTATCCAAAGCCCGATGGAAAGCTGTCGTTCGACCGTCTGACGAATGTTGCGTTCAGCTTTACCAACCACGAAGAAAGCCAACCAGCGCACCTACAGCTGACTGACCCCTCTGTTCCTGTTGATGTGAACCTTGCAAAGTTTGCTGGCCCATCAGCGCGCTATTGCCCCGCTGGTGTGTACGAGTTTGTCGGTGAAGGCGCTGAGACAAAGTTCCAGATTAACTTCCAGAACTGCGTTCACTGCAAGACATGCGATATTAA
>JAWUXS010000068.1:0-7636 GCA_034111185.1 Paracoccaceae bacterium | reverse complement strand
CACCTGCCAGATTTTGAGGACATGGAAGCCGAAGAGCGCGCCCATGCATTGGCGCTTGAAAAGGCTGAACCCGAAGCTGCTCTCTTGTTTTTCCTCGACTGGCCACGGCTGGATCTTGCCGCAAAGTTGATCGAGACGCATCCGCATCGTTGGAATGGCGGCAATTGGCACACCCTGCCGAAAGTGGCGAAACTCTTGGCGCACGAATACCCACTGGCCACGACGGTCCTTTACCGGGCGCTTCTGGATGACATCTTGGTCCGCGCGCGCTCTAAGGCCTACTCACATGGTGCGAAGTATTTGGCGAAACTAACCCTTCTGGCCACTGCCGCTGACCCCTCGCGCCCCAGCGGCGTAGTTGATCATGCGACCTATCTCGCGCGCCTTAAGAAGAACCATCCGCGCAAATCTGGTTTCAGGTCTCGCGTCACGGAGAGTAGTTAACGGCCCGCAGCCAACCTTGCGGCTGAGTGCTCAATGTCAGGTCCATTAGCGGCCTTTGTTTTAGCGCGAGCCAATCGCTTGCGCTCTGAATCCATCTTACGTTTCTCTGCCTTCTGTTCCTCAGTCAGTCCAGCGCGGTGCTTGGCGACATTCAAGGCGCCGCGCATTCGCTTATTTTCTGCCTGCGCTTCAGGGTTACGCCGATATTCACGCACTGCGCGCTTCTGTTCCAATTCCATCTTCACTGCGTAATTTACGCGGCATTTCTCATTCCATTCTTCCCGATTGTCACGGCGCCATTGATCGATTTCTTGGCAGGATCGTCCAGCCGCACCAAGCTTGTAATCGTCTCGGTGTTTCTTCGGCTTGTTCGCCTCTTTCTCTTCGGATGCGGCTTTGCCTAATTCGCGTTTGGCTTTTTTCTCGTCGCGCAGATTTTTGTTGTATTTCTGGGCAAGGCTCAAGACATCGGGTTTTTCTGGGCTTAGGTCCAGATCACTGAGCATTGCGTCCAATTCGGTTAAAACAGAATCCGACGACGGCTCAGCAGGGAGGCTGACGAAGTTTGTTTTGGATAGAGCATCGCTCTCGTTCATCTGCTGTCATCCGGTGTTAGAATAAAGTCATAATATCGCCAAAGCGTCCGTAACACTTTTTCTAACGACTTTACCTTAAACATACTATTACTAGTTTTTCCTTAAGAGAAGAAAAACGAATAGGAAAAAGCATTACGGACGCTTTTAGCAAGACACCTTTGATACTCGGCCTGCGGCCTCCCTGCGCGGCCTACGGCCTTGCCTTCCGTCGCTACGCTCCGGAGCTGGTTCCAGTTCTTAATATCCGGAAGAGCTTGAAGGGAATACCTCCGGCTCATCAGAAACCCTTCCGGCTCAAACATCAGCGCCCCCCGCAAGCATAAGCGTGCCGTAGGGTGCTGTCAGAGACTCACAGGGGCACCTCAGGATTCAAACTCGCCTCTTTCTATACACATACCGCCCAAAACAGAGATGGCCCTGTATGGTGCTTTACAGCGCCTCTTTAAGATACGACACCATGTCGTTTATCGCTTTCCTGAGTTGAACATATTGCATGGGCACAGCTGCCTTTGAAGCTCAGTGACAACAGTTTGCCGCATCGACTGTTCGATGCTCTTGGATATCTGCTTTGCAAGATCACGTTTTTGCTCTGGCGTTCCGGCTCTTCCTTCAACCGTGATCGGCGCGTTGATCGTGATCGGCCTCGAAGCAGCGCCAGACCGACCAGATCGAGCCATGGGAGCACCAACGGTGCTCGCAGCCGTCACCAAGCCACTGTTTGCATAGCCACGCTGTGCGACACTTTGCAGGGCTGCCAGATTGCTGGTCTCGCCCCGTTTTAGTTCCGGTCTCTTTCGAGCAATGTTTGTTACGAAGGAGAAATTGAATCGCACAGCGATACACAGACGAGTTTCGGCGTGATGTTGTGCGAATAGCTCTTTCGGCGAGCCGATGCATCCCCATGCCATCGCGTTGGGTTCTCTAGGACTTCACACGGGACGCTGCGCCCACCCATAATCCCACATGGACGCAGCCATTCCTTGTCTCAGGTTGATGCGTTCATGGATTTTGACAGTTAGAATTGGAAGGTATGCAGTGCAGACACAAAACGAAACGCCGGTGCGTATTTGCTCGAGGCACGGTGGGGCACCATCGCGCTTAGCTCTCTAGGACTTCCATGGGACGCTACGCCCACCCATAATCCCACATGGACGCAGCCATTCCTCGCCCGAGGTTGGTGCGTTCATGGGTTTCGACAGTTAGACTTGGACGTTATGTAGTGCAGACACAAACGAAACGCCGCTGCGTATTTGCTCGAGGCACGGTGGGGCACCATCGCTCTCGGTTCTCTAGGACTTCCAAGGGACTCTACGCCCGTCCATAATTCCACATGGACGCAGCCATTCCTTGCCCGAGGTTGATGCTTTCTTATTTTGGGGCAATTAAATTAGGTCGACAACGGCTAAATCTTGCATCCGCAGAAATACTGGGATGTCGGAGACGGCCCATAGCTGCCGTTCACGTCCACCTCAGGATGCTGCGGTGCGGCCCGTCATTGCGGCCATTCGTGCATGGCGCAGCATTTTGTTGGCTCAAACGTGGGTATGCGGACCAAACTGCCGTTCATTGGATAAAGATTGCTAGATCTTCAGAATCGTTAGGCGACAAGTTTCTTCTGTTTGGCGAATGGGCTTAGACCCAGCCAAATTTGCATGGTTGCTGCAACCTGTCGTTCACCCATTAGCTCTATCTTGTCCCGCTCATTCTCAAGCGTGGTCAGTCCCATCCATATCGCAGTCATCATTCGCAAATCAGTGGTTACATATAGATTGATCTCAAATCCCGGATCGGACCAACAAAGATCAACTTCGCCGTCAGGTTCAATAACCAACCACCAGCGATTTTTAGTGGACGGTAAATCCGAGTACAGAAACTGAACTGCCGTGCGAATTGGAGGTAGGGGGGACGGATTGAGATTGCGACGCATGTCCCACATCAGCAACGATGGATCGAGGTTCTTCAGTGAAAGTGATGATTCAACCCATTTCTGACCCCACATGCCGATGGCCTCGACAACAGGGCGAAGATCTTTTCCAGCTTCTGTCAGGTGGTATTCAAGAATGCCTTTGTCTGTCTTCGATGGTTTGCGTTCAACCACACCCGCCAGTTCGAGTTCTTTCAAACGTGTGGACAAAAGAGCAGGCGACATCTTTGGGACGCCGCGTCGTAAGTCATTGAACCTTGTGGTTCCAGCGACGAGTTCGCGCATCAAAACCATGGTCCAGCGTGTGCAAAGCACTTCTGACGCCATGGCGACGGGGCAAAACTGCTTGTATCCGGTTTGTGTCATATCGAACCTCCTGTTCCTTACGGGACGATCCTAGGTCTTCAATATCGATCCGACTAGTTCAGAAACTGAATCTGGTAGTTCAGATGCGTAACTAGACTGATTGATTAGACGTCTCATATATCTCGGTGACAAGCCTCGATGTTCGATGCTGAAAACCTAAAGGAGACACACATGAGTGTATTTTTAATTGCAGACATCAAAGTGACAGACGATAGCTGGGTTCCGGACTACGCAACCAATGTCCACAATCTGGTGGAAAAACATGGTGGTAAATACCTGTCTCGCAGCGGAAATATAGAGACACTTGAGGGTGCGGATAAGGACAGTACACTCATCGCCATTCTGGAATTTCCAACGAGGGAAGCCTTAAACAGTTTTGCATCAGATCCAGAATATGCACCATTCGGAAAAGCGCGTCAGGCTGGAAGTGTCAGCAATTTTCACGTTATTGACGACACTGATATTGCCGGGGCAATTCCTTACCTTAAGGCTGGCTAAATGCAAAAGTATGCTCCGACTGAACGCAGTTGGGGCATCCGTCAGGTTGGCACCTAGGACTCCAAGCCGACTCCAGATGCGGCATAGTTGCGGCACCGGTCGTAAACGTCACCTGTGCTGTCCGCAAACTGGGACAGACGTGTCAAACCTGCTTCCCGCGTTGGTGTAAAATCAGGAACGTCTGACTGGCCCGCCAGATCTGCGATGATGTCTTTTGTTTTCACTATCCGTTCCTAATTTTTTGAACGCGATAAACGAGGGACGGCATAAGGGACTTCGCGTTGATAGTTTTCAAAGCGTACACCGTAGCGTTTTGCAAAACGGCGTTCCTTCAAACGCGGCGCCATCAGGCAATAGGCCGTAAGGATGATCGCTAGGCACAGTTGATCCGGTGTCCACACTGGAACGGTCCATGTTGTAAGGGCGAAGGCCACATAAATCGGCTGGCGGATGATGCTGAACAGCCCTTTTGTGGGCATGTCCGGGAAGATCGGTTTTATATTTTGCGCCAATGACATCCAGCCCAATGCGCCCGACTGCACCTCGGCCCCGGCGTCATAGCTCGCCCAGATCAAAAGCAGCCAAGACAGCATGTATAGACAGCACAGGATTGCGAAAACAGCGCCGTCTGCTTGCCACCAAATAATCCCACTAGGCGTCCAGAGCGCGAACAGCATAAGAAGCTGGACGGATGCGATGATGGCATAGGTGGTCGTGGCCAACGTCGGCCCAAAGGCGATTGGAGCCAACCTTGCAAGCACAGCACTGCTCCGCTTTGAGAGCAGAATTGAATGGGCCACAGGAAATTGCAGCGCCAGAAATAGGTTTACGATAATGGACCATGGCGCCGGAACCTGACCAAAGCTTTGCGACATTCCAAAAAACATAGCAGCTATCATCGCCAACACTGCCGCGGCGAACGTCACATGACATAGGATACCATAAATGAACGCGACAGATATGCGCCACACGCCAGGTGGCGCGCGGAGGATACCCAAGGCAAGCCTAAGGAATCGCAGTAGAGGACGTGTGTCGGATGGTTCCATGACCCATCAGTTAGAGGGAAACAGGTATACGTCGAGAGCTTGGCCTGCGTCGAATGTTCATTTGTAAAAACCTTCAACGCCCTACGTACTGTTTGGGCCAAGGAGACGAGGATGACAGACGCCAAACCACGCACAGCAGATCTTGTTGCGCGCTATGCTGCGCTGACTAAAGAGATCATGCCACAACTTGCGCGGAGTACGCATAAGCATTGGCCTGTGCGCAACGACCACTGTTTTCAACGAATTGTGTTGGATGCTGTTTGCGGCGGCGTTTGGTATGACCACCTGCCACGACCGGCATACAAACACCTGACGCAAGAACAGGCTTTGTGCGCGGTGAAGCTATGCGATGACATCGTATCAGGTGATGCGGATTTGGTCGCGATGAACCGTCAATCTTTGATCTGGCGTGAAAAGCTGAGATAGCCCGTGCGACTGAGGATTTCCGGTGATCTAAAACGTACAAAAATGCGTGTCGCCATCTTCGCCGATCGCGTCTTCAAAATCCTCGGCCTCGGGAATGCGGCCAAAGGCGATCTTACCGCCAACATACCCACCGGGCACCGTGTCATGCATCCCAAGCGACAAGGCCTTGCCACCAAACCGCGCACGCATTTGATCCATCGTATCGCTGATTTTTTCCCAGCGTTCGCGATCATCAGCATCGTCCGAAATGGTATCAAACAAATCGCCTGTAAGGTCACCATCTGCATCCAATCCGTGCAGCATGACTGACACGGCGTGGGGCGCAAAAGGCATCTGCGCGCGGGCCGCAGATAGGCCACGAGCCAAAGCCAGACCAAAGCTGCGATCATCACGCGCCGGGTGGAAATGTCCTTCCCAATTCCAGCGCGGCGCTTGGGCGTCTTTCGCGCGCGTTGATCGCAATCGCTGGCCACGCAAAGATAACGTCAGCTTTGAAGCCCGCAAATCTGTACGCCGCAAACGCCGCGCAGCACCGGCCAGCAATTGTCGGGCGCAATCTTCGACCTTGTCAGGACTGCGCCACGTCTTTGGTAAAACGCGACTGTGCCCGAACATCCGCTTGCGCGTCTCGGCACGTGGGGCGTGTGTTCCGTGCAATTCTTGCAAGACCCTTTCGCCCTCAACATTGCCCCAAATCGCGCGGGCTTGTTTGGGGGCCAAAGCCCAAAGTGCCCGAAAATCATGGATGCCCGCAGCGGCCAACCTTTTGACCATGCCCTCGCCCACGCCGGGCAATTTGTTCAACTTCAAATCAGCCAATGCAACTGGCAACGTTGCAGGGTCCAATACCAGCGTTCCGTTCGGTTTATGCCGCTCTGCCGCGATTTTGGCCAACAGTTCGGTCGGTGCCATACCAATTGAACAGGTCAAGACCGGACTGAATTCATCCCGCAGAACAGCTTTGATCTGCCTTGCCAAAGCCAAACACTCGCGGCCTTCGCTGGGCAAAAGCGCGCAAACAACTTCGTCGATCGACCTGACGTGGTGAATAGGCAGGACAGTTTCGATCGCGGCAAGGATCCGTTTGTGGAGCCGCACATAAATATCAGGGCGCGCTACGACAAAAATCATATCCGGCACTAGCAGCCTTGCGTCGCGCGCGGGGACGTTGGCTGTAACACCCAGCCCCTTTGCCTCGCGACTGACCGCAATACAGCCCGTATGCGCAGAATCGAGCGCAATGACACCAACCGGCCTTCCACGAAGTGCGGGGTTAAAATGCTGTTCTGCCGACGCAAAGAAACTGTCGAAATCAAGGTAAAGCCGCTCTGGAAGACTGGTGATTTTAGACATCTCCACCCTCCTTTTGGGTGCTGTACTCGGTCAAGTACCGCAACATAATGCGGCATGCGCCAATACCTAGGTGTGCAGTTTATTGCCCAACGTGTGATCTCTGCTAACTCCTATTTATCGCAGTGGCGACAATAGAATTTTTGGATGCAAAATGACTCTCAACAGCACGATTGAACTGAAAGATCTCGTCTTAAAGACCGATATTGGCACTTATGGTCCCTGTGATCATATACCAGATCATCATCTGCTTGATCTGACGCTCTCGATTGCGGCGACAAAGGTATTAATCGCGAACGACGGAATGGAACACGTCTTTGATTACGAACCACTAATTGCTCAAATTCAAACATTGGCGAGCACGGGCCATCGTGAAACACAAGAATGGTTGGTGACGCAAATCGTCAATCTATGCGCCAATTTCTCTGACATTCAGGCTGTTGCCATCTTTTTTCGTAAATATCCTGTCGATGCGTTGGGTGGAACATTGGGCATACGGCTGACCATTGATCAGGTTGACTTTGCTAAATTAAGTTAAATCAGATGATCTAGAGGACGTGAATGCTACAAGAGGCAGATGTCTACGCAGTAGGTAGCATTCGCGGATACTCACCCCTGACATGGACGGCCCAGAGCTGACTTTGGCCGGTCCAGACTACGCTGCAATGCAGCTTTTGCATTGCAGCCATTCATACATCTTGCAGCATTTCGTCGGCTAAAACATCGATCAGCGGACTAAATCTACCCTCACACAGCGTCCCAACGCCTCAACATCCAGTACCACTGTTCTGGATCAACCATGATCCGCGCAGATAGGCTGTCATTGAAAGCATGGGTCATTGTAATGCTGTCGGTGTGTGGGATTGGGGCTTCGAAATCCACGTTGAACGCGTTCCCGTCTTCAGTGCGGATACCATAGGCTGGTATCATGGGTAGGTCGTACTTGAGTGCAAGCTGGGCCGCAGAGAGAGATGTTAGAGCATCAT
>JAWUXS010000067.1:0-7322 GCA_034111185.1 Paracoccaceae bacterium | reverse complement strand
TTTCGGTAACAACGGACGTTTCTGACCGATGATGCGACCTTTATTCCATGTTTTGCGCTTTGGGGTGACGGCGGGAAGTTGGACTCTTGGCATGATTTGCCCTCCATGCCGCCCTCCAAACCCATACATCAGCACTGTGCCGACGTTGAACCCTAACACTGTCTGAAACGGCCGCTTCGGATTTTGAAGGCAATTAAGCAATGCTGCGTAGGCATCAGGCCGCTCAGAGCCCAATCAGTAAATTCAGTTTTCACGCTGCGAGCGCACGCAGCGGAAATTACTCTGCAAATGCTAAAATTCCGTTGTCACAACGCAGCGTGAAAACAAGTCATTCGTATCATTTGCGGTGAAGGCACGACGGCCAGGGATCAACGTGCGGACAAGGGCATTTCCATCCCTTTGTCATTGATGTTTTGTACACAAGCTGGGCGACCCATCACTAGGTAGTTTTATCGCAATATTGCTGAGTTCATAGTTATGACGCGATCGGAAAGACGTGTGAGAAACCGCTGATCGTGGCTAACAATCAAGACGGCTGTGCCAGCGTCCGCCGCGTGACGCAATAACATGCTGATGCGATGTGTTGATGGGCTGTCAAGCGCACTGGTCGGCTCATCTGCAGTGATCAAAGCAGGTTTTGCAATCATCGCGCGTGCAAGTGCTGCGCGCTGACACTGGCCAACCGACAGTTCATTGGGTCGTGCTTCTGGGTCAATTTTGTCCAAACCAACAGATGCGAGCGAGGTGACGGCACACGCCTTAAGATCGCTGTGGCCAAGCCGGGATCGATGCGGTGCAGTCAATGGCTCTGCAACGGAGCGCCAGATCGGCCAATGTGGCACAAGGCTGGAGATAGGATCCTGAAACACCGGCAGAATTGCGGCTGGGGCCATCAGTTCCGGGACCCGACTGATGCGGCCAAAGGTTGGTTTTTCAAATCCCATAACAAGCCGCAAAAGCGTTGATTTCCCACAACCTGATGGTCCTTGCAAACCAACGATTTCGCCAGCAGAAATATCAAGTGAGACGTCTTCAAGGGCTCGAACCCGCCCTTTGTCATAGCAAACGGAGACGTTTGATAACTTCAAAAGAGGCGTCTTTGATGGCATAACTTTGCGAGATGGTAGTGGGGACAACGCGCCCAACAAGCGGCGTGTCTCGGCATGTGTTGGGTTCGTACGCAATGTTTCGGGCGCGCCGGTTTCTGCCAGCTGCCCATCATGCAACACGCCCATCCGGTCGGCGTTACGCATTACTAATTCAATATCATGGCTTATCAAAAGCACGGCGCGCCCGAGCGCCCGCAAAGCATCCATGACGGCTTGGGCACGATCCGCATCCAATGCACTTGTTGGTTCATCTGCGACAATGAGGGGACAATCGAGTGCCGCCGCCGCCGTGATTGAGGCGCGCTGTAGCATGCCACCGCTCCATGTGTGGGGATGTTGCATCATGCGAGTTGCTGCCTCGTCCACATCAAGCGCCTCCAGACGCCGCGCAATGTGATGCCATTCCTGCACAAGCCCGTGGCATCGCCATGCTTCGGCCACATGATCACGCACGGGACGCAGCGGATCACAAGCCGCCCAAGGGTTCTGGGCGATAAACCCGATCTGTCGTCCGCGTGCTTTTTGCCATGTGCGGCTGTCTGCCGCCATCATATCGCGTCCGTTGAGATGTATCTGTCCGGTGACCTGCGTGCTTTGCCTGTGAAGCCCTATCAGGGCCTTCGCGATTGTGGATTTCCCGGAACCTGATCCTCCGATCAAGGCGAAGCATTCTCCGGGGCGCACCTGAAACGAGATGTCACGGACGGGTATTGCGCCCGAAGGGTACGCGATAGTCAGCCCGCGACATTCAAGAACAGGCTGCATCTATCGCTCTTTCGGACTGGCAACATCACGTAGTGCGTTGCCTAGCAAATTAGCAGCCAATACGGACAGGAAGATCAGTGTCGCAGGCGCTATCAACAACCAAGGTGCGATAGAAAAGAACAACCGCGATTCTGATAGCATCGCACCCCATTCTGCCTGCGGGGGCTGCACTCCCAGGCCCAAGAAAGAGAACCCTGAAATAGCTCCGATCATACCTCCAAGCGCGAGGGTCGCGATGATCCCCAGCTGCAACGCAACGCCCGGCAATATATGTCCCGACACAATGCGCCACCACGGAATCCCGGCCATCTTCGCTGCAATCACGTGGGGTTTATGACGGGCGTCCAGCGCCATGGACCGCGACAACCGCGCATACCACGCCCAATCCGCGATAATCAGTGCGATAAGCAGGTTCATGAAACCTGGCCCCAAGATACCAAGCACCGCAAACGCTAGAACAAGGCCTGGTAGGGTGAGCGCAATGTCAACGATGCGCATGATCACCGTGTCCGTTGTTCCACCCGTAAGACCCGCGATGGTACCCAGCATCAGACCGATGCTAAAAACTGTGACGAGGACAAGCATCGCCGCCCCGATGGAGCGGTGCGCGCCGTCCATCAGACGGCTGAACAGGTCGCGGCCTGTCGCATCAGTGCCGAAAGGATGTGCAGGGCTTGGGGCTTTCATAGCGTTGATGTAATTTGGGACATCGGGGGCATAAGGCGTCCATAGCGTCCCGATAAAGGCAAAGAGTAGCAAAGTCAGGGCTAACAAAATACCGGCGCGCCCGCCTCTGTGCCCCCACAGACGCCATAAAATACGTCGTTGACCGTTTGGCGCGGCGATCTGCGGGCGCGTGATGTCGATCAAGCTCATTGCGTCCGGTCCCGCAGACGGGGGTCCATCGCTAACGCTATCAAGTCGATGAAAAGTGCTGCTGTCACGTAAGATAACGCTGCGATCAGCACATAGGCTTGGATGACAGGGTAGTTTCGTGCCGTCAGCGCCTCGAGCAAATACGCCCCCAGACCCGGCCAGGTGAAAATGACCTCAATTAGAGGCGCGCCACCGATGAGGGCACCGATGCTCACGCCAATCGCGGTCAAAAAGGGCAACAGCGCGTTGGGAAGCGCGTGACGCAACAAAATGCGCCGCTCTGACGCGCCACGCGCACGGGCGACATCTGCATAGTCGCTGGCCATTTGCTCTAACAGTCCTGCTCGTAAAAGCTGGGTCCAGCCAGCCGCGCGGTCGAGGCCAATGATAAACGCGGGGATAAGTGCTGCGGTCCAGCCCCCATCAGAAAGCACACGGCCAACGCTGAAACCAACAATAATGAATTGCAGCGCCAATAATCCAAAGATGAATGTCGGCAAAGAGGCACCGATCTGGGTATAAAGGCGGATCAAGCGATCTGGCCAGCGATCAAAGTAATACGTCGCCACGAGTGCAAACACAGCCGAGAGCAGGATCGAAACGGCCAAAGCCATGCCCAAGAGGACCAGCGTGGCAGGCAAGCGGGTGAGGATTTCATCGGTGACCGATCCGCGACTGGTGAAAGATTGTCCCAGATCACCCTGTAGGACACGCAACAGCCAGTCCGCCAATTGTGTCAACAGCGGTTGGTTCAGACCCAAAACCTCGCGCGCGGCCTCAACTTCGGCCGCAGACGGTTCTAGCACACCGCGCGCCAGCAAAACACGTGCCGCTGGATCACCTGGAGCCAAGGGTAGGATAGCCCAGACAATAATGCTGGCAGCAAACGCGGTTACAACCGCCTGCGCTATGCGCCAAAGCACTGCGACGATCACACCGCAACGCCTTTAATTGGATGAGGTTCGATCACTCGTTTGGCGCAGTTTGCCAACCAATGTGATACCAAGCCACACCGGGGACATAGTCTGACCACGCATCGCTGACCAGCGCCCGCTCTACGAGGATCGTCAGCGCAAACGCATAAGGGTCCTCATCTACAAGAATGCCTTGAACCTCCGCAAGAATCTCGGCCCGTGCACTTGGAGCGACCGTTTCATCAAGCCGATCAATCAACACATCCATTTGCGCGT
Organism: Paracoccaceae bacterium; assembly: GCA_034111185.1. Classification (GTDB taxonomy): domain Bacteria; phylum Pseudomonadota; class Alphaproteobacteria; order Rhodobacterales; family Rhodobacteraceae; genus Yoonia. The sequence goes on along the minus strand of JAWUXS010000067.1, from coordinate 3,382 downwards.
TACAGTAACCGCCATAGTTGCGGTCCCCATCGCAGGCAACATGGCGATTCAGAAATCCGCTGACTGCACCGACTGTCGCTGTGCCTGTAGCAACCATTGCCAGATCCCATTCCACTAGATCGTTCAGGGCAGACTCGCGGATGCTGTCGACCGAGATGATGTTTGAGCCGATCCCGATTTCCGCCAGATATGCTTGTACAGCATTGCTGAGCGGCACAAGATCAGGCTGCTGCGGATAGATCATCAACGTCAAATCAAGTGTTTCGCCGTCGCGTGTCCGGGTGTCGCCGTCACGCACCCAGCCAGCGGCATCAAGACGCGCGTTCGCGGCGTTCACATCGAAGCTATAATTCTCTACGGCCCATGGGAAGCGCGGGTTATAAAGGCCTGTCGCCGGTATTTTAGCACCATGAAAGACCGCATTTGCTATCTCTTCGTAGTTTATGGCTTCCATCACGGCGCGGCGCACGGCGATATCCTCAAACGGTCCTTCAGAGACATTCATCATGCCCAAGACCCCCCCCGTCGATGGCGCGCCAAGCGCAAGGTTCAGGTTGGGTGTAGCGGCAAAAACAGGTGCCGCAGAAATGGGTGGATAGAGCGCGATATCAATCTCGCCGTTCTGCACGGCCAAGATGCGCGCGTTCACATCGGAGACAAAACGCAGCTCAACACCTTCCATGACAGGTTGACCCTGCCAATAATCGTCATAGCGCTTTGCCACCATGCGCTGGTCGTCCAGTTCCACCAAACGGTAAGGTCCGGTGTGAATACCGGCCCCGATCAATTGCGCGTAGTCATCGCCTGCCGCCAGCACCGTTTCTACGTCGATAATCATAAGGCGGCTTTCGTGGGCCAGAATATTGGGCAGTTCCGGCACTGGGACGCCGGTGTGCACGGTGATCTCCAGTGGACCAGTCTGACTGAAAGTGGCCTCTGCAGGCAGAACCGCCTGTGTCCCGCTACTGCGTTCGCGGAAATAGGCAATTGATGCCAGTACGGCAGGGACATCCATGGCTCGCCCGTTCTGGAATGTGACACCGTCGTTGATCGTGATGACCCAAGTTGTGTCGTCAACAGGTGTCAGGCTTTGGGCCAGCCAAGGCGTGATGAAACCGTCAGGCTGGAACTTCATCAAAAGCTCGCCTTGACCAAATTCCTGCATCCAGAATCCTTGCTCGACCGGGTCCATCGAGCGGATCTGAAATCCTGTGGCCATGTTGATGATGGTGTCTTGTGCCATTGCTGGTGGAGATGCGAATGCGCCAATGGCTAGCGCTGTTGATGCGAGAATTGAACGAAATGTCATGAGAAGGTTTCCTGTTGAATGGTCTGCATATTTTCAGGTTCGAAGGCGGTTTTAGCGGTGTGGAATCGGAGGTCGGAGGCCGTACCCCCCTCAACAAGCACCTCCCTTACAAATCTGCGGGTCGCGTCACCGCCAGGCAGTCGATACCAATACCCATGCGGATAAAGGACAAGCACTGGCCCCTTGTTGCAAGGAAAGGCGCAGCCCGTCCGCGTGGTCAGGCAGCGGTCAAAAACACCAGCTTCTTTTAGCGTCGTCTTGAGCATGTCGATGAAAGAAGACGCACCGTGCACCGCACAACGCGGGCCGGTGCAGACCAGCAGGTGGAAGTCATAGTCAGGTGGTAAGTTCCACCCCGGCTTCCCGAGGCTAGGGCGGACATTGTCCACCGATTTTGCGGGCTCAGGATGCTTAAGAGTGCCTGCCACAAATTGGGCTAACACGTCCGTATCTGTTGCGGGATCAGGGCCAAGGAACACCGTCGTATCTGCATTGGCCCCGCGTGTGCGCCAGTCGGCAAGGACCCCAGGCAGCCAGTTCAACAGACCCTCGGGAAAGGGCACGCCAAGGGGTTGCACCCGAATATCCCGCGCGCCCTCTTGACGCAGAGTATCGAGCGCCTCAATCAAGCTAGGACCTGTACCCTCCAACCGAAGCAGGCGGACTGGGCCATCGACGGTTGCACCGCAGGCGCTCTGCAAACGCTCAAAAGCGCGCGCACTGAGAGAATACGCTGACACCACAAACAGCGTAGCGAGCGAGCCGTTCAAGACAGCACCTGTAGAGCCAACCGCATCCCCAAACGTGCTTCGCTGTTTGGCTTTGTAAGAACGGCACTTTCATCTCGTACACAACCGATTAGAAAATCGATGCCTATTCCGTCACCGGACGCTTTAATGGCGGAGCGCCGAAGATTGACATCATGGACTCTTCCAACAGTTGGAAATGGCTGACTATTTTGGTGGGTAAAATATATCTGATCCATCGCGCCCTCCGCGCAACGGCGAGGGCGTTAGAAAACCAGATTTTTGATTGGCTCGCGCCAGCATGTCCATCTCTAGCCTCCGTCCAGACGCCCCGCCTGGGTTAAGTTTCTACGAGATGGCAGGTCTCCTGACTTGCGGATCGTGGCTCGGCCAACCTTCCCGGGAACTGTCCCAGTGGTATTTTTGGCTTTGCTCACCGCTCACAGTTGCGGGGGCAGTCACGGATTTGGCGCCCTTAGGCTACTCCTCACCGTATTCCCTTTTCATTCCAAGCGACGCTTTGGTCGCTAGAAACCATCTGAATTTTGATCGCAGATTCAATCGCGAGAGGCAACCTCTGATCAAGTCCTCCCTGAATACCGGTCGTTGACTCAGCCGCAACAAACGCAATTTGGGACATTGGGCGATGCCGGCAACACGCTTGAAGAGTGGCAGGCAGATTACACTTGGCGAAGACTGCACTCAGCCTTGGGCAATCTAACCCCGATGGAATTCTTGCGAAGAAGGACTGTGGACAAGATGGCTTCCTAAAGGCAAAGGTTTGACCCTAAAGTCGCCGCACAAAGCTGGAGAGAAATTGCGGTTCAAGTCACTCCGCAAATGGCTGCTTCTGTGACGTGCGCTGCACTGCCGAAAGATCGCTGCCGATCATGCAAAGGAATGCTGCGTCAGCAATAGCCGCACGTGCATCAGGCCGGTTTGTCCGCAGTGTGTGAGTTCGACCGCTGATCCATGCTGCGGTCTGCGTGAATGACCGGTTCTCGCACTGCGCGGCGATACAAAGCTTTTCGCTCATACGGCACTTCCCGCGCTGCGAGCGCACGCAGCATGAAATACGAATTCACAGATTGGGCTCTGAGCCGCCTTGCGGCGGTGCAGAAAAAAACTGAGTTCTTCGGCAATATGAATGTCAGCTCTCGCTGTTGACTCACTCCCAATTCGCACTTGCAGCGAAGGTCCGCAATCCGCCCTTGTCGTTGAATGCTGCGCCAGCACAAGTGTTCAACAAACCACACAGTCTGGACCGTTTGTTGAACACTACTAGTCGAGACACACTCGCGCCAAACAAATATTTTTAGATCGCAAA
>JAWUXS010000066.1:0-7960 GCA_034111185.1 Paracoccaceae bacterium | reverse complement strand
ACGCGCCCGACATCGTCAGTGGACAGAACCGTGCCTGCGCCAATAATTGCATCCGCGCCAACGGCTGATTTCATGGCGGCTATGCTGGCAAAAGGTGTGGGCGAGTTTAGCGGAACTTCGATTTGTGTGATCCCTGCTGCGACTAAAACCTCGGCCATTGCCGCGGCTTCATCAGTTGATACGCCACGCAAGATTGCGATCAGAGGGCGGTGGGTCATAGTTTATCCTTTCAAACGGCGATACGCCGCTGTGAGACCTGCAAGCGTGATCGTGTCACCTTGGACTTGTGTGGCGGGTACGCCCTGCATAGCGAGTGCTGCGACATAAAGCTTGGCGATTTTGCCCGCGCCAATGACGGCCACCTGCTGGCCAAGCCAATAGGGTTTCGCACCAGCAAGCTCTGCACCGATCAGGAGGCCTGACAACCGCGCGCGTGCCGATGTGGGGGCAAGGTCGTTGAGCAAACTTTCGGCGCGTAATGAAAACAAGTTCGCAGCAAGCTTTTCAGGACGGGCCATTGTGTCATTCAAAGCCGCCGCAAATTTATCGTCGTCCCAGCCATCTTGGGCTAAAGAATGACGCAATACAGTTTGCTTTGAGATCGTTGAGAACAGCTCTCCGGTCATGAATGTCTGGAAGCTGACCACTTCGTCTGCGCTGACATGAACCCATTTCGTATGCGTGCCGGGCAGGCAAATGACCCCGTCCCAATTTGGGTTCCGCGATAAGAACCCAGCTATCTGGGTCTCTTCGCCTCGCATCACATCGGCAGGGTTTGTCTGCTTGATGCCTGAAATGACATGAACTTGCAGGTCAGGGTCGCTTGTTTTCGCGCGGGTGAATGTCTCGGGTTTGGCTGGGCATGGTGTAGTTGCATAGGGCGCTTCGACCCAGCCTTGGCGGGCGCCGACCATACCACATGCTATGACGGTTGTTGGCCCAGCGATCCAGTCGCCAGCGATTGCGCGCAAGGCAGGTTCAAAACCTGCACGGTCAAGCTTGCCCATACCTTGGTCAGACTCGGCCTCGGCCAAGACAGAGCCACTGGCGGACATGGCCCAAACCCGTAGGTTGCTGGTGCCCCAATCGACGGCGATCCAATCTGGCTTCACGGTAACTGTCATCCTGTCATCGAAACCCCAGCGTCGACGACCATCGTCTGGCTGGTCATCATTGCAGAGGCATCAGAGGCAAGGAAAAGCACCGGAGCGACCACGTCTTGTGGCTGCATATGCACCTTGATGCACTGACGATCAAGGAAGGCCGCAAGACTTTCTGGTGTTGCCCATTTTTCAAGCTGCTTTTCAGTCAACACCCAACCAGGTGCTATCGCGTTAACGCGAATGCCATTTGGGCCCCATTCCCGCGCGAGGGACCGTGTTAGCCCCATGATACCCGCATTTGCGGCGACATAAGGCGCCATGCCTGCACCGCCAATCATATAGCTGGTGGATGAAAAATTGATAATTGCACCCTTTTTGCCCATCACCTTTGCTGCAGCTTGGCATCCAAAAAAGTACGGCTTGAGGTTGACGTCTTGCATCGCATCCCAGTCGTCTGCGGTAAGGGTCATTGCGTCCATGCGCATATCGTTGGCCGCGTTATTGACCAACACATCGAGGCCGCCGTGGACCGCGGCAGCATCATGGATCGCCTTTTGAAAGGCCGCAGTGTCAGTGACGTCGCACTGCAGCGCGATCGGTATGTGGGCTGTGGTCGCACCAATTTCAGCAGCCAAGCCGCTTGCATCAATGCGGTCAATAATCGCAACCTTTGCGCCTTGTTCAGCAAAACCGGCACTTAGCTTGGCACCAATACCGCTGCCACCACCGGTGATGATCACGCTCGCGTCTTTGAGGTCGTGGAACGTCGCAATGGTCATAACAATTCTCCCTCGACAACCCACATGCGTTCTGGGAACGACCACGGCAGGGTAATGCCGTTGCGCATCAGGTATGAGCCTGACAGCTCAAGTGATGCGGATTTCAACGCAGGCGATCCACGCGACAAACCTGGTGCTTTGTCGCGATTAGCAAGGTGCACGCGGTACATCGCATTCGGCTCAAGCGCGGTAAGGCGCAGTGGCCGTGGCGCGATCTGGGCCGAGGTCGCAGCTTTGCCCGCAAAGACAACAAAGCGTTTGCCATCGCGACTGTGCTGCTGTTCGGCGATGACAGCAGGGTCCGCGCTATCAAGGCGTAGAATGTCGGCCGTTTGCATCCAACTGCGGTTGGATTTCCACCAGTTTGTGACTTCGGTCAGGACAACGGTTTCATGTGCATTCAATTCACGGGGGTCCATCTCAAACCCCATGTGCCGTTGGGCGGCGACCCAAGCACGAAAGCTGATATCAAGTGTGCGGCCCGATGTGTGGCAATGGCGCGGGCCGACGTGGCTGCCTGTCACCGAAAGCGGCAGGAATAACGCCGCATCATGCTGAATGCGCAAACGCTCTAGCGCGTCATTGCTGTCGGACAGCCAAACGCGTTGGGTGCGTTCAAGAATGCCAAAGTCGATGCGGCCACCACCCGATGCGCAGGTTTCAATCTCAACATCAGGAAAATCGGCGCGCAGCCGATCAATCAGTGCATAAGACCCGCGTGTCTGTGCGGCGTCGGGCATTGGCAGGACGCGGTTATGATCCCATTTAATATAATCAATGTCGTTGTCACGCAGGATCGCAGACATTCGATCGTACAAGAAATCCCGCACCATAGGCAGCGCCATGTTCAGCGCTTTTTGTTGGCGGCCAAGCGTTTGATCCTCGCCACCCAATGCCCAGTCGGGGTGGGCGCGATGGATGTCGCTGTCAGGATTAATCATCTCAGGCTCAAACCATAGGCCAAAGGTCATGCCTTGCGCCTTCACGTGGTCGATCAGGGGTGTCAGTCCGTCGGGATATTTGCGTGCATCAATTGTCCAGTCAGACAGGCTGCGCGTGTCGTCGTCGCGTTGGCCGAACCAACCGTCATCAAGCACAAAGCGCTCGGCACCCAAGATGGCAGCCCGCTCTGCGATGTCTTTTAGGACCGGCAGCTTGTGATCGAAATACACAGCCTCCCAGCAGTTATAGTGTACGGGGCGCGGGGCGTTTGGCTTGGGCCATGTCACGATGCGGTCGCGCAGGTGGCGGTGGAATGAAACCGCGCAGCCATTCAAACCAGTGTCTGAATAGGTGATATACAGTGGTGCTGTCTTGAACTGGGTTGCGGGTGCTGTCTCCATGCGGGCGGCGTGGCCCCATTGGATCTGGCGGCGTCCGTCCTGCAATTCTTCGGCGATCATGCGGTGACCACCTGACCAGCCATAGTGAAACGCATACGCCTCACCTTTGGTATTTGTGGCGCCTGTACATGGGATAATCAGACCTGGAAAATGCTCGTGACCGGTTCGGCCTGTGCGGTTCTCGCGGTAGCGAATACCGGCTGACCATGCAGTGCGGCCAAGTTGGAATTCACCACACCAACGACCGGATACATCGATCATCTCGTCGCTTTGTTGTGGGGCAGGAAGAACAGGTGCTGCAAGCCAATGCAAATGCACTGGCCGCGTCGCATCAAGTGTCGTGCGGCAGGTCAGCATGTGGGTTTCGGTGTCAGCAGCAAAGGTGAACGTCAGTGTTAGCCCGTTCTCCGCATCGCCATAAATCAGGTCGAGCTTGCCGTTCTGCTCGGCCGCCTCAAAACAAAATTTAGGCAGCAAAGGTGTGCCATCTGTATCGCGTACGATCAGGCCAGGCTGTCCGGGGAAAGAGCGCACAGCCTCGGGGCACAGAGACAAATCAGGGTTTTCGTCCAACATTCCGCCGGTCACATCAATGACGTTGGCCGCGTGCAAGGTTGTCAGGTCTTCGCCCTCGGGCAATGAGGCGCCCCAATAAACGACCTGCGGTAAGCGGTCATTCGTTGTGGTCATCACAAGCGTCTGACGGCCATCATCAAGACGCCATGCATGGCGCACATCCTGCGAGGTCGTTTGGGTTTGACCCAATGGAAGATCTGCAGCCGGTGCAGTGATATCACCGGCTGCTGTGTTTGGTGTGGTCGTCATGTGCTTTGTCCGCGTTACTTCACTGCGCCTAATGTCAGGCCAGCGATAAAATGTTTCTGCATCAAGAAGAACATGGCAACCGGTGGGAGGGCTGCAACGATGCTTCCTGCACTCATTAAATGGTATGCGGCACGGAACTGGCTGTTAAACTCCGTGATGCCAGCCGTTACTGGCTGCGCGGAGGGGCCTTGGGTCAGTACTACAGCCCAGAAATAGTCATTCCAAATGAACGTAAAGATAAGAACAGCAAGGGCCGCCAGCGCAGGCTTCATCAATGGCAGGACCACATACAGGAATATCCGCCACTCCGAGATACCTTCAACACGGGCTGCCTCGATCAATGGAAATGGCAATGCGCGGATAAAGTTACGCATGAACAGCGTACAAAATCCGGTCTGGAACGCGATGTGGAACAGGACAAGACCTTGGATCGTGTCGTACATTCCAAGGTTAATTGTCAGATCACGCACTGGCACCATCAGGATCTGGAACGGCACAAAGTTACCAGCGATGAACATAAAGAAGATCAGCAAGTTGCCTTTGAACCGGTAGATACCCAGCGCAAATCCAGCCATCGCTGATAAGGCAACAGCCCCGATCACCGTGGGGATCGTGATGAAAAGCGAGTTCAGCAAGTACCGTGGCATGTTGCTTTCAAAGAAAACGCGCCCGTAATTGTTGAACATCTCAAAGCTTGAAGGCAGGCCCCAATAGTTGCCGTTTGTGAAATCAGCGGCGGGCTTCATTGAGAACATGGCCACCGCGATCAGCGGCAACAACCAGATGACCAAAACGATAGGCAGAATGATCTGATAGGTGATCTGCCATTGACGCGAGGTCTTTTCGATTGGGGTTGGAAACATATCAGTGTGCCCCTTTTTCGTCTTGGTACATCGACCAGAGGAAGTAGGCGATGAAAATGAGCATGATAAAGAACAAGACAACCGCGATGGCAGCGCCGTATCCCATGCGGAAGCCGAACTCGGACAGCGATTCCTCAAACATGTAGAACGACAGCACGCGGGTTGATCCGAACGGTCCACCGTTGGTCATCACTGAAATCAAATCAAACGACCGCAGCGCGCCAATGATTGTCACGACGAATGCGATGAATGTCGCAGGTTTCAGTTGGGGAAGGATTACGTACCAAAGCATCTTGGGACCCTTAGCGCCGTCAAGGCGTGCGGCCTCGACCTGCTCAGGGTCCACGGCATTCAAGCCTGTCAGGTAAAGGATCATGCAGTAGGCCGTCTGTGGCCAAAGGCCAGCCGCGATAATGCCATAAGTAGCTAAAGTTGGGTCGCCAAGGACGTTAATCGGCTCGGCACCAACGAACACGAGGATCGCGTTCAACAGACCTTCGCGTGGCAAGTAGAACCACGAGAATACGAGACCAACAACGACCTGCGAAATCACGAACGGAAAAAAGAACAGTGATTTATAAAGCCGGATGCCACGCACCGTTTGGTTCAGGAAAAGTGAGATGAACAAACCAAGCGGGATCGCCAGCAGATATAGGACCAGCCATTTCAAGTTGTTCCAGAACGATGTGTTGAACTTGCGATCGTCGAACAACAGACGTTCATAATTGGCGGTGCCCACATAAGTCTTTTCGCCCAATCCGTCCCAATCGTAGAACGAAATTCGGAAGCTCTCAAAAATGGGCCAGATGACGTAGACCGAGAAGAAGATCATCGCAGGCAAAAGAAACAGCCAAGGCGTGATTGCGATCTCGTTGCGCTTGTACCAGCTTCGCTGGGACGCGCCGTTTGTCGAAACTGAAGACATGTCGTCTCTCCTCCCTAGGGGTCAACACATGCGAAAAAGCCAGTCGGCGTTTGCGGATGGGTTGGATGGGAATGAGGCGGACCATAAGTCCGCCTCAAATAGTTAGACCTTATTGGTAGATGCGACCGCGTGCATCTTCCAAGCGCTCAAGGATGTCGTCCAGATTATCTGGGAACACCATGAACTCTTGCAAGCCTTCCATGCCAACCGAAGCCATCTCGGCTGGGAAGTCACGGTCGAAGAACTGTGCAACACCGCCAGCGGCGTTTGTTGACAGCATCTCGAAGCCTTGCTCGAGGAACTCATCAGCGTCGACGCCAGAACCAGCGTTGATCGGCAACTGGCCCAATGCGGCACCAGAGTTGATCGCTGTCTGAACGTCAGCAGAAGCAACGAATGACAAGAACGCACGCGCGTTGTCTTTGTTGTCTGCGCCAGATGGGATGTGGAACGTGTCAGTTGGCGCGTCCTCACCCTGTGCGTGATCACCGATCAGCGGGAACTGGTAGAAATCGATCTGCTCATCAGTCAGACCTGCATCACGCATAGGTGCCACCGCAAAGTTACCGATAAGGTAAGCAGTTGCTTCGCCATCTGTCATGAAGTTCAGGGCTTCCTGCCATGAGTATGACTGGTGGTCAGCAATAAAGCCGCCCATATCGATCAGCTGACGCCAGTTTGCGAATGTTTCGCGTACACGATCATCAGTCCACTCAACTTCGCCACGTGCAAGCTGCATGTGGAAATCAAAGCCGTTTGTACGCATGTTCATGTAGTCGAACCAACCGCCAGCAGTCCAAAGGAACTTTGTACCGATTGCGTAACAAGCACGGCCAGATGCAACGATCTTTTCGCAGTTTGCCAGCTCTTCAGCCCAAGTAGCAGGCTCAGTCAGGCCAAGCTCAGCAAAGATGTCTTCGCGGTAGTAAACACCCCACTGGTAGTAAGTATAAGGAACGCCCCACTGCTTACCATCAAGTGTCAAAGCGCCCTTAACAGCGTCCAGACCTGGAAGGGCATCGCCTTCGTACATGTCAGACACGTCTTCGAACAGGCCAGCTTCTACGTACGGACCCATACGGTTAGCGGCATACCAGTTGATGACGTCAGGTGCGTCAGCAGTCAGTGCGTTACGGATCTGTGTCTTCCATGCTTCACGGTCAACGATCGTCAGCTCAATGTTCAGGTCAGGGTGCATCGCACCAAAATCTGCAACAAGGCCTTCCATCACTGCACGTGGTGCAGGGTTAGACATGTCAGATGTGATTTTCAGATCGCCAGATAGCGCGTGGCCATCAGCGAATGCAGCGGTCGCAGCGATGCTGGCGGCCGCAAGCGCCGCGAACGACGTCTTGATAATGGAATGCATGGTTTCCTCCCTAGGTGCTTCCAAGTGGAACCAAACCAAAATTCTGAGACCTAATTGGTTTCATTATTTGAAACTTGGTTTTGGATATTGATACTAAACCGCGACTCGGCTAGCCTTGTCAACAGTCGAACACATTTGGGGCGGAGGAGAATACCCCAAATTGCAGTTCGATCGTAGGAGGAGCATATGGCGCGCGTGACCGGTGACGGCACAGTCGGCAAAGCACTTGAAGTGTTGGACCAAGTGGCAGCTTTCGGGCGGCCCGTACGGTTCAGCGAATTGCTGGCCGATTCCAGCTATCCCAAGCCAACGCTCTACAGGTTTGTGCAAACGTTAACGAACCAAGGTATGCTTGCTTATGATCAAGACCGTCATACATATGCACCCGGTGTGCGGCTTGTGCGGCTTGCACATGCGGCATGGTCTGCATCATCGCTAGCACCTGTTGCACGGGCACATATTGACCGCCTTAGTGGCCAAGTGAACGAGACAGTCCACCTTGCTCAGCTTGATAATGCGCAGGTGCTTTATATCGACAAGCGCAATGCGACCAAGCCAATTGAGATGTACAGCCAAGCGGGCAAAGTCGGCCCTGTATATTGTACAGGGGTTGGCAAAGTCATGCTCGCGTTCTCGGATGATGCGGTCATCGACGCTGTCGTGGCCCAGCAATCATTCCACAAGTTTACGGATGCGACACTGACTTCTGGCGAAAAGCTAAGAACCGAGCTCGCTGATATTCGCGCCAACGGC
>JAWUXS010000065.1:0-9080 GCA_034111185.1 Paracoccaceae bacterium | reverse complement strand
GCAGGGATCACACAAATCGAAGTTCCGCTAAACTCGCCCACACCTTTTGCCAGCATAGCCGCCATGAAATCAGCCGTTGGCGCGGATGCAATTATTGGCGCAGGCACGGTTCTGTCCACTGACGATGTCGGGCGCGTTCGCGATGCAGGCGGCGAACTGATCGTATCTCCAAACTGCGATCAACGTGTAATTATGGCTACAAAGGCAGCTGGCATGGCCAGCTGGCCCGGCGTGATGACACCAACGGAATGCTTTGCCGCGCTCAAAGCAGGTGCTGATGGCTTAAAAATCTTTCCCGCGTCCTTGCTTGGCCCTGACGGCATAAAAGCAATCCGCGCCGTCCTACCCAAAGGTACATTGGTTTATGCCGTCGGCGGCGCAGGTGCTGAAAACTTTGGCGAATGGATGGCCGCTTCGGCCAATGGCTTTGGTATCGGCTCAGCCCTCTACAAACCCGGCCTCAGCGTTGATGGCGTCGCAGCCCGTGCCAAAGACTTGGTCGCCGCATACGAGGCCGCACGCGCATGATTTATGATGAAACAGTCTGTGCATTAGGCGAAGGCCCGCTTTGGCATCGGCTCAGCCCTCTACAAACCCGGCCTCAGCGTTGATGACGTCGCAGCCCGTGCCAAAGGCATGGTCGCTGCATACGAGGCCGCACGCGTATGATTTATGATGAAACAGTCTGTGCATTAGGCGAAGGCCCGCTTTGGCATCCCCTGCGTGAACAATTCTTTTGGTTCGATATCTTAGGAATGCGACTGCACACCAAAGACAAGAACTGGCAATTCGACGAACATATCTCAGCCGCCGGATGGGTTGACGAAGAAACGCTGCTGATCGCTTCTGAAACCCAGCTATTCACCTTCAACCTCGAGACCGAGGAAGAAATCTACGTTCACCACCTCGAATCCGAGAATGAAGTGACCCGCTCCAACGACGGACGTGCTGACCCTCAGGGCGGTTTCTGGATCGGCACAATGGGCAAGAACGCAGAACCCAAAGCTGGTGCCATATATCGCTACTACCGCGGTGAACTGCGCAAAATAGTACGCGACATCACGATCACGAACGCAATCTGCTTCGCCCCTGACGGAAATACCGCATATTACTGTGACACACTGCAACGACAAATCATGGCAACTGATCTTGATGAAGACGGCTGGCCAACTGGCGCGCCGCGCATCCACATCGACGTGAACCAAGAAACCTTTGGTGCAGATGGTGCCGTTGTCGATGCAAGCGGCAACCTTTGGAACGCTCAATGGGGTGCTTCCCGCGTTGCGCAATATGGCCCTGATGGAACCTTCATCGACGCCGTCGCTTTCCCCGCATCCCAAACGTCTTGTCCCGCCTTTGGTGGAAAAGATCTGATGACCCTTTATTGCACCTCTGCGACCCAAGGGATGGACAACCCAGGTCCAGATGACGGCAAAACCTTCGCGGTAAAAACGTCAGTTATTGGTCAAGCAGAACACCGGGTCATTCTGTAACCCGACACCCCACCTCGCTTTGGTAAAAATACTCAAAAAGGCGCTCCTATGAACCGCACGCTTGGCGTTTGCTATTACCCCGAACATTGGCCGCAAGAACAATGGGCCGAAGACGCCGCTCGCATGGTTGAGACGGGCCTCACTTGGGTCCGTATCGCTGAATTCGGCTGGCAACGGATGGAGCCTGCTGCAGGCACATTTGATTGGAACTGGCTTGACCTCGCGATCGAAACGCTGGGCAAGGCTGGGTTAAAGGTTGTACTTGGCACCCCCACGGCGACGCCACCGCGTTGGATGCTCGAGCAGTTGCCAGACATGCTGGCCGTGGATGCCACGGGCAACACACGCAAATTCGGGTCACGCAGACATTATGACTTCAGCCATGTTGGGTACCGCCAAGAGGCACGCCGCATTGCGGGGTTAATGGCTGCGCGTTACGGCAAAAATCCATATATCCATGCGTGGCAGATCGACAATGAATACGACTGTCATGATACAACACTGTCTTATTCAGATGCCGCACGCGTGGGGTTTCAGGATTGGCTGGCCCAGCGCTACCAATCAACTGATGCGCTGAACCGTGCATGGGGTAACGTTTTTTGGTCAATGGACTACGACCGTTTTGACCAAATAGATCTGCCAAACCTGACCGTCACCGAACCCAACCCTGCACATGTCTTAGCTTTCCGTCGCTACAGTTCAGATCAGGTGGTGGCGTTCAATCGCGTACAAGTCGAAGAGATCCGTAAACATACCGATGCCCCCCTGATCCATAACTACATGGGTCGGATTACCACTTTTGATCATTGGGCTGTTGGTGCGGACCTCGATATAGCAAGCTGGGACAGCTACCCGATTGGGTTCCTCTCAGATCGGCTTGAGGGGACAGACAAGGAAAAGCAGTTCTACCTCCGTCAAGGTCACCCCGATAACCAAGCTTTCCACCACGATCTTTATCGCGCTGTTGGCCGTGGCCGCATGTGGGTGATGGAGCAACAACCGGGCCCTGTAAACTGGGCGCCTTACAATCCAGCCCCCTTGCCCGGCATGGCGCGCCTTTGGGCGCACGAGGCATTTGCCCATGGCGCCGAAGCCGTCTGCTATTTCCGCTGGCGTCAGGCACCGTTCGCCCAAGAACAGAACCACGCTGGCCTATTGCGCCCTGACAGCGCGCCTGCGCCTGCTTTGTCAGAAGCAACGCAGGTCGCCCAAGAAATCGCGGCGATGCCTGATGTCGATCTTGGCTCTGCGCCAGTCGCGCTTGTCTTTGATTACGAAAGCGCGTGGGCGTGGGATGCACAGCCGCAGGGCGCTGATTTTGAAATGTTCCGCCTCGCATTCGCGGCGTATCGTGCGCTGCGCCGCGCGGGGCTATCAATTGATATTCTTCCGCCTGACTGCGCCGATCTCTCAGCGTACAAACTGGTCCTTGCCCCCGGCTTAATGACTTTGTCTGATCCACTTCGCGCGGCCCTTACTGCGTTCAAGGGTATCGCCTTGATTGGTCCACGCACCGATACAAAGACTGACGAGCTGTCGATGCCATTACCGCTTGGCCCCAACCTGCCAGATTCGGACATCACCGTCGCGCTGACAGAAAGCTTGCCACCATCCGACGCCATTAAGCTGCAAGGCGGCGGGCGGTTCCTGCATTGGTTTGAACACCTCGAGGGAACGGCGCCGGTTCACATGGCAACAAAGTCAGGCCAACCTGCGATCATGGGCGACGATCATCTGCGCTATCTTGCAGGATGGCCTGATGACGCGACCTTTGATGGCATCATAGGCAGTCTTTGCGACCAGTTAGACATCACGACGTATGACCTGCCCAAAGGCTTGCGCATCCGTGAAACATCGACACATCGCTACATCTTCAACTATGCTCTGAAGACGTGCAGATGGGGTGACATCGATATCCCTGCGGCCGGCGTCCACTGGGAGGCACTATAGATGCTATTTGGAACAACCCGAAAAGGCGAAGCCGTTGAAAAGGTTCTTCTATCCGCAGGCGATTTAAGCGTTGCGATCCTAACGTGGGGCGCTGTTATCCAAGACGTTCACTTAAAGGGTGTCGATTATTCCCTGACCCTCGGCTCTGACACGTTATCCGACTACGAAGGCGACATGCGCCACCACGGGTCATTGATCGGCCCGATTGCTAACCGGATCAGCACCGCACGTATTAAAATCGCCAGCATGATGCACGAGCTTGAGCGCAATCAAGACGGGCGCATTCATCTACATTCCGGCGCTGGATCAACGATGCTACGTGTTTGGAAAATCACGGATCAAAGCGACACGTCTGTCACGCTGGCTTGTCACCTTCCCGATGGGGACTGTGGCCTACCTGGGGACCGGATGATCAATGTCACCTACACAATCACTGCGCCCGCGACATTGACGATGCAAGTCACCGGAACATCGGACGAACCGACGGCGATGAACTTTGCCAACCACAGCTATTGGAACCTTGATGGCGCGCCAAACTGGGATGGCCACACATTGCAGATCGCGGCTGAGCACTTCCTGCCCTCTACACCCGACGACTTTCCTACGGGAGAGATTCTGCCCGTTGCTGGCACTGGCATGGATTTTAATCAACCACGTACAGTCACTGCTGCCGATAGCGCTTTTGACAACAATTTCTGTTTATCTGACAAACGGACTGTGTTGCGCGACGTGCTTTGGCTTAGTGGCGCATCGGGTGTCTCGCTGGAAATGGCAACGACCGAGCCTGGCATTCAGATCTATGACGGGCGAGGTGCCCAGCGCCCGGGCAAAACGACCTACGAGGGCCTCGCGATTGAGGCACAGTTTTGGCCAGACGCCCCAACACATCGTGGTTTTCCATCCATCCTGATGGGTCCCAGCGCGCCATACGAGCAGACGACTTCATGGCGGTTCTCGCGCTAATTTGCCGCCCGTCATTTGGCGAAATCCGGTAATTCGCGCCAATTGCCGCCACTATTTGAAACAATTCTTGGTTCTATGCGAAATGTGCCCAGAATCGGTTTGACACTTTCACGGGGTTTGCGTAATCGAAGCGACGTTGGCGCGGTAGCTCAGTTGGTTAGAGCGAACGACTCATAATCGTTAGGTCGGGAGTTCAAGTCTCCCTCACGCCACCACTTTTCCTCTTTTGTTGGATCACTAATCGACCCGCCGCTTTGGGTGGCCATTTTTGCTGTCCCCTCTTTTCTTGCAGGTCGCGGACCGCTAGCGTCTTATCTGAACTTAGGGGGACGACCATGACCATTCTTGATGATCTCGCAGCCGCTATTGGCCAAGACCATGTGCTGACCGGCAACGATACTAAGAAGTGGTGCGTGGATTGGACTGGCGATTACACGCTGGCCCCCCTTGCAGTGCTGCGGCCAGCCAACACTGCCGAAGTTGCAGCAATCCTAAAGATCGCAAATGATGCGAAGACACCCATCATCCCAGTGTCCGGCAACACCGGATTAACCGGAGCCACATCAAATGTTGGCGGCCTAATGCTGTCAGTTGACCGCATGAACAAAGTTCGCAGCATGGACCCTGATGCACGATCGATCATTGTTGAGGCAGGCGTTGTGCTATCTTCGATCCACGAAGCTGCGGATGCCCATGATCTGATTTTCCCGCTGACGTTTGGCGCAAAAGGCACCGCAATGATCGGTGGTGCCCTTTCTACGAATGCTGGTGGGTCAAACGTGCTGCGTTACGGGAACACTCGTGACCTTTGCCTTGGGGTTGAGGTTGTCCTTGCTGACGGGCGGATCATGAACATCATGTCCGAACTGCACAAAGACAACTCGGGTTATAACCTTAAACATCTGGTGATCGGAGCCGAAGGGACACTGGGCGTTATTACGGCTGCAGTTCTTAAACTGCACCGCAAGCCACGCGCCTATGCAACGGCCATGGTGGCGGTTCCTAGCATCGAAGACGGGCTAAGCCTGCTGAACACCGTACAAGACGCCTCAGGCGGCGCTGTAGAGGCGTTTGAGTACATGCCGCGCAGCTACATCAACCGCCACCTTGAGCGGGTCGAGGGCGCACGCCAGCCATTCGACGAAGCCTATGACGTAAATGTCATGATAGAGGTTGGTGCAACCGCGCCCAAGGACGCCACACCAACCGACACAGGCGAAGTTCCTGTTGTTGCCCAACTCGAAGAAACGCTGGCCGCCATGTTTGAAGATGGGCGCGTCATCGATGCTGTTGTCGCCCAAAACGACGCGCAGCGCACCGAGATGTGGGCGCGCCGCGAAGCCGCTGGTCAAATCCTGTTCGATCCGGGCATTGCTGTGAACACCGACATTGCGGTTCCGCTATCCAAGGTTGGTCCTGTGCTGCGTGAAATCACTGCTCGTTTGAAACAGCTTGATCCTGACGTCACTGAAATTGTCGTGTCTCACCTTGGTGACGGGAACATCCACCACACAGCTTATCCACGAAGGAACTCGCCCGACGTTATGAAAGCAATGGTCGAAATCGTTGAGGACTGCGTGCAAGAGGTCGCAGGATCATTCAGCGCGGAACACGGCGTTGGCGTCTCAAAGCTTGAGACGATGCGCCGCCGCAAAGATCCTGTTGCACTTGATGTAATGCGCGCCGTCAAAGCCACGTTCGACCCCAACGGCATCATGAACCCCGGAAAAGTTATTCCGACCTGACAAAACTTCGTATCATGTTTTGATCAGTGCCATTTGGCCATTGGGGGAAGTGACATCAGCACCGCATCAGGATCATGGCCTGTCGTCAGACCGAATTTTGTTCCGCGGTCGTAGACAAGGTTATATTCGGCATAAAGCCCACGGTGGACAAGCTGCGCATCCTTATCCGCATCCGTCCAAGGCTGATTGCGACGCTTATCAACAAGCGGCAGGTATGCTGGCAAAAACGCCCGCCCGACATCTTGGGTCAGTGCGAAATCAGCGGCCCAGTCATTCGTACAGCGATCATCCATAAAGATGCCACCAACGCCGCGGGCCCGTTTGCGGTGTGGAATATAAAAATACTCGTCCGCCCATTCCTTTAGTTTGGGATACAGGTCGGC
This sequence comes from Paracoccaceae bacterium, assembly GCA_034111185.1. Classification (GTDB taxonomy): domain Bacteria; phylum Pseudomonadota; class Alphaproteobacteria; order Rhodobacterales; family Rhodobacteraceae; genus Yoonia. The sequence continues at coordinate 2,546 of JAWUXS010000065.1, read as the reverse complement.
CCCATGTGGGTCCAAATGGGTTTTCTGCGTCGCGTGGAAATGTGCAGTGTCCTCTGCATATTCAAGACATGGGTTCAGGTCAGAACCGCCACCGAACCACCACGCATGTGGGGTCCAAAACATGCGCGTATTCATATGAACCGCTGGCGCATGTGGGTTTTGCATATGTGCAACAAGCGAGATACCCGAGGCCCAGAACCGTGGGTCGCTTTCCATCCCAGCCACACCCCGTGCGGCCATCGCCTTTTGCGCAGGGCCGCCAAGCGCGCCGTATACTGTTGAGATATTCACGCCGACTTTTTCAAATACGCGACCACCGCGCATTACCGACATAAGACCGCCGCCTGCATCGGCTTCGTCCTCGCCTGCGCGGCGCGTTTCCTTAACGTCAAATCGGCCAGCGGGCAGTTCGGACATTGGCCCATCAGTTTGCCGATCTTCTACCGCTTCAAACGCTGCTACAATCTCGTTGCGCAGGGTACGGAACCACGCCGCAGCTGTGTTCTTCTCAGTCTCAAATCCATCTGCCATAGCGACCTCACTTATATCGTATTGCTGCATATCAACCTGTGTTAAGATGCAGATGCAACCCGCAACACTGCGACCAAACCGCCAGAATGGCGGATAGATTTGGAGATCTCTTATGCGTCCAGCTTTATTTATCCTACCACTTTTGGTGACTGCTTGTGCAACGCCACGCGAAGCCTGCATCAACGGCGCAAATAGCGAATTAAGGGTTATGAATGCCTTGGTCGCCGAAACACGCGGAAATCTTGCGCGCGGCTATGCCATCCGCGAGGTTGAGACGACACGCATCGTCAACACGACTTGCACCCGCCGTGGTGCACTGAACCGTTTGGAAACATTCTCGTGTCCCGAGACTGTGACCGACACGCGGTCTGAGCCCGAAGCGATTGATTTGAATGCCGAGCAGGCAAAACTGACATCACTTGAACAACGTCAGGCGCAAATGCAAACGAACGCAAACGCGCAGATACAGCAGTGTATTGCTACAAATCCTGAGTAACTAGTGCGCGGAAACTGCGGCCGGATCAATCAATGTTCGGCCGCCGTCAACCGTGATCACCTGTCCCGTTACAAAACCAGATGCTTCTGATGCTAGGTATTGCACAGCGTCAGAAACTTCGCCCGGGCTGGCGATGCGGTGCAACGGTGTATTTTGAACAATGGCATCACGCAGTTCGTCATCTTCGCGCAATGAGCCTTTGAGGCTCGCGCTCATGACGGATCCGAAGGCAACTGCATTCACGCGAATGCGCTTAGGTGCCAAAGCCACGGCCATTGACCGCGTCATCTGGTCCAATGCTGCTGAACTAACTGAATAAGCCAGCAATTCAGGATGTGTGCGCCGTGCCGCGATAGAGCTTAGGTTTACAATTGATCCAGCAGGTGCATCAGGCTCTGCGTCAGCAGATTGTTTGATCATTTTACGCGCAACGGCTTGGCTAAGCCTAAGAGCTGTCATCAAATTTTGGTCTAATAGATCTTCGACGGATGTATCATCTACACTAAGAGGGTCTGTCTGCATGACCTGACGGGATGCATTCACCAAGATGTCTACACGATCAAACGCATCAATCGTAGCCGACAAAAGATTAGCGATCGTTAGCTTTTTGCGAAGATCACCTGCAAAGATCCGCACCTGACCCTCTTCGGCGGCAGCATCACCCATCTCAGCGACTAGGCGCTCTTCGTCCATATCTGCGAAGACAACGTTCGCACCCATGCTTACAAAATGCCGTCCAATTGCAAGGCCAACGCCATTTGCGGCACCCGTTACAATCGCGGTTTTACCTGAAATCGAAAAGGACATTTATGGTTTCCTATCGCGCAGTGGCTTGGTCGCATGAAACACCTTAAAGGCATTTGTCGTTTCAAGCACCTCAACATTGCGGAACGCTTCGCGCAAGGCAGGCTCGTACGGGAGGTGACGGTTTGCGACCATCCATAGTTTACCGTGTGATGCCAATTGGCGCGCGGCGGCGGCGATAAACGCACGGCCAAGGCTTGGGTCAGCATTACGGCCAATGTGGAACGGTGGGTTCATGACGATGCCGTCATACCCCTTTTCAGGCTTATGCGTCGTGGCATCGGCCCAATGAAACTGCGCACGCGGGTCAGTGACATTCAGGCGAGCGCAATCCAATGAAAGTGCTTCTGCCTCAATCAAATCGATAGACTTTACACTGTCACGTTGCAAAACACCTTGGGACAAGTAGCCCCATCCAGCACCAAGGTCCGCCATACGCGCAGGCAATTTTTGCGGCAACTGCGCGATAAGTAACGCAGATCCGACATCAACTGCCCCAACTGAAAAGACACCTGCAGCTGTGTAGAATCCATGTTCGCCTTGGCTGGGTGGTGGAGCAGCCCAATCAGCGAAAGTATCTGTCTTTTCAAACCAAAAAATGCGGCCATGATCCTTAGGCACCGATGGCAAATTACCCAGACGTTTGCGGCATTCCTTAAAAATGCTGTCCACACCGTCTGTCTTTTGCCCGTCAATCACAACGAGGTCTGCAACG
>JAWUXS010000064.1:0-34543 GCA_034111185.1 Paracoccaceae bacterium | reverse complement strand
CCGCTGCCCTTCTGCATAGATCGTATCAAACGCGAGGCTGGACTTACCTGACCCAGACAAACCAGTGATGACCACCAACTGATCACGCGGAATATCCACGTCAATATTCTTGAGGTTATGCTCGCGCGCGCCGCGCACTTCGATATTCTTCAGCTCAGCCATTTCAGTCCCCCAAGGCGGTGTTGTCTACTAGATAGCAGCGACATCCGGTTTCGCCACCCCACATATGGAACATTACATGAACATTGGCGAGAAATTAATCGGCCCCTGCCATCCTTACAGTTTTTAGTGCATTTCGAAACAACCCTGATCCTTTACACACCTATTTCTCAAGCAGAATACTTGCTATTATAGGCCGCCGGCTGTCCCTTTGATGACACCTAATCATGGGTGTTTCTGGTACATTGGCTTTGCCAATCTGGGTGGTGGCTAGTTCTGAATGCACGCGGTAGACGCGAGGCCAACCAGAAACTTATCACATGAGGTCTCCATGCATTTTATTGAACTTGTCGTTCTACTTGCTGTCTTTCAGTTCTTCTTTTTCGGGTATCAAGTGGCCCTTCAACGCCAGAAAAGCGGGCTCGTGGCCCCTGCGATGACCGGTGATGAAGGGTTTGAGCGTATGTACCGCGTCCAAATGAACACGCTGGAAACTCTCGTGCCATTTCTGCCCGCACTGATCCTAGCGGGCCAATACTGGCCAGAGCTGCTTATCGCGCCGATTGGTGCCGTATATCTGATTGGTCGCATGCTGTATTGGCGCGCCTACACAACACAGCCATCAAAGCGCGGCCTTGGGTTTGCCCTGTCACTATTCCCAACCATTGCGCTGCTTCTTCTAGCAGGTCTTGGTGTGGTTATGGCAATGTTCGCGGCGTAATACGCGTTTTTTACTGAGCACACGACCAGTTCGGTTCATAAAATTCTAAAACGCAAAATAAAAAGGGGCACCCAACGGGTGCCTCTTTGAAATTCCAATACGACCTAAACTACTTACATGTGGATCGCGCGACCGTAGGCGTCCAGCACGCTTTCGTGCATCATCTCAGACAGTGTTGGATGCGGGAACACCGTGTTCATCAGGTCTTCTTCGGTGGTCTCAAGCTGACGACCAACGACATAACCTTGGATCAGCTCGGTCACTTCAGCACCAACCATGTGCGCGCCTAGCAATTCGCCAGTCTTTGCATCAAACACAGTTTTCACCATGCCTTCAGGCTCGCCCAATGCGATTGCCTTGCCGTTACCTATGAATGGGAAGCGACCAACTTTGACATCAAAGCCAAGTTCTTTTGCCTTCGCTTCGGTATAGCCAACAGACGCGACCTGCGGATGGCAATACGTACAGCCAGCAATGCTTTCAGGCTTAATCGCGTGGGGTTTACCCCCTGCCATCAGCTCTGCAACCATCACACCTTCGTGGGACGCTTTGTGCGCAAGCCAAGGCGCGCCAGCAATATCGCCAATCGCATATAGACCTTCAACGCCAGTGCGGCAGTATTCATCCGTGACAACATGCGTGCGGTCAATCTTGACGCCAAGCGCTTCAAGGCCAAGGCCCTCAACGTTGCCAACAATACCAACAGCCGAGATGACGGTATCAAACTCCATCTTCTCTGTTTTGCCATTTGTCTCAATGTGCGCAGTGACTTTGCCTTTGCCGCGGTCCAGCTGCTTTACCATAGATTTCTCCATGATTTTCATGCCTTGCTTGACGAACTGCTTTTTCGCAAAGGCGCTGATTTCAGCGTCTTCAACTGGCAATACGCGGTCCATGACCTCGACGACCGTCGTGTCAGCACCCAGCGTATTGTAGAAACTAGCAAATTCGATGCCGATGGCACCCGATCCGATAACCAGCAATTTCTTTGGCATACGCTTTGGTGTCAACGCATCTTTGTACATCCAAACCAAATCGCCATCAGCCTCAAGGCCAGGTAATTCGCGGGCACGTGCGCCAGTCGCAAGAACGATGTTCTTGGCCGTTAACTCTTCGGTGCCTTTATCTGTCTTCACGCTGACTTTGCCTTTGGCAGGTATCGTCGCAGCCCCCATGAACACGGTGACTTTGTTCTTTTTCATCAAATGGCCAATGCCGCCTGACAATTGTGCCGCAACACCGCGTGACCGCTTAACAACAGCGTCAAGATCATAGCTGATGTTGTCTGCTTTCAGGCCAAATTCTTTGGCGCGATGCATCAGGTGGAATACTTCCGAGGAACGCAGCATCGCTTTGGTAGGAATGCAGCCCCAGTTCAGGCAAATCCCGCCCAGATGCTCTCGCTCAACAATCGCGACCTTAAGTCCAAGTTGTGAGGCGCGAATAGCCGCCACGTAACCGCCGGGTCCTGCTCCGATAACGATAAGATCAAACGATGTTGCAGCCATTTTGGTTCTCCGCTTCAAAATATAGTTTGACGTTAAACTATATTTCTCAAGATCTCCAGTGACCTTGCGGCATGGCAGGTATTTGCACAGCGCAAGGCCGGTTTTAAGCCTGCAATGCCCGCACGATTTCGCCGTATCCACCCTCGGTCAAAAAGGTTTCCTCGGCTTTTGTGCTTTTACGCCCAAGGGCCTCGTTGCGGAATGGAAAGCGGCCAAAGTCACGAATAATCCGGCGATGTGCCCGTGCGTGCAGCAATTGTGATGCAGGCGCGTCAGGCATCCGGTCCTTGATCAACCGCACGCCACGGTCCTGATCGCATAGGTTTTCCGAATGTATCAGCGGCATATAGAAAAACTGACGCTGCGGTTCAGGGACTTTAAGATCCCACTCGCGATCAATCGCTTGCTTGGTCGCCGCACGCGCGCTTTTGTCTGTAGCAAATGCCTCGGGTTGGCCCCTAAACATATTCCGCGAAAACTGATCGGTTAGCACCAGATAGGCCAGCGTCTCGCGTGGGGTAATCAGCCACAGACCGCCACCACCCTCACGCGCATCTTCCCAATTCGCCAAGAACAACTCTCGGATGCGGGCATCGACCGCATCATCGCTGTCATACCAACCAGCCGGTCCAATTTCATCCAGCCAAAAGTCAAGAACTTCATCCGCAGTCCGCATGGTCGTATTCCTCTATGCCACAGATCAACTATGGTTGAGTCTCAGCCTGCTCTTCACTCTCTTCTGCGTCAATATAGACTTCTTGTGCGACCTCAGCAAAAATAGCGGTCGATGATGGCGCAAGCGGCGCATATGGCACGTTGTCGATATCGTTCACCGGACGTGAGCGCTGTGTCATCCGAAAGCCCGCGTAGCCTGCAATGCAGAACATCAAAGCCGCAAGAAACGCCCAGTAGCCCCATGGGCCAATCCGGTCCATCGCCCAACCCAAGAATAGCGGACCCAAAACAGCCCCACAGCCATTCACGAACAGCAAACCACCTGACGCCGCCGCCATGTCTTCTTTCTCAAGATAGTCATTCGCATAGGCAATCAGCAGCGCATAAAGCGGGTTAGACATGCCGCCGATAATGGCACCCGCAATCAAGATACCCGTGAAACTGTCGTAGAAAATTCCGATCAACGACCCTGCACCACCCAGTGCGGCAACGCCCAAAATCACCAAACGCCGGTCAACACGGTCTGACACCCAGCCGATTGGGTACTGCAAAACAAGGGCAGCGATATAAATCGCTGACACAAACGCCGAAATTTGCCCGACGGTCAAACCAACCCGCGATCCATAAACCGCCGACATACCAAACTGCGCGGCAAACACGCCACCCAACAAGAACATGCCAACGCTAGCCAGCGGCGACGTCGTCACCAACTCTTTGATCGACATCGGCTTGGTCTGACCAAAATCCGGCGTCGGACGTTTGGACAACAAGATCGGCGCAAATGCCAAGGAAACAAGGACCGAAGGCACAATAAACAGGACATAGCCCGACACATCGCCAAAGGTCACAATGTACTGTGCCAGAACGATGCCAGCCATCTGAACAATCATATAGATCGACAGGGACTTGCCGCGCACTTCGTTGTCAGCGGCGTCGTTCAGCCAGCTTTCTGCCGTAATATACACGCCGCAAAAACAGAATCCGATGACGACACGGCCGATGGTCCACGCCCATGGCTCAACCAAGATCGGATAAAGAATAAGTACCGCCGAGATCGTAGATCCAAGGGCCGCAAAAACCCGCACATGACCCACGCCAGCAATCAGCTTTGGTGTCAGGCGCGAACCGCCCAAAAAGCCCAGAAAGTAGGCCGACATAATGATCGAGATCGAAAAGGTCGTAAAACCTTCGATATCAGCACGCAGACCAAGCAACGTACCCTGAAGGCCATTGCCGATCATTAACATAAACATGCCTAAGAACAGGGCCCAAGACCCGCTTAAAACTTGTATCATAGCACTACTTTCCTAACATCTGAGCGGCTCTTAGACCCGCGCATTTGCTGCGTCTAGCAGGCAAACGACACCGCTTTATGAAGATGTCGTTTCCGGTAGAAGAAGCGACGAATCTCCGTAAGAAAAGAAGCGATATTTTTCTGTGATGGCATGGGCGTAGATTGATTTGATATTTTCAGTCCCCATAAGAGCCGAAACAAGCATCATCAGCGTCGATTTTGGCAGATGAAAATTGGTCATCAAGCCATCAGCAATTTGAAATTCGAATCCCGGTGTGATGAAAATATCTGTCTCCCCCTCCCACGGTTTCAATTCGCCGCCACGTGCAGCGCTTTCAATCAGACGCAGCGCGGTCGTTCCAACAGGAATAACACGCCCACCAGCGGAACGGGTCGCTTTGATCTCATCGACGGCCTGCGCTGAAACCTCGCCCCATTCCGCATGCATCTTATGCTCGCTGATATCGTCGGTCTTAACCGGCAGAAACGTGCCCGCCCCGACATGCAGCGTTACATATGTAAACGTCACGCCCATCGCTGACAGTTCGTCCAATAATGGACCATCGAAATGCAATGACGCCGTTGGGGCCGCAACAGCGCCCGAATGTTTAGCCCAGTAGGTTTGATAGTCGCTTTTGTCAGCCTCATCCGCAGGGCGTTTTGCAGCAATATAAGGTGGTAATGGCATCGCGCCGACAGCGTTTAATGCCGCATCAAAGTCATCACCAGTTAGGTTAAACGAAAGATACGCCTGCCCATCACCACGGCCAGTCACAGTCGCGGTTAATGCGTCAGAAAACACAATATCTTCGCCGTCACGCACCTTTTTCAATGGCTTAATTAACGCCGACCATGTGCCATCTGCACGCGGATCCAGCAACGTCACATCAAGTCGCGCCTGCGTATCTCCCGCCTCGCCCGAACGATGCCGCAGTCCAAACAAGCGTGCAGGAATAACCTTGGTGTCGTTCAGAACAAGCCGATCACCAGCCCTAAAAATCGAAGGCAGATCAGAAACATTTTTGTCCGAAATCGCACGACCATGAGCCAACAACAATTTGGCAGACGTCCTAGGACGCGCAGGGCGCACAGCAATAAGCTCTTCTGGCAAATCAAAGTCGAAGTCGGAAAGTTTCATGGTGTTTTACTCTGACAATACGGGCGGTGGGCGACGGAATAATTCACGGAACATCCCGGGGGTAAATGCAGACAGCGGGTTCACACTGACCTGTGGGTCATCAGCCGTGCCCAAGATATTAAAGTTAAACCCGATCAAACCTTCGCCCCGTCGTGTCAGCACCGATCCAATCGAGTTGAGAAGGTAGAAAGGGGAAACAACCCCCTGAAAATCAACCTGTTGCGTGGCCAGCGTGTAGATCCCGTCTAACGAAATGCCAAGCCCTGCACCAACGGCACTGGATTCAGCCACGATCACCCGATCCGGTGTTAGACGAAAGCGCGCGTCGACCTCTTCAAACGAAAGGCCACCACCATCCAATTGCTGCAAAAGTCCAACCACGCTGATTGCGTCAAGCAATGCAGCCATAGCTGGCGCATCGGGAACACGGATTTTCCGAATTGCCAAAAGCCCGTCAAACGTACCTTCGCCCCCCGACGGCAAAAGCGTGAGGTCAAGATTGCCACCAACCGCGTTATCCGAGAGACCAGCAGCCCGCACTAGGCCGCCAGCATCATCAGACCGAATACGCACAGCAGATCGTCCATTTTGGGGTGCAACTGTGCCGCTCAACTCTGTCTCGCCGTTCATACGCCCCGTGAATTCGCCAGCAAAACCGCCGTTACCTGTAAATTCGCCCGCGAACCGCGTTAGTGCAATTCCTTCAGTCACTTGCAGCCTATCCAACGCGATTGAAACGGGACCGCTATCGCCCCCACCTACCCCAAATTTTGCTTGGCGCAGGTCAATCTCGCCGCCTCTAATTGCAACGGCATAAGGGCGGTTACCGCCGCGTCCACGCAAAGTAATCGGTGCGTTCAACCAATTCCCAACCCGAAGCTCCGAGAACACCGCTCGGTCGAGGCTGCCATCACTGTTTAACGAGATTTGCCCCTCTGCCGACAGGCCGCCACCGCTAATTTCAAGACGGTCAATGGCGGGTTTGTCGCCAAGATTGCCAACAATTCGCAGGTTTCCAATATCGCGACGCGGTTTCGCCCAACCCACAGCAGGAATAGCGACCCCAAGCCCCGCAAGATTAGATGTCAGCGTAAATCGTGGCGCACCATCCCGAGGAATATCAATAGCCACCCTAGCGTTGCTTGCACCAGACACAGAACCCGGCGGTAAATTAATATCAAAGGTATTCAGAAAATCCTGCGACAACTGCAAGTTAGCTATCATCGAGGTATCACCACTATCATCAAGCGGCTTTGTCCACTCAACATCTGCCGGAACGCCATCAAACAAAGTACGCCCGCTAATAACCAGTTCATCATTGTTGGCACGCAATGCCAAACGTGATCCCACGATCCGCCTGCCAGAAATCAGGGTTTCGGTCATAAAGTCCCGCAGCTCTGTTTCCATCTCAAACTGCATTTCACCGTCAGCAAATGTATTTGACATCGGCATGTCGACCTCAAGCCGCGAAATGGCACGCCCATCGGCCACGCCCGCAGCCATCCCAGCCCGCGACACGAACCGAAACGCTGGCTCATCCAAAAGTGACATCGACGCCGTGATTGATCCATCAAGGCGCATATCAATATGCAACGGTGGACGCCGCGATGCTGTATCCATAACAACAATCGATGTGCCCGCAATATTCAGCGCGCCACCTTCTGGGGGTGTCATTCGACCTTCGTCAAACGAAAGCGCCATTTGACCCGCGCCTAAACTGACAAAGCCGCTGGCGTTGGTAATGGGAACGATCCCATCCTTCAGTTGAAATGCGCCCTGCCCGAAATTGAACCCGCCCAAGACCGTCAAAGGTTCTTGCGGGGATTGCCGCACAGCCACTTGCAGCCCATTCATTTCACCAAAGGACACGCTTTTTACAGCCCACGCCCGCGCACGCGGCTTCATTCCTTCAGGCCAAAGTGACATCAACGCGGCTTGGCTTGTTTCTTGCCCAGTCAGATCAAATGACGTTTGCCAACCTTCTGGCGTGGCAAAAACCGCACCCTTTCCAGTCAGCGACATCCCTTCGCCTGCGATGTAAATTTGGCCAATATCAACAGAAAACGGTGCGAAATTTAATCTCAGGTCAACTTGGGCTTGATCATATTTCAGCGGATCAGTAAACGCATCAGATGGTGTTAATATCAAATCTCTGAACTGGAATTGGGCAACCATTGATTCCGTTTGGCCCGACGCGCCTTCGGTCAACAGGGCCTGCCCTGACGCAGAAAACCGCCCCAAATCTCCTTCAACTTCGATTTGATCAAACGTCAGCCGGTCTTGGGTTGGGTCGAAAGTCAGATAGGCCTGTGCAGCCTCAAAACCAATTGGCGCCGTCGCTGCATTTGGCTGCAATGCGCCTTTGCCCATCTCAAGCTTGGCACTTAATGGGCCCAGTTCCCCCTGCGCATCTAGGGTTGTCCGCAACGTCGCCGAAAGCGGTGCATCAAATCCTGCAAGCCAGCTAAGTGCTTCGTTCTGCGACGCCAGATCTGCCGCAATTGCGTCGTTAATTGTCACCCCTAAGGTCGCGGCATGGCTCCCACGCGGGCTCTCAAAACTTGCTGTAAGTGTTGTGATTGTTGATCGACCCGCCAAGACCGACAGATCGGCCCGCAGCACAGTTTTATCATCGCGCAGATCAAGTTCAATGCGCCCACCGTCTACCGTCCAAGCGCGCCCTGCCCGTGCATCTGTGTAATTCATGATCAGATTTTCGGCGCGGATAGTCTCAAGCGCCTCAAATGCAGGTTCCCCAAGAACTTGGTCAACCTGATCCAACAGCCCGCTCAGCCTCGCCGCTTGATCCACTGGCGCAGTGTCGCGGGCAAATGCTAGCGCAACACTTCCGTCTGCGTTGCGGCGTAGGTCGATCTGCGCCCCAGACAGAACGATATCTTGCATCAACACATCACCCTGCAAGATGATGCCGCGCGGTGACATCAGACCTGCGATCTCGTTAATACGGGCAATCACTTCGTCTTGGGCATCGCTAACGACTGTGTCGCGCAATCGCACGCGCGGGTGCAAATCCCGCCCGATGTTGATAAAAATCTCGCCAAATTCAACTTTGCCGCCACCCATCACCTCTGATGCGGTTTCCGTGACCCGCGATTTTAGCCAGCTTGGTGCACGGATATCGCGATCAATAACCGCGATTGAAATGACAAGCGCAAAAACCAGTGGCGCAACGGCCAAAAGAACCAACAAACGCAGGCCATGCCACGCGAAACGACCACGCCTGCGCACTGGCGCAGGCTGTGTCGGCTCATCTGGCTGTGGGCTATCTTCGGATGATAAGTCTTCGGACATCTCTAACTTTGTAATTGCTTGGCCTTTATCTTTGCGCGTTGCGCACTAAAACGAAACCAACAAAGCGCAACATCTCAAAGGAAATCCTATGACTGCTCTTGCCGCCGGTGACACCGCTCCAGCCATTAACCTTCCAACAGATACAGGCGACATGGCAGATCTGTCCGCAATGACTGGCAAAAAGGTCGTTGTCTATTTCTATCCGAAAGATGACACGCCCGGTTGCACAAAAGAGGCGATAGGCTTCACCGAATCCGCAGACGCGTTCGCAGCAGCAGGTGCTACCGTTTGGGGCATTTCCAAAGACAAGCTGGCCAAACACGCAAAGTTCCGTGCGAAATATGAATTGGGCATTCCGCTTTTGTCAGATGAGGAAGGCGACGTTTGCGAACGCTACGGCACTTGGCTTGAGAAAAGCATGTACGGCAAAACCTACATGGGGATTGAACGCGCCACGTATCTGATTGATGAGACGGGCAAAATCGCTCGGATCTGGCGCAAAGTGAAAGTTCCCAGTCACGTGGACGAAGTGCTTGAGGCCGTCAAAGCCCTGTAATCCTTACAGCCTGTAACCTCCCATAGGACGATACGCATGAAACCTCTGGCCGAAATGGCGTATGACGTCCTGACAACCTCCGACGGACGCGACAAAGCCGCGCTATCACGCGAATACGCAGCAATGTGGCAAGCCGCCCGCGACGCTGGCGAAACACCCGAAGTTGGGCATGCAACGCCGCCAGCGCAACCTGGCCGTCCGGCAAAACCCGCACTGCTCCCTCCGCGTGATGTGCCCCTGCGTAAACCCGGCACGCCCGAGGGGCGGATCGCAATGTTGCATGCCGTCGCCCATATCGAACTAAACGCTGTGGATCTTCACTGGGACCTGATTGCGCGGTTTTCCGATGTTTCGTTCCCCATTGGGTACTACGATGATTGGGTCAAAGCGGCAGACGAAGAATCCAAGCATTTCAATCTGATGTGCGACTGCCTTGAGACCGCGGGCAGCCACTATGGCGCGCTCCCTGCGCATGCTGGAATGTGGCAATCGGCAGAAGACACGGCTGACGATCTTTTGGGCAGGCTTGCTGTTGTTCCAATGGTGCTTGAGGCACGCGGCCTTGATGTCACTCCGGGCATGATCAAACTATTCAAACAGGCCAAAGCCCATGATGCTGTCGCTGCCCTAGACGTAATCTATGCCGACGAAGTACATCACGTGGCCTACGGTGCGAAATGGTTTAACTTTTTGTGCGGCAGACAAGAACTCGATCCGACCCCGACGTTCCATGCCCTTGTGCGTCGCTATTTCCACGGAAACCTGCGCCCCCCTTTCAACGAAGAGAAACGGGCAGAAGCAGGGATTCCCCCTGACTTTTACTGGCCGCTCGCGGAAACCACGTCCAAGAAATCACGCTAAACGCGAATCAGTCGGCAGAATACCGCCCATATGAGAGTTAAGCTGCCTATAAGTCTGAAAAAATGCGCAAAGTTGTTGCGGGAAAGACGCATGCCATTTATCAACAAATGGCGGTGTATGGGTGTGGGATCCCGCTGCGAAAACGGGTTGAAGCGGGACACAATAATTTGCGAAACAGAATTACACAGCGCATTCATGCCCTGTTGGAACGTCATTTTCCCGAGAAACGTTTGTTTCTTCGGTCTGATCACGAGACGCGTTTTATTCGACTAAAGTCGGAAACGCAGCTTGTCGCGTGGACTGGTGGTACGCTTGTCGTTGCTTGGACGATCATAGCGACAGCCGTTTTGCTGATGGATAGTATTGGCTCGGGTAACTTCCGTGCTCAGGCCCAACGCGACCAAATGGTATACGAGCAGCGGCTCAATGCCCTCTCGACCGAACGGGATGCCCGCGCAGAAGAGGCGATGGCAGCTCAGAACCGTTTCAGCGCGGCCCTTGATCAAATCTCAATCATGCAGTCAGAAATCCTGCAAACCGAAGATGACCGCCGCGAGTTGGAAACTGGCCTCGAAGTGGTACAAGCTACTTTGCGCAATACCATGAGAGAGCGCGAGTCAGCGCGTGATCAGCTTGCATCGATTGCCGAAGATTCAAACGGCACGTCAGCCGCGTCTCTTAGTGACGAAGCGTCTAGAACTGTTGATTTACTGGCCTCTGCGTTGGCAGAAACCGCAGCAGAGCGCGATGCGATTGCATCGGATGCTCAGTTCGCATTGGATCACGCCGCTGAATCCGAGCTTGAACTGCGCCTTCTCCAAGAAAAAAATGATGAGATTTTTCGCCAGCTAGAAGAAGCGATGCTCGTCTCGGTTGAACCTCTTGATGATATGTTCCGCGCAGCAGGCATGAACCCTGACAATTTGCTGGCGCAAGTGCGTCGCGGTTATTCTGGTCAAGGCGGTCCGCTGACACCACTGCAGTTCTCAACCCGTGGCGGCGCCCCAGATCCTGATGCCGCCCGTGCAAACCAAATTCTAGGCGCGATGGATCGCATCAACCTTTACCGTATCGCCGCTGAACGCGCGCCTTTCGATACCCCTGTCAAAGCGAACTTCCGCTTTACGTCAGGCTTTGGCCAACGCTGGGGCCGGTTGCATGCGGGTACAGATTTCGCAGGCCCGATTGGCACACCTATCTACGCAACCGCTGACGGCGTTGTTACAAGCGCTGGCTGGTCATCCGGCTATGGCCGTTTGATTAAGATCCAACACGAGTTTGGCATCGAAACACGCTACGCGCATTTAAACTCAATGCGTGTATCAGTTGGACAAAGGGTCTCGCGCGGAGAGCGGATAGGTGATATGGGAAATTCTGGACGTTCGACCGGCCCTCATCTTCACTACGAGGTTCGCGTTGGCGGCACTCCTGTTAACCCGATGATCTACATAAGAGCTGGACAAGATGTTTTCTAAAAGCAAAATCAATGAACCCGGCCCTGCGGCCGGAGAGCCCGTAGCCAAATCAGACACTGCTGCAGCAAAACCTGCGCCAGCGCCGATGGCTTCGGATTATAAATCTGCTGCCCCTAAGGCAAAGCCTGCGGCATCGCAGCTTTCCTCGGATCTGCACATCACTGGTAATCTTAAGACAACCGGCGACATCCAGATCGAAGGCCAAGTTGATGGTGACATTCGTGCGCACCTCCTGACAGTTGGCGAAGGCGCCACGGTCAAAGGCGAAGTGGTTGCTGACGATGTGGTCGTGAATGGTCGCGTTGTTGGTCGTGTACGTGGCCTAAAGGTCCGTCTGACATCAACTGCACGTGTTGAGGGTGATATCATCCACAAGACAATCGCTATAGAGTCAGGTGCCCACTTCGAGGGTTCAGTACAGCGTCAAGACGATCCACTTTCTACAGGTGGCCCGTCAACAAAGATGCCTATTGAAAAGCCTGCCAAAGCTTAAGGCTTGCAGATTAGTATTCTGAATGGGGCGCCCGACATTGTCGTGGCGCCCTTTTCTATTCGCGGACTGACCCTAGGCGTGCGTCATCTCGTGCCACCCGTGGGCTAGTTGAAGCATCCCAAGATCATTATTGCGCCGTCCAATCAACTGCAGCCCCATGGGCATGCCGGCGTCACTAAAACCTGCAGGTACGGCCACCGCGGGCAATCCAATCAGGCTTGCAGGTACCACGACCTCCATCCAACGATGATAGGTGTCCATCTGCACGCCAGCGATTTCCTTGGGCCAATCCCATTCCACAGGAAACGGCCAGCACTGTGCTGTCGGTAGAACCAATGCGTCATAGCTATCAAACAACTCCGCTGCCGCTTTGAACCAGTTCGACCTAATAACACTGGCGCGTTGAATATCATCGACCGTGCTCTTGCGCCCATTCTCAATCTCCCAAATTGCTTCGGGCTTTAGATGGTCGCGTAATTTCGGATCGTCGTACATTATGCCAAGACCGCTGTTCACCGACCAAGACCGTAATGTTATCCAACTTTCCCAAAGTGCCGCAGCATCGAATGGTGCATTAATGGCGTCCACTTTGCATCCAAGATCAGCAAACCGCGCGACTTGCGCAGCGCAATGCGCCTCAACTCCGGCCTCCATCGGGAACGCCCCACCCCAATCACCAAGCCATGCAATTTTGCGCGGCTTAAGATCAGCGTCCAATTTGTCATGATAGGTTTCAATCGGTAAACTGTGTGGCTGATACGGATCAGGACCAGCCTGAACCTCAAGCAGATGCGCCAGATCGCTCGGACAACGCGCCATTGGCCCACTTGTTGCTAGCTGATGTAGAAACGTGTCGCCCTCGGCCTCGGATGGGACACGCCCCCACGACGGGCGCAAACCGTACACGTTGTTCCATCCCGCAGGGTTCCGCAGGCTACCCATCATGTCAGACCCATCGGCAACGCAAACCATGTTCTTAGCCAGCGCAACAGCCGCACCACCAGATGATCCACCAGCCGAGCGTCCAGCGACACATGCGTTTTCAGTGGCGCCAAACACAGGGTTATACGTATGCGACCCCAGCCCAAATTCCGGCGTGTTTGTCTTGCCAATGACAATCGCACCCGCATCCTGCATGCGCTGGACGACTAAATCAGACTTTGCAGCGATCCGCCCTTTTAGCGCAGGCGACCCCATCGAGGTCGGCAAGCCCGCAACATTGGCTAAATCCTTGACCGCAACAGGGATGCCATGCAGCCAGCCCTTGCGTGGTGCGCTGTCCGCGGCCGTAGCCTCGGCCAACAGCGCGTCTTCGTCCCGCAAGGATACAATCGCATTCACGTTGGGGTTTTCAGCAGCGATCTGTTTTAGCGTCGCCTGCATGACGTCGGATGCAGACACATCACCTGCGGCTATCTTGTCAGACAGAGCATGGGCATTCAGTGATAAAATTTCATTCATGACACCATCCAACCGCGCCCCACGCCCAAGCGCAAGAAAAAGTCAGCAATCATGCAATAATTCAGATCAACTAGCGAAGGGAATTAGTCTTCGGCACTCGCATCAGCGCGGCTCATTCCAGATACATCCATGGCCAATGTCGCGGCCATCAACCCATCAAGATCACCATCCAAAACACCCGACGTATCTGATGTCTCGTAGCGCGTGCGCAGGTCTTTCACCATCTGGTACGGCTGCAGCACATATGATCTGATCTGGTTACCCCAGCCCGCATCGCCTGCGTTCTCGTGGACTTCGTTCACAAGCGCCGAGCGCTTATCAAGCTCAATCTGATACAAGCGTGACTTCAACGCCTTCATCGCAATATCGCGGTTCTGGTGCTGTGATTTCTCAGAGCTGGTCACAACAATACCCGTTGGGTGGTGCGTGATCCGCACAGCCGAGTCTGTCGTGTTGACGTGCTGACCACCAGCACCCGATGAACGGTATGTATCAAGACGGATGTCTGATGATTTCACTTCGATCTCAATGTTGTCGTCGACAACCGGATAGACTTTAACCGACGTAAATGACGTATGGCGTTTTGCGGCACTATCGAACGGCGAAATTCGCACAAGACGGTGAACACCGCTCTCGGACTTTAGCCAACCATAGGCGTTCTGGCCTGTGATCTTATATGTGGCGGACTTGATACCAGCTTCTTCGCCAGCGCTCTCAGCCTGCAATTCAACCTTATAGCCCTTCTTTTCTGCCCAACGCACATACATGCGGGCCAGCATCGACGCCCAATCACAACTCTCGGTGCCACCTGCGCCTGAATTGATCTCAAGGAAGCTATCGTTGCCATCGGCCTCGCCGTTCAGCAATGCCTCAAGCTCTTTCTTCGCGGACACTTCTGCCAATTCGGTCAGCGCGGTTTCCGCCTCGGTTATTACCTCAGCGTCGTCTTCCATCTCGCCCATCTCGATCAGCTCGATGTTGTCAGCAAGGTCTTGTTTGATCGACGTATAACCTTCCATCGCATCAACCAACATCTGGCGTTCGCGCATCAACTTTTGTGCATTCGCCGGATCATCCCACAAGGTTGGGTCCTCAACGCGCGCGTTGAATTCCTCAAGCCGGTGCGTTGCAGTTTCATAGTCCATGCGCTGCGCCAAAAGCGCCAACGATTTTTCAATCGCAGCAACAGTGTTCAATGTTTCAGCACGCATGATCTTTGGCCCCTCGGCAATAGTTGTCACCTAATAGCCCGCGCCAGTGGCACGGGCAAGCAACCTCGTTTGAATGCTTAATAAAGACCGCCTGAAGACAATGAACCGAATGACGCATTCGGACCCACGGTCGCAGTTCCACCGCTGGAAGATTGTACCTGACGGCTTTGCTGCAAGACTTCTTCGAACAGCGGCAAATCACCAGCCATCGCAAAGCCACCGTCGAATGTGATACCAAAGATTGGCTCTTCGCCGGGGCGGAAACATTCAGCAATGACGTTATCGCCAGACGCGCTATCAGGGAGGCGCGCACCGGAAATACGGTCGATCTTGATGAACTGACAGTCAGACGGTGTATAGAAATCACTGCCGCCGAAACGGCGCACAGCTTGGGTCATAAAGCGGTTAAATACCGGACCACAGGTGCCACCACCAGACGCGCCATTCATCGTGCGTGGCGTATCGTATCCGATATAACACCCAGCCACGATATTGCTTGAGAAACCTACAAACCAAACGTCTTTACTGTCGTTCGTCGTACCCGTTTTACCAGCAATTTGCACAGATTGGTTCACCGTACTCCGCGCCGTTCCACGCTCAACCACGCCCCGCATCATTGAGGTTAGCTGATACGCTGTGATCTCGTTCATAACCCGCTCGCGGTTGGTCACGATCCGCGGTGCCTCACCCAAGGCGAGGTTCAGGTTTTCACAATTCACGCAATTACGCTGATCGTGACGGTACACTGTGGCACCATAACGGTCTTGCACGCGATCAACCAACGTGGGCTCAACCCGCTCTCCGCCGTTTGCAAACATCGCATAGGCCGCAACAACGCGGGCCAATGTTGTCTCGTCTGAGCCAAGCGACGCAGAAAGCACGCGGTTCATGTTGTCATAAACGCCAAACCGCTCAGCATATTCTGCAACAACATCAATCCCGACCTCTTGTGCCAGGCGAATGGTCATCAAGTTACGAGACTGCTCAATACCGGTGCGCAAAGGCGTCGGGCCATAGAACCGGTTGGATGAATTCTGCGGACGCCAAACACCTTGCGGGGTGTTAATCTCAATAGGAGAGTCGACCACGATCGTCGCAGGCGAATAGCCAGAATCCAACGCAGCGGCATAAACGAACGGCTTAAACGCCGAACCTGGCTGACGGCGGGCTTGGGTCGCGCGGTTAAAGACCGAGTGTTGGTAGCTAAAGCCACCTTGCATCGCCAAAATACGGCCCGTGTTCACGTCCATCGCCATAAAGCCACCTTGGACTTCAGGGATTTGGCGCAGCGTCCATCGGATAAAGCTACCGTCAGAATCTTGGGTCATGCGGCGTACATGCACAACTTGGCCCGCTTCGAAGTTATCAGCGAAATTACCGCGCATCCATTCGATGTCACGGCGCGGAACGACAAACGGCTCGGCTTCGGTTTCTTGAACACCCTCAATGCCGATACGCAGATTGTTGTCACCAACCGAACGCACAACAGCCGGATACCATTGGTTTTCCAAGGCAACATCACGGGCAACGTTCACGCTGCGCAACGCCGCGCGCCAATCTTCTTCGTTTTCCAATGTTTCAACAGGAACGGTTTCGCCCGTACCGCGCCAGCGCCCCTGCCCGCGGTCAAACTGCTCAAGCGCAAGCTGCAACGACTGCGCCGCAGCAACCTGCAATTCCTCATCCACGGTGGCACGGATCGCGAGGCCACCAGAAAAAAATTCTTCCTCACCAAAGTCACGACTTAGCTGGCGGCGAATCTCGTCCGAGAAATAGTCACGCGGCGGCAACTCGGCACGAAAACTTTCAAAGTCGCCGTTTTGAACTGTGCGCAATGGGTCATCCAATGCGACCTGATACTCAGCTGCGTCGATATAGCCGTTCTCATTCATCTCACGCAGAATAAAGTTACGGCGATCCATCGCATCTTCGCGATCATTCACAGGATGATAGCTATATGGCGCCTTGGGATGCACCGCGAGGAATGCAGCCTCAGCGGGCGAAAGCTCTGACAATGTTTTGTTGAAATAGCTTTGCGCGGCAGCGGTCACACCAAAGGACCGCACACCGAGGTCGATCTCATTGAGGTACAGTTCGAGAACGCCCTCTTTGCCAAGTGTTTCTTCCAAACGCGGCGCAAGAATAATCTCGCGTACTTTACGCTCAAGTCCAGCGATGCCGCGACGTGAACCATCTAACAAAAAATTCTTTGCAACCTGCTGTGTGATCGTCGACGCACCGCGGATGTCTGAACCGCGTGAACGCACACCTTCGACAATAGCCGCCGCAATACCGCGCGGGTCATAGCCACCGTGTGTATAAAAATTCTTATCCTCAGCCGAGATAAACGCATATTTGACGAGGTCAGGAATCTCTTCGGCGGGTGTAAATAAGCGACGCTCGGTTGCGAATTCATCGATAATCCGCCCTTCGCCAGAATAGATCCGGCTGATCGTTTTTGGCGCATATTGGGCCAAAACATCATAAGACGGGAGGTCGCGGCTATACATGTAAAAGATCGCACCCAACGTAAGTGCGCCCATCACAAGGCCTAAAGCAAGCAGCGAAAAGATACCGCCGAAAAAGGAGAAAATAAAACGCAGCACTGCCGAACCGTCCTCATACTTATTTTATTGGTCTTATACGCTTGATCAGCGGGATGGTCAAAAGCACAAATGCGTATATGCGCTGGAAAACGCCATCAGTTTTTGCGCAATTCAAAGCGAGAAAACGCAGCGAACCTCTTATTGCCGAATAAGCGGCTCGCGGACAGCTTCGTCCATTGCCCAGTACCTAACTGCGTCGCTTAATCCCTCTACCAAAGGCACACGGCCAGCCGGCTCTGAGAGTGCCGCACGGTCAGCAGCACTTGATAAAAACCCAACCTCGATCAGCACAGAAGGAAAGTCTGCGGCCATAAGGACAGCCAAGCGCCCTTCTCTGCGTGGTCTGGAATTCAGGCGTACATCAGTATCGCGAAAACTGCTGACAAGCGTACTTGCAAAACGTTGGCCGGCAGGCCCGCTTTCGGCGCGTGCAAGGTCCATAAGAACTGTTACAACGCGGTCATCCTGCCCAGCCAAGTCGAGACCAGCAAGCAAATCTCCACGCTCATGGCGCTCTGCCATGCGCTGCGATGCACTGTCGCTTCCCTCTTGGTTCAACGTGTAAATCGATGCGCCTCTGGCTGCGTCTTCTTCTAGCGCGTCAGCATGCAACGATATAAACAGGTCGGCGCCTGCGGAGCGTGCAATCGACATCCGCGCCTCAAGCGGGACAAAAATATCAGATGTGCGGGTTAGAACTGCGCGAAACCCCTCAAGGCGATTGATCGCGTCAGCCACTTCGATCCCCAGCGCGAGCATCAGGTCAGCCTCTTGCACGCCACCGCGCTCAGCGCCCGGATCAATGCCGCCATGGCCCGGATCGATAACAATCACCGTTGGCCCATCTTCAGTCGCCGGAACTGGAATGTCTGAAATCCCCGCATCGGTTTCCCAACCCGGTGTTTGTGGCGCACCAGCGCGGTCGGCGAATACATCTTCTTTGGCCGGAACCAACCGCACCTGCAAATGCGCAGCACCGCTGTCTTGGTCTACAGTCAATCCTGCAGCATGAATGTTCAGCGGTTCGGCCAAATCAACAACCAACCGTGACCAACCCGGGCGGAAAACACCAAACCGCAACGCAGGCGCAAGATCGGCATTCCGCAAAGCAGCTGCACTTACCCCGGTCCAATCAACTTCGCGAAAATCGATCACAAGGCGGCGCGGCTCATCCAGTGTGAAAACGCGGTACGGGACAGTTTGGGACAAATGCAGATCAACTAGCAGATCAGAGCCATCATCGCTGACTTGGCTCTTGGCCATATCAACACGGGCCAACCCACTGAAATCTTGCGCGAAAGCAGGTGCCGCGAAAACAAGGAACAAACATGCAAATATATACTTCATCACGTGCGACCTTGCATGAACTTGTTAAGACGCGCCAGCCCTTCGGTGATGTCAGCACTCGCCCGCGCATAAGAGAACCGCAACCAATGGTGCCCGCCCTTGGGATCAAAATCTAATCCTGGTGTGACAGCTACACCCGCCTTTTCTAGGATTTCAGCAGCAAAGCCTAGGCTATCATCAGTATAATCAGACACATCTGCATAGACATAGAATGCGCCATCTGGTGGTGCAAACTTGGTAAATCCAGCGACCTTTAGCCCCGTAATCATCGCGTCACGATTGGCCGTATAAACCGCAAGGTTGCCCTGTAGTTCATCATCACATTCCATAGCATGCAACGCCAAACGCTGTGCTGCGTGGGGCGCGCAGATGAACATGTTTTGTGCCAACCGCTCAACACGGCGCACGTGATCTTCGGGGACAACCATCCAGCCGACACGCCACCCTGTCATTGAGAAATACTTAGAGAACGAATTCACGACATATACATCATCCGTCACCTCAAGCGCGGAAACCGCCGCCCGATCATACCCGATACCGTGATAGATCTCGTCTGAGATGAACGCCGCATCATTCGCACTGCACGCATCAGCCAGCGCCTTTAGCTCATCCCGTGTCAGCATCGTACCTGTTGGATTAGCTGGCGATGCCACAATCAAACCGGCAAGGTCATGTGCTGCAACATCAACAGGCTGCGGCTGAAACCGCTGCTCAAGCGTTGTAGGAATGTCGACTGCGGTCAGCCCCATACCCTTTAGGATTTGGCGGTATGACGGGTAACATGGCGTGCCTAAACCTACGGGTTCATCGTTATCAAACAACGCACTAAACGCCAGAATGAACGCGCCAGATGCACCGGATGTGATCACAACACGTTCGGGGTTTAGATCAACGTTGTACCAATCCGCATAATGCTTTGCGATCCGCGCCCGTAATTCCGGCAAGCCCAACCCAACAGTATATCCCAACGGCTGATCCAACTCATCGGCCAGCTTGGCCTTAGCCGCTGCTGGCGCACCCGTGCCGGGTTGCCCAACCTCCATATGGATAATGTGGCGACCCGCCGCTTCGGCACGCCGTGCGGCCTCCATCACGTCCATCACAATAAAGGGATCTACATCCCCTCGGGTTGAGCTGCGCATGCGCTATCTCCTATATTTCACGCACATTTTGCCCTGCACTGGTGCGGGGTGCAATGGCAGCTTGGAATCGCAATGAATTCGTGATCTCTCAGGCATGATAAAACCGAAAAGAGACCGCTCATGATCCTTCGCCTCGCCTTTGCTTTCGCCGCCCTTTTGGCCACGCCCCTTACTGCACAAGAAATGACTGACGCAGAACGCGCCACATTCCGCAGCGAAGTACGCGCCTATCTTTTGGAAAACCCAGAGGTCCTGATGGAAGCGATTGGTGTCTTGGAACAACGCCAAGCCACGACAGAAGCATCCGCAGATAGCGACATGGTTCTTTTGGCGGGCTCCGCTCTGTTCAACGATGGCCATTCATTCGTTGGCGGAAACCCTGACGGCGACATCACAATCGTTGAATTCATGGATTATCGTTGCAGCTATTGTAAACGCGCTTTCCCCGAGGTTGCAGCCCTTGTGTCAGGCGACCAAAATATTCGGTACATCATCAAAGAGTTCCCGATCCTAGGTGAGCAGTCAGAATTGGCAGCACGTTATGCCATCGCAGTGCAACTTCTTGAGGGCGACGAGGCTTACAAAACGATCCACGACACGCTTATGGAATTCCAAGGCGATTTTTCCACGGCAAGCTTGTCGCGCATGTCAGCTGCGTTTGGATTGGATAACGATGCTGTCTTTGAAATGATGGGCAGCCCTGAGGTCGCGACGGTGATCAACGAAAACCGCGCACTCGCGCAAAGCCTGCAAATCTCGGGCACACCTTCGTTTGTATTCCAAGATCAGATGCTGCGTGGCTACGTTCCGCTTGCACAAATGCGCCAGATCATCGCCGAGATCCGCGAAGAGGCGGGCTAACCCCGCCTCATTCATCCAGACTTAGATCACTCAGAATCGGCTTCGGCTGCGATGATAGCGGCTGCGCGCTTTTCAACCTGCTCAACGATATGCTCAACCATTTGATCATTATCGAGTTTGTGGCTTTGCTTGCCTGCAAGATAGACCATCCCCGAACCTGCGCCGCCGCCAGTAAAACCAACATCGGTCATCAACGCTTCGCCCGGGCCATTCACGACGCAACCAATGATACTCAGGCTCATTGGCGTCTTGATATGCTCTAGCCGTTGCTCAAGCTTTTCAACGGTTTTGATCACATCAAAACCCTGCCGCGCGCAAGACGGGCAAGAGATGATGTTCACCCCACGGTGTCGCAAGCCAAGGGACTTAAGGATCTCAAAGCCCATTTTCACTTCTTCAACTGGGTCCGCAGACAGCGAAACGCGGATCGTGTCACCAATCCCCATCCAAAGCAGCTGCCCCATCCCAATCGCAGATTTGACAGTACCACTGATCAGGCCACCAGCCTCTGTGATACCAAGGTGGATTGGCGCGTCCGTTGCCTCGGCCAGCTGTTGGTAGGCGGCGGCGGCCATAAACACATCGGATGCTTTGCACGAAATCTTGAATTCGTGAAAATCATTGTCCTGCAAAATTTTGATGTGATCCAGCCCGCTCTCGACCATCGCGTCAGGTGTTGGCTCGCCGTATTTCTCAAGCAGGTGCTTTTCAAGCGAACCAGCGTTCACGCCAATGCGGATCGAACAATTGTTATCCCGCGCGGCTTTGATAACTTCTTTGACGCGCTTTTCATCCCCGATATTACCAGGGTTAATCCGTAGGCAAGCAGCACCAGCCTCAGCCGCTTCGATACCGCGCTTATAGTGAAAGTGGATATCCGCAACCAAAGGCACATCAACATTGCGCACAATTTCTTTTAGCGCTTTTGAAGATGCCTCGTCTGGTACAGAAACACGTACAATGTCTGCCCCTGCCTCGGTCGCCGCATTAATCTGCGCGATTGTGCCTGCAACGTCGGTTGTCAGCGTATTCGTCATCGTCTGCACTGTGATTGGGCTGTCGCCACCGACAGGCACATTGCCCACCATGATCTTACGGCTTTCACGACGATAAATATTGCGCCAAGGACGGATCGGATTGAGGGACATTGAATAGGCCTTTCCACATGCAGTCACACATGACTTAACTATCAAGGCCCACCGCGACAACGGGCCAAGGGTCGCAGGTCGTCAGAATTTTTTGATTATTCGGCAGGAAGCGTGTCGATAGGCAGAACAGCAAGTGGCGCCGCCTCTGCAACACGCACAACATCTGCAAGTGCGGTATCATCATCGATATCTGCAACTGTATAGGCCGCAGTCAAGCTTTCTACAGACAACGCTACATTCGACGTGACCTGACCAGATGGTCCAACAGGCCCGTAATGCGTGCCATTTACTGCGAAATACACCGCGCCGCTTTCGCCAATGCGCAACGTTGCAGGATCTTCCGTAGAAGGCACAACGTAGCTATCACCAGGTTCCATCACAGATTCAAAGATGATTGAGCCGTCAGCAGACCGCACACGCACCCAAGCTGGGCGCACAGCAACAAGCTGAACTTCTGGAATTGGACCTTCAACAACTTGTACACCTGCGTCGGCGACAACGATGCTGCTGTTGCCATCAAAGTTTGGCAATGCTGCAGGCGTAACCTGTGCCGTTGCAAACGCGCCAAAGTTGCTTGGGTTCAAGCTGCCGATTGGGGCGTCGCGTGAAACCAAGACAGGCACGTCCAATGCTTGTGGACGGTAAAGACGATCAAGCGCTTCGGTCGAAGGTGTGGCAAAACCAGCAAGATCAGTTTCGCCAGTTGAAACAACCGATGCCCCTGCCAGCGGATCAATGTCTGAAACAACGGTTGGTGTTTGTTCAACAGGTGCAAACTGCACGCGCTGCACTTCTTGCAGAACGGTCCAGCCGCCGTATCCCAAACCACCGATCAACGCGATCAGAACCATCATTGAACCCACAGCGCCCGGCTCAACCCGCGAAAACATAGCCTCGTTCGCGGGGATGTACGGCGTTGCAGAAGATGAGAAGATATCATTACCCTTAACGGCAGCACCGCCCACCATGCGCGCTGGCTTCGCAGCAGATGCCTCGGCGGACATGCCGTGCGCAGTTGCAAAACCACTTTCACGGCAGAATGTATCAAACGCCCAATCAGGGTCCATATTCAGATAACGGGCATAAGAGCGCACATATCCGGCGATAAAACCGGGTGTGTCAAATGCCGTCGGGTCAGAATTTTCGATAGCAGCGATGTATGCGGCTTTGATTTTCAGTTCGCGCTGGACGTCCAACAGGCTTTTGCCCATTGTCGCACGTTCACCACGCATAAGGTCACCGAGACGCAGCTCAAAGGCATCAAACCCCTTAGCATTAACGTCATCAGCAGCTTTCGCGCGTCTGAAGCCTCTTACGATCATTGCAGTCCCGTAGTTTATTTGCCCCAATTGCCAAATGATTAATTCGAATCCTTAGCAATCTCTTGCAATTTACTACCATATCACAAAAATGTTTGCATCCGCAGAATGAATTAGCCCGCTAAGTCGGCGCGATTCAGCGCACAATGCGACCAGAGTGTATCCATAGCGGAAACAAGCGCATCAATTTCCTTAGGACCGTGTACAGGTGACGGGGTAAAGCGCAGACGCTCAGTGCCGCGTGGAACGGTCGGAAAATTGATCGGCTGCACGTAAATGCCATGCTCGCTTAGCAGCATATCCGACATTTTTTGCGTGTGAACTGGGTTCCCCACGATGACTGGAACGATGTGGCTACCATGATCAACAATCGGTAAACCAAGGCCTTTTAACCTTGTTTTAAGGATTTTGGCCTGAGTTTGGTGTGCATCACGTAAGCTTTGGTCGCTCTTAAGGTGGGCAACCGATGCCGCAGCACCAGCAGCGACCGCAGGTGGCAGCGATGTCGTAAAGATAAAGCCCGGCGCATAGGAACGGATTGCATCGCACATCTTTTCAGATGCAGCGATATACCCGCCCATCACGCCGTATGCTTTGGCCAATGTCCCGTTAATAATATCGACACGATCAGACAGGCCATCACGCTCGGCGATACCGCCGCCACGTGGTCCGTACATGCCAACAGCATGCACCTCATCAAGATAGGTAAGCGCACCAAATTCTTCTGCAAGATCACACAGCGCTTCGATTGGGCCAAAGTCGCCGTCCATCGAATAAACCGACTCGAACGCGATAACCTTAGGCGCATCAGGATCATCCGCCTCAAGCAGCTCACGCAAATGGGCCACGTCATTGTGACGGAAAATGCGCTTTGCCCCGCCATTGCGGCGCACACCTTCGATCATTGATGCGTGGTTAAGCGCGTCAGAATAGATGATCAAACCCGGGAACAACTTAGGCAACGTCGACAATGTCGCGTCATTCGCAATGTAGGCTGACGTGAACAAAAGTGCCGTTTCTTTCGCGTGCAGATCAGCCAATTCGGCCTCAAGGCGCTTATGATAAACGGTGGTACCCGAAATATTGCGCGTTCCGCCTGACCCAGCACCAGTGGCGTCAATCGCCTCGTGCATGGCTGCAAGAACCGCAGGATGCTGACCCATGCCTAGATAGTCGTTGCCACACCAGACGGTGACAGGCGCAGTTGATCCATCAGGCTTGTTCCAAACTGCATGTGGGTATTGTCCGCGTGTCCGCTCGATATTGATGAAAGTCCGGTAACGGCCTTCGTCATGTAAACGGGAAATCGCTGTATCAAGCTGCGCGTTATAGTTCACGGGGCTGCCCCTTTTGTATTCAGCAGTTTGAGCCGACAATCGCACGCCGCCTCGTATTTGTTAATTGTCATATAGTGCAGAAGTTGAGCGAGCAATATCTGTGCTGCAGCTAAGGACAATTTGCCTCAGCCCACAATTACACCGCAAATGGCGTTTTCATATGAATATTTTGGTGCATTGCCATAAAAAACAGCCCCATTGCGGAATATCGGTGCAGCGGGGCTGAATAAACTACAGGCTGGTTAGTTCTGGATTTGCACATCAGGGTGCGGATACCCAAGCGAGTCTTGGTCCGCATACGCCACGTGGCAATCGTGACAGAAGCTTTGGTTCACGCCCATTGTCTTGCCGTTTGGCTGCACACCCGAATAAACCCAATTGCCGTATTCGTCAGCTTCGCCAGCAGCGACTTTAGTCATAATAAACAAAGGGCCCGGACGTGGCGTGCCGTTATTACGCAACTTATAAGATTCCTTTGCCAAAATCGAACCGACAGGCATCGCGAAATCATCGCCATATCCGTATTCAACATATGGCTCGAATGCGATGTCGTTGGCGAAAGTGTTTAAGAAACGGTTCCCGTGTGGACCCGGCGCGAATGGGCCAGTCGCTGCTGCGTTCCACTCGCGGTAAACACTGCCAATCTCATGGCCTTCTTTTGCGTAGTTTTCGGCCAGCGTATCGCTGACACAAGCATAAAGCGCGTCAATCTGGTCTTGCTCAAAGTCCAACACGTCACCCTCAAAGGTACAGTTTTCTTGGGCGTGGGCGGGGCTCGCGGCAGCCATAAGTGCAATTGCTGTACCCGCGGCTGCGATCCATGTGGATTTCATGAGAAAGTCTCCTGTTAACAAATCTTATTAAATGCCCAAAATATCAGGCTTATGTGTTTCATCTTGAAAAGACATTAGCTGCGACAATCTGCCCTGCCTACCCATCCGAAATCACAACTCTGCGAGTAGTTTGACGAGCTTTCGAATTTGTAAACCATCGGCAACACCACATCGGCAGGCTGATTTGCGGCGTGCAGTGTATTTAGCCGTCACCATTTCAAAGAGAACCGTTGCGACCTGCGCCCAATTACCGTCTGATGGGGCGCAGTAATTTTTTGCGAAGGAAGCCACCAGATGTCACTCGATCCTGTTTTAGCACGTATTGACGCGGATCTACCGCAAGCGACCGATCGACTGCTCGAATTGTTGCGCATTCCGTCGATATCAACCGATCCCGCATTCCAAGATGACTGCCAGACCGCAGCCGATTGGCTGGTATCTGATCTGGAAAGCATTGGGTTCACGGCTGATAAACGCCCAACACCCGGTCATCCGATGGTCGTGGGTCACGCTGACGGCAGCGGAACTCACGTCTTGTTCTACGGCCACTATGATGTGCAGCCCGTTGACCCGCTCGATCTATGGGACCGCGATCCCTTTGATCCGCAAATCGAAGACACTGCCAAAGGCAAAGTCATCCGCGGACGCGGCTCATCCGATGACAAAGGCCAGCTTATGACATTCGTCGAAGCCTGCCGCGCATGGAAAGCAGTCCACGGCACCCTGCCCGGAAAAATCTCGATCTTCTTTGAAGGCGAAGAGGAATCAGGCTCTCCGTCGCTCGTGCCATTCATGCAAGAAAACGCAGAAGAGCTGACAGCAGATGTGGCCTTGATCTGCGACACCGGCCTTTACGGTGACAGCACACCCGCGATCATCACTCAGTTGCGCGGCCTGTTAGGCGAAGAGATTACAATCACAGGTCCCAACAAAGACCTCCACTCGGGCATGTACGGCGGGATCGCCATGAACCCTGCCCGCGTTCTTGCGAAAATTATTGCGTCGCTGCATGACGATACTGGCCGCATCACAGTTCCTGACTTTTACGACGGCGTGCCTGAAATCTCGAACGAACTTGCAGCCAGCTGGGACGACCTGAAATTCGACCACGCTGAATTCTTGGGCGAAGTAGGCCTGAAAGACCCAGCAGGAGAGCAAGGCCGCCGCCCACTTGAAATGATCTGGTCACGCCCAACTTGCGAAGTGAACGGCATGATCTCTGGCTACACCGGTGACGGCTTCAAAACAGTTCTACCGTCCAAGGCCAGCGCAAAGATCAGTTTCCGTCTGGTAGGCACCCAAGACCCACACGCCATCCGCGAAAGCTTTCAGGCGATGGTGCGCAGCATGGTTCCCGCTGATTGCAAAGTTACATTTGATAACCACGGCGCAAGTGCCGCCGGTCAGATGAGCACGACACACCCCGCATTCGATAAAGCACGCAAAGCCCTGTCCGACGAATGGCCGAACGCGGCTGCATACGTCGGTTGCGGCGGTTCAATCCCAATTGCGGGTCATTTTAAAAAGATATTGGACATGGATGCAATGTTGATCGGCTTTGGCAAAGATGACGACGCGATCCACTCTCCCAACGAAAAATATGACCTTAGCAGCTTTCACAAAGGCATCCGGTCTTGGGCGCGGATTTTGCACGAATTAGCGGATGGGTAATTCGCGATGACACGCATTTTCAAATGGCTTATTGGCACTATCGTGATTTGCGCGGGCGCATTCGGCATATCTTGGGGCCTTTCAATGCCCCAAGAAGCACAGCGCGGTGCATGGAAATCTGAAACCGGCGGCATGATCTTGAATGTGACCCAATGGAGGGCAACAGCCTACCGTCAATCATCCATCAGTTGTCTTGAGACGGTCGCCTTTCCAACGCACATGCAGCTGATTGAACTGCTCGAAGGTGCAACAATTGAAACCGTCGGTGAACAGCTTTCGCTTTCCATCGACGACTCGTTAGAACCAACTATGTTCGACCGCTTGCCTAAGTTGCCCGCTGATTGCAAAAAGGCTGATCCCGCAACAGCAACAGCGGCTCAGACATTTGACGCATTTTGGGCTGCGATGAGCGAACAATACGCATTCTTTGATCTGCACGGCGTTGATTGGGATGCCCGCCGCGCATTGGCCCCTGCCCCAAATGCATCGGATGCAGACCTAGCAGCAGCCATGCTCGCTGCGGCTAAGGGCCTTGATGATGGGCACATCCACTTTGGCACGGATGGAAATTGGCATTCACCTGCCAAACCACCCGCATGGATGGTAGATTACGAAAACCTAAACCGCCCATTTCTGTCACGCACAGCACAATCCGCCAGTGGGGCCACAATTGCACGCCACGCAGCAGCGCCAATCATATTCGGCATGCGTCCAGACGGCATCGGTTACATTCAGATCATTGAAATGGATATAGAAACAGCATTTGGCGAAAAACTAGCGCCAGCAGCTGCACGTGCTTTCGGTCAAGTCCTATCTGAACTCTCGGACGCCAAATCACTTATCATCGATGTACGCTACAACCCAGGTGGTTCCGATAGCGTTGCTTTTGGCATCGCTAGCCACTTCGCGGAAACGGCTGTCCCTGTGTTCAGCAAATCATCCCGCGCCGGCGACGGCCAGGGCACCGCCTATGACGCGATTCTTGAACCTTTTGATACGACCCCAAACGACAAGCCAGTCATCCTGCTCACGTCAAACCTTACTGGCAGCGCTGCTGAGATCTTCACCCTCGCGATGAAAGACCTCCCTCAGGTTACAGTCATGGGCGAGCCGACCAGTGGCGGGCTATCTGACGTCCTAGGCTTTACACTGCCGAATGGATGGAGCTTGGGACTATCAAACCAAACATACATCGCAGCAGACGGAAACCTGTACGAAGGCGTGGGCATCCCACCAGATGTCCCTGCTCGCTTTGATGGTGCAAGCCTATCTGCCGGACAAGATTCGGTACTGGCAGCAGCGATAAGCCTAGCAGATCTTTAAAGACAAACGTGGGCCTCGAGGGGCCCGCGTGTCTGTACGATTTTTATGAAAATGTGAAAGTGGCGCGGTTGACGGGACTCGAACCCGCGACCCCCGGCGTGACAGGCCGGTACTCTAACCAACTGAGCTACAACCGCACTTCTACAAATCCAGCCAAACGACCGAACGTGTAGGGCTTCTATGCGGCGATATTGCCTGCGTCAAGCGGTGTAATGGTGAAAAAGAAATAAGAGTTTTGGTATCGTGCAAATGACTATGAAAAGAACGCTTTTGCTTGCCGAAAATCAGGTCAGAATGAACAATCATCGGATAAACACAGCATTTGTTGTCATGTTGAGTGGCAGAGATATTGCACACAAAAAAACTACTCGTAAAACATATCTCTACCACTCGGCAATTTTGAAGAACCTCAAAACACCGCACTCACGTTAGCGCTACCACTGAATACTAAAAGTTGACCCTTAGGTCAACTTCTCCGTAATTTTCTTTGTGTATTTTGACCTATTTGATACCCATAAAATCAATGCTGCTTGACGCCCCACAACGGCATCGGATTGGGGGCCGCCTCACGTCATAAACGCCTGCTCAATGTGCGTATTAGCGACATGGTTAATAGCCTAACATAAGACCGCAATCATCCTGACCATATGCGCCCGCCATCATTAAAGATGCACCCACTATAACTTAATCTCGGGCAAACGCGCAGCCAACACGTGCGCCCCACCCTGCGCACCCACACCAACACAAGGCGCAGCCTCCGTTTCAGAAAGCCGCCCGCGTCAAAAGCCAAGGCTGTCGACGAAATTTCCACGCCATACAAACCTTAGCCTCATGGCGTGTCATTCTACATCGGGATATTTTTAAAAACGTTGTCATTCTGCCCGCCCATGCTTTTCCTCGCAGGACAAAGAACTTCAAAAGAATGATATGATCATATTTGCATTGGAGGTCTTCCCCATAACCTAAGAAAGATTCAATTTCGGTAACTGCAAGTTTGAGATTTGTGAGAATGTCTTCAGCGACTTGACCACCGAATCTCAAACCAATGAAATTCAACTATCCGCCTCGGTGCAACAAACATGCTCGAATACTATGCAAAACTGACGCCTTATTCGCTCACGTAAAGCACGCGCTTGAACACTTTTGCCGACAAAAAACGCCGCAAGCCCTGAACGAACTAAACAACACAATATAAAAGGATAATGGTGGGTGATGAGAGGCTCGAACTCCCGACATCTTCCGTGTAAAGGAAGCGCTCTACCAACTGAGCTAATCACCCGATTGAGGAGCGTTTAGACCGTTCCGAAACCGAGCGCAAGATCAAGTCAGCAAGTTTTGTGCACCATTTTTCAAATGATAAACGCAGCCCTGTCCGCCATGCACGGTTGAGACACTAATTGCCCCTGCCCCACCGACAATTGAACGGATCATCCGGCTCGTAATTCCGTGCGTCACCAACACCGTTGGCCCCTGTAAATCGCCCAGAAAATCACGACAACGCACTTCTAACGCCCCAAAGCCCTCACCACCTGGTGCGATCTCGTATTGCGCCATAAACGGGTCTTTGCCCTCAGGCATAGGCAGTTCACTACGCAACCGACCGGACCAATCACCAACGCCAATTTCGCGCAAACGATCCTCTGTACGGATGGATGTCGCAACCTGCGCCAACGCGATGCCCGCTGTTTGAACCGCACGCCCCTGCGGACTGCACAAAAACGCGAATCCTGTCAGATCTAGCCCAGCTAGGATTTCACCCTGCCGCGCTGCATCCACTTCACCTTTAGGCGTCAAAGGAGAGTTCAGCTCGCCTTGCATCCGGTTCTCTGCGTTCCAGTGGGTTTCACCATGACGCAGGATATAAAGCTCTGGATAGGACACTAACGCACCTCAAAAATTGCCAACGCAAAAGCGCAGATCATTCAGGGCCAATCATTGCAGACGTATATTTTGCCCAGTCTCACATCGTCTAAGTGGCAAAATCCTATCCCGCAAGATGCAGCGACTAGGCTTGATCTTTCTTAGGTGTACGTAACTTCAAAGTCATCGCCTCTGAGCCAAAACCAACGTCTTTTACATTCTGAACTTTGATTTTGCCCAAAGGTGGCAATTGAAGTTCTTCGCCTGACTGCAGTGCATACAAAAGAACGCGCAGCGCCGCTTCCATAGCTGGTTTAACTTCCGATTTCTTCATCCCACTTTCAGAGACAACGCGGTCAACAAACTCTTGCTTCTTAACAAGAATTTTTTCTGCCTTCGCCTCGCTCGGATCATCAGATTTAGCATTCGGAGCCGACACAACCGCGGCTGCAGGGGCAACCACAACTTGCGCCATCGGGGCATCAACCGCGGCCTTCTTAAGTGGGGCAGCCTGAAGCTGAACTTTCTTTGGTGCATTTTTTTCTTCGGAACTTGTCTTCTTGGTCATATCTGCCTCCTGGCGCGTCATCTATCGGCAGCATAAGTAAGGTTACCACACTGCTCTCTTTCCCGACTTCTTTCACTGCACCATGCAATAGACATGGTTGCAACAAGGCAAAGTTAGGTCTTTTGGATCGTATACCGACAAGATCCCTGTCTCAGTATGGGAAAAAGGCGCCGCAAATAGCAGCGCCTTTTCAATTCTCGTGACTTTTGCTTAGTGAGTGACTGCAGCAAACCCATCAGCGCGGGCAAGCAAAGCAGCTTCCAATGCAGCAGCTTCCTCAGCCGCTTCATCCCAAACAATTGCCTCAGGCTTGCGCACAAGAGCATGCTCAAGAACTTCGGACACGTGGGTAACTGGGATGATCGTCAGCCCCTCCTTCACGTTGTCAGGAATATCCGGCAAATCGCGTGCGTTATCCTGCGGGATCAAAACTGTTGTGATACCACCGCGCAATGCCGCCAGCAGCTTTTCCTTTAAGCCGCCAATAGGCATCGCATTGCCGCGTAGTGAAACCTCGCCAGTCATGGCGATGTCTTTGCGCACTGGGATCTTGGTCAGCACAGATACAATCGACGTCACCATCGCCAGACCCGCGGACGGGCCGTCCTTTGGTGTCGCACCATCAGGTACGTGAACGTGGATGTCGATCTTGTCGAATTGCGTCGGCTTTACACCAATTTCAGGTGCGATTGACCGCACATAAGAAGACGCCGCATCGATGGATTCCTTCATCACATCGCCCAGCTTACCCGTGGTCTTCATCCGACCTTTGCCCGGAAGACGCAGCGCTTCGATGTTCAAAAGCTCTCCACCAACGGATGTCCAAGCAAGACCAGTAACAACGCCAACCTGATCCGTCTCTTCAGCCAAACCAAAGCGATGCTTTTCAACGCCAAGGAACTCAGACAGGTTTTCAGCATTCACATCAACTGACGTCGCTTCTTTTTTCACGATCATCGTGACAGCCTTGCGGGCCACCTTTGCCAATTCACGCTCAAGGTTACGCACACCAGATTCGCGTGTGTAGACGCGCACCATCGCAGTCAGCGCATCATCAGACATGCTGAACTCTTTGTCCTTCAACCCGTGGTTTTTCAATACCTTAGGCAGCAAGTGCTGGCGTGCGATTTCGCGCTTTTCGTCTTCGGTGTAACCCGAAAGCGTGATGATCTCCATCCGGTCCAAAAGAGGACCCGGCATGTTGTAAGAGTTTGATGTCGTCAGGAACATCACGTTCGACAGATCATATTCCACCTCAAGGTAGTGATCGACGAATGTTGCGTTCTGTTCAGGATCAAGCACCTCAAGCATCGCTGATGCAGGATCACCACGGAAGTCCTGCCCCATTTTGTCGATCTCATCGAGAAGGATAAGCGGGTTCGTGGTTTTCGCCTTTTTCAGCGCCTGAATGATCTTACCTGGCATTGAACCGATATAGGTCCGACGGTGGCCGCGAATTTCGCTCTCGTCACGTACACCACCCAATGAGATGCGAATAAATTCGCGCCCAGTGGCTTTGGCTACCGACTTGCCCAGCGACGTTTTACCTACACCCGGAGGGCCAACCAAACACATGATCGGGCCTTTCAGCTTGGCTGAACGCTGCTGCACAGCAAGATATTCAACGATCCGTTCTTTGACTTTCTCAAGCCCGTAGTGGTCATTATCCAGAACGGTTTGCGCCGCCGCCAAATTCTTTTTGGTACGTGATTTAACGCCCCAAGGAAGCGCCAAGATCCAATCGAGATAGTTGCGCACAACTGTGGCTTCAGCCGACATTGGCGACATGTTCTTCAGCTTCTTCAGCTCAGCATCGACCTTTTCACGGGCTTCTTTTGAAAGTTTCGTGTCAGAAATCCGTGTCTCAAGCTCAGCAACTTCATTCTGGCCATCTTCTCCGTCACCAAGTTCTTTCTGAATAGCCTTCATTTGCTCATTCAAATAATACTCGCGTTGGGTCCGCTCCATCTGCGTCTTTACGCGAGTCTTGATCTTTTTCTCGACAGAAAGCACAGACATCTCGCCCTGCATCAGGCCGTAAACCTTCTCGAGCCGCTCAGACACGGAAAGTGTCTCAAGCAGGTCCTGCTTTTGATCAACTTCAATGCCAAGGTGACCCGCGACCAAGTCGGCCAGCTTTGCAGGCTCGGTTGCTTCTGAAACAGCGGCCATCGCCTCTTCTGGGATGTTCTTTTTGACCTTGGCATAACGCTCAAACTCAGACGCCACAGACCTGACAAGCGCCTCAGTTTCTTCGACATTGCCCGGTACTTCATCAAGATACTCGGCGCCAGCTTCAAAGAAGTTTTCGTTAGTGAAGTATTCAGTGATGCGCACGCGGCTGCGGCCTTCGACCAACACCTTAACAGTGCCATCGGGTAGTTTCAGCAGCTGCAGCACGTTGGCTAGAACGCCAGCCTGATAGATACCTTCTTGCGCAGGATCATCCTCGCCGGGATCCATCTGGCTGGAAAGTAGGATTTGCTTGTCGTCCTTCATCACCTCTTCGAGGGCGCGGACAGACTTTTCACGACCTACAAACAGCGGAACAATCATATGTGGGAATACCACGATGTCGCGCAACGGCAGGACGGGATAGGATGAACTCAATGGTTCTTGCATGCTCTTTTTCCTTTTTTTAGCAAATCAACTCGGCCCCGCTACGCAGCAACACAAGTTGACCCCTTGGAGAGATGAAAATGGGGTCTTCCCCATAGATTTCAACCGCCCAATGATTTTGCGACACTTTGCCTGTCCCTGCAGGGCTGAGCAAGCGGACTTTGTTTAAAACTAACGTAAGTTCACAATGTTGGCCCGATCTCCTCGCTTTCTCCTGCTAGATGTCCAATTCCCGCCATATTTTTACGAAATATTGTTTGCAACATAGCTAATCTTGAGTTTGAAAATATGCTTCATCAACGCGCCTTCATCGAAACACAGGTCCCACCGCAGGCTGCAATGATCGAAGCACTCCGCATTTCATTAGAAAAGAACGGTACATTCGGTGATGCGCTGGCTGCGTTGCCAGGATTCACCGGGCAAATTCTGCCAGATGGTTTGCAGGTTGGCACCCACGAACAGCACCAGACCGGTGTCGTGATTGCCCCAACGATTGCTGCACTTACATGCGCAAATGCCGACACCGAGGAACTGGCCGAGCATTTGCTTGCCGCGTCCCAAATGCAAATCCATGGTGTGCAACTAAAATGGGATAGCGAAACTGCGAATGGTCAGAAACGGGTATCTGCGACCTACCCTATTTCGCAGCAAATGAACCTCGAGATCTCGTGTATGAACGAACCTGTCGATCCATATTTCGACGGAAAATCGGTGGCAGGTGCCACAATAATCATGCAGCTAGTGCAATCCCCGACACGGGCATTGCACTAATTCTGGCGACCGCCGCACAACCCTGACGCAAGGTCAAGGCACACCAAATCTCCTTAAGATTTTCCAACCATAATCTTTTTTGCGCCTCATTTCCAGTTCACTAGTTAACGATAGATAAACCCGTCTTAACACTTGGACTATAAATGACCTCGATCCTGAAACTTTTCGCACTGCTATTTGCTGTACTGCTTCCCGCAGTGCAGGTTCAAGCTGCGACTTTGTCTCCGGGTGATGCTGTGACAGTTCAGTATTTGGACGATGGCGTTGTGCGTCA
>JAWUXS010000063.1:0-26350 GCA_034111185.1 Paracoccaceae bacterium | reverse complement strand
TGGTAATGCGGTCAGAGCTGCGGCCGCAGTACCATGTTCACGCAAAAGCCGCTTGTAGGTGGCAATGCCTACGCGGCGGGATCGCAACAGGCGAAGACGGTCAAACCGTTCGGCTTCCTGGGTGGGTAGGCATTGGGGGGGTGAGTGGAAGGGTTTTGTGATCCGGTCATCCCGTGCTCCGCCTGTTGCTAAAGCACATTAGCGCCACAAGGTTTAATCAAACGTGAACGTGTATTCCCGCTGTTTTAGAGGAGTAATAACCGTAAAACAGGTCTACCTATAGAAACCTGCAAACGCTGCGATCTTATGCACTGATCTGCATTGATCCGAAAAATTGCGCGTTATTCGGCCAATAGTTTCTGCTGAATACCTTGATCCAATGTATCCTTCCACAGCCCAAGCGCATTTTCCTCAGAGATCGTCTTTGAAAACAAATATGCCTTTTCGACCTGACGTCGCAGTACATTATCGGGGTCACCCTTCTCTATCATGCCCATGTTCTTGGAGATCAAATCTGCGACAGATTGGGCATTGGGCAGGTCAGCCAGTTGCCCGCGCCCATCCTCCAGCAGAAACTTTGCGCCAATATGATTGTATTGCGACACGACCGGTACGCCGTATGACATGGCTTCTGCCAATGTTAGGCCAAAGGATTCAAATTTACTCGAAGAGACATGCATAGCGGCATTCGAAAGGTGTTCTCTGAAATCGCTACTGGGCTTTAGAATTGAAACCGACTGACCAACCTCAAGTTCTGCGATCAGCTTTTTCAGTTCTGAATGTTGCGGACCCCTGCCATAAATCTCAAGCGACCATTCGGGATGCGCATTCACAGATATTTGAAATGCCTTGATTAAATCAGCAAAGTTCTTTGGCTCAACCAACCTGCCGCATGCCACGATTGTTCGGGATTTTATGAATCTCATCGTGGGCGCTGGTTGGTTGCGTATAAAGTTCGGTATCTTGATGACGGTCTTTACGTGGTCGGTTACGTGGCGTGTAACGAGCGGGTTCACGACGTGCAGTGCATCGAATTTCTTGGCAATAGCGTAAAATTTTTGATGTTTCGGTAACATCGCAGAGGTTTCATCTAGCGCATCTAAATATGAATAACGTGTGCCATTGTGGTCGCCCAATATCTTGAAAACTCGCTTAGGCACATATTTCTGGACCATCGCCTGGATGTCATCACCGTAGTTTGGCAAATAAATGGCGTCAGACCTAATCCCCTCACAATACGCGCAGAATGCATCAAGGCGTTGCTGGCTGTTCTTCTTTTTAGCATGGTAGACTGAAAACGTCTTAAATTCACGGTCTTTCAGAGAGAAAATATGCGTCAGTTTCACACCCGTCGGTATTGGTATGATCTTCTTAAGTCGCATCAACCAATGGGGCAGGGGCTGCCAAAATGCACATATAGTGACGTCATATCCAGCGGCTACAAAAAGCTCTGCCATATGAAAAACCATCGCGGTTTTCCCACCCGAAGTGTAAAGTTGTGCTACGAAGAGAATGATGGTTTTTTTAGCCATAAATTCAACCTACGCTCATCGGCGGCGAAGGCCAGATGTTAATATTGATCCTCTGGAAATTGGAGGCTGATGTCGCAAGGAACCTGATCTTGCCCCAACGATAATTGCGACTTGTTGCATGATCTGGTGCAAGTTGGTTAGCGCATCCCTATATGGCCGCGCCTTCCGTGCGAGAATCTTGTTGGTTATCTGGCTTAAGTGCTACCGCAACCTACGCAGCAGCACCGCCCACGGTTAGTCCGCCAATCATCAACGTTGGTTGGCCCACGCCCACAGGAACCCATTGGCCCGCCTTGCCGCAGTTGCCCATACCTGGATCAAGCTCCATGTCATTTCCGATCCCTCGGATCTGCTTCAGCGCTGTGGCACCGTCGCCGATCAAGGTTGCTCCTTTTACTGGGGCGCCGACAACGCCATTCTTAACGCGGTAGGCCTCGGTGCAACTAAACACGAACTTACCGTTTGTGATATCTACCTGACCGCCACCAAAGCCCACGGCATAGATCCCGTCCTTAAGATCGGCGACCATCGCTGCAGGCTCATCAGGGCCGGATAACATATATGTATTCGTCATGCGTGGCATCGGCGCGTGGGCATAGCTTTCGCGACGACCGTTCCCAGTAGGGGCGACCCCCATCAGGCGCGCATTTTGGCGGTCTTGCATGTACCCAACCAAAACTCCGTCTTCGATTAGTGTATTCTTCGCGCTGGGCGTACCTTCGTCATCAACGGTTATTGATCCGCGGCGATCGGGGATCGTGCCATCATCCAGAACCGTCACGCCCTTGGCGGCAATCTGTTGGCCCATCAATCCGGCAAATGCACTTGTCCCTTTGCGGTTAAAATCACCCTCAAGTCCGTGGCCAATTGCTTCGTGCAGCAAAATACCGGGCCAACCAGGGCCAAGTACGACATCCATAACGCCCGCAGGTGCGGCTTCGGCCTCAAGATTGACGACAGCCACGCGCAGTGCCTCGCGTGCGGCGGTTTCCCAGTTGTCTCGGGCGATCAGTCCAATCAGTCCTGCGCGGCCACCGCCACCCGCTGTTCCGCTTTCGCGGCGTCCGTTTTCTTCGACAATAATACTGACGTTCAAACGCGACATCGGGCGGGTGTCTGTGACCAAATGCCCGTCGGGGCGCAGAATCAGCACTTCTTGATGTGACGCAGCCAAAGTGGCGCTGACCTGAACAACCCGCTTATCAAGGGCGCGCGCGAATGCATCAATCTCGCGCAGGACGTCTATTTTAGCAGGAAATGACGCCTGCAGCATCGGATCTTCGTCGGTATACAGCTTGCGGTTCGTGCCCACAGGCGCGTCTGCCATCGTACCACCACCCGCACCAACGGCCAAACGCGCGGTGCTAACGGCGCGCTTTAGCGCGTGTTCGTCGATTGTTGTGGAATGCGCATACCCAGCGGTTTCGCCACGTACAGCCCGCAGGCCAAAGCCTTCAGACGCATCAAAACTAGCGTTTTTAACTTTTCCATCATCAAAAGACAGAACCTCTGACTTGCATCGCTCAAGGAACAACTCTCCGTCGTCGGCACCAGCTGTGGCTTCTTGAACCAATTTTAGTGCGGTATCTTTGTCTAGATTCGTCTCAAACGGGCGGAAGGGATCGGCAGACATAAATGAAATCCTTAGAGTTTTGTGGAAACTTGTCCAAAAGCGTCCGTTTGCCGCAACTGCGGTTCTTGAGTTGTTCATCAAGATATGGGACATGGACAGCGAGATACAACGGGATTCCTAGCAAACGTCTGCTAGAATTCCGCAAAGAATGCGCCACTTGGCGCCGACATGAGACAGGGTTTGCTATGCGTCTGACAAAATTCGCTTCTACAATCTGGACTTCAATGGGTCTTGCAATGGCTGGTGCCGCTGCTTCGGCACAAGAAGTCACCCAAGAGCTTGAGCTGGTCGGTGTACCAGTCGACGGCGCAATGGGCTTTCAGCCTGCGGCCACCGAATTGGCCCGCGACCTTCAGTGGCTCGATGGCATGCTATTGATCATCTGCACTGCGATCACCTTGTTTGTAACGGGCCTGATGTTTTGGGTCTTCGTACGTTATAACCGTAAGGCCAACCCAACACCGGCAACGTTCACACACCATTCCGCGATCGAGGTTGTTTGGACCATCGCTCCAATCTTCATTCTGGTCTTCATTGGTGCGTTCTCTCTGCCAATCTTGTTCAAGCAGCAGGAAATCCCAGAGGCCGACATCAACATCAAAGTCACTGGTTACCAGTGGTTCTGGGAATATGAGTACACAGACGATGCTGTTGCCTTCCCAAGCTACATGTTGGCCGAGGACGAGCTGGAAGAATTCGGTTACACCAAAGACCTCTACCGTTTGGCAACTGACACAGCCGTTGTTGTTCCAGTTGGTGCGACAGTTGTGATGACAGTAACGGGCGCTGACGTGATCCACTCTTGGACCATCCCAGCATTCGGTGTGAAGCAGGACGCAGTTCCAGGTCGTTTGGCCCAGCTTTGGTTCGCAGCCGAACGAGAAGGCATCTACTTTGGTCAGTGTTCTGAGCTTTGCGGCAAAGACCACGCCTATATGCCAATCACTGTTAAGGTCGTCAGCCAAGAGACATACGATACATGGCTCGCTGCGGCTAAGATCGAAAACGGCGTCTAAATACATTGTCGGGGCGACGGGCGCATTGTCGTACCGCCGCCCCGCACTACCTTTGGCGGGAAACACTCCCCCAATGCTGTCAGGATAGATGATGACGGATACGAGCCTCCAAAACGCAGGATACGAAGCTGGCATGGGTGATTATTTCGCCTTGCTTAAGCCGCGTGTCATGTCGCTGGTCGTCTTCACAGCCCTTGTTGGGTTGCTTGTTGCGCCGACGCCTGTGCATCCGTTCATCGGATTTGTCGCCATTTTGTGCGTCGCTGTCGGGGCTGGTGCCTCGGGCGCATTAAACATGTGGTGGGACGCTGACATCGACGCAAAGATGAAACGGACAATTGGCCGCCCAATTCCGTCCGGGCGCGTCACCGAAGGCGAAGCGCTGGGCATAGGTATGGCCTTATCCGGATTTGCTGTCGTCCTATTGATGCTGACAAGCAATCTGCTGGCAGCGGGTCTTCTGGCCTTTACAATCTTCTTTTACGTTGTGGTTTATTCCATGTGGCTGAAACGCCTAACCCCGCAAAACATCGTTATTGGTGGTGCCGCTGGTGCGTTCCCTCCGATGATCGGCTGGGCAGTTGCAACTGGCGGGATCTCAATCGAATCAATCTTGATGTTCGGCCTGATCTTTATGTGGACGCCGCCTCACTTCTGGGCTTTGGCGCTTTTCGTGAAAACCGACTACGGCGACGCTGGTGTGCCGATGCTGACCGAAACGCACGGTCGCGATAGCACCCGCAAACATGTGATCGCATACACCGTCCTGTTGATTCCTGTGGCTATCGGCCTTGGTTTTACCAGCATTGGTGGACCGTTCTACCTTGCTGTGGCTGTTGGCATGAACCTTTGGTTCCTCAAGGGTGCCTATGATATCTGGCGCCGCGATGATCCTGCAGCCAATGCAGACAACTATGCTGTCGAAAAACAAACCTTCAAAATCTCGCTTTATTACCTCTTTGCTCATTTTGTCGCATTGCTGGTTGAGGCCGCATTGCGCATCAACACCGCAGGAGGGCTGTAATCATGGCTTTGAAAGTTGAACACGAAATCCACCAGCGCCGCAAAGGCCGCAACTACGGTGTAGGTCTGCTTTTGGCGGGGCTGATCGCGATTGTGTTTGGCCTGACTGTTGTAAAGGTTCTGCAACTCGGCGACGCGCGCGAATTCGAAAATTTTGACCACGTTGCACGCCCTCAGATTATTCCTGATGTTGAGGTCTCTGAGTAATGAAGTTTTTCCCGAACATTCAGGGTCCAAAGCGCACAGTGCTGCAAACTGGCGGCGTTGTTGTTTTGATGGCTTCGCTTA
The DNA here is from genome assembly GCA_034111185.1 of Paracoccaceae bacterium. GTDB lineage: Bacteria > Pseudomonadota > Alphaproteobacteria > Rhodobacterales > Rhodobacteraceae > Yoonia. The sequence continues at coordinate 20,858 of JAWUXS010000063.1, read as the reverse complement.
GCTGGGCGTCAGTGCCGTTTTACGACTGGTTCTGCCGCGTCACTGGTTTTGGTGGCGCAACAAACGTTGTTTACGCCGAAAGCGATGTCGTTCTGGATCAGACCATCAAAATCCGTTTTGACGCGTCTCTTGCAAAAGACATGCCATGGGAATTCAAACCAGAAGTCCGCGAAATGGAAATCCGAATAGGCGAAACTGGCTTGGCCTTCTATGAGGCGCATAACCCGCTCGACGTGCCTATCGCAGGGCAGGCGGCCTATAACGTCACACCTTACGAAGCAGGCGCATTTTTTGATAAGATCGAATGTTTTTGCTTTACCGAACAAGTACTGATGCCGGGCGAAACGATGATGATGCCCGTCAGCTTCTTTGTGGACCCAGAAATTGTTGATGATCGTGAAGGTAAATATGTTCACACCATCACACTATCGTATACATTCTACGAGATAGACCTGCCCGAAGAGATGGTGCAGGCCACTTTGACAACACCGGCGCAAGACGCCATAGAGACGAACTAAGAATAGCCCTGAGGGACGACTGCAATGGCGCACGAAAAAAACCACGACTATCACATCCTAAACCCCTCAATCTGGCCACTGGCCGGTTCTGTGGGTGCATTCCTTATGCTGCTTGGCAGCGTTATTGGCATGCAGTCTAACAGCGACGTTACTTCGCTTGGAACATTTGCCCAGTATTACTGGTTGTTCCTCGTGGGTCTCGTGATGGTTCTTTACGTCATGTATGCTTGGTGGGCAGAAGTTGTCGCCGAAAGCCACGCTGGCGATCACACACCAGTGGTTAGCATCGGCCTGCGCTACGGCTTTATCATGTTCATCATGTCAGAGGTTATGTTCTTTGCTGCATGGTTCTGGTCATTCTTTAAGCACGCGATGTACCCGATGGGTCCACAATCGCCTGCGATTGACGGCGTTTGGCCGCCAGTTGGCATCGAAACGTTCGATGCTTGGCACCTGCCTTTGATCAACACATTGATCTTGCTTTGCTCTGGTATGGCAGCAACTTGGGCGCACCACGCGCTGGTCCACGAAAATAACCGTCAGGACATGAAGTGGGGTTTGATCCTTGCTGTTGTGCTCGGCGCTATCTTCACAGGCTTCCAAGCGTATGAGTATAGCCACGCAGCCTTTGGCTTCTCTGGCAACATCTACGGCGCGAACTTCTTTATGGCGACAGGCTTCCACGGCTTCCACGTTCTGATTGGCACGATCTTCCTACTGGTCTGCTTGATCCGCTTGAACCGTGGCCACTTCACGCCAGAGCGTCACATCGGTTTCGAAGCAGCAGCTTGGTACTGGCACTTCGTTGACGTTGTATGGTTGTTCCTCTTTGCAGCTGTCTACGTCTGGGGCGGCTAAGCAGCGCAGGGGGTTTCACCCTAACGCTACACAAGATACGACAAACGCGCGGGCCCTGCCTGCGCGTTTTCATTTTCGGGGATCACTTTGCGTAAAATCATTTTTCCCATTTTGCTCGGCGTTGTTGGCTGTGCGATTCTGATTTCACTCGGCGTCTGGCAGATGCAGCGCCTGCAGTGGAAATCGGCGATCCTAGCCGAGATCGACGCGCGGATCACCGCAGCGCCCATCGTCATTCCCGTAGAACCTGACGAAAACGTAGACAAATATCTGCCAGTCACCGTCGCCGGACAGCTGGTAGGAGAGCCGATTTTTGCCCTTGTCACCCCAGATGGTCTTGGCCCCGGTTACCGCTATATCCAAGCGCTTGAGACTGACAGCCGCACAATCCTTGTGGATATGGGCTGGGTGCCGCTGCAAAATCTCGGCACCCAAGACAGCCGTTTTTCCCACCTTGAAATCACAGGCAACTTGCATTGGCCGGACGAGCAGGACGACTGGACACCGGAACCAGACCCAACGGGTATCTGGTTTGCCCGCGATGTGCCGCGTATGTCCGCCGCTTTGGCCACTGATCCAATCATGGTTGTTGTGCGCGAATATCAAATTCAGCGTCTGACGACACCACTTCAGCAGGTGCCGTTTCAGCCATTGCCACTTGACTCCGGCGTCATCAAGAACGACCACCTCAATTACGCGGTTACTTGGTTTTCTCTGGCCCTTGTTTGGGCTTTGATGACCTTTTTCTTAATCTTCCGCATACGTCAAAAGGACCACTGACATGCGCTATATTTCGACCCGTGGCACTGCGCCAGAACTCTCGTTTGAGCAGGCAATGCTCACAGGACTTGCGCGCGATGGCGGGCTCTACCTCCCGCAAGAGATCCCGACACTTACGACTGCGCAAATTGCAGCGATGGCTGGACAATCATACGAACAGATTGCCTATACGGTGATGCGTCCATTCATCGGCGATACGTTCTCGGACGGTCAGTTTCGTACGTTGATTGACAACGCCTATGCAGGTTTCGGCCACGCTGCCCGCGCACCACTGGTGCAGCTGGATGCTAACCACTTCTTGCTTGAATTGTTCCACGGCCCAACGCTCGCGTTCAAAGACTTTGCGATGCAGCTTATTGGCCAAATGTTCCAAGCCGCTTTGACCCGCTCAGGCGACCGCGTCACCATCGTTGGTGCAACGTCCGGCGATACAGGCTCTGCCGCAATCGAGGCATTCCGCGGTCTTGATAACGTTGATGTCTTTATCCTGTTCCCGCATGGCCGCGTGTCAGAGGTACAGCGCCGCCAGATGACGACACCAAGCGAGGCCAATGTGCACGCACTTGCGGTTGATGGCGACTTTGATGATTGCCAAGCAGCGGTCAAAGATATGTTCAACGACTTTGCATTCCGTGAAGATGTGAAACTTGCGGGTGTGAATTCAATCAACTGGGGCCGCGTTTTGGCCCAAGTGGTCTATTACTTCTCATCCGCGGTTAGCCTTGGCGCACCGCACCGCGAAGTGTCGTTTACTGTACCAACTGGCAACTTCGGCGACATCTTTGCTGGCTATATCGCCAAACAGATGGGCCTGCCGATCAAGGACCTTGTTGTTGCGACAAACCAAAATGACATCCTGCACCGCACGCTTGAATCTGGCGCATACACCAAAGAAGGCGTGACGCCGACCATCAGCCCGTCGATGGATATCCAAGTGTCCTCTAACTTTGAACGCGCATTATTTTACGCCTACGACCAAGACGGCGCGACCGTGGCCAGCCAGATGGACGACCTGAACAAGGGTGGCTTCAAAATCTCCCAAGGTGCGTATCAGATGCTGAAGGACACTTTCAAATCTGGACGCGCATCCGAAGATGAAACATCGGCTGCGATCAAAGCTTACCTTGCCAAGCACGGCGAACTTCTATGCCCGCACACGGCTGTTGGTGCACATGTCGCCGAAGCCCACCTTGGCGACACACCGATGATCACGCTTGCCACAGCACACCCCGCTAAATTCCCCGATGCCGTGAAAGCGGCCAGTGGTGTCGCGGCTCCGCTTCCGCAACGCATGGCAGACCTTTACGATCGACCCGAACGGGTGACCCGCGTCGCCAATGACCTCGCCGCACTCCAAGCGGTTATCAAAGAACGGATCACCCTTTGACAATCCAAACTCACACGCTCTCAAACGGTTTTCAAATCGTGACCGAGCAGATGCCCGGACTGAAATCTACTTCTATCGGAATTTGGGTTGAGGCCGGTGGCCGTCATGAACGGATCGAACAAAACGGCATTGCCCATTTCCTTGAACATATGGCGTTCAAAGGCACCAAGACCCGCACGGCGCTACAAATCGCCGAAGCCATCGAAGACGTGGGCGGTTATATCAACGCGTATACTTCGCGCGAAATGACAGCCTACTACGCGCGCGTGCTTGAGGATGATGTTGAACTTGGCCTTGATGTGATCGCTGATATTTTGCTGAACCCAGTGTTCGACGAAAGCGAGATTGAAGTCGAGCGCGGCGTGATCCTGCAGGAAATTGGCCAAGCCTATGACACGCCAGACGATATCGTTTTCGATTGGTTGCAAGAGGTGGCGTACCCTGACCAAGCCCTTGGCCGTACGATCCTCGGCCCGACTGAACGCGTCAGCGCGTTCTCTCGCGAAGATCTGAACCGTTTTGTGTCAGAGCATTATGGCCCGAACCAGATGATCCTTGCGGCTGCAGGTGCATTGGACCACGACGCGATTGTGGCCCAAGCCGAAGAACTTTTTGGGCACCTCAAACCGATTGAGCGTCCGTCGAACCTGATCCAGCCCGCGGCCTTTGGCGGCGGAGAGCGTCGCGAGCTTAAGGATCTTGAGCAGGTGCATTTTGCACTCGCGCTTGAAGGTCCCAATTACCGCGACCCGATGATTTTCACAGCGCAAATCTATGCGTCTGTTATGGGCGGTGGTATGTCTTCGCGCCTGTTCCAAGAGGTTCGCGAAAAGCGGGGTCTTTGCTACACTGTCTTTGCACAGGCTGGCGCCTATGAGGACACAGGTCTGACGACGATCTACGCAGGCACCAGCGCTGACCAGATCGCCGAACTGGCCAACGTCACAATGGACGAGATGAAGCGCGCGGCCGACGACATGACAGCATCAGAAGTTGCCCGCGCCCGTGCACAGATGAAAGCTGGTCTTTTGATGGGGCTAGAAAGCCCGTCAAACCGCGCTGAACGTCTTGCACGTCTGTGGTCAATCTGGGGGCGTATCCCGCGCCTTGATGAAACGATCGGCAGTGTAGATGCCGTCACAACAGGCGACGTCAAAGCGTTCGCCGCGACAATGGCAGGGCAGGCGGGTGCAGCAATGGCGCTTTATGGTCCGGCGCAATCCGCACCAACGCTAGAGGCGCTTAAGGCACGTTTGGTGGCCTGATGTTCGGATCGCGACGCAAAGTCCGGATCGAAACCGAGCGTTTAACGCTCCGCCCGCCTATGCACGGGGACTTTCGGTCATGGGCTGCGCTGCGCCACAATTCCGCAGACTTTCTGATCCCATGGGAACCAACGTGGTCCCCCGACCATCTGAACCGCAAATCGTTCACGAACCGCGTCTATTGGGCGCAACGCTCGATCAACGCAGGGACCGCTTTGCCGTTGTTCCTTATCCGCCGCGAAGACGACGCAGTTCTTGGTGCAATCACACTCGATAACATTCGCCGCGGTCCGTCACAGGCAGGCACAACTGGTTATTGGATCGGGGCAACCTATGCCCGCAATGGCTATATGCGCGAGGCTATTCAAGGCGTTGTGCACTATGCATTCAACACCCTCGACCTTAGCCGGATCGAGGCTGGGTGCTTGCCCGAAAACACACCGTCACGCCGTTTGTTAGAGCAATGCGGCTACAAGTACGAAGGCGTCGCACAAAGCTATTTGCAGATTAACGGACGCTGGCGCAACCACGTGCTTTACGCGAACCTGCGCCACGATAGGCGTGGAAAAACCGACGTTGGCTAAGGCATCTTGACGCGATGATACAGCGTCGTAGCTTGGCGCGCATGCGGTACATCCATTTCATTGTCATCTGCGTATTCCTGACCGGATGCTTTGGTGTGCCGTTCGCCACGCAGGGCGTGCAACCACCCCTTATTTATGACGAAGCCGACCTACGCCGTGCCAACAAGGTTGTGATATTCATTCCAGGGGCTTTGTCTTCGGTAAACGTGTTTGACGCGACAACCTTTTGGGAAGACGCGGGATATACACGGGCATTCTACCGCTATCCAGGCCTTGATGATCTGCCGCTTGACCACAGGGTAACGCCAGAAGTTGCAGCCACGAATATTGCCACATTTGCCAATGCACATCCTGACAAAGATATTGCACTGGTCGGCTACTCGACTGGTGGGCCAATTGCCCTTCTTGCCGCGCCGCAAATTTCCAAAGGCCGCAGCATTCATGTCGCTGCAATGTCCACAGCTGTTGAATACGGGGGTGGGTTTCCAACGGCATTGCGTGGACTGCAAGACATTTGGCGCGCAGTCGCGGCCACCGGTTCTTTATCACGCGAGGTTCTTTGGAAAGAGTTCTGGGCAGGCCTGCTGTACGGTCCCGCAGCTATGGATGACCCTGCTTTCGCAGATCGCCTGAAACGTGATGTCGCATTGGGTGAAAAGTTCTTTGTTGAATTGAACCCATCAATCGCACTCGCCCACACGCTTGCTCTTCCGACGTGGGAATTGCCTGATGACTTGGACCTGACGAATATTCCTGTCGCGTTCTTTGTTGGCCTTAACGACCGTGTTTTCACAACTGCTGATACGCAGGAATTTTCGCGCCAATTGGGCGGGGTGACCATTTACGGCTACGCCGAGCAGGGACATCTGTTGTTTTTCACGCAGCCCAGTGTCTATCGCGACATGCTGGCGTTTGCGCAGGACCGTCCGGTCATTCGCTAGATTTCGCCGCGTACCCGCGCCAGAACATCAAGGCCTTGCATCGACAAGAAATGCAGGATGTCGATAAAGATCCAGTTCTCAGCCAGCTTGTCGCCATCACGCCGATAGATATCAACAACGCGCATATCCGCACGTGGCCCCTTGGGTAGTCCCATATACCCACCTGTTGGCGTCACAGACAGGTTCGCCCATCCAAAGAAACCGCCATAGTTACCTTCGGCAAGCTTTGCGATGTGGCCGTTAAATTCGCGCTTTTCCAACTGCGTGCGGAACGGGCGCTGGTGCTGTTCAATGTAGCGATCAATCGTGTAGGTCGCGCCAATACCATCTGGTCCCCACCACAGCATATCGTCATGCCAGCAGCGCGATAGCTCTTCTTGGGGGGTTGCCTCACGTGGGGCGACAACGTCTTCTGCGTTTGAATTGGCCGAAATATCACCGATCATCCGGTTAATCAGGTCCAGCGTGACAGCACCTGCGTCAGGATCGAACCCGTCATGCAGCAAACCATCATGAGTCATCGGGCCCGGTTGGACGAGGTGTTGACCCGTTTGCGCCGGCAAAGGTTGCAGCCCTGCTTGGTGCATCAAATGGATCAGGTCACAGAACATAGCCGTCTCAACGATTTTACCGTCATGCACTCGGTTGAATTCCGCATAACGCAACATCGTTATTTTACGGCTAGGCGGGATGCCTAGGAATGGCTGATCGAACAGCCCCATCAGATGGCCCATTGAGACGACCCAAATGCCGGGCTCGCCTTTTAGTGAATTCTTATTTGCGAAAAAGATATCTTCGCGCCGCTGCACCCGTGACATGGATGTCAGGAACGGTGCCCAGAATGTCTTGGCGACATCTACTGGACCATACTGCTCATAAAATGGATGCATCCCGCGCCAGTGAAAATCTGCGCTCGTCCGCTCTGACAAAATGGCTGCGGCAGTCTCGGGCCCAGCCTTGGCCAAAGCGGCATAATGGGCGCGCACCAGCGCCTTTGCGGCAATCGCATCCATCGATTTATCCTTTTACAGCGCCTGCAGTCAGACCTGATACGATCTGACGTTGAAAGACCATGATCATCACAAACAACGGTGCCGTGATCGACACAACAGCCGCAACCGCGAACATCACATTGCCCTTGGTTTGCGTCGTCCCAAGGAATGACGACAGCTTTGGCACCATTGTCTGGTTCTCAGTGCTGAGCAGCATCGTAGTCACGGCAAAGTCGTTATACGCCAGCAAAAAGCTGAACAAACCCGTCGTGATAACACCTGGCCACATGACAGGGATAATCACATGGCGGAACGCTTGGAACCGTGTGCAGCCATCGACCATCGCGCTCTCGTCTAGGTCCTTAGGGATGTTCTTAAAGAACGAATGCAGCATCCACAGCGTGAACGGCTGGTTGATCGCCACAAGCACGATGATCGTCGTGCTTAGACGCCCCCAAAGGTTCCATTCAAAGAACGGCAGCAGATAACCTGAAACCAATGTAATCGGCGGCATTGCGCGAAACATCAGCGCGAATAGCAAGAACCAAAACGCATACCGATGCGTTGATCGTGACAATGCGTAGCCGCCTAATGTACCGCAGGTCAGCGATATGGTTACAACGCAAAAGCACACGATGGTGGTGTTCAGGGCCGACCGCCAAAACTCTTCTTGCACCCATGCGCCGTAGTAGCCGTCACCGGTGAACGGCGCGCCGGTTTCCACAACCGTCAGTGTTCCAAACAATGACTGCGCCCAATTCGCCTTTGAGAAAAAGTCGCCCTCGACCTTGAATGACCCCCAAAGCGTCCAGAAAAACGGGAACGCCGCAAGGATCAACCAAAGCGCGAGAAAGCTTGTGGCAAGGAAGCGAACACTAAGTGGGCGGCGGTTTGCGATGGACATGTGTCGGCTCCTATTTCTGTGTGCCAAAGTCGCGGTAGGTCCGGATCAGGACAGGCGACAAAAGGATTCCGACACCAATGATCGTCAGCACAGACGTCGCGGCGGCGGATGAAAGCAGGCGTGTCTCGCCGCCCAGATCGTTAAAGATCGCATAGGACAACGACGTGGCATGGGCCTGCGCGCTAAACGAAACGATAGGCTCAAAGACGCGGAAATTATCCATCAGCTGGATCAACGCCACGAATGTCACCAACGGGAACAGGTGAGGGATGACCACATAACGGATACGCTCCCACCGCGAGGCGCCATCGATCATCGCGGCCTCGATCGTGTCTTGGTTCACGGTTTGCAGGCCTGCGTAGAACACGACGAATGCAAATGGGGCGGCATGCCAGACGCCGTACACCATCAACATGATCCACATCAGCGGGGTGGATGCCTTAACCGAAAGATCGGGGTTATCCGTCAGCCATTGCAGGCCAACGCCAAGAACGCCGCGCGCATCCACCATCCAGAACAGCACTAGCGATCCGACCAATGGCGTGACGATAAACGGCAAAAGCGAGAAAAAGATCGTCGGCCCGCGCCATGCTTTGGCGACCGAATTGATCGCAACCGCGATGATAAATCCAAGGATGATCGTCAGCGGTGTGACGATAAATGTGTAGGTTAGCGTGAACGCCATCGCCTTGTAGAACGGCAGGTTCATCAAACTACGACCAAAGTCGGGCAGGCCGTCGGCATTGATCCAAGCCGCGGCAACCTCGCCAATGGCAAGGTGGTTGCGGTCGGTGTAAATCTCAAATCCGGCAAACTGGCCTAGCGGCTGTGCAGCGCGCAGTGCTTGCGTTGCTTCTTGGTCAACAGATTGCACGGGCTTACAGCCAAACGGGCCACAGTTTTCAACTGTGATGATGACTTGGTCATGGGCGGTGAACATCGACTGCGTGACAACCGACACAATCGGCAGCGCGATAAACAGCAACATCAACAGGGCCGAGGGCAGAACAAACCAAAGGAAGGTTTTGTGTTTCATGGCCGTGTCCCCACGTTGGCAATGCTATTTGAAATTCAGATAGTTGGAATGCAGGGAGGGGGTAAACCCCTCCCCACAAGATCAGTGCTTACTCAAGGTAGCCCTGCTCTTTTGCAGCAGTTGAATAGGCTGCTTCGATGTCAGCCAATGCCTGCTCAGGGCTCTCAGAACCCTGAAGGAAGTCAGCGATATTATCGCCAGCAGCACTGTGCAGCAGACCCATGAATGGCAACATTGGGTATGGGCTGGCGCCCGCAGCAACCGTAGCCAAAACGCCTTCGTTCACTGGTTGCGCGTCAAAGCCATCCATCAGCCAAACGGCTTGTGACATGGTTTCTTCGTTCAGCAATGCAGGTGATGTGGCGTGTGCCATTGCTTGGAACGTGGCATCAGCATCTTCGTCGCTTACGTTCTTTGCAACGGTCCAACCGTCCCACCACAATGTTGATGCAGCTGCACCGCTATCACCAACTGTCAGCGGACCACCGGCAACTGTGTTTGAATAAACAGCCATTTCCGCGCCTTCTTCGTCCATCAGAACGCCAGTCCGGCTGCCCCACATGTTCATCAAAGCCACGTTGCCAGCTTCCCACTCAGCGCTTGTCGCGTTGCTGTCGTGTGTCAGGTAATCTGGGTTCATATAAGCTGTCAGCGCTTTCATCATCTCAAGCGCTTCAACACCTTGGGCGTTGTTGATTGTGACGTTCGCTGTGCCAGCTTCAAAGAACTCACCGCCAGTACCAAGGTACATGTTCACGAATTCCTCAGCGAGGTTCCAACCAGCGGCATATGCGCCGCCTACTGGGTGCTCCATGATGCCCATTTCGCGGATCTTCTCAGCCGCAGCCAGAACTTCCTCGTATGATGTTGGGACGTCCATGCCGATCTGCTCAAGCACGTCCGCGCGGTAAACAAGGTGCTGGGCGTTTGCCATGAATGCAACGGCCATAACCTTACCGTCGATTGTGATCAGCTGGCGGGCAGGGATGTCCTGACCGTATGCCGCGACCAGATCATCAAGCGGGCGAATGACGTCTTCGTTGATCAATGCCACAATGGATGAGTTGGCGATGATCGCAGTTGTGTACTCGGCTGGATCGCCGGACATGCCTGCCACGTTAATCTTTTGGTGGTCAGCAGTCAGGTTTGACGTGCCGTCCGTTGTTGCTTCATGCGCAAGTGCGGCAGCAGCGACTGATTGGATCGCAGGGAATTCGTTGCCTACGATGCTAACACGGCCATCGGCCAGTGCAGTTGTACCGGCTAGAACTGCGATAGCGGTCCCGAGTGCGGCTGTCTTAAACATGTTCATAAATGAACCTCCCAGTTTTGTTCTTGATGGCCCGGTTATCCGGTGCCTTTTCATAAGGCGACCGGCAGGCCGCATGACATATAACAACGGGCACGAGCGAATCGCCACCATTTTGCATACGTTTGCAATTTAACCCTGCGAATGATCCATCTGGCAAGTGTTTTCCCTAACGCTACCTAAATTTTTTCGCCTGATAAAATAGGGGCTTGCCAGCATTTGGATTTCGCGCCAGTCTTTTGCAAACGTATGCAAGGGAGGAGTCTGTCATGGCCGAAATACAACTGCGCAATGTATCAAAGCGCTGGGGCTCGTTCGTTGGTGTGCATGATTTCAACCTCACGATTGCGGATCAAGAGTTCCTTGTGCTGCTTGGCCCATCCGGCTGCGGCAAGACAACAACCATGCGCATGATCGCAGGGCTTGAGGACGCAACATCGGGCGATATTGTTGTGGATGGCAAGCGGATCAACGACCTTGACCCCAAGGATCGCGATGTCGCAATGGTCTTTCAATCCTACGCGCTTTACCCGAATATGAACGTCTACGAGAACATCCGCTTTCCACTAAAAGTACGCGGTGTGCCTGCGTCCGAACATGACGAGCGTGTGAAACGCGCCTCGGCGATGGTAGAGCTGGACGAGTTTTTGCACCGTAAGCCAGCCGAACTTTCAGGCGGTCAGCGTCAGCGCGTTGCCCTTGCACGCGCCGTCGTGCGTGAACCCAATGTGTTCCTAATGGACGAGCCGCTATCGAACCTTGATGCAAAACTGCGCGTCTCGACCCGCGCCCAGATCAAGAACCTGTCGCACGAACTTAAGACCACCACGATCTACGTGACGCATGACCAGATCGAGGCGATGACCCTCGCGGATCGCGTGGTCGTCATGTCCAAAGGCATCGTGCAGCAGGTCGGCACGCCCACAGATATTTACGACAACCCCGCCAATACGTTTGTCGCGGGCTTTATCGGATCGCCTGCGATGAACCTTGTCGATGGCACACTTGAAAACGGCACATTCACCGCCGATCAGATCAGCATTTCTGGCTTACGCTCAGATGTGTCCGGCCCCGTGACCCTTGGCTTTCGTGCCGAAGACGCGGCTGTTTCTGCCGCCTCAGCACAGGCCAATTCCAAGGTCTACTCGCTCGAGCTTTTGGGCGAGGCTACGATGGTCACTATGCGGGCAGGGGGTACGATCTTGTCGGTAAAATCTGGCAAGGAATACCGCACCAACATCGGCGATCTAGTTAGCGCCAATATCCCCGCTGAAATCTGCCATCTGTTTGATGCAACCTCAGGTGAGCGCCTGTGATCGTGCGCCTGCAAAGGACTAAGCCATGACTATTCGCCATTTGAAAACTGCCCGCTCCGCCGCTGATCGCGCTGACGATGATGCCAAAGTGCGTGCAATCGTTGAGGACGGCCTGCAGGCGATTGAGACACGCGGCGACACCGCCGTTCGCCAAATGTCCGAGAAATTTGATGGGTATTCACGCGAGACCTATAAACTCTCTGCCGAAGAAATCGCAGGCCTGATCGCCAAAGTTTCAGACCGCGATATGGCCGATCTTGTGTTCGCACAGACCCAAGTTCGCAATTTCGCCCAAGCGCAACGCGACAGCATGCTCGACATCGAAACCGAACCGATGCCTGGCGTGATCCTTGGCCACAAAAATATCCCTGTCCAATCTGTGGGTTGCTACGTGCCCGGCGGTAAATTCCCGATGGTCGCGTCCGCGCATATGTCTGTCGCCACCGCGTCTGTCGCCAAGGTGCCGCGCATCATCGCTTGCACACCACCGTTCAAAGGCGAGCCGAACCCAGCCGTGATTGCCGCAATGCACCTTGGTGGCGCGCATGAAATCTATGTCATGGGTGGCATCCAAGCCGTCGGTGCTATGGCGATTGGCACCGAGACGATTGACCCTGTTCACATGCTTGTCGGCCCCGGCAATGCCTTTGTCGCCGAGGCCAAGCGCCAGCTTTTTGGCCGCGTTGGTATCGATCTGTTCGCAGGCCCGACCGAGACGATGGTTATCGCAGACGAAACCGCAGCAGACGCCGAACTATGCGCGACCGATCTGTTGGGCCAAGCCGAACATGGCTATAACTCGCCTGCCATCTTGCTCACGAATTCTGAAAGACTAGCCAAGGACACGATGTCCGAAATCGACCGTCTTTTGAAAATCCTGCCGACTGCGGATACGGCTGGCAAAAGTTGGGAAGACTACGGCGAAGTCATCGTTTGTGACACCTATGACGAAATGCTTGCTGTCGCTGACGATATCGCGTCCGAACATGTGCAGGTTATGACGGATCGCGATGATTGGTTCCTTGAGAAAATGACATGCTACGGCGCGTTGTTCCTTGGGCCGCGCACGAATGTCTCAAACGGGGACAAGGTAATCGGCACGAACCATACGCTGCCCACCAAAAAGGCGGGCCGTTACACTGGTGGCCTTTGGGTCGGTAAGTTCCTGAAAACGCATAGCTACCAGAAAATCACAACCGACGAGGCCGCAGCCGAAATAGGCGCCTACGGGTCGCGCTTATGTTTGCTCGAAGGTTTTGTTGGTCATGCTGAGCAATGCAATGTCCGTGTGCGGCGCTACGGCGGCGTGAATGTTCCCTATGGCGGCCCCGCGCCCTATAAAGACGCTGTTAAATAGCGCCAAAGGAACCGAAATGACCCTTCCTCAAACTCCGTCTTTCCGCCTTGATAGCAAACGCGCACTGGTCGCAGGTGCGTCGTCTGGCATCGGGCTTGGTTGCGCTGTCGCATTGGCGCAGGCAGGTGCCGAGGTCACACTCGCTGCGCGTTCGCTTGATAAACTGGCAAGTACCAAGGCCGCGATGGAGGCTGCGGGTCACACAGTGAACACGCTTCAAATCGACGTCGCACAGATCGCGTCAATGACCGCAACCGTGGCCGTGGCAGGCGTGTTCGATATCCTCGTGAACTCTGCGGGTCTCGCGATCCATTCGCCCGCGCTAGAAACGACCGAGGCGGATTATGATGCGGTGTCAGACCTCAATGTTAAAGGCGCGTATTTCCTGACGCAAACCGTGGCCAAGGGTCTTGTCGCCGCAGGCAAGCCCGGCAGCTTGATCAATATCTCGAGCCAGATGGCACATGTCGGCGGCATCGACCGCGCGGTGTATTGCAGTACAAAACACGCCGTTGAAGGTTTCACCAAATCGATGGCGATTGAGTGGGGACCACTTGGTATCCGCGTCAACACGATCTGCCCGACATTCATCCGCACACCACTTACTGAGCCGACATTCAACAACCCCGAGCGGGTGAAATGGATCGAGGAAAAAATCAAACTGGGCCGCGTAGGAGAAGTCGCCGACATCATGGGCGCGGTTGTCTACCTTGCGTCGGACGCATCGGCGCTGATGACGGGCACACATATGTTGATCGACGGAGGTTGGACAGCAGACTGATGCAGGCTGAAAAAGTAACATCGTTGCAAGTCGCCGAGCGGGCTGGGGTTTCCCAATCCGCTGTGTCGCGCGTGTTTACCCCCGGTGCATCAGCGAGTTCGAAAACTGCAGAAAAGGTCCGCAAAGCTGCAGCCGAATTGGGCTACCGCCCCAACATGATGGCCCGCGCAATGATCACGGGCAAAAGCCGGATTATCGGCCTTGTCGTCGCCTATCTTGATAACCAATTTTATCCATTAGCGCTTGAGCGGTTGTCGAATGCGTTGCAGGCCAAGGGCTACCATATCCTTGTTTTCACGGCCAATAATGCACGTGACCACATCGAAGGTGTGATCGCTGATCTGCTTGATTATCAGGTCGACGGGATCATCACGGCCTCGGTTGGAATGACGAATGATTTGACTGCACGTTGCGAGGCGGCAGGCATACCCGTCGTCATGTTTAATCGTAGCCAAGATGGTGCATCAATTGGGTCCGTGACGTCGGCGAACATCGCAGGGGGGCGCAAAGTAGCCGAATTTTTGCTGTCATGCGGACACCAAAATATCGCGCATATTTCTGGCTGGGAAGGGTCCTCAACGGGGCGTGATCGGCAAAAGGGATTTGTAGACGGGCTTGCCGATGCGGGCAAAAAACCCTGCAGCGTGATCGACGGTATGTATGACCGTGGCACCGCCGCCCAAGCAACCCGCGACATGATGGCCGCCAATGAGAAACCGGATGCGATTTTTGTGGGCAACGATCACATGGCTTTTGCCGTGGTCGATACGTTGCGCCACGAGCTAGGCCTGCGCGTTCCCGAAGATGTAGCCGTTGTTGGGTATGACGACGTCCCACTTGCCGCATGGCCTGCCTATCAACTGACAACGGTGCGCCAGCCGCTGAACCGGATGGTCGACGCGAGCATTGATATGCTTTTGGCGCAAATAACGCAGGGCGAAATCGCCCCCAGCCGCATCGAATTTGACGGCCCATTGATCACGCGCGGCACAACGCGCGAACCAAAAGGAACATCGCAATGAAGGGCTTTGACGCCAAGTGGAAAGACTTTCCCGATTACATCATTGGGATCACACAAGAGATTTGGGAAAACCGCGGCATCGGCACCCTAAACCACTATTACAGCGCTGATATTCCTGTGCGTTCCCCCATGGGGGTCGCAATTGGCAACAAGTCCACGATGGCGGCGACGATGGCGACGGTAAATGAATTCCCTGACCGCGAATTGCTGGGTGAAGACGTGATTTGGTCCGAAGACGGCGAAGGCGGATATTTGTCGTCGCACCGTATCATCTCTAAAGCGACCCATAGCCACGATGGGGCGTTTGGGCCTGCGACAGGCAAGAAGTGGACAGCCCGCGTCATCGCCGACTGTGCTGCAAAAGCGAACACCATTTACGACGAATGGCTGATCCGCGACTACGGCGGCATCGTACGCCAACTGGGCGTTGAACCCGCGAAATTTGCCGCTGACCTGATCGCAGCCGAGGGCGGTGCCGCAAACGCAAAACCTGTCTTCACGCCCGCAATCGACATTGCTGGTGATTACAAAGGAACCGGTAACGATAATCCGTGGGGGCAGCGCTATGCCGATATCCTGACACGTATTATGGACACTGATTTCACGACGATAACGCGCGACTTTGATCGGGCCGTCATTGGTGAATATGCCGGAGCAAATACATCCATCGGTCGCGACGGATGCATGGCGTTTTGGGTTGGCCTAAGGTCTTCGTTCCCAGATGCGGAGTTTAAGATCCAACATCAGATAGGCATGGATGGCAACATGTTGTCACCCCGCGCTGCAATCCGCTGGTCTTTGGATGGCCTACACACGGGATGGGGCACATTTGGCAAGCCGACAGGTGTGCCTGTTCATGTGATGGGGATGTGCCACGCAGAGTTTGGACCTTACGGAAATGACGGCGTTGGATTGCGCCGCGAATTTGCGCTGTACGATGAGATCGCGATTTGGAAACAGATTTTGATGCAAAGCAGCTAAATTTGGATTTTGAGTATTTCAAACAAAGCGAGATGAAGGTTTTGTGTAAATGGAGAGTTCAATGACACCCGCAGAAATGGAAGTACGCATCGTCCGCTACGGCGATCTTGTGCCTTGTAAGACCGCATTTATCGACGCGCATACACCAGGGTCGGACCAGAAAGAAAACTTTACGATTATTGGCGGTGGTGTGTCTGAAAGCCCCGATCAACATGTCCATATTGGCATTCCTCATGGCTTTAATATCGGTGCAGCGGGTCAACCGCCCAAATGCCGGAATTCACTTCATAGTCACCGTACAGCCGAAGTGTTTTTTCTTCTGAAGGGACGCTGGCGGTTTTTCTGGGGGCGTTACGGGGATGCAGGCGAAGTCGTGCTTGAAGAAGGTGATATCATCAACTTACCCACGGGGATTTTCCGCGGATTTGAGAATATCGGCACGGATTACGGAATGATCATGGCTGTGCTTGGCGGAGATGACGCAGGCGGTGGGGTCATTTGGGCGCCACAGGTAATTGAAGATGCGCGCAATCACGGGCTTATCTTGGGCGAAGATGGCAAATTGTATGACACCAAAGAGGGGCAAGCACTGCCGGATGGTGTTGCGGCGATGCCGCTTTTGACGGACGCCGAACTTGCAGATTACCCCGAGCCAACGACCACTGATGTCGTGCCCGGATATGTTGCCCGTTATTTGGATCTGATGGCTTTGGCTGATCGCAAGCCTGCCAAAGTGATCGGTGAGAACGGCAAATTGCGCGATAAGCCAGGGTTTGAAATTGATTTCATCACCCGCGACAGCGCGACCGACGACATGCACAGTCATCCATACCCGTCGGTGTTGATGCCGATGCGGGGTCATTGGCGTGTCACATGGGACGGGGGTGCCGCGACGTTGGCGCCCGGCGATACCATGTCAGTACCCGCACATATGCAGCATGCAGCCGTGCCTTCGATGACAGGCGAGGCGAGCCTTTATCATGTCGTTGCGACAAGCGACCCAGCTGGTGCCACTTGGCTTGGCTGAAAGAAACATAGGAATTTGAACATGACCAAAGTTTTGACCACGCATGTTGGTTCGTTACCGCGCACGCAAGAAGTCGTTGATTACATCTTTGCCCGCGAAAAAGGCGACGCTTATGATGCCGCAGCGTTCGATGTTGCGATGACAAAAGCTGTTGATGAAACGGTCGCCAAGCAGGTCGCGTCAGGCGTTGATATCGTCAGTGATGGTGAGACGTCCAAGATTAGCTACGCGACCTATGTCAAAGATCGATACACAGGGTTTGACGGTGACAGTCCGCGTAACGCGCCTGGCGATCTTAAGTTATTTCCAGGGTTTCTTAAGCGTTTGGCCGAAGATGGCGGCACACCACAATACGCGCGACCAATGTGCGTCGGTGAGGTTAAATCGAAGGGCCAAGGCGAGCTTGAGAAAGACATTGCGAACCTCAAGGCGGCGATGGCCAATCATGATGTCGAACGCGGGTTTATGAACGCGGCATCACCCGGCGTCATTTCGCTGTTTCTACAGAACAATCACTACAAAACGCGCGACGCATATCTTGCGGCTTTGGCTGATGCGATGAAAGCCGAATATGAAACGATTGTCGCTTCGGGTCTTGATCTGCAGTTGGACTGCCCTGATCTCGCTCTTTCAAAGCATATGCTGTTCAATGACTTGTCTGATGCTGAGTTTCTGAAGATCGCGGGCAGTCACGTCGAGGCGTTGAACCACGCGCTGCAAGATATTCCTGCCAGCAAAGTTCGCATTCATATTTGCTGGGGCAATTACGAGGGCCCGCATGTTTGCGATATTCCTATGGCCACGATGTTTGATACGCTGATGTCAGCCAAGGCTGACTATGTTTTGTTTGAAACATCCAACCCTCGCCACGGCCACGAATGGACAACGTTCCGCGATCGCAAAGCAGACATTCCTGACAGCAAAATTCTCGTTCCTGGCGTGGTTGATACGACGACTAATTTTGTTGAGCATCCAGAATTGGTGGCCCAGCGGATTGACCGTTTCACCCAGATCGTCGGCCATGACCGTGTGATAGCAGGCTCAGATTGTGGATTTGGAACCTTCGCGGGTTTCGGTTCTGTCGATCCTGATATCGCTTATGCCAAGCTTAAGGCGATGTCAGACGGGGCCGCATTGGCGCAATGATACCACTTGTCTTGCTTCCTGGAATGATGTGTGACGCGCGGTTGTTTGCCCCGCAAATCACTGCGTTCTCGGGGACTAGGCCAGTTATGGTCTCACCTTTGATTGGCAAGGACGTGAGCGAAATCGCGCAAGGTATATTGGCCCATGCGCCGCCGCGTTTTGCGATTGCAGGGCTTTCAATGGGCGGCATCATTGCGATGGAGGTTTTGCGCCAAGCGCCTGCAAGGGTCATGCGCCTCGCACTGCTCGATACCAACCCGCGTTCTGAGACACTGCAGGTGCAAGCAATGCGCGAACCGCAAATTGCGGCCGTTCAAAATGGCGACCTCATACGCGTCATGCGTGACGAGATGAAACCGAACTACCTGACTGACGGTCCCCGTCGCGCTGAAATTTTGGACCTGTGTATGAAAATGGCGGCAGCGCTTGGCCCTGACGCGTTTGTTGCGCAATCGCGCTCACTGCAAACCCGCCCTGATCAATCAGAGACCTTGCGCAAATGCACCGTGCCAACGCTAATCCTGTGTGGGCGCGATGATGCGCTTTGTCCTGTGCACCGCCATAGTTTGATGCATGACCTGATCCCACATTCCGCCCTGCATATTGTTGAAAACGCTGGGCATCTTCCCACTCTTGAACAACCAACAGAAACCACAGCGGCCCTCGCCCGCTGGCTGGAGGCACCATGAACCCCGATCTGCTAAACCTGCTTCGCGCTGTCGATACGCCGACCGTCTGCAATGCCATTGAAGTGGCACAAGGCAAGCGCGGTTTTAACGCGTTTACACGTGGCACGATGATCGCGTCGGACCCAACAGCGCCTGCGTTGGTGGGCTTTGCCGTCACCGCGAAAATTGCCGCACTCGCGCCACCAACAGAAGCCCCTGATGTGATCCGCGCGCGCCGCATGGCCTATTACAAAGCAATGGCAGAGGCCCCGAACCCCGGTATCGCAGTCATCGAGGATACTGATTTCCCCCATGCCATCGGCGCATATTGGGGCGAGGTCAACACGACCATCCACAAGGGCTTTGGCCTGTCAGGCACCCTGACTAACGGTGTTATGCGCGACCTTGGCGATATGGCCCCCAACTATCCCGTCATTGCGGGCTCAATCGGGCCTAGCCACGGCTTTGTGCACGTCCAAGAAATCGGCACGCCCGTCAAGATCTTTGGCATGACCGTCGCCATGGGTGACCTTGTTCATGCTGATCGCCACGGGGCCGTTGTGATCCCACCAGAAGTCATTGATCAACTGGCCGCTGCGATTGGCAAAATGCAGGACACAGAACAGCTGGTCCTTGGCCCCGCCCGTGAGCCTGGCTTTGATTTTGCAAAATTCGAAGCCGCTTGGGCCGCATTTGAGGCAGCGCGCACTTGATCCCAGCACGTAGCGGTGCAAGTTATCCCTTATGTTAAACTCAGCCGCGCCCGCCTTCATCGCCAGTCTCAACCTCGCGCCCGCCGCGATCAAAGAGGCAACGGATAGCTATCTGACCGAACCGCGTGGTCGTTGGAAAGGGCAGGGCGTTGTCCTTGCCCCTGCGGATACCACCGAAGTGTCACAGATCGTCGCCGCCTGTCATGCCGCCAAAATTGGTGTGATCCCGTACTCAGGCGGCACGGGCCTTGTCGGTGGCCAGCTGATGCCCGACGGGCCGACGCCTGTTGTCCTTTCGCTTGAGCGGATGAACAATATCCGCGCGGTCTACCCATCCGAGAACGTGCTGATTGCTGACGCGGGCTGTATCCTTGCCGACGTGCAAGTCGCCGCAACTGATATTAACCGCCTTTTCCCGCTGTCTCTGGCCTCTGAAGGATCGGCGCGGATCGGTGGCTTGCTGGCTACAAACGCGGGCGGGGTGAATGTGCTTCGCTACGGTAATGCCCGCGCGCTATGTTTGGGTCTTGAGGTCGTACGCCCTGACGGCACGGTTTGGCATGGCCTGACCCGTTTGCGCAAAGATAACACTGGCTACGACCTGCGCGACCTGATCGTAGGTGCCGAAGGAACGTTGGGTATCATCACCGCAGCCGCGCTGAAATTAGTGCCGCAGCCGGTCAATATCGGTGCCGCCTTTATGGCCGTTCACTCACCACAGGCCGCCCTCGAATTGCTGGCTCTTGCGGGGGAACATATCGGCGATGGTTTATCTGCGTTTGAATTGATCAGTCGCCAAGGTCTTGATTTTCTGGCTGAGACCGGACCGGACGTGAAATCACCCTTTACGGATGTCCCCGATTGGATGGTCCTGATCGATGTAGGTCTGCCACGTGGCCTTGCGCCTGATGATGCGCTTATGTCGTTGTTTGAGTCCGCAGTTGAGGCCGGTCTGGTCACAGACGGTGTCATCGCCCAATCCGCGGCCCAACGCCAAGCATTCTGGGACGTGCGCGAAAACATCCCCGAAGGGAACCGCCGCATTGGCTCAATCTCGTCCCACGACATCTCGGTCCCGTTATCCGCCGTGCCGGACTTTATCGCGCAAGGCGGCGTGGAGCTGGCCAAGATCGGCGACTTTCGTATCAACTGCTTCGGCCACCTTGGCGATGGCAATCTGCACTACAACGTCTTTCCCATACGCGGCCGCACCCGCGCCGACGACGATCACCTGCGCGATGCCGTCAAAACCTGCGTCCACGACCTGACCCATT
>JAWUXS010000062.1:0-11073 GCA_034111185.1 Paracoccaceae bacterium | reverse complement strand
CGAAGTCTCTGGTTTTGTTGAAAACCATCCAAGTGTTCTAAATGGTAAATACTCATAAGTTATCTTCCGCGAGTATATCTCAAGCGCGGAACCGACACAGCCAGTCGTCGCTCCGAGCACCGGCGATTTAATCGCCTGTGCTCGGAGCGACGCCTGTCTGTGTCGGTTCCGCGCTTGAGATATACTCGCGGAAGATAACTTCTGCGTATTTACCATTTAGAACACTTGGATGGTTTTCAACAAAACCAGAGACTTCGGTCAGTGTCCGGCGGTTTTGACGCTCGGGACCTGTTGTTTGGATCAAAGGACGCGTTTCACCAAGTGAAACAACAGCCTCTAGTCGATCGCGTGAAATGCCATGGGTAGACAAAAAGCTTACCACGGCATTTGCACGACGCAGACCAAGTCGTTGGTTAGATGCGTTTGTACCTACAAGATCGGTGTGGCCAAAGACCTTAAACCGAACTTCTGGGAACTGACGGATCCAGTCAGCTTGTTGTTGTAGTGTCGCACGGGCGCCTGCGTCTAAAGTAGAGGAATTAAACGCAAAATTCACGGTCTCGTCGACTTCGGCGTTGAAACGCCGAGCCAAGTTGATCGTAGAACTCAGCTGGCCCGTTTGGGCCAGATGATTGTTCATGGTCGCGTTGCCAAAGTCGGCTCCGCTGTCAACGCGTGCACCGGCTTCACGATCAAAGAATTGATCGCCTCCAGACTGTTCAGCACAGCCCGCTAGCAAAAGTGCTACGGCAGTTGTTGTAATGAGTGTTTTCATTGCCCTAGCTCCTATCAATCATCCAAGACGTAACCGTAAGAACCACTAAAGTCCTGACGTGCTACTTCACCGGCGCCACCAGTAGTTGGCGCATTTTCTGCCGCAACCCGGCCGAATAGGAACAAGTCCCGCTCGGTTGGTGGCTGCACACGGTCCGTTGGAAGGGCCAAAGCCTCGCCGCGGGTTGGAGTGACAAGATGTGGCGTCACGATGATGACCAATTCAGTTTGACGACGAGAGTATTCCGCACTGCGGAACAATGCGCCCAGAACCGGTACATCACCGATCCAAGGAACCTGACCGTTCAGGTCAGTAAAGTCGTCAGACAAAAGGCCAGCAATTGCAAAGCTTTCGCCATCGCGCATTTCCACAGTTGTGGATGTTTCGCGGCGACGGAAGGCATCAACCGTAAAGCCGTTGGCGGTAAAGCCGTTCGAAGGGTCAATAGATGAAACTGAAGCTGACAGTTCAATATTGATCAAATCCCCGTCGATTACCCGAGGGGTAAACGCCATCTCAACACCAAATGGTTTGTACTCAATTGAGATCGAACCACTGTCTTGGGAAACAGGAACGGGATATTCTCCGCCTGCAAGGAACTTCGCTTCTTGTCCGCTAAGTGCGGTCAAATTCGGCTCGGCCAAAGTGCGAACGACGCCACGGCTTTCCAATGCTTCAAGCAGGATACCAACTTCGATACCTCCTGCATTGAAACCAAACAAGAAGGCTCCGTTGTCTTCGCCACTAGATGTTGACGTGCCACTTAAGGCGGATGCGATATTTGTGCTTGTAGACAAGGCGTTAGTACCACCACTCACACCAAGATCACCGCCAAGACCTACGCCTTGTAACGCCAAAGATGATGAAAGGGACTTACTAACTGAACGCTGCATCTCAGCAAAACGAACCTTCAGCATCACCTGTTGGGTGCCGCCGACTGTCATTAGGTTTGAAACACGCTCTGGTGCATACCGATTTGCCAATTCAAGCGCGCGGTCGAGCCGCGAAATTGAACTTACGGTGCCTGACAGCACGATGCCATCATTTGCCGTACGGACTTCGATATTCTCGCCTGGAAGGATTTGTTCCAGCCGTTCTTTGAATTCAGCAATGTCTGGTGTGACATGTACTTCAACGTTTGTAATCAGGCGCCCATTAGCGCCTAACAGGGTTAACGTTGTGCGACCAGGTTCCTTACCAAGCACATAGATAGTGCGGTCCGAAAGTGATGAAATGTCCGCGATGCCAGGATTAGCAATCGAAAGTTCAGCAAAGGGGCTGTCACTTTCAATCACAACGGCCCGATTCATCGGAACATTTAGCGCACTAGAAGGTGCGCCACGCAATACGCGTAGGGTTTCTGCCGGCACAACGGATGGCGCGGACGCAATCGTCAACGTCAGGCCCGTAAGTGCGGCCCTTAAAAACTTATCATATGTCATGTGACCTGCCTCTCCGATCACGCCTCATTGTGGGTCTTAGTGCCCGTCGAATAACGTCACACTGCCCTGAACCAGCATTTATTGCAAGAATCAATAAGTTGGAGGTCATGGCTTATGTGGATAACTCGCAACAGAGTGTGCTTTCCCTAAGGGAAAAGGCGCACTTTGGTTCCCCAAAGTGCGCCTTATTGACCGTGCAGATCTTTAGATCTGTTCGTTTAGTTCGTGCAAGGGATAATGATTTCCACTCGTTCGGTGCCATTGCGCTGAATGATCTTACAAACCTCGGCGACTGGGGCAGGGGCCGCTGCAATTTCTTCTGGTGCTTCAATCAAGCCTAAGAGGCTGTTTTGGTTAACCTGAATATTGCTGGCAATGACTTCTTCGTCTCCGTTGCCCCGCAGTGAAAGTGACAAGTTGCCAGATGATTGAGCTTGGGCCAAAGCGGCAACATCTTGCGGTGATACCTGTACTGTAACTGTGCGCGCAACTTCGGCACCGTTACGGTTGCCGTCTGACGTCTGGTCAACCGCGATCAACTCAAGACCAGCTTTGATCAATTGAGTAACACCTTGGCTACGTTCCCGATCGGTTGAGATTGAACCAGACCAATAAACGTCTACGAAATCACCAGGACGAAGAAAGCCTGATACACCAGTGCTCACATCAACTTTGATGGTAAAGGCGCGCATACCAGGGGCAAGAAGGGACGTAATGCCCGCAATTTCGCCGGGATCGGTGACTTTAACCGCCAAAACAGGCTCGTTCGCCTCCATTGGGCGGATAACAACACGCACAACGTCTTCTCCTTCAGGAAAAAGGGCCTCAGTCGTCTCAAACACGCCCTCAGGAAGGTGTGGTTTGGCGTATCTAATCAATGTCACGTCGTCCATCGTCAGCGATTCACCATACGCGATAGCGCGGGTCACTGCATAGACGTCAACAGTTTCAATTGCCCCGGCTGTGCGTTGGCGCTCAGCATTCAAGGCGTTTTGTGTTTGGCCGATGTAGCCTTTGACCATGTAGACTGCAAAACCTGCAAGCCCCATGCCAACGACTAAAACCAATCCGAATACTGAACGCATCTTATCCTCACATTCTTCTTTTTTACTGGCAATCAGTTGTTGCTCAGCTTTCAGGGCTCATCAAAACCACGTGGCCCAGTGGCTATCTGTTAGTCGGTTGTCATGCCCACGGCATTCAACTCGGTCTTCAATAAGGTCTGGGTGCCTGGTGCTACGACCGAAACGACCGATAAGCCTATCAATAGGGTTCCAGCACAAAGCATGACCCAATCGACCGTGACTGCACCATCTTCGTCAGATAAAAACTTCCTGATAAATTGCATTTCGTATTCTCCAAACAACGAGATTTAGTAACTTTTGTTACCGCACTTTGTGGCGTCAAAATGACCACCCAAGGATTTTCTAAAGATTTCTAGGTTGTGCGTTCTACAGTGAAAATCAATCGCTAATCTTGCCTCGGCAAGAAAGAGTGTTGAGCGCTTCAAAGGCCTAGCTGGAAACAAAGATGGCTGCGGCACTAGTTGCACCGCAGCCATATTGTAGCCTCGGTAGAACTTACTGACCGTAAGTTGAAGTACCGTTAGCCATATCTGAAACAACAGAGTTGCCGAGGTTGTTCGCGCCGGTTGAAACTGTAGAGCCTACTGCGAGGCCAAGTGCCACGATAGCTGCTGTCAGAACAACCCAGTCAACTGTTACTGCGCCGTCTTCGTCGTTGCGGAAATTTTTGATAAAGTTAAGCATTGTAGTCCCTCCTCAGGGTATCTTTAGTTTTTAAATAACCTTGGTCGGATGATGTCGTGCCAGCCTAGTAATTGGCGCGATCCCCGTCTTGGTTGAATATCTTTTGCCCCCTGAATGGGGCGGGAGTTTGACCAGCGTGGTGCAATTTTGGACGAAACTCATAAAGATTTAGTTGGCTTAGAAAGAGGAAGGCCGCCGCACATATAACGCTGCGGCCTCAATCTTTTAGGCTCGGTAGAACTTACTGACCGTAAGTTGAAGTACCGTTAGCCATATCTGAAACAACAGAGTTGCCGAGGTTGTTAGCACCGGTTGAAACAGTAGAGCCTACTGCGAGGCCAAGTGCCACGATAGCGGCTGTCAGAACAACCCAGTCAACTGTTACTGCGCCGTCTTCGTCGTTGCGGAAATTTTTGATAAAGTTAAGCATTGTAGTCCCTCCTCAGGGTATCGCTAGATTTCAAACAACCTCAGTCGGATCATTTCGTGCCGGCCTCGTAATGGCTCGATCCCCGTCTTGGTTGAACATCTTTTGACCTCGGAATGGGGCGGGAGTTTGTCCAGTTTGGTGCAATTTTTAGAGGCTTATTTTAAAGTGCGTATTTCACTATAGTGTATTGATTTTGTTATTAAAATTAGTTGTTAAAAAGTAAATGTCACATTAGGCACGTTGCCTGTTTGTGACCAATGTTTCTAAATATGTCGCATTGTTCGCGTTCTAGTAGTAATTGGGCGTGAACGCTGGCAGGTTATTTTTTAACAAGAGACGTCGAGCAGGACATAAGTATGAAGAGTATCACCACCATTTTGGCGGCGGTTGCCGTTTTGGGTTCATCATCTATGGCCCAAGCAGAGCTGAATCGCCTTCAGCCAGACTTTACGTTCCGGCGCGTGACCGTTCCACAGGGTGGATCGAACCGGATTACAGTACAAGTAGCCCCATCGGCCCCAGGCGGTCCGTCTTCTCCTAGTAGCGCAGGATCGGCGAACGCAGGGTCAGGCACGTCAAGTGCGACATCAAGTGCGCCGACCTCCTCAGGGTACGAATGGTTTTGGGATAGCGTATCGCCAGCATTGTCCGAAAGTGGCCCAGGTCGCCTGCAACTTGCCCTGCGCACAATCAGCAGCGCGCCCAGCGGCAAAACTGTCCCAACACCGCGATTACAAACCTTACAAGAGATCGCGAGCGCGCATGGCCTCGATATTTTACGCGCAACTGTCGGGACTGATGTCTCGCCTGCGCTGGTTCTTGCCCTCATCTCGGTCGAAAGCGCGGGACAAGCCCAAGCAGAGAGCCATGCAGGCGCTGTTGGCCTTATGCAATTGATGCCAGCGACAGCAGAGCGCTTTGGCGTGACGGATCGCACCGATCCAGCTGATAATATCAAAGGCGGGGTGGGTTATCTCGCTTGGCTAATGAAACACTTTGATAATGACCCTGTCTTAGTGCTGGCTGGGTATAACGCTGGCGAAGGTTCGGTGCGTGATAACTCAGGCGTTCCGCCCTACGCAGAGACACGCGGCTACGTGCCCAAAGTTCTTGCCGCATGGACGGTGGCAAAAGGGTTGTGCATCACACCGCCTGAACTGGTTACCGACGGTTGCGTTTTTCACGTCAACGGATCGTAACGCTTTAACTATTCATTAAACGCAAAAGGGCCGCACAAACGTGCGGCCCTTTGACTATATACAAGGTACGTCGGGTTTAGACGATTTTGGCGTCTGTCGCGGCGCGCAACTCGTCCTCGGTCACACCCTCGGCTGTTTCAACGATCCGCAGACCGCCTTCGACAACATCAAGCACACCAAGGTTCGTTATAATGCGGTCTACAACGCTTTGACCCGTTAGCGGCAGCGTACAGGCCCTAAGAACCTTACTATCGCCATGCTTGTTGGTGTGATCCATCACGACAACTACGCGGCCAACACCAGCAACAAGGTCCATCGCACCGCCCATGCCTTTGACAAGCTTGCCGGGGATCATCCAGTTTGCCAGATCGCCGTTCTCGGCTACTTCCATGGCGCCAAGGATCGCCATCGCGATTTTGCCGCCTCGGATCATGCCGAATGACTGCGCACTGTCGAAATACGCGGTCTGCGGCAGCTCAGTGATTGTCTGCTTACCGGCGTTGATCAAATCTGCGTCAATATCTTCCTCAAGCGGGAAGGGACCCATGCCCAACATACCGTTTTCGGACTGAAGCGTCACTTCGACGCCTTCAGGGATATAGTTAGACACAAGCGTCGGAATGCCGATGCCAAGATTTACATATGTGCCATCCTGCAACTCTTGTGCTGCGCGCTTGGCCATTTGATTACGATCCCACATGTTATGCGCTCCTCACAGTACGTTGTTCGATGCGTTTCTCGTGATCACCTTGAATAATGCGGTGCACATAGATGCCGGGCAGGTGGATCGTATCGGGGTCAAGCGACCCTGTCGGCACGATCTCTTCGACCTCGACAACACAGACTTTGCCGCACATCGCAGCGGGCGGATTAAAGTTACGCGCAGTCTTGCGGAACACCAGATTGCCAGTCTCATCGGCTTTCCATGCCTTCACGATGGCAAGATCAGCAACAATACCTTCTTCCATGATGTAGGTTTGACCGTTGAAGTCCTTATGCTCTTTGCCTTCGGCGATCACGGTGCCCACACCAGTCTTGGTGTAGAAACCCGGAATGCCGCAGCCGCCAGCGCGCATACGTTCGGCCAAAGTGCCTTGTGGATTGAACTCGAGCTCAAGCTCGCCAGACAAATACTGACGCATGAACTCAGCGTTTTCACCAACGTAAGAGCTGATCATCTTTTTGACCTGCTTGGTTTGCAGCAAAATACCGATGCCGAAATCGTCGACGCCCGCATTGTTTGAGGCAAATGTCAGATCCTTTGTGCCCGCGTCTTTGATCGCGGATAGCAAAAGCTCTGGAATACCACATAGGCCAAAGCCACCAGCGGCAATGAACATGCCATCGTGCATAAGCCCATCAAGGGCGGCAGCAGCGTTGGGGTAAATCTTCTTCATCTAAGGTCTCTCCCGAATGATTACTGCTTTGATGCATAGCAGTAGCCAAGGAGTCAATGAATTGCCGCAGTGCAGCGGCAATTTTTGCAACCGGTTGCAAGCGTGGTCAGCAACTGTTTGCGCTCACACCACTCGGATTGAGACACTTAACTTTAAACCCGCCGCGTTATTCTTTCGCGGCAGGGGCTTTTTTCGCAGCAGGCTTCTTAGCCGCAGCCTTCTTCTTTGGAGCAGCCTTTTTCTTGGCTGGGGCCTTCTTTGCAGATGGTTTTTTCTTGCCAGCCTTCGCCGCACGCTCATCGATCAGATCAACGGCATGTGCCATCGTCAGCTCGGATACCTCAATCGTGTCAGGGATTGTCGCGTTGATCTTTTCCCATTTCACATAAGGGCCATACTTGCCGTCAAAGATATTCACCGGACCGCCCGCTTCTGGGTGTTCACCCAACTCGCGCACAGGCAACGCCGCTTTGCCTCGTGCGCCGCGTGATGCGACCTTTTCAGCCAGCAGCTGAACCGCACGGTTCATACCAACCGTCCAAACATCTTCGATGCTCTCAAGGTTGGCATTCGTGCCACCCTTGAATGACGTGCTTTCAGCGTGCTTGAGATACGGGCCGTAACGTCCAAGGTTCGCCCAAACCATCACGCCGTCTTCTGGGTGCTCACCCAACGGTCGCGGCAACTCAAGCAATTTAAGGCCGTCTTCGATGCCGATTTCCTCAGGGTTCCAACCTTCTGGAACACCCTGACGTGGTGGTTTCTTATTCTCGTCAGTTACAGCACCGCGCTGAACATAAGGACCAAAGCGGCCTTTGAACACGCGGATATCGTCGCCCGCATCTTCACCAAGCAGCTTTCCGTCTGGCGGAATTGCTGATGCTTCAAGCTCTGGATTTGGTGGGCCAAATGGACGTGTGTACCGACACTCTGGGTAGTTTGAACAGCCAATGAACGCGCCGCCCGAACGGGCAGTGCGCATCGATAGGCGGCCTACGCCACAGTTCTTACAAGCACGCGGGTCGCTACCGTCTTCTTCGGCAGGGAACAGGTGCGGCTCAAGAACTTCGTTAATCTTTTCAAGAACCTCTGTGATCCGCAGATCGGCTGTTTCGCCAATCGCTGCAGAAAAATCACGCCAGAAACTGTGCAGGACTTTCTTGTAATCACCGTTTCCCGCACTGACTTCGTCAAGCTGGTTTTCCAGATCCGCCGTGAAATCATAACCGATATATTTGCGGAAATAATTCGAAAGAAACGCCGTCACCAAACGACCTTTGTCTTGTGGGATCAGACGGTTTTTATCCTTCTCCACATAGCCGCGGTCTTGGATTGTTGTAACGATAGACGCATAGGTTGATGGACGACCAATGCCCAATTCTTCCATGCGCTTAACCAGCGTCGCCTCGGTATAACGTGGCGGAGGCTGGGTGAAATGCTGTTCAGGATCGACGCGCTCTTTTTTGGCGGGCTCGCCTTCCATGATCTGCGGCAGACGCTTGTCGTCATCATCAGCAACTGAATCGTCGCGGCCTTCTTCGTAGATCGCGATAAAGCCATCAAAGACCATAACTTGACCATTGGCGCGCATGACAACCTGACCATCGTCGCTGGCGACATCAACGGCAGTACGTTCAAAACGTGCCGCCTCCATCTGCGATGCAATCGTCCGCTTGTAGATCAGATCGTATAGCTTGCGCTGATCACTATCCAAGATTTTCGCTGTCGCCGTATCAACCATCAGGTCAGTAGGGCGTACACATTCGTGGGCTTCTTGAGCGTTTTTGGCTTTGTTCTTGTAAACACGTGGCGATGCAGGGACATACTCGGCCCCGAACTTTGCTTTGATCGCTTCGCGGGCTTCGGTCACGGCCTCTGGTGCCATGTCGATACCGTCGGTCCGCATGTATGTGATCAGGCCAGCTTCATATAGGCGCTGCGCGCAGCCCATCGTTTGCTTTGCGCCCATGCCAAACTTGCGCGATGCTTCTTGCTGCAAGGTTGACGTCATGAACGGCGGCGACGGATTACGTGTACCGGGCTTTGCTTCGACAGACCTGACTGTCAGGTCGCGGGAATTGATCGCCTGCACAGCCATTTCGGCCTGCATTTGGTTTTCAATGCTGAATTTATCCAGCTTATCGCCAGCAAGTGTTGTCAGGCGCGCCTCAAATATTTGACCGCGCGGCGTCTGCATGATCGCCTTAACTGTCCAGTATTCTTGGGCGCGGAAGACTTCGATCTCCATCTCACGCTCAACGATGATACGCAGACAAACTGACTGCACACGGCCCGCTGATTTCGCACCCGGCAATTTGCGCCATAGAACCGGCGACAGGTTAAAGCCTACAAGATAGTCTAATGCGCGGCGCGCCAGATAGGCGTCGACCAACGGCTGATCGACCTGACGCGGGTTGGCCATCGCATCAAGAACAGCGTTCTTTGTGATCGCATTAAACACAACACGACTGACCGGCGTGTCCTTTTTGATCGCTTTGCGCGCCAACAATGTCTCGGTCAGGTGCCATGAAATCGCTTCGCCCTCACGGTCGGGGTCGGTCGCGAGGATCAGTTCGTTATCGTTCTTCAGCGCGTCAACAATAGCCTTGATATGCTTTTTGCTGTCGCTGCCGACCTCCCATAACATCTCAAAATCGGCCTCTGGGTCGACCGAGCCGTTTTTTGCGGGCAGGTCACGAACATGTCCATATGAGGCCAAGACTGTATAGTCACTGCCCAAATATTTGTTGATTGTCTTGGCCTTAGCGGGGGATTCTACAACAACGACTGGCATGGGAATCCTTAAAAATATCGGGTCTCTTTGGTCGGGCAAGATGTGGGCGCGGGGCAATGAATGTCAATGCGGCCAATTCGCAATCTATTCCCCGTAAAAGGAAATTTACAGCAACTATTTGCAAATAAAGAGAATTCTTTCGAAATGTCAGGCGACTTCAGCTGACGCGCGCTAATAGCCCGCCTGCTTGCCGGATGATTTTTCCATCCAGTTCGAGTTCCATCAACGCTGGTGTAACGGAACTTGGTGCTGTTTGCAGATCACGGATCAATTGGTCTTCGGCAACAGGCGAGGGGCCAAGTCTGGCCAAAATCTCGGTGTGTAATTTTGCAGATTCACGCAAACTGCGGGGCTTAGATATAGTTGGTGGGCAAAGCGGCAGTTCCGATGCAGCGGGTGCAATCGGGGTCAATGCCTCGATGACATCAGCCGCTGATCGTACCAATATCGCCCCATCGCGGATCAGCATGTTGCCACCTGCTGCGCGGGCGTCAAACGGATGACCTGGCACTGCCAATACATCACGCCCTTGGTCCAGCGCGTTCTTGGCGGTGATTAAGCTGCCTGATTTCGCAGCGGCCTCAACCACAACCACGGCTTGGGCCAGTCCTGCGATGATACGGTTGCGTGCCGGAAAATGGCGCGCTTGTGGTGTCATCCCAACGGGCATCTCGGCAAGGCGTAGACCTTTTTCTGCGATTTGTTTCGCCAGTTCAGCATTTTCGGCGGGATACACGTTATCAACACCACCTGCCTGCACCGCGATTGTTCCCGTCTCGATGCTGCCAAGGTGGGCGGCGGTATCAACACCGCGTGCTAAGCCTGAAACGATCACGTAGCCAGCCTCGCCTAACTCTGCAGCCAACCGTTTTGTCATACGGGTACCCAGCGAAGACGCGTTGCGGGCACCAACAAGCGCGACCATGGGCCGGCGCAACATGTCCTGTTGCCCAATAGTCCAGAACATAGGCGGCGCATCATCTATATCGTGCAGCTGCGTGGGGTAATCGGCGTCATCAATCATGATAAGCCGTGCGTTGATCTTGCGTGCCGCTTTGATTTCAGCGTGGATCACGCCTTCGGGGCAGATTTGATAATCAGAAACGCCGGCTTTTGCTGCGATCTCTGGTAATGCGGTCAGAGCTGCGGCCGCAGTACCATGTTCACGCAAAAGCCGCTTGTAGGTGGCAATGCCTACGCGGCGGGATCGCAACAGGCGAAGACGGTCAAACCGTTCGGCTTCCTGGGTGGGTAGGCATTGGGGGGG